>NZ_JACYXF010000030.1 GCF_015352985.1 Noviherbaspirillum malthae | reverse complement strand
CGGCATCATCCGTCGTAGTACTGCTTCTTTCCGTTCCGCTGAATACGCTTTCACTTCGCCTCTTTGCCCGCCCCGGATTCATTACGACTCAAATCAGGTGACGCGACAACTATCCTGACACCGGGGGACAAGGCATCAACACCCTCTAGATCATGGGCTTGTCCTGGCGTCAGGTGAAAGCCGGTCGGATTGCCCAGCGCATCGACGGTGGCATGGATCTTCGTGCTCCGCCCGCCGCGACTGCGTCCGATCGCTTCGGCGGCAGAGCCCCTTTTTTCGCGCCTGCGCTATGTTGATGCGCACGCACGATGGTCGAGTCGATCATGGCGTATTCATTGTCGGCATCGGCCGCCAGCGTCTCGAAAATGCGCTGCCAGACGCCGCTCTTGCTCCAGCGGGTATGCCGGGTATGGATCACACGGAAATCCCCAAAACGCTCCGGCAAATCGCGCCAGGGAATGCCCGCTCGATAGCGGTACAGCACCGCTTCGACAAACAGGCGGTTGTCCTTGGCCGTCCTGCCAACATGTCCGTCTCGACCGGGCAGCCAATCCTTGATCCGCTCCCACTGGTCGTCCCGTAATCCATAACGTCTTGTTATCACTGTTCGGCACTACGCGCCGCGATCATTGCACACACCGTGCAAATGACCGAACAAGCTGCCTCGGGTTCAATTGATGACACGCCCTAGTTAAATTGCTCTCGGAGTAGAAGAATCAACCACTCCCTATTGTCGATAAATTTGTGCATATAGGTCCAAGGATCGCCGAGATCACGGATGACCCGGGCGAGCGCATCTTCATAACGCCTTTCGTAGAATGCCTTAGCGTACATGACATGCTTTAAACGCTCGACCGCCTCGGCCATGACGTCAAGATCTGCAAGACTTTGTTTAACTGGGCGCGGCATGTTCTTCCTAGCGTTTTTTCAAGCGACTATGACTTCTACGGAGCCTCTAGTTTCAAGACCTCATCCAGTGCTGCTTGGTATCCGTCAAATGGGTAGCACGGCCAGCCCTTCGGCATGCAGAAGCCTTCCCGACGGCACACGTTTGCAAATTGTGTGTGCCACCCCTCGCCGCGCTTGAACACCCACCCAGAGAGACCGGTGCCTTTGAATTGGTCATGAGTGATATCGATAATGTAATCGCCTACCTCATACCATGCATGTGATTGGCTAGGTGTGAGGCGAGGATGTCCATCACCATTGACATAAATCCCATCAAAGTTCAGTTTCTCTTTGAGGAGACGACCGACAATCTCGGCGGAAAAACCACACGTGGCCGTAGGGAATCCAAAAAAACCAGACTCAGCCCGGTTAGTAAGGCTCTCCAAACCAGAACGACATGCTTCAGCGATCGCACGAATTTTCGTGATATCCGTCATGGTTGCGCCTGCAAATCTTTAACCAAGTCGTCTCCCCGTCTTAACTCCCCATCATAACGCTGATAGATAAATTTATCGTCTCGCGCATATACTTGACGGGTAGCATGAAAGATCAATGCAGAATTGGCGAATGCTACCTGCTCCCGATTCGCCTCAAGGAGGCCTCCGCTGCCGCCGAATTCTCCGACCATTAACAGATCGTGCGAGACCGGGAACAGTACTTCTGTACCACGTAAGCCAAAACCAGGAGAGGAATGAAATCCACGTGGCTTTAGTTCAGTCCATTGCAATGCGACTGGATGGTCTGATGTGACAAACCCACCAGTTCCTGATCCCGCTCGGATAAAAGTCCATGTTCGCTTTGCCAAGAGCGGCAAGACAGCCTCCGCGAGCTCCAATTCGTTTGCGACATGGTGTGTGGTCCCAACGTTGATGTTGTATTCACCTCGAACAACGAAATCCTTCATAGCTTCGTAGGAAACCAATTCATTCTTATCAATATAGCCGTCCTCCGCCGCCCGTCCAAAACTAGCTTCGTACCGCTCCCGCGTTGCCACGTTGAGAGACATTACCTTTCGAGCGATCTGGTCGTGGAAACTACGAACATTCTCCCGCATGCGGGGCGTTCGAACCGCCAACAGCGCAATTAAATTCAGTACGAGGTTTTGGTCGCCGCCGCTGCCGAATCCATAGCGTTGGCTCATGTTGCGCAGTGCCGGTGCGACCAAGCTTTCGAATCTTGCGTATCCAGACTCAACGTGGTCGGGTGCCACACCCTTTGCATCAACCCGGTTGAAGTCACGCGCTGACGCAACATTGCGTGGACTTGCCATGAATGAGGTTCGAGATGTTTTATCGACAACGTAAAGCTTGGCATTCTTGCTGGGGCTCTTGGCAAAGCCTTTTAGGTAACACTGCGGTACCCAATGATGATTACGTGCTTGGTTTGTTGTCATACCGTGCTACTGCTCTATTTTAGTTTGCCATTTTTTCAACCGCTGGTCCCAAGGCTGCCTGCGTTGGCACTGGTCTCTCCGATCACGAACGCTATGATTCGATATTTGGAGAAACAATATGAACAATTCAAGTTGGTCGGTTCGTAGAATCCTCAAACTGTTCAAGAAACGTCTTGACCACAACGGCTACTGATCGCTGCGTACCGTTATAGTCAACGAACCAGTCAAGGCCATCATTGCCCACGTGTCCAGGCGAGCCCCAGAAGTCATCGTGCTCCCATTGAAGTTCATTACGCTTCGCCCGGACTGGTGCTTCCAGTTTGCAGTGCTTTGTCCCATTCGCCAGCTGACGTATCACGTCCCACTCCGGATAGGTCGCCTTCATGGCCCGCTTCGCTGCATCATCAAATTTTCTTCCGAGATCGACTTGAAAGTACCAGTCCGCTACGTGGTTCGCCATGAGGACCGCACCGATCAGGTCGCTAAAGCGCTTGTCCGTCCAGATTTGATCGAGGGCTTCTCTTGCTAAAGCAGCGAGATCATCAGCACAACTAATTTCCGTAACCGGCATGATCTTCCTGTTCTCGCAATATGCTTTACTTGAGCTTGGTTAGCTGAAGCGCATCAATGAAACGCTTTCCGGTTGTGCTTTCTTGATGGGATCGGACCACATGGATCAAGCCGTCGTTTCTCATGACGTTTGCAGCGTGCACCACTGCTTGAAACGTCGAAAGCGATTCCACGCTTTGAGCGTCCGAGCGGATCCAAAACGTGTCACCAACCTTGGCATTTTCATATGCCTTTGTAAGTTTACTTGTCATTTTGCCCTTCCTTTACCGCAGGCGCATAGGCACGCCCGTTCTGTAGCTATCGTTTTAACACCACCGTAATGAGAAAATCGTTGTCAATCTGACAAGCTGCGGATATTAGTGCGTCTACAGCCCTATCCTTTGATCCAAAGCCCTTGTCACCGGTTGAGGAGACAGCCTCGCCAAGAACAGTTGTAATTCCCTCTGGCCTAGCGAACCAACGCCATTTTTCACACTGATTTCCCTTTGCGTCTTTGATCCTTAGGTGTTCACGCCAAATGTCGCCGACGCGTACCCCGTCAATCTGTAAATATTGATGAGCCCCTTTTTCGCTTTGATTAACCTTAACGTACACAAGCCTTCCCATCTAGTTAATTCTTCCAAAATACACATGTACGTATGACAACGGCATCGCATCAAAGTTTCCTAATGGAAGCTTGACGATCAAGCAGTACTTACTTCCCACAGTGGGACCGATTTCATGTTAAAAACACTCAACCTGCACAGTGAAGGTCCGAGCCACCTGAGCGATCTTGAAGTTCTCTAGCCGTCGCCCTAACTGGCCAGTTTGGTAGGTCACATCTGCGGTTCCAAGAAACTCTCGCAGAAACTCCGGTTTTATCGCAAAGTTTACATTCTGCGGGACATCACCAATCATTTTCTGAAGCCGAGCAGCATCAAGCTTCGAGACTACAACACCGACAATATTTCCAGAAGTATCGACTAGAGGGCCGCCACTATTCCCAGGCTGAATCGGTGCTGAAATCTGTAACAACCGAACGTCATCCCGCAGGCCCGAAAGCGCGTTCACCTGACCGGATGTGACGATGATGTCCGCGCTCAGCAGCCCTGAAAGTGGATGTCCCGCTACGGTTACGTCTTCACCGAGAAGCGCATTGGTTCTGATACCTGGTGCTTTGGTGGCCTTCAATGCTGGCACCTCAAGCAACGCCAAATCCATAGATGCACGAGCACGCGCTAAACGTGCCTCATGCCGGCCCTCTCCCCTTCTTACCGTAAGTTTCCGGCAGCCGCTTATTACGTGTTCGTTCGTGACCACATACCCGGCACTGACGATGAAGCCGCTACCTGAGCCCTTACGTTCGGTTGGTTTCTCTGTACCGGCTTGTGGAGGTACGACCGGTTGCGTGGACGGAGCGGGGGACCGTACAGTCGGGGCTTGCGCTGTAGCCGGTGGCGGCAGAGGTGCGGCCGGCCTCGGGGATCGTAAGACTGGGGCTGTTTGCGTTGCCTGTGGATCCGGTATCCCCATGCTAGGTGGAGACTCGGGCAACATTACAATGTCTATGGGCGGTTCCACTTCCCCGCATACAATTTTCAGCTCGCTGTCGTTTGGCGTACCTAGAAAAACGTCCGACAATGGCGGTCGACTGGCAGGTACTTCGATGAACTCTCCGCGTAAGCGCTTCCTGCAATCCGCTAAGACGATCCGTTCTTCTAAGACCGCCTGACCAGTCGCGTCCCGATTTCCGGCTTTAATCTTATAGACTATAAGATCACCTCGTCTCTGGACGCTATCTAGATTTATACGACCAGCGTAGCGGTAAAGGCGCACTGCGCCAGTCGCGTTCTGATGTGGAGTACTAGCGGCCGGTGAATTTGGTGAACCGGCCTGCTGTTGCATTCCAAAGTAACTGAAATCGACCGGTAGCTGAGCCGCCGAGATCTCATTACACGCAACCCGAACTTCGACATCTTCACGGGTACGTGGGTAAATCGCATGTAGTGGTACATTTAGCTGATGCTGTGGTGCATAAAATTCGTTACGTCGACGTGTTTCGCAATCTGCCACAACGTACAATTGTGCAGATGCCCAGCTGCCATCACTGTTTCGTAGCCCCTTCGGGCTTTGAATCCGATACGTTACAATCGATCCGGACCGCTCAAAACTATCCAAATCGATCAGAACGTCTAAAGACGAACGGTAGTATGGAACGAAGTTCGCTGCCAAGCCAACCGCTGGAAGAATGGCTGCCACCAACGCAATACAGAGGCCAAACTTAGGAGCGCTACGCACAATTTTGTTCCTTTGAACCGTAAAAGATAGTAATGACAGATTATAGATAAGTGGTTCGCTGTATTGGGTCCCGATTACTGAAAATCTCCTTGCTCTAGAGTTCCTTCCGCAGCAAGTGACCCTGGACGCGCTCGCTCAACGGCTGCAATCAAGTCCAAGGCCTCCTGCTCGGTATAGATCATGGTAGTTTCAAGGCTAGCATGGCCAAGCGCACTCGCCACTTCGCTTACGTTCTGACCAGCCAACAGACTGGCCTTGCCAAAGGTGTGCCGCAACCAGTGGGGCGAGGCGGCGCGTAGCTGGTCCGCCGCAGGGGAATCTGGGTCCACTCGCTTTTGGTGCAGTTTGCGAAGGTAGGCGGACATGGATGCTGGCTACCGCTAACGTCGTACACCGCAGCAAAAACGAAAGCACCCCATATTGCAAGGCCTGTTGTCCGTTATGGATCACAGGCCTTCGTCAGTTTTGGGAGATCACAGGCCGTCGTCCTTCTCAGTGCGGTTCTGCTGCTGCTTGAGATAGCTGCGCAACTCCTCATTCAAAGTCTGCTGTGCCTCCATCCTGGCTTGCGTGGTCGCCAGCGACAATTCCAGTTCCCTCACCTGCCGGAAGAATCCCTCCGCTTGCGCCGTCGCTGTGGCCAGCTGCTCGGTCAAGCGCTCGGACAGCACGGTTTTCTCCGCCAGCTGCACTTCAACGACACGCGCACGCTGTTCCGCGTCCTGTAGCGCTTCCAACCGCTGTACAAGCTGCCGGCTATTGGCTTGTTCGTCATGCAAGGATTTCCGTGCGTGAGACAAGTCCGATACCAGACGCACTCCTTCCTGGTTCAGCCGTGTTACTTCTTCCTGCTTGACCACCAGAGATTGCTGTAGCTGCCGCATCTCGGCCTGCAACTGCTGAACCTGCTGTTCATGCCGCCGCTGATCCTGCTCCCGCTGCTCCCTGACCGAGCTGCGGTAATGCTCGAGCGACTGCCGTGCATGTTCGTGCTTTTGCTCCAAAGACTGGCGGTGCTGTTCATTCTCGTACAGCCGCTCTTCCAGGCCAACAATGCGCTGTTCGGCAGCACGGTGTGTTACCGTCAAATCCCCGAGGGCTTCACGCGTGCTGGCGTGAGCGCCCTGCTCCTGCGCCAAAGCTTGATGGGCTTCTGTAAGGCGCCCTGTAAGACCGCTCACGTCGGCACGTAACTCAGCAATCAGCTCGGCCTGCGCGCGGGCTTGCTCCTGATGCTTTGCAGTCGCTTGTTCGAGCTTTTCGTTGGCCTCAGCCTGAAGCTGACCCGCCAAGCGCTCAACCAGATCCTGCAGCACCTCGCTGATCGAGGATTTACGGTCGATACCCTCTTCTTCCTGAAGCTCTCGCAGGTATTTGTGAATGGTCGTTTTGGAGCCGGTATTCCCGAGAGCGATACGTACTGCATCGACGGAGGGATGCTTGCCTTGGGCGAGGAGAATCTCGCGCGCCTGTTTTACGTCTGTTTTATATAGCCCTGATCGCCCCACAGCATACCTCGATATTTAATTACGCATTACATGATACAAATTTACGTTACGAGTTTCAATGATAAGTGCGTCAAATATGCCCATTCTCTGTGATTGGATAATGTCGGATTAACCAGCATTGACGCCGTATTCGGGTAAATTCTTGTGTTTTGATCTGTAGTTCCCACTCGGCCAGCTACAGGATGTCCACACTCGACCAGTACGTAAATGCCGCGACCCGTGATAACAACCGCAAGGCCTATCAAGGCACAGTTCGGCACTTCGAAGTCGAATGGGGTGGCTTTTTGCCAGCCACCGCGGAGAGCGTCGCCCGCTACTTGGTCGACCATGCCGAAACGCTGTCGGTCAATACGCTGCGCCAGCGTCTGGCCGCCTTCGCCCAATGGCACTTGGACCAAGGCTTTCCCGATCCAACCAAAGTGCCGATCGTGAAAAAGGGTTTAGAGCTGTCCAAGTACTCCATCCGGCCCAAGAAAAACGCGCCAAGCCGCTGCAACTGGAGCGGTTAGCTGAGGTGAATCACTGGCTTGAAAATGCGATCGCGGCCCCGAAGAAGAAAAATGACCGCGGAACCGAGGTCCGATATCTACAAACCCGAGCCCTGCTGCTGCTCGGGTTCTGGCGTGGCTTTCGCAGCGATGAACTGATTCGGCTGCGAGCCGAGCATGGGGAGATTGTGCCGGGTAAGGGTATGACCTGTTATCTCCCGGTCACTAAGACTGATCGGCAGATCACGGGAACGACGTTCAAAGCGCCAGCTCTGGCCCACGTCTGCTCGGTCGAAGCTTACCTGGCATGGGTGGGCGCTGCCCAGATCAGTGATGCTACGGTTTTCGGAGTATCGACCGCTGGTGGCATGTCGGCGAAGAAGGTTTGCACATCGACAGTCTGGTACCGCTGCTGCGCTCGATCCTGAAAGAAGCGGGCGTTGTGTCGCCTGAACTCTACAGCGCCCATTCACTGGGCGCGGTTTTGCTAGCCGGGCCAGTACCGATGGTTGGGACGTGAAAACTTTGATGAAATATGTTGGCTGGAAAGATGTATATTCGGCCATGCGCTATGTCGACAGTGGCGATCCATTCGCGAAGCATCGCATCAGCGAAATGCTCGTGCTCGATCGTTCGGCAGAATGAGTACGCAGGCTGAATTTTCCACTAGCAAAACGCCCCAAGATAAAAAAACGTTCAATACCGGCTCGCAGCGATCCCGAATAACGTTCGGCGTGCTGTTGAAGGCCTTTTCATAACCTTCAATGGTAAAGTGTTTGCGAAAAGTCTCACCTTAGTAGGGTCGAGCCTCGCTTTTTCCGGATATGGAAGGAGCCCCCAGCTGTCACCAGACCCTCTATAGGTCGTTGTCCGCCCAGAATTCGTAAAAGACTTTGACAAAGCAAGCCCCGGCGTTTATGTTGCATATTGTCAATAGCTGTTCCACAGGGCCTTTATGGATCAGATCGGCAAGCCCACCCTGCTGATTGCTGTCAGTCCCCAAGACACCCCGCTTGTTCATGATGTCTTGGACGACGAATTCAATCTATTGGTTTGCCATTCCTTTCAAGACGCCGAAACACTCCTGGCGAAAGACTTCAGCCTAGTGACTTGTGGGGTTCATTTCGATCAGGGCCGAATGTTTGACCTGCTGCAGCTGGTGAGGAGCAACCCGAAATCCTACCAAGTGCCGTTCCTGCTTGCCTTGGGACGTGAAGTCAAATATTCGCCGGCGATCCTGCAAGGCATCGAGACTGCCGCCGGATCACTTGGCGCGACAGCATTCATCAATATGCTGGAATTGGTTTCGAGTATGGGCAAGGAAAACGCATATGAAGACATCCGACGAACGGTACGCAGGCTTCTCCTTCTGAATTCGCTGAATCAATCTATCAGCTTCCAAGCTAAGGCAGGCCAATACGATTCAGACGCAGAGGAGCCACGCGCGGCCTCAACAATAAGATTAGGGTACAACTTTTAACATTATCCCTCTTCTCTATCTAACTACTGCCGCCGCTCCATTCGTATTCCGAGTAAGACACCAGTATGTGGTCATAGCTTCGTTGCTGTATGCTCTCGGAATTCAGCGCACATGGCAGCTGCTAAAGTCGAAAGAGAGTCAGGACGAAGTCGGCCCTTTTTTGTAATTTCGTAATAGCTCACTGATACCACCGGCTCCGTTAGCACTGAAGTTTGCACCCTATAGCGCTTGCACACCGGCGTAATAAAAGATGGAAGTACCGTCACGCCAAAACCGGCCTCCACCATTGCCAGCAAGGTTTGAAAATTTTCGTACACAGGCCTGTCTTCATCACCTCGCCCAATCTTGCGCAAGTGCTCCTCTATCAACTCCTGCACTGGATTTTCTGGCGGCAAGCCAATTAGCGGTTTATCGTGTAATGCCGACCACTTTACCTTGCAAACCCTGGCGTCCCGCTTAGTTACCCTAATCTCTTTTTCTATAGGCGAAACATAAGTCAAAGCGAATGCGGCCAGCGGTTTCCGCTCTATGCCAGACGTTGGCTTGAAGAAAGCACCGAATCCGGCATCAAGCACCCCGTTCGATACTCCTTCTTGAATTGCCTGGGGGCTCATATCCCTGATTCGAAGATTGATTTGCGGGTACGCTCGAGCGAACGTCCCGGCTGCGGCCGGCATGACTCCGTTGGCGATGATAGGCGTGACCCCCACCATGAGGGTACGCTGTGCGCGACCTGATGTCCGGTTGATCGCATCCGAGACGGAATCCAGTTCAGCAACGATGCGGCTCGCTACAGGTACCAGTTGGGTTCCTTCTGCAGTAAGACTTACTGACCTGGTTGTCCGATCAAAGAGACGGCATTTTAGTTGTTCTTCAAGGTCACGCATCATAGCGCTCAGGCCAGACTGGGTGATGTGCAAGCGCTCTGCGGCTCGAGTAAAGCTACTCAAGCGGGCAATCGTAAGAAACGCTTGCATTTGCCGCTGTGTAACATTCATGACTAACGTTTCTTAGTTGAGAAGATAATTGCGATTATATTCTTGATCCAGATGCGGTTAAATAGATGGAGACCAACCACGGCCGTATATGAGGAGACATACAATGAATTTCTTAGCTCCGATAGGCATCGGCGTCCTTGCAGCTTTTGCATTTGGTACAACTAGTGCCTTAGCAGCTAGTTTCCCTGAGCGCCCCGTCACAATTGTGGTGCCTTATGCTCCGGGCGGTGCCACTGACGCCAGTGCACGCCTATTGGCCCAGTCCTTTCAAAAGCAGTCGGGCGGCACCTTTATCGTTGAAAACGTTGCTGGTGCAGGCACTACGATTGGGACAGCTAAAGTGGCCAGGGCTCCGGCTGATGGCTACACCTTACTGTGGGGCGGCCTCACTTCCAACGCAATGGCGCCGCACCTGTATCCCAAGCTTTCCTATGATGGCATCGCCTCCTTTTCACCAATCTCACTGATTGCCACCCAGCCTTATGTGCTGTTTGTAAATGCTAAGTCGCCATTCACTAAGCTTGCTGATTTGATGGCAAAAGCCAAGGCAGAGCCCGGAAAGATCAACTTTGCCTCACCCGGCGCCGGTAGTTCGCCTCACTTAACCACAGAGCTTTTTTTAAGCGCAGCCCAACTTTCCATGCAACATGTTCCCTATAAAGGTGCAGCTCCAGCAATGACCGGCTTGTTGGCTGGAGACGTTGACATGATGGTCGATACTCCGACTGCGCCGCTACCGATGATTAAAGCCGGTCGCTTACGTCCGCTCGCGGTAACAAGTAAACAACGTCTGCCGGAGCTGCCGGAAGTCCCGACGATGCAAGAAAGTGGATTAGCCGGCTTCGAGGCCGCGACGTGGTTCGGATTATTTGCGCCACGCAGCACACCACCGGATGTAATTGCGGCGCTCAACCGTATGGCCACCACAGCGCTGAAGGAGCCGGCGGTTCTGGAGCAGATGAAGCAGGCCAGCTTTACGCCGGCACCGTCGACGCCCGAGCAATTGGCTGACAAAACCAAGTCGGAAAGTGCTAAGTGGAGCCAGATCATCAAGGAAAAAAACATCCGTCTTGAATAGGTTTGGCCGTACACCATTCCTATTCCGCCAGCAATGCGGGAGTCACCTATAAAGTTATGACGATCAAGGGTTTAAAATGACAAGGAAGGTACGTATTCTTATCGCCGGTGCCGGCATTGGCGGTCTGACGGCGGCGCTGTCCCTACTCAAGCGCGGCTATGACGTGCAAGTCTGTGAACAGGCCGCCGAGCTGCGTGAGGTGGGCGCCGGACTGCAGCTAAGTCCAAATGGATTGCGCGCACTGTATCAGCTCGGGGTAGGCGACAACCTTAAAGCTCTCGCGAGCGAACCGGAAGGGAAAGAGATCCGGCTCTGGAATACTGGACAGAATTGGAAATTGTTTGATCTAGGGAAAACTTCTGTAGCGGATTATGGATACCCGTATTTCACGATATACCGCCCTGATCTCCATAAAGTACTCGCCGATGCCGTTCGTAAGGTCAAATCCGATGCAATCATGCTCGGTGCGCAATGTACCGGCTTTGAAAAATCAGCCGATGCCGTGACTTTAAAGCTCGAAAATGGGAACGAGCTGCGCGGCGACGTACTGATTGGCGCTGACGGAGTACATTCCAACGTTCGGGCACAGCTGTTTGGTTCCGATAAGCCTTCGTTTTCGGGCATGCTGGCATGGCGGGGCGTCATTCCAATGGCACGCTTGCCAGAGCGACTGCGACGCCCTGTTGGCACTAACTGGGTTGGTCCCGGTGCGCATGTGATTCACTATCCGCTACATGGCGGCACGCTGATGAATTTTGTCGGTATCGTTGAGCGCGATGACTGGCAAGTTGAGTCATGGACGCAGAAAGGTTCCCATGAAGAGTGTCATGGTGACTTTAAGGGCTGGCATGAAGACGTGCATGAGTTGATTAGCCACGTTGATACTCCCTACAAATGGGCACTCATGGCGCGTCCACCGCTCATGCAATGGTCTGAGGGACGTGTCACTCTGCTGGGAGACGCCTGCCATCCAACACTGCCTTTTCTCGCCCAAGGCGCAGTAATGGCAATCGAGGACGGCTATATTATCAGTCGCTGCATTGAGCACTACGAAAGCGATATTGAATATGCGTTGAAAAGATACGAGCAAGCCCGTATTGAACGCACTACGCGTATCGTATTGCGTTCCACTGAAAACGGTAAGCGTTTTCATAATAGTGCACTTGCCTCGTCCGAAGGAGCAGCTGCATACGTCGACCGCGAATGGGCCGAAGACAAGGTGAGAGAACGCTATGACTGGCTGTTTCGTTATAACGTCGACGATGTATCGGTGTGATGATGACACTGGTTTTGATGGCAGCAACCTGCTCATAGGTTGTGCCTACGGTCGGTAGCAGGCCACTATTACAGAAGGAGACAGTGATGAAGACATTGAGAAAGGCCCTACTTATAGTAGCGGCGCCCTTGTTTGTATTGAATACGGCTTCGGCACAAGGTGCGTACCCTGATCGCCCAATAAAAATAGTCGTACCTTTTGCTCCTGGAGGCATTGCAGATAGCACGGCCCGGTTGATCGCGTCAGAGCTTTCCAATAACCTAGGGCAACCAGTGATTGTGGAGAACCGCCCCGGAGGGGCCGCAATTATCGGCACTCAACTTGTGGCAAAAGCTCCTGGAGATGGCTATACCTTGCTGATGGCTACGACAAATGTCTCTACGAACCCTGCACTTTATAAGAAGTTACCCTATGATGCAGACAAGGACTTGATCCCCGTGGCACTGGCGGTGACTATTCCAGGCGCAATCGTGGTACCACCTTCTTTGCCGGTCAAGAATTTTAATGAACTTGTCAGCTATGCTAAGCAGAATCCGGAAAAAATCAGTTACGCCTCGGTCGGATTAGGCAGCTTTTCGCATCTGGCGGTGGAGGGAATGGCACAAAGGACTTCGACCAAAATGGTGCATATCCCCTATAAGGGTTATGCACCCGCGATCACATCGGTACTGAGCGACGAAACCCATTTACTTGCAAGTGACGTGCAAGGTGCGTTGCCTTACCTTCGTACGGGAAGGCTCAAGGCACTCGCTGTGACAGGAGTAAAACGTGTTGCTGTGCTTCCCGAGGTGCCCACTCTGCACGAATTAGGTATCAAGGACTATCAAGCGGTCGGCTGGCTAGGTCTGATGGCTCCAGCAGGCACCCCAGCGCAAATTATCTCCCTTTTGAATTCCGAGGTGAATAAGGTTATGCGAAAGCCTGCGGCAGTGCAACGGTACACCGAACAGGGAGTTGATGTCTTCTCCGGGGATCCGTCTGCATTCCGAAAGTTCCTTGATGAGAATAGAGTCGGTTGGGAAAAAGTGATTAAGACTGCGAACATCTCGCTTGACTAACAATTAAGCAGAGACGCATCAGCCACTTATGCGTACAAGCGATTCAGTATCACTATTTATTATATTAAGAGCATCGGCAACAGACCAACATTGCCGCTAACCAAAAGTTTTCTCTGGCAAGCATGGAAATGGGTAATGGAAAAGGAAAAATCATGCGGATACTAAACAACGGACGTGCGTTGCGTGTTGTCATCGTTGGCGCAGGTATTGGCGGCTTGACCGCTGCTGCAGCACTCCATCAACGCGGTTTCGAAGTGAGTGTCTATGAACGCGCAGCCCAGCTTGGCGAAGTGGGCGCGGGCCTTCAGGTCGGGCCAAATGCAGTCAAGGTCATTCGCGCTTTAGGTCTGGAGGCACAGTTCGTCAAACTTGCTGCTGAACCTCAGATGCGCCTGTCCTTAAAGTGGGATGACGGCACAATACGGGCGCAGGAACCATATGGTGACTCGATGCAGGAGCGGTTCGGTGCCCGATACTACATGGCTCACCGTGCCGATCTGCATGGTCTTCTGCGTTCGCTGGTAGCGGAGAACACCATCCATACAGGGGCTGAATGTGCCTCTGTTGAGAACTTGCAGCAGGGTGCCGTCGTACGGTTGGCTGATGGACGCGAGGTTGAAGCTGACATCGTCATCGGTGCCGATGGCATCCACTCGGTTGTACGTGCCGCTCTGTTTGGGAAAGGCGAGGCGCGCTTTACCAATCAGATTTGCTGGCGCATCATCCTGCCGATGCAGGAGCTGCATGATGCCGCCGACAAATTGCCGATTCGTCTCACGGGCAATGAATATACAGGTTGGCTCGGGCCTACAGGTCATGTTCTGTTCTATCCGCTTCGCGGAGGAGAACTGCTAAACATCTTTGCTGGCCGGGTGTCAAATGAATGGGCAGACGAAACATGGGCTGTGCCAAGTGACATTGATGAGATGCTTGAAGCATATGCCGGATGGCATCCGGGCATGCTCCATATCCTTTCGCGCGCTAGGGAGGCGTTTAAATGGGGAATTCATGACCGGCAACCACTCGAGCATTGGGTTGCCGGCCGCATTGCCCTACTTGGCGATGCGGCCCACCCCATGATGCCGACACTTGCCCAAGGTGGAGCGATTTCCATGGAAGACGGCTACGCAATTGCGCGGTATCTTGATGAGGGTCGCGATAATCCGGTCGAAGCGCTGGCAGCATACGAGCGCGACCGCCAGCCGCGCGGCGCGAGGATGCAGCTCCAGGCGCGTCAGCAATTTCTCAATAATCAACTTGTTCCGCCGCCACCGCCGTTGCCGGTGGACTGGATTTATGGCTACGATGCTGTGACCAGCGAGCTTCGACCGCTTGGCGCTCAGACCAACGTGGCGCCCACATGACGTCCTCGCCTGTCTCTGAGCTGACAGGGTGGGTAATAAAAGGAACAATAATGACGAACACGTACATCACGATTGGTAGCGGCTCCCATAAAGTAATCGCATTGCACGGCTGGTTCGGTAGTGCCGAAGACTGGCGGCCCTTGTGCGAAGTGCTTGATCAGCGCGAGTTTACTTACGCATTCATGGACTATCGAGGCTATGGTGGATCGAAGTCGATTAGCGGGAAGTACACCATCGCAGAAATTTCCGAGGATGCAATCGCGCTCGCCGATAAGCTTGGCTGGGAGCGATTCAGCCTTGTCGGACATTCAATGGGTGGTAAAGTAATTCAGCAGATTCTTCTCGATGTTCCAAGCCGTATTAGGAAATTGGTGGCAATTACTCCTGTTCCAGCATCAGCTTCTCCCTTTGACGAGCAACGCTGGACTTTCTTTTCAAGTGCAGCAACCGATCCAGCAGTCCGCCGAGCCATCATCGACCTGACGACCGGGAAGCGTTTGTCTGGCTATTGGATTGAGAAAATGGTAGCGCGCTCGCTGCAGAACTCCACTGTCGAAGCCTTCGCCACCTATCTGCAAGCTTGGGCTAAAACCGACTTTGCAGAAAAGGTCAAAGGCAATCCAATTCCCATAAAAGTGATTGTTGGAGAAAACGACCCTTCACTGACGGCGGAAGTCATGACTCAGACCTATCTGCAGTGGTATCCGAATGCTGTATTGGAGCAACTGAGTAACGCCGGCCATTATCCAATGGATGAGACGCCGGTCTCTCTCGCTACGAGCATCGAGAATTTTCTGCGTGAATAATTAGTCATTCCTGAATTCTCACTTCAACGTCAAAACGGCGGGTATCGCAAAGTGGAGGGAGTCCATGGCATTACCGCCAGTATGTTGGAAGGCGGTCGGAAACGGACGAATCCAAGAAGGGTTGATTTGTACGATATCTTCTGTGCCATCCAGTATTTGCTCAAGAACGCAGCAACGTGGCGCGCCTTGCCAGCCTACTTCCCGCCAGTCAGCACGGTGCGCTACCACTTCGACAACTGGACCCGCACCCGGATGACAGCCGCATGAGTTTGCTGGATCAGGCCTTAAAAAATCGGTGGAGCAAGAGCGCAAGAGAATTGGGCGGCAGCCCTTGACGAGCTTTTGCAAGAGGGGGTTTCGTAGTTGAGAGTTTTCCTTGGGTGCTCATTTAATCGGCTAGCCCGGCATTGAGTTTGGCTTGCGAATAGACCGACAGATCGGACCCATGGGGAAATAGTACGCAATGTTCGCACTGCGCACAATAAGCGTTTTGTGTTTGCAACACAAAAACATGTTTATATAAACTGAACAGATCATCATCTTGTTTCTGAAACAGTTTTACCCTCTGACTCATCATCAATGCTGTTCCTTGGGGAGATATCCAATGAAGCGTTTGCGTCACCTTGTTCTTGGCATGACACTAGTCTCAACATCGTTGCTCGCTTTGGCTCAGCAAGGTAAGATTTCCGATGGAGTGGTGAAAATTGGTGTTCTGACTGACATGTCCGGTCCTTACGCTGACAATAGCGGGACCGGTTCTGTGCTTGCCGCACGCATGGCGGTAGAAGACTTTGGCGGCACCGTCCTTGGCGCTCCTGTGGAGATCGTCACTGCTGATCACCAGAACAAGGCTGATATCGCTGCGAACCGCGCACGAGAATGGTTTGACGTTTCCAAGGTCGATATGATCACCGATCTTGTCAACAGCGGCGCAGCGTTGGCAGTGATGCGGGTCGCGAAGGAAAAGAATCGGGTCACGCTAATTACCGGTAGCGCATCGCCGCGCATTACGAATGAGGATTGCAATGATCGGTCGGTGCAATGGGTATATAACACGTACGCGCTTGCCAACGGCACCGTCAAGGCCGTCCTCAAGCAAGGCGGCGACAGCTGGTATTTCCTAACCACAGATTTCACCTTTGGCCACTCTCTGGAAAAGGATGCGGCCGAGGTGGTGAAAGCCGCCGGCGGCAAGGTGCTTGGCGCTGTAAGGCATCCTCAGAACGCATCAGATTTCAGCTCTTTTCTGCTCCAGGCGCAAGCGTCGAAAGCGAAAGTCATTGGCATGGCCAGCGCCGGCGCAGATCTGATCAACTCCGTAAGGGCGGCGAACGATTTCGGCGTTACCAAGAACCAGACATTGGTCGGTTTACTCGTCTTTGTAACCGACGTTCACAGCCTCGGACTCAATGCCGCACAGGGCATGCAGCTCACGGAGTCTTTTTATTGGAATCTGGACGATAAGACCCGTGCGTGGTCCAAGCGCTTCTTCGAAAAGCATAAGCGCATGCCTTCGGCCATTCAGGCGGGGACCTATTCCGCAGTGTCGCATTACCTGAAGGCGATTAAGGCGGCCGGCACTGACGAGGCAGGCGCAGTGATGGCCAAAGTCAAAGAGATGCCGGTCAATGACTTCTTTGCGAAAAACGGGACCGTACGTGTGGATGGCCAGCTGCTTAGCGACATGTACTTGTTTCAGGTGAAAAAACCAGCAGAAAGTAAAATGCCATGGGATTACTACACCGTGAAGGCGACCATTCCCGCAGACCAGGCTTACCAACCTTTGGCGCAAAGCAATTGTCCGTTAGTCAAAAAGTGAATGAACGCGTATCGCCAACAGGAATTTTCCATGATGCGTTCCATTCGTAGCCATGCTGTTGTCGCGTTAGCGCTGGACTTTGACCGACGCCGGCCTGATAAGGCACGGCCGCGTTCCCAAGGAATTCGTGAGCCGGGCGTGGTGAAGCCTGACCTGTCTGCGAAGGCGCGTGGAAAATGAATGCAGCCGCCGTTGCAGCCCAAGATTTGCGCAAGATCTATCCGGGCGAGCGCGGCGTGCTCGCGCTCGATTCGATTTCGCTCGATGTGCAGCCGGGCGAGTTCTTCAGCATCCTCGGCTCTTCCGGCTGCGGCAAGAGCACCTTCCTGCGCTGCGTGGCCGCGGTCGAAACCACCAATGCAAGCAAGCTAACGGTCCAAGGGAGGCCGGTCAACGGTCCGCCCGACAACATCGGCATGGTGTTCCAGCGCGATGCCTTGCTGGAATGGCGTAGCGTCGAGGGCAACATCCTGCTCCCGGTGGAATTCAAGAACAAGCCCACCGCCGCTTACCGGCAGAATTGCATTAACTATCTAAGCAATGGAGACCAATATGAGCGACAGATTACCCGTATTCAAGGCAGCCGCGGTGCAGGCCGCGCCGGTGTTCCTGAACCGGGATGCCAGTGTCGAAAAGGCCTGCGCATTGATCGAGGAAGCCGGTAGGAACGGCGCGAAGCTGATCGTGCTGCCGGAAGCCTTCATACCCGGCGGTCCCTATTGGGCATGGCATCTGCCGATGCGCGAGGCAAGCAGGTTCTCTGCCGAACTCTTTCAGAACGCAGTTGACATTCCAAGCGATTCGACCGCCCGGCTAGGCGAGGCGGCGCGCCGTGCCGGGGCCTATGTGGTGATCGGTGTCAATGAACGATCTGGCAAGTCCATCTATAACACCCTTCTTTATTTTGACCCGGAAGGCGTCATCATCGGCACACATCGGAAATTCAAACCAACCGGCCCGGAAAAGTTGGTTTGGGGAGATGGGGATGGCAGCACCCATAAGGTGTTCGACACCGAAATCGGGAAGCTGGGAGGCCTCATCTGCGGAGAACATAACATGGTGCTTCCTGGATATACCTTGGCTGCGATGGGCGAACAGGTGCACGTCGCGGCGTGGTTGGGCTTTACGTTGGCCGACGTGTCAATGGCCGAAATCGCCTCCCGCAATCATGCTATTGTGTACAACACCTATGTGGTCTGCAGCCAGCTGATTGTCGGTGAAGACGTTTTTGCAAAGCTGGGAATCAGCCGAGAGCAACAACGTGTCCAAGCCTGGAGCGGCATCATAGAGGGTGGAAGCGGTCGGGTAATCGCAGGGCCGATCGGGCAAGAAGAGGAAGGCATCATCTACGGTGAGATTGATCTCAACAAGGGAATCCCAAAGTACTTCATGAACGATGCGATTGGGCACTATTGGCCCAAGCAGTTCCGGGTGCATTTTGACGACCGTGAACTCAAGCCGCTTATCATCGAGCCTCGTGGCGAAGAATTGGCGGATGACGAAGCTCCCGAAAAGTAGATAGGCCACTCTACTCTTCTTCGGCAGGCCGTTGAGCAAGGCTGGCCGTGAATGGATCATGCTGAGCGCCTGCCTGCTGCCGGCGCACAGCATCTAGCCGAACTTCAAAGCCTTCATCCATTATGCAAGTCGCTCACTTGAATCTTTTGGAACCCATATCGCGATTGCCGCTGCCATTAACAACATGTATGCCTAATTCACAATTACTGCTAATTTAGATAATGCCGTCCCCAAAGCACAAGAATTCATGAACTGCCCCGGGAATGAACTGCCCCGAAGAGTTGGACTCAACCGTTGAACACGACCTTGGAGGTCAGTTCAATCGAAGAGGCTCCAACATTCGAGAAAATAGAGCTAGAAAGAAAAAATCAACCAAATATTCGTGGGAAGTCATGGAGCACCCAGTTCGTATCAAGGCTTCATGTGCGTTGCCTTCGTGATCGACGAGTTTGCACGTCGCATTGTCGGCTGCCGGGGAGCAGTTCCATGCACACGGATTTCGTGCTCGATGCCCTCCTCGCGTACTGTATGCCCGACAGCCAGTCCAAGAGAGGACCATATCGACGGCACAGCCAGGAATTCAAGCTGCAACTATGCAGCGACATTCAGCACGGCAAACTGGGACGCAGGGAAGCCCAGAAGACCTATCGCATTTCAGCCAATCTCATTCCGCTTTGGCTGAACCAGGATGACAACGGCGAACTGGACCGCGAAGAAGCAGCTTTAGACGGGCTTTCCTTTGATGGTCTGCATGTCGAACGTCCGGAAGCGCTGCGATAAGCGGTCAGTCACTTTGGCCGATGGAACGCCAGCTTCTGGCCGAACCTTGCCTAAGCTAGGTTTTAGACGACCGACAGGAAGCAGGTAAGAAAGCCGCCCTCTTCGATGCTCTGGCAAGGCATTCGGAGATGACGTCTGCCGAATTTTCGACATAATCACTCGACTGGATTAGCGAATTATGCTCGGGACTGAAAAGTTAACATTACTGCTTGGATGCCTTGCTTTCCATCGTCAAATCCCTGTCGCGAGCGTGATGTGCCAAATGAATAACTGTGTTTAGCAGTGTAATAGGGGAAATGCAGAAGGAATCAGCGCATTTAACACCTACAGAAATTTGTAACCCCATGAGACGCGAAGGCTAGGCCAGTTACACCATATCGTGCAACCGGCTCAATGGCGGCCTACCTATTTATTTGCTAAGCCGCCTTAATTTGCACCTGTATAGTTTCACTCGCCGACGTTGTGGTCGATACAAAGGCATCACAGTAGAACGCATTTGGATTCAGGCCGCCTGAATGCACAAAGTCATGGCGAGCCGCATTAATCATTGCAGGAGCGCCGCAGGCATAAACCTCGTAACTACCTAACGAAGGGATATCGGTCATAACAGCTTGGTGCACATAGCCGGTCCTGCCGGCCCAGTTGTCCGACGGCTGCGAATCTGACAATACGGGCACGAAGCGGAACCAGGGCAGCTGGCTCTCCCATTTACGCGCAAGATCCATTTTGTAAAGATCCTGTGGACGCCGTGCCCCCCAATAGAGCACCATGCTGCGTTCGCGTTTCGCCTTGATCGCGTCCTCGATGATGGATTTGATCGGTGCGAAGCCGGTACCGCTCGCCAGCAGTACAGTAGGTTTGTTGTCCTGATCGCCCTCACGCAGGAAAAAGTCACCATACGGAATTGACACTTCAAGCGGGTCACCGACAGCAAGTCCCTGCTCCATCTTCTGCGAGAAGCTTCCGCCGGGCACATGGCGTATATGCAGCTCCACGCTGTCATTCTGGTGGGGCGGATTCGCCATAGAGTAGTGCCGGAAGCTGCCGTCCTCAAGCTTGACGCTCAAATACTGCCCCGCCTTGAACTTGACACGCGTACCGGCCGGAAATCTCAGTTGCAGGATCGTGACGTCCGGCGCAACACGGGTCATCCGGTACACTTTCGCCTTGACGGTCTTGATCGCACTGCGGTCAATCTTGCGCACTTCGCGCACTTCCACAGAGACGTCGGAGCAAGGATGTGCCTGGCAAAGCAGCACATGACCGCTCTTTTCCTCTTCCGCGGTCAGGCCACCGCCGAGGCCGCCCTGGACCGCGCCCGAAACGACGCGGCCACGGCAGCTGCCGCAGATACCACTGCGGCAGGAATACGGTATTTCGTAGCCTGCAGCGAGCGCGCCATCAAGCACGGATTTGGCAGGTTCGCAAGAGAACGCGATGCCATGGCCCTCAAGCTGGATCGTATGAGACATGACGCTGACCTTTCATTACTGATGATTAAATTGCCGTAGCTCCTACCCTATTGCAGGATACCGGCGAGCATGCGCACGGTGCGGATCGTCGCGCTGGGATCGGCGATACCCTTCCCCGCAATGTCATATGCGCAGCCATGGCCGACGCTGCTGAACAGAATGCCTCCGCCGACTGACAAGGCGCTGGCTGTCAACGGACTCAGCAGCTTGATAGGAATATGTCCCTGGTCATGGTACATCGCCAGATACACATCATGCCCACGCTGCGACAGCATCAGGTCCGCACCGACCGGGCCATCGACCGAATATCCCATGTCACGCAGGCGTTGCACCGCGGGCACGTTGATCAATTGATCGTCGCTGCCGAACAAACCGTCTTCGCCCGCATGCGGATTGATGCCAAAGACCCCCAGTCTCGGTTGCGCGATGCCGAGCGCCTTCGTCGCTTCGATGACTGCTACGGCGGCATCGACCACCAGTTGAGTGTTGATCCGGTCGAGCGCGCCGTGTAGACGCTCATGCAGCGTGACGTGCCCGATTCTCAGTTCAGGCGATACGAGCAGGAGAAAAACGCGTTCTTCGGGTGTGCCAGTCAGCTCCGCGATGAGACCAGGATAACCCGAGAAGCGGATACCGGCGCGATGGATTGCCGTTTCTGAATGCGGACAGCCGATCACCGCGTCGACTGCGCCGTCCTTAGCGAGCCCGACCGCCGCGCGCACATAGCTGACAATGGCCGCACCCGCTTCGGCAAGCGTCTCCCCCGGCCGAAATGCAGTCTGCGGCAGCGCCGGCACATCGATAAATGGCAGCACCTGTCCGCCAGCCGCCCCACCCTGCTCGAACGGGGCTGGGCGCAGGTGCGGCGCATACCGCTCCACATGATGGCGCACCAGATACTCGTCGCCGACAAGCACCAGCTTCACCGTGCCATGTAATTCGGCTGCTGCCTTGACGGCGATCTCCGGACCGATGCCGTTGGGCTCGCCAATTGCAATTGCAATGCGCTTCATCGTGGTTCCTCTACAGCGGAATGACGAGCAATGTGTCAATGTTGGTGCTGTCACACACCACGATGCGCTCGGCAAACTGCAGGCCGCCGTCTTCCGCAACGACGATGCGGTCGAGATAGCGTCCGGTTGCGAACACCGTCGTCTCGCCGCCCCGCATGATGCGCATCACGATGAACGGCGTCTCCACCAATATCAGCGTGTCGACGTGTTCGACAACGAAGGGGATACCGATAATATGACGGTAGCGCTGCTCTTCATAGATATTGGCTTCCCGCATCGCTACGATTCGGTCCTGCAGCATTCCGCGCGTATCCGCATAGACCATGCCGGCCGGCATTCCGGCATCGTGATTGTCTGCGGTGGTAATAAGATAGAGGCATTTTTCCTGGAAGAACGCCGGCCATTGTTCAAGCTGGTCGTTGTCGATGCAACGGGCATATGCAGCATTAAGTGCGGAAAGCTTTTCTAGCGTGATCGTGCTCATGCGTTCAGATCTCCATGTAGCTGCGGTAGGCATTCCAGAAACCGCGCACCGAAGCTTCCGTGGTACGGTTTTCCTGCGTTTCGATGCTGTCGCCTCCCATTTTCAGGATCGCTTTTTCCCGGCTCGCGCCGGCGATGCCACGCTGCACGAAACCACCGACAGCACCATCCTCCATCGAGACGAAACCGGCAGAACCGGTCAGGTTCAATTGCTTGAGGCGCATACGACGCAGTTCAGGCGTGTCGTCCCTGAAGCCGATGTAGGTCCAGTTCAAAACGGTCTTGTCGATACCAGTTGGCAGTATCTGCCGGATTGCGAGTGTGTTCTGGATCTGCGCCAGCACGAAGCCGGGAAAGACCGACAGGATCTGGAGCGTGACGCCATCGCCGAATTCGTCGCAGCCTTCCAACATGGAAGGGTCGGCGAGCTTCAGGCTTTCCATGTCCGAACGCAGTTTTTCTGCGGCATACTCGCTGTCGGTTTGCGGCTTGTGATCGATCTTCGACCAGCTGATATGATGCGCACCGGTTTCGCTGATCACCACGCCGCCTTTCTGGGACAGACGGTTCAGCTTGAAGGTGGTGAAGAAGACATGCAGTAGGCTGGCGTGATAGGAGTCCTTTACGTTCTCGATGTAGAGCTTCCAATTGTTCGGAATGGTCTGCTTGAAGCGGCCGAGAATTTCTACCGGCTTGTGCATCACACGCTCTATCTTCTGCATGATCTCATCGCCGAGATATTCCTCAATCGAAGGCACGTCCTCGTCGAAGCTGCCGAATACGAGGCCGGCCACGACAGCGGTGCGCAATTTGCGCGGCGCATGCTCTTCCTTGCAGAAGTCTGGAGGCATGCCACCCTTTCCGTTGACGCCCTGTTCGAATGCGACGCCTTTGAGGTTGCCCTGCAGGTCGTAGCGCCACGCATGATAGACACAGGTGAAGTCCTTCTCGTTGCCGCTATCCTTCAGTGCGATCAGCGCGCCGCGATGCGCGCAGCGGTTCTCGAAAGCGTAGACATCGCCCTCCTCGTCACGCACAACGATAACGGGCACTTCGCCGACAAAAGTGGTGCGGTAATCACCGTTGTTCGGGATTTCGGCTTCAAGGCAAAGGTAATTCCATGTCGCTCCGCCAAACACGCGCTGCTGTTCCTGGCGATACACGCGCTCGTCCTGATACACCCAGTACGGGACTTCCGTCAGACCGGCTTCCCAAATCTCGCTGCTTGCGCGCATGTCATGCAATTTCACTTCCATCTGTTTCATCCTTCCTGATTGTCTGTCGTCTGCCATACCATTAGTTCATGGTCACACCGGCGCTGTCGATCACTTTTTTCCAGCGGGCCCGTTCGATTGCAAGGAACTCATTCATTTCAGCCGGTGAGTTACCCACGATTTCCGCGCCCTGCTCCAGAAATTTCTGCTGCACGTCCTTCTGTTTCAGGATGTCCTTGATGGCCTCATTGAGCTTCTGCGTAATTTCCACAGGTGTGCCGGGAGGCGCCGCCATCGCAAAAAAGGTCGATGCGTTAAATCCTGGAAGCACCGTTTCCGACAAAGTCGGCATATTGGGAAGCAAGGGGCTGCGCTTGGCGCTGGCCACTGCCAGTATTCTGGCCTTGCCGGTCTCGTGCAACTTCGACATCGATGCAATGTTGTCGAAGAAGACGTCAACCTGCCCGCCCATCAAATCGGTCAGTGCCGGCGCGGTACCCTTGTACGGTACGAACGTGAACTTGGTGCCCGCCTGCGTCGCGAACATCGAAGCCGTCAGATGCGACGTTGTGCCGTTTCCCTGCGTGGCCACGGTAATCATGCCGCCTTCCTTCTTCGCATAAGCGACGAAGTCATTCGCCGTCTTCACCGGCAGCGTGGTCCTTACCGCGAGCACATTCGGCACGGTTGCAAGCACCGTCACCGGCTCGAAGCGCGTGGCGTCGAAGGGCAGCGACTTGTAAAGGTACTGATTGATTGCCAGCGGAGCCGGCGGTGTTGCAAGCAAGGTGTAGCCGTCTGGCGCTGCTTTGGCAACGGCGTCGGCCCCGATGTTTCCGCCAGCACCGGTGCGGTTTTCGACGATAACCGGCTGGCCCCACTTATCGCTCAATTTCTGGGCAATGACGCGCGGCAGGATATCCGCCGTACCGCCTGCCGGGAAATTCACGATGATCTTGATCGCCGCCTTCGGATAGCCGTTAGCCGGATTGGCGAATGCGGATACGGTGCCGGTGGCCAATACGATTCCGGCCATGAACCTGGATATCGGGTGTTTCATGTCTCCTCCTTGTCTCCACAACCGTTGCGGTCGGTCGCGCTTGATTAAGCTCGATGGCGCAAAATTTACCCTATATCGGTCGACGCCCTCAATCTTTTGGATATAATGTTCGCATATCGCACATTCTGATCAATAACCTTACTTGGTGGATATGGAATCTGATTCCGACAAAGAGTTTGTCGCCGGGCTAGAGAAAGGCTTGATGGTCATCGAGGCGTTCGCATTGAACAACGGCCCACTTACCATCAGTGATGCGGCAAAGATTACCGGCCATTCCCGCTCGTCCGCCCGCCGCTCCCTGATTACCCTGGAGCGCTTGGGGTATCTTGAGACGGACGGCAAGCAGTTCCGACCGGCACCCCGCTTATTGCGTCTGGCGCATGCTTATGTCGCTGCATCGCCTTTGGCCAAGCTGGTTCAGCCCTCTCTCGAGGCCTTGAGCGAACGTACCCAAGAGCCCAGTTCCTTTGCGGTCCTAGACGGATCCGACGCCGTCTTTGTAGCGCGTGCGGCCGCAAGGCGCAGTCTGTCAGGCGGGCTCTGGATTGGATCGCGCCTGCCTGCTTACTGCGCGGCGACAGGACGGGTGCTGCTGGCTGCATTGCCGGAGGAAGAGGCATTGCAGCGACTGAAGCGGATGGTGCGCCAACGATTGACACCGAAAACGATTACCGAGATTCCTGCACTGATGGAAGAGCTTGCTCGGGTCCGTGCGCAAGGCTATGCGCTAAACGATGAGGAACTGGAACTTGGCGTCCGCTCCATTGCGGTTCCCATTCGCAATGCAGCAGGACAGACGCTTGCGTCCGTGAGTCTTGCTACGGCTGCGTCGCGGCGAACAACCGACAACATGATCGATACGCTGCTGCCCGAGCTTGAGAGTGTACGGCGGATGCTTGGCTCGCTGATCTAGCATGCATCTCCGCTGGTACAGGTTGAGGGAGATAACGGACCAGCTGACGGCCCAAGCTGGTGATGGTGCCCGCACGCCGCTAAAACACTACCAGGCTTCGGGTTGGAGTTCGTCACTTCTTTGATAGCTCCAAGTTGCGCGCCTTACTGGTCACATCAAGGCGTGCTTCCCTCGACATGGGCTCAGCACCGGCTGCCGCTATTGAGACCTACCTGGCCTCTTGACCAAGCAGCTGACTGCTTACCGGAGACATCCCCGAAACCTTATGACCAAATCCGCCCATTCCACAGTCATGTGAAGATCAAGGTTGCAATGAAAGCCTCAACTCCAGCACAAACTCGCGTTGCGTCAACTCCGTTAAAACATCTGCGCGCTGCAGCCTATCTTGCGGTCATTCTTTGTTTCTTGGCCTTCAAGACCACAAAACTGCAAATATTCGGGCTGGCTTTGTCTGCGTCCTCGCTCCTAGCCATTGTCATCTCATTGCCGGTCGCTGCGCCGCTAGCACGTACCATTGCAATCGTATTCGTGTCCGGGGGCAGCCTGCTTCTTTGGCGAGCCGGCCTGGGCTTTGGAGAATTCGTTGGAGCCTTCGGACAGATGGCTTACCTCATTGCCCTGTTCGCTGTACTTCCTGTGCTGGCTGCTCCAATCCGTTTGGGTGGATACAGCGGTGCTATACAAAGTCTTATGCTGGGCCGTGTCAGGACTACGTTCTCGTTCAATTGCATCACCACATCCATTGCTTACATCTGCGGCGCATTCGTCAGTATGGCTGCCATCCCGATCATGATGGCAAGTATGCGGCCGGTCGTTGACAATTTTCCGTTAGGTAGCAAGCAACGGTTCATGACTGTGTCTGCTATATCAGGCTATGTCCTTCCTCTCTTCTGGACGCCCGTGTCGGGTATCGTCGGTGTGGTACTACAATCCCTGCAGCTAGATTGGCTATCGCTCTTCCCGCTGCTACTGCTGCTGAGCCTCGTGTGCCTAGGAATGAATTGGCTGATATTCCGGTTGATCGAAGGCAATGGACCTCATTCCGCTGAACCTGCTCTTGCAGCCGGGCTAACGGCTCCAGACTCAGAACGACATTCTCCGCTTCCCCACCTAATGCAAATGGTGTCAGGAATTCTGGTTCTGCTCTTATCTATTGTTGTACTCGAACACTGGATGCGGGTCGGCCTGGTGACTGTCGTGACATTGCTCGCAATACCGGCAGCGTTGATTTGGTGCATGATGCTTGGACATGGCAAGCGCTTTGCATTCGAGGGTAGCCGGGAGTTCTTCGGTCGCCTTCCGCATATGGCGGATCAGTATGCGGTTTTTCTCAGCGCAGGGTTTCTGGCAACTGCAATCGTGATGTCAGGCACCGACCATATGGTGAACGTGCTCTTCCTGCAGATGAATGAAGCCATTGGATCCAGAATTCTACTCTTGCTTATGCCCGTCATGACGCTCGCTGTGTCGTTCTTGGGTGTTCACCCCCTAGTGGGAATTGCACTGCTAGGCGAAGCCCTTCGTCCTGAAGTCCTAGGGATTTCATCGACACAGCTTGCCATTACCCTGATTGGCAGTTCCGTACTCACGTTTATGCTTGGTCCCTTCAGCGGCACGTTGGGTCTGGTACAGAATATCTCCCAAACCTCCACGTTTAGACTCGCATGGTGGAATACGCCGTATGCTGCAGGTTACTTCTTCGTACTTTGTCTTTTTATTTTATTCATCTGAATTTATCAGCATTTCAGCGGACGTCGTGAGGCTTTATGGCACATATATTAAGCACCACCATTAACTGGAATGCTCTGGTACAAATATTTGACATTACTGTCCCGTCATCGCCTAAAAATTGGCATTATTTCTCGGATGCCTTGCATTGGTGGTGTCTCTTCGATTTGCCCTCCCGTTACAATGGATAAGGCTCATTGTCAGGTATGTCGTCAAGTGAATATTATTCGATACCTCTCCGGGTCAGTATCGAACTTTTCCTCAAAAAAGCGAGGCGTGCTATTCTAAAATTCGACTTTGGCCACTTATTTCGGGGATTCGAGCTACAGCATTTCGCTGCTCCGGTGCCGAGCAAACGAATCGGCACTGTCAACATAGCGCATGGCCGAATGCACGCCCTTCCAGCCAACAGAATCCATGAGAGCTTTGACCTCCCAACCGTTAGCGCTGGCCCAAGTCACGAACCCACGTCGCAGGGAACGGCCGCGGTAGAGCTCCGGCGATACAACACCCGCTTCCTTCAGGATGGAGCGTAACAGCGGCGCTAGGCTGTCGATATGCAGTCAACCATCACCGACGTGCCCCCAGGCGGTCGCAGCTCCGGAAAAACGCGCCATCGCTGATTTGCGCAGCGTTGACCCAAGCCAGGTATGCTTCGACCGGGCAGAATCGGGGCAGCGCCGGCGCCTTGAACGTCGTTTCCTTGATCTGCCGATCAGTCTACGTGACCGGAAAATAACTGGTCATGCCCTGTCCAGGCACAATCTCCACATGCTCAGCACGTAGCTGGGTCATTTCATCGCCGTGGAAGCCGCACCAGATCCCGAGTAGCAGCAATGCGCGATTGTGCAGGTGGCGAATCTCGTCGCGACGGTCATTTTTCGACTTACTTTCCCCAATCGCGGTTTGGGGCCATTGATCCACTCGAGCCAGCTGCTCGATCTGCAGCGGCTTGGCCCGCTTTTCCAGAGCTGGATACAGCACTTGGATACCCCTGAACACCTTTGCTTTAGTCGGATTGGGGAAGCCCTGGTCGAGATGCCATTGGGCTAGGGCGGCAGACGCTGGCGTAGGGTATTGACCGACAGCGTTTCGGTATGGTCGACCAAGTAGTGGGCGATGCTCTCCGCACTGGTCGGCAAAAAGCTGCCCCATTCGACTTCGAAGTGCCGAACTGTGCCTTGATAGGCCTTGCGGGTGTTATCACGGGTCGCGGCATTTACGTACTGGTCGAGTGTGGACATCCTGTAGCTGGCCGAGTGGGAACGACAGATCAAAACACAAGAATTTACCCGAATACGGCGTCAATGCTGGTTAATGAGCCTTATAGGACCCGCCCCACTGCTCCCCATTAGTCACACTATAGCCCTTTTGCCATTCCAAAGACCCCATGGAGGAAGTTCTCCTGCCATCCCAGGACACAACGTCTGTGGCCGGCCTCCATTAGGAAGCAGTCGTTGTCAATTCTTCACCCTCTGAGCTTCATCGCGTCAGGCGCGGGCACTGCGCTTGGATGCATCGCGAAGCTGGGCTGTGTGACGTCGATATCCTGACGGGGCGATCTGCAGAACCTTGCAGAGCGGCTCGACCCCGAACCTATCGCGATGGTGATCGACGAAAGACTTCAGGACTTGAATCGACGGTCGAGCTCCGCCTGGGCGAAAAAAGCGCTGGCCACCTTCAGAATTTCGTTGGCACGGGGCAGCTCCTTGACCTCGCGCTCCAGCGCCTTGATGCGCTCCCGCTCGTCGGTGCCGACCTCGTCACGCACTCCACGGTCGATTTCGTCACGTTTGACCCAATCCAGAAGCGTCTGGGCGGTGCAACCAATCATCGGTGCAATCGTCTCGATGGCCGCCCACATCGACGGATGTTCGCTACGCTGCTCGCGCACCAGGCGTACTGCGCGCTCCCTGACTTCGGGAGAAAACTTGATCTGTTTCTTGTTCATGGCACCATTCTCTCAAATGTTGGTGCCTCCACAAAATCCGGTGTGATTCAACGTCGTGAAATGGAGACGTTCAAAGCCGACACGGTATCGGCCGGAAGTAAGGGCTGCTGCAGGTCACTTGCAGCGCCCGTAATATCTAGCGGTGAAGCCTTCTCCAAGACTCACCGCATGTATCGGCTTGAGAAGTCACAGCATGCGCAACTGATCTACGCAGTGTACAGTCTCAAACGACCGACTCCTGATTGAGAATCTCATCGCTGCCAACAGCAAGCGGCGCAAAATTTGTCGACCGAACGTAGTCGGGACGGGGATTCTCCACATTGCCCGGACGATTCTTAACTTGATTGTATACAACGTACGCTTGCCAACGGTCCTCACCAGACAGGTTGTGACCCGATGCGTGCACGATGTTTGCATCGAAGAAAACCACGGTGCCAGGCTTACCGATAATCGGCACAACTTGCGGATGGCTGGCCAAAATGTCAAGCATCGTCGGTTTTGGCACGACGTAAAAACGGTAGCCAGTAGCCTCATCGAACGCCGGTTGTAGCGAGCCAAGCTTGTGGCTGCCCGGAATGAAGTAGAGGCAGCCGCCCATCTCGGTAGGCTCGTCAAGCATGATTAACGCGGTGGTCATGCTTGGGTCTTTTACGCCATCAATGTGCCAAGTTCCAAAGTCTTGATGCCACTGCCAGACCGAACCATCGATCGCCGTTTTCAGGTTGCATTTCGTGTGATAGATATAAAGATCAGGGTCCTCCAGAAGCTGCTGCGCCGGTCCAAGCATGCGCGGGGCTCGCGTAGCTGCATGAAAAACAGACGAAGCCGTCGGACTGTCGGGTTCATGAACTTTATAAATGGTCTTCGCAATACCCCCTGTTTTCTCACGAACCAAATGGTCCGTGTCAATTTGCTGAATCCGCTTTAGGTCGCTCTTCATAGCCTTGACTTCTTCGTCCGAGAAAAGCGACTCCAACACGATAAACCCGTCACGTTTGTAGGCGGCCAATTGGGAAGCATTGAGTTTCATAGTGGTCATCTCCTTTAGTAAGTTGATGTCGGTATCATAGAGGCCACCAAACGAAATGTAAAAGATATAATAAGTTGATTATCAATACCTAAAAGGTTTTGTATGGAACTGCGCCATCTTCGGTACTTCCTCACCGTCGCACAGACACTTAATTTCACTAAGGCCGCTGAACGGCTTAACATCGCGCAACCTCCGCTCAGCCGTCAGATACGTGAACTGGAGCAAGAAATCGGCATTGAGTTGTTCAAGCGACTCGGTAGACGGATATTTCTTACGTCGGCTGGCCAAGTGTTTGCTGATCGTGCACGGAGCATCCTTTCCGCGACGGATGCGGCGGTCGTCGATTCGCAGCGTGCAGCGCGCGGCGAAATTGGACACATCGCCGTTGGCTTCTTTGAGCATATTGCCTATACACTCCTGCCTCCGCTGCTTCGCGAATATCAGCAGCGGTTTCCGGCCGTTACAGTTGAGCTTCGTTGGTTCACATCTGCCGAGCAGGTCAATGCTCTAACGCGCGGCGATATTGATCTCGCGTTCGTGCGCTCGATCCCGCCGGACGCCGATTTGAATTCTGCGCTAGTACTTGAGGAACCCTTCTATGTCGCGATCGCGAAAGATCATCCTCTGGCAACGAAACGGCAGATTTCGATAACGGATTGTGCGCCGCTGCGGGTAATTAACTATAAGAAAGACGTCGCTCCCGACTACCATGCGATTATCAGCCAGCTATGTGCGTACGCTGGCTTTGCACCCTCACCTCTTTTCGAAGTGGGCCAAATTTATGCATCGCTGGGACTTGTGAGTTCGGGCTTTGGCGTGACGCTTGTTCCAGCATCCGTTCAACAAGTCCATATGAATAACGTCGTCTACCGTCCGCTGCGCGAAGCGCTACCAAAGAGTAAGCTCATTCTTGCATGGAAAGATCCTGCTCCGTCTGCTGCATTAAACGCGTTCGTGCAGCTTGCAGAGGAGATTGCAGCCAGACGCCCCCCCACAAGAAGGAGTGATACCAATCGCAAGTCATAACTTACCGCCGTTGAGAACCAGGTTGGCTCAGGTACTCGGTAAGCGTCGTCTCTGACTTTCAATTACCCACAACTTTTGACATGGTAGCTTGAACGACCTAGCCTGGTGGAAGGAAGTCAGGCAGGAGGTTGCTATGGACGCGGAGCAACATAGAGCAAAGGCTCCGGGACCGGCATGGTTGCATGACGAACTAGATGGGCATCACTTCTTTGACGCCCGTCTGGCAAGACGGCTGGAGGAATTAGCTGCCCAACTCTGGGAACATCGTGGTCATAGTATTCCGATGGCATGCCAAGACTGGGCTAACACCAAGGCGGCATATCGCTTTCTTAGCAATGAACGTGTTCACGAGGACTTGATATTGGAAGGACATTTCCATGCAACTCGTGAGCGCTTCAACGCAACCACTGGTCCCATCTTGATTTTGCATGACACGACCATGTTCTCCTTTCAACGCGACAACCAGGAGCCCATTGGTATCACTAATAAAGTATACGGCGGCAAGGACAAGAATGGACGGCATAAGTCACGCACTCAGTGCGGCATTCAAATGCACTCCAGTTTGGCCGTCACGCTCGAAGGCTTGCCATTGGGTTTGGCTGCAATCAAGTTCTGGAGTCGTAAGGAATTCAAGGGTTGTACGGCACTCAAACGCAAGATTAATCCGACAAGGGTGCCGATTGAAACCAAAGAAAGCTTCCGATGGCTAGATAATCTGCGCCGCTCGACCGCACTGTTGGGCAATGCTGATCGCTGCGTTCATGTCGCAGACCGGGAGAGCGATATCTATGAGCTGTTCTGCTTGGCACAAACTCTCAATACCCACTTCCTGTTTCGTACGTGTGTTGACCGTTTGGCAGGGGAAGGCGATCACACTGTCGATGATGAGATGAACGAGGTACGGGTTCGTGGTTTGCACCGGGTCGAGGTCTGCAATCGCCATGGCAATGTATCAACCGCAGCCCTTGAATTGCGCTTCAAGCGCATCCACTTGCTTCCACCCATTGGCAAGCAGGCAAAGTATCCGGAGCTGAACTTGACGGTGCTGCATGCGACCGAACGCGACAAGCCCATTGGACGTGAGCGCATCGAGTGGAAATTGGTCACAGACTTGCCCGTGACGTCGCGCACGCAAGCCGTCGAGAAGCTACAGTGGTATGCCACGCGCTGGAAGATCGAAACCTTCCACAAGATCATGAAATCCGGCTGTAAAGTCGAGCAATCAAAATTGCGTACCTCCGAGCGGCTAGTCAATCTGATTGCGCTGTACTGCATCTTGGGTTGGCGCATCTTCTGGATGACAATGCTACAGCGTACCGTAAGTACAGCGCCTGCGACGCTGGCGTTCACCACACAGGAATTGACGTTGCTCGATCGGCTGGTACAAGGACCGGAAATGCGAACAGACACATCAGTCGATCTATCAATTTATCTATGCAAGCTCGCTTGCCTTGGCGGTTATCTCGCACGTACTCATGATCCGCCGCCAGGTAACATCGTCATTTGGCGCGGCCTGTCGCGCCTACACGAAATTGAACTCGGATATGAGCTTGCATTAGAAATTGTGGGTAATTGAAAGTCTCAGCCGACGCTTACGGTACTCGTGCACAAGGAACGAATAGCACCGGGTAGTTGGGGGAAGGCTTTCTAAAGTGGACCCATCAGTCAAGACATTGAACCGGTTAGTTTAAGCTGCGTCCATTTCGACCTCAGCGGCTGCCCGGGGCTACTCCGTACCGCTGCTCTTACGTTCCTGTCCTCCACCGTCGAACTTTTCGATGATCAGCGCACCGCCTCCGGCACCGATACGATTGAGGTGGCCTGACTTCTGTGGACACTCTCGTTTGTTAGCCTCATCAAATGGGAGAATGCATGAAGAAAACAAACTTGCGAACCTATACGCCCGAATTTCGCGCAGAGGCGGCGAAGCTACAGCGTGTTGCATGAATTCATCTGGAATTCATGAGAAGCTTTCTTGTCAAAGAAATGTTGCCATTCATATCTTTGACGTTTCATGGCCTCTCCTTACTCTCTGGATTTGCGGCAGAAGATTTTGCAGGCCCACGAACGCGGTATGGGCTCTCAACGTGAAATTGCCGAGTTCTTTGGTGTCAGTCTGTCGTTTGTGGAAAAGTTGCTGCAGCGGGCGCGGCACACCGGCGATGCCACTGCTAAAAAGCAAGGACGTAGCCCGAGCACGCGCTTGGATGACACCGCACAGGCCCATGTTCGCCTTCTGGTTGAACGGCAACCCGATATCACGCTGGCTGAATTAGCCGATCACGATGACCAGTTGACGGGCGTGCGTGTAAGGCCGGCAACCCTTTGCCGGTTATTGCAGCGGCTGCGCATGCCGCTTAAAAAAGACCGTCCATGCATGTGAGAGAGATACTCTGCGAGTGCGTCGCGCCCGTCGTCAATACCGCAGGAAGATAGCCCGCCATTCGTCCCGCCGGTTGAAGTTTATCGACGAGACCGGCTGCAATATCGCCATGATGCGTCGCGGCAGCCGCGCAACCCCTGGTGTTCGCGTCAAGGATGCGGTACCAAAGAGCTTCGGTCGCAATGTGACTGTGCTGGGAGCGTTGTCCTGCCAAGGTCTGGAGGCGGTCATGACCATCGATAGTGCCACCGGTGCCACGGTGTTCCGTACCTATGTCAATCATGTTCTGATACCGACCTTGCGGCCGGGCGATGTCGTGGTGATGGATAACTTGAGTGCACACACAGTCGCCGGTATTGAGCAAGCCATTGAAGGTGTCGGAGCCACCTTAATCTATCTGCCACCTTACTCGCCAGAGTTCTCTACCATTGAAAACTGCTGGTCCAAGCTGAAGACCAAACTAAGAAGTGCGAAGGCAAGGACTCGTCAGGCACTTGATGAAGCCTTGAGAGCGGCGATCGACTCGACCAGTGCCGCTGATGCTCAAGGCTGGTTAAGCATTGCGGTTATCCCCTACATCGATGTGAAACGCGATGTAAAATCTTCAAAGGGATGGCCCTAAATAAACGAGAAAACCAACGATCCCTTCGAAAACCCTTCATAAATTGCAATTATCGGTTCTAAGCATTCATCACAGCGACGGCACGTACATTCAGGTAGGCCTCGACCGCCTCCGGTCCGCCCTCGGAACCGTAGCCCGAATCCTTCAACCCGCCGAATGGCAATTCCGCCGACGGCAGCGCCGGCATGTTCACCCACAGCATGCCCACTTCCACCCGGCGCGCCAGCAGATCCGCATTCTTCAGCGAACGCGTGAACGCATAGCCCGCCAGTCCGTACGGCAGACGGTTAGACTCGGCAATCGCTTCTTCCAGCGTGTTGAAGCTGCGGATCGCCGCCATCGGGCCGAACGGCTCGTCGTTGAACACCTTCGCTTCCACCGGCACATCCGACAGGATCGTCGGCTGCCAGAAGTTGCCGGCCTCGCCGATGCGCACGCCGCCGGCCAGCACCTTCGCGCCGCGCTCGATCGCATCCTGGGTGAATTCCGCCATCGCGGTGAGGCGGCGCGGATTGGCCAGCGGGCCCATCTGCGTGCCTTCGGCCAGGCCGTCGCCGATCTTCAGCGCCTGCGCATGCTTGACCAGCGCCTGCTCGAACTCGCCGCGGATGCTCTCATGCACCAGGAAGCGCGTCGGCGAGATGCACACCTGGCCGGCGTTGCGGAACTTGGCCGCACCGGCCGACTTGACTGCCAGCGCAATGTCGGCGTCCTCGGCCACGATCACCGGCGCATGTCCGCCCAGTTCCATGGTCACGCGCTTCATGTGCTGGCCGGCCAGTGCGGCGAGCTGCTTGCCCACCGGCGTAGAGCCGGTGAAGGTGATCTTGCGGATGATGGGATGGGCGATCAGGTAGCTGGAAATCTCCGCCGGATTGCCGTAGACCAGGCCCAGCACGCCGGGCGGAATGCCGGCATCGACGAAGGCCTGGATCAGTGCGGCCGGGCCTGCCGGGGTTTCTTCCGGCGCCTTGACCAGCATCGAGCAGCCGGCGGCCAGTGCGGCGCCGACCTTGCGCACGACCTGGTTGATCGGGAAGTTCCAGGGCGTGAAGGCGGCGACGGGACCGACCGGGTCTTTGAGCACCATCTGGCGGATGGCGATGTTGGTGCGTGACGGCACGATGCGGCCGTAGACGCGAAAGCCTTCCTCGGCGAACCACTCGATGATGTCGGCTGCGGCCAGCGCTTCACCCTTGGCTTCGACGAGCGGCTTGCCCTGTTCCTGTGTCAGCACACGGCCGATGTTTTCGGCGCGCTCGCGCATGAAGGCGGCGGCGCGGCGCATGATCTTGCTGCGCTCGGCGGGCAGCATGTCGCGCCAGGTTTCGAAGCCTTTCTGAGCCGCTTCGAGGGCGCGGTCGAGATCGGCGCGGCCGGCATGGGCGACGCGGCCGATTTCCTGGCCGGTGGCGGGATTGTGAACGGCCAGCGTGCGGCCGTCGGCGGCATCCTGCCACTGGCCGTTGATCAATAGTTGTGTATTCGGATAAGTCATCTTTATTTTCCTATCTTCAGATACATAGAGCGGGCTTTGGTAAGCACGCCAATCTCACTGCTAATAAAGGCAGTTGGAATCGGGCGTGTTACAGCCATCAAATCAATTGCATCCATAAAACATGGATATCATGTCAGGGGTGTTTCCCACACAACAGGTAGTTAATCCTTTGTTTACCTCACGTGCTGCAACATACGTTATGCTGAGGGTTGTTAAAAGCTTCTTTTAACGTCTCGCTTTGCACGGACTTTCATTTGACGCGGGAAAGACATTTCATACTTTCTACCAGTTCATTTTCCATGTGTAACTCGACGCTTCGTTCATGTAGGTTGCTTACGGCATACATAAATAACCATATGCCGATTCCCGCAACTAATTGATGAACACAAGCGCGAATTGCGGGATGTAAGTCGTCAGAAGTAATACTGCCAGCATTACCAATATTTGCGGCCAAATGGCACGTGATACCTCACCGAGCTTCTGACCACTGATTGCCATCCCCACGAATAGACAGTAACCAATCGGTGGTGCCGCCATCCCCACTGCTACATTTGTAACGATGACCGCGCCGAAGTGGATTGGGTCAACTCCAAATTGGTTAGCGATTGCTATCAGCATTGGACCAAGAATCACCATGATAGCTACTTCGTCCATTACTGCCGCGAGAAGGAAGAAAACCAGATTCAGAACAAGCAGCATTAGCCAAGGCTGAGTGATGGCACCGCCGAGTGCTCCGGCCAATTTAGTTGCTATCTGCTCCTGTGCGATAAGAACGCTAAAACCGCTCGATGCGGCCATGACAGCCATGACGATTGCGCTAACTCGCATTCCGTTTATGAAGATTTCTGGTAAATCTCGAACCTTGATGCGCTTCTCGACGAATACCCCAACCCACAGACTGTAGAGACATGCTACAGCAGCGGCTTCGGTCGGAGTGAAAGCGCCACCATAGATCCCTGCTAGCACAATGAATGGTGCCAACAGTGCCCAAATGCCCTCCCTGAACGCAGTACACACTTCAGTAAATGTCGCCCGTGGTAGGCGTGTTACATGGTTCCCGCGCGCATTCCAGGCCACCAACAGCGATAATCCTCCTGCCATTAGCAAGCCTGGCAGAATACCCGCCAAAAACAGCTTGGAAATCGATTGCTCAGCAATGACGCCCCAGATTACGAACGCGATTGATGGGGGAATAAGGGGGGCAAGCACACCAGCGCTGACTGCAAGTGAGGTAGCGTACGCTTTAGAATAGCCGCGCTCAGCCATTGCCGGAATCATGATTGCACCAATCGCAGCCGTTGTCGCCGGAGCAGATCCTGAGATTGCGGCGAAAATAACCGCCGCCAAAATCGTTACATGCCCTAAGCCACCAGGCAGGTGACGAACCAAGACATCAGCCATTGCTACCAAACGCTTGGACATTCCGCCGGCCGACATGATTTCTCCGGCCAGCATAAAAAATGGAATACCTAAAAGACTAAACGATTGCGTTCCGGAGATTATCGTCTGCGGCAACATTACAGCGGGAATATCCGTAAAGTAGAGAACGCCGATGACTGAGATACCAATCGCGAAACTAAAAGGGAACCCTAGCAATACTAGTAAAGCGAAGCCTGCGGTCAAGATCCATGCACTGACACTCATGCCTTTTCCTCCTGCGGTAGTCCAACAAGCAGGCGCTCGAAAGCAAACAACGCGGTCAGCGCACCGCTGACCGGCGCTGCGGTATACAACCATTCGACGGCGTAGCCGATCGCCGCTGAGGTAGATCCTATTGTTTCGTGCACATAGGTGGCCCCCGACCAGACAAGGTAGCACCCAAACCCGGCAATGCCGAAACATATCAGCCGATTCATGATGTCCTTGCCCACTGACGGCAAGTGCTCAATCAGTAAGTCCATCCGTACATGAAAAAATTCGCGGACACCAACAGCGATCATTAGCAACATTGTCCAAGTGAACATTAGCAGCGCGAGTTCTTCCGTCCATGACGGTGGGCGGTTAAAGAAATAGCGCATAAAAACTTGCCACAAGATTGCTGCTGTCATTACTGCTGCTAGAAGAACGATTATGCCTTTGACCGTATGGCAAACCACATCGTTGAGCCTTACCAACCCCTTGGTGAGTGCCTTCAATTTACTTTACCTCAGCCAGCGCTGCATCAAGAAGATCGTTGCCAATGCTGCCTCGGTATTTCTCGTAAACCGGCTTGACACGTTCACGGAATGCACTTCGGTCAGTCACCGTATTGACTTTAACGCCCTTAGCCTGCAACGAAGCAATAATTTTTTGAGTGTTCTCGACACTCGTTTTCCGCTGCTCTGCCACTGCCTGCGCTGCTGCCTCCTTGACCGCCCTTTTCTGGTCGGGGGTCAGCTTGTCAAATGTGCGCTTACTCATAAGGAACTGCAGGACGGAATATGTGTGATTAGTGAGTGACAGATACTTCGTGACTTCAAAGAACTTGCTTTGGTCAAGCACTGTGACCGGCGCCTCAAGGCCATCAATCGTTCCCTGTTGAATGGCTGTAAATGTTTCGCCCCAGGCCATTGGCACTGCGCTACCACCCAATGAATTGAACATGTCAATATAAATCGGGCTCAGCATGACGCGATACTTGACGCCCTTAACATCCTCAGGCTTGGCCACCGGCTGACGGTTGTTGACTATGCTGCGGAAACCGCTGTCCATGTAGCCCAATGTCAGAATGCCCTTTGCTTCGAGCTGCTTCGCCATCTGAGCACCCACTTTTCCATCCAAAACCTTGAATGCTTGTGCCTCACTGCTATACAGAAAAGGTAAATCGTTCAACTGGAACGCCGGCACGACTTGGGCAACTGATGAATTGGTGATAATGCCGGCATCCACTGTGCCGAAACGTAGTCCCTCAATCATAGGCTTTTCGTCCCCCAACTGCCGGTTCGGATATAACTGAATATCAAGTGTCCCTTTGCTATTGGCTTCGGCGGCAGCCTTGAATGCGCGGGCACCAATAGCGTATGGGTCTTGTGCCCCATCGCTGGTTGTCCAACCGATTTTAATGACCGTTTTTTGTTGAGCCTGCACTGAAGTGCAAGCAATGAATGCAGTGATCAAAGCTGCCGAGATTGTTCCGATCGATCTTTTCATGTCGTCTCTCCATTGTGTACTGCATTGAATACCTACCGTCTGGGGACGGCAGCGATTAAAATCCGTAAAGGCGATGTGCGTTGTCCACTAGCACTCGGTTGCGATCGGACTCGCAAGGCAGCCACATCGCTAGCGTCTCAAGCAAGTCGCCCACGTTCATCATATGTCCGTAATGGGCGACGTGCGGCCAGTCTGATCCCCATACGCATCGGTCGGGCGCTGCGTTGAATAGGGCCTGTGCCAGTGCAACAGTGTCTTTGTACGGCAGTGTCGGGCTCAGACGGTATGCGCCTGAGAGTTTGACCCAACCGCCGTCGCGGATCAGTTCTACAAGCGTGCGGAATCCAGGTGCATCAACTCCACGCTCGGCGGGGAAATGGCCCATATGATCGACTACGAAAGGCGCACGCAGCTTACTAATCGCCGGTGCAAGGGCGGGCAAGTCCTTTACGCTAATGAGAAACTGAAGGTGCCAGCCCATGTCCCGTGCAAGGGCATCGTACTCGGAAAGTGCATCGAAACCGATGCCGCCGCCGAACAATACGTTAAGGCGCAGCCCGACGACACCGTCCTCGCGTGCTGCGACATATTCGTTCTCGGGCAAGCTAAGCGGCATGACCGCGATGCCCCGTAGACGCTCATGATGGGCCCGTAGAGTTTGCCGCATCAGGCGGTTGTCAGTGCCGTGCACGCTTACCTGTACGAGAACGCCGTACGTCATGCCTGTCGCATCAAGCATATTTAGGTAATTTCGTTCGGTCGCTTCCGGCGGTGTGTAGGAACGGTCGTCAACGAAAGGGTATGCCGGAGGCCGGCCGATCACATGGGCGTGTGCATCTACGGCCTTAGGGGGAACAGTAAAGCTAAGCGGACCGTGAGGCAACGGGTCTGGGCCTGGACAGACAGGCGCAATAATAGGATTGGGGGCTGTAGCAGTCATGTTGTCTCCCATATGATTTTGTTGGGTGAGTGGCCCGTCCGTCGAACTAGCTCACCCATACAGAGCCATTCCTCCAGAGAACGAAGTAGCGCAAGTGTTATTACCTATTGCTTTGGCGGCTTCCTTTTCTAGCCACCCATCACACCACGGGGCTCTGCCCCCTGTATATAGAAAGCGGCTCGAGTGTGGCGCTTAACTAACTAAGCATCGTTTGAAGGACATCGTCCAAACTATTCTCGCTTTCACGCAGTGTCCCAAGGATGTAACTTCCATTGGGCAGCGAGCGGTTACAAAGAGATTAGCTTCGAGTCAAAGTTCTTCATGTGTTCAGATTATCATACAAAGTGGGAAAAGTACAATATGTCAGCGTGGTGCACTAGAGAAATTTTTGTGCGGCGCTTCTTTTAGCGTGCGTGACTAATCTGCGATGTCGAGCAGAACGGGCTTCATCCACAGAATCCGCTCGCATGATGTTATCAAGCCTTCTGTGAGGTATGGGCATTGCCCAGTCAAGCATAAGTGTCAAAGATATCAACGCTAAATGCACTCTTGGGCGGTATTGGTCTCCTATTTATTGTACCGGCTACTTCTTGACGCGGACAGTAAGTGACGCCTCTTGTATCGCCGACTTCCCCGCCAGCATCCGGTCTTTCAACGCATAAAGGTGAGAAAGCGCAGCAAGCCGGGCGCGATCCTGATCTCCTGACCGTATGGCTGCCAGGATGGCCTGATGCTCCTGAATCGCTGGTTGCGGACCTGCGCCTATTACCTTTGAGTTGTCCCAGGCGGTCTGTACAAACGCAGCAAATCGTTCACTAATGAACTCCAGTATCGACATCATGTAGGGATTATGCGTCGCTTGTGCCACTGCCCGATGAAATGCGACGTCGGCTTCGGAATCCACCAGACCTGAACCGGCAGCGATTTCCATTTTGTTCATTGCTGTTTGGATGGCGGCGAGGTTTTCTTCCGTACGTCTTGCAGCGGCGAGTGCCGTACCGGCCGACTCCATTGTCAGGCGCAACTCAAAGAGATTTTCGTCGAACTTCAATGAATGGGTGGTAGGGGCGAAATGCACCGTATTCGGAGCGCTCGATAAGATGACCGATCCCCTGCCCGGCTTCGTGTCGAGTACGCCAGCCGCACGTAACCGAGCCATTGCCTCTCTGACAGGTGCTCGGCTTACGCCAAGGCGAATAGCGAGCTCCGACTCCGGCGGCAAGACATCTCCTGGCTTCAGTTCCTTTGACCGCAACTGGCCCAATACATAATGTTCAACTTGATCAGCAAGCGACAGCGCAGAGATCATTTTCAATTCGACATTTCTCATAAACTCAGATTATCATACAAACTTCGTCAGATGCCAATTCGGCGCTTACTCATTATCTTACTCACCTTCCGTAAAAACGGGGGGTTAATCGTCGACCCATGATGCTGGCAAACTTAGCTTCCCACCCTTATTTTGAGGCAACGCCAATGATCCATGCTTTATCCACTCCCGCCTTTCCAACGTTTTCGGGCCGCTTAATTTCCGATCCTTCTGCCATGGCCCCCTTCTTGACTGATTGGCGCCGACGCTGGACCGGCGACGCCATTGCAGTGGCTCAGCCAGAGTCGGCCGAAGATGTCGCCATAGTCCTTCGGTGGTGTAACGAACATGGCATCGCCGTTGTGCCCCAAGGCGGAAATACCGGACTTTCTGGGGGTTCCGTACCCGAACCAAATGCTCGTGCCTTGGTGCTATCGCTGACTCGAATGGCTCGCATACGAAATGTCGATCCGGTCAATAACACCATCATAGCTGATGCAGGCTGTACGCTTACTCAGGTGCAAGAGGCTGCTCGTGAAGCTAATCGTCTTTTTCCGTTAAGTCTTGCTGCAGAAGGCACTTGCACGATTGGGGGCAATCTAGCAACTAATGCCGGAGGTGTGCAGGTATTGCGGTATGGGAACGTGCGTGAGCTTTGCCTTGGATTGGAAGTTGTGACTTCGAACGGAGAAATTTGGAATGGCTTGAGAGGACTGCGCAAGGACAACACGGGCTATGACCTGCGAGATTTGTTCATAGGTTCTGAGGGAACGCTCGGCGTGATCACTGGTGCTGTTCTAAAACTCTCCCCTATTCCAGCTGCACAGACAGTGGCCTTCCTTTCCGTTCCCTCTCCGGCAGCAGCGGTGCGATTGCTGGAAGTGGCTCAGCGGCGCGTCGGTTCAAGCTTAACGGCCTTTGAACTACTTACTGATACGTGTCTTGATCTAGTGCTACGGCACATGCCGGGCACGAGGCGACCGGTTGAGAGTGCATCGCCTTGGTACGTGCTGCTCGAACTCTCGGACGCCGTTAGCCAAGAACATGCTGCCGAAGCGATCGAGGCGTTATTTGAATTGGCGTTTGAAGAAGAACTTACTACTGATGCAGTGGTGTCATCTTCCCTGTCGCAGTTCGAATCGCTGTGGGCATTGCGCGAAAATATCTCAGAGGCTCAGGCTGCCGAAGGTAAGACCATAAAGCATGACATTTCCCTCCCAATATCGGAAATTCCCGGCTTTCTGAACCATACCGATCAGTTGATTCGAAAACAATATCCACAAGTCCGCCTTGTAGTCTTTGGGCACCTTGGCGATGGAAACCTGCATTACAACCTTTCGCCAAGTTACTCATCGCTGACAGATTCTGATGGCGGCGCTTCATTTCTTTTCCTAGAAAAGGAGTTGAACCGTTTGGTTCACGATGAGGTAGTCTGCCGAGGAGGGTCGATATCGGCCGAACATGGACTGGGCGTGCTGCGCAGGGATGAGTCAATGCGTTACAAGTCCTCCGTTGAGCTAAAACTGATGCAGGCGCTAAAGAAGGCGCTGGACCCAAAGGGACTCATGAATCCGGCAAAGGTGCTGGCCTGATTTACGTCAGCTGTGGGGGAACGTTGTTCGAACCTTAAAACATGCCGATCAACGGCGCAAGCAATCTACAAGTACATGATTGCTTCAGGTTTGCCGCTATCCCAATAGATTGGCTTACTGTTTTTTAAGCTGATGCAGCCGAGGTGCATCGGTCCTGATTACTTGTCTAGTAAGGAGAATGATGAAAGTATTGGTACCAGTCAAACGCGTGGTGGACTACAACGTCAAGGTACGCGTGAAGTCTGACGGCTCCGGCGTCGATATCGCCAACGTCAAGATGTCGATGAATCCCTTTGACGAGATTGCCGTCGAAGAAGCCACCCGCCTGAAGGAAGGCGGCAAGGCAACCGAAATCGTGGCCGTGTCGGCCGGCCTGACGCAATGCCAGGAAACCCTGCGCACCGCCATGGCCATCGGCGCCGACCGCGGCATCCTGGTCGAGACCGCCGAGGAACTGCAGCCGCTGGCCGTGGCCAAGCTGTTAAAAGCCGTGGCCGACAAGGAGCAGCCGCAGCTGATCATCCTCGGCAAGCAGGCCATCGACGACGACTGCAACCAGACCGGCCAGATGCTGGCGGCGCTGCTGGGCTGGCCGCAAGCCACCTTTGCCTCGAAGGTCAGCATCGAGGACGGCAAGGCGACCGTGACGCGTGAAGTCGACGGCGGTTTGGAAACCGTGGCGCTGCAGCTGCCGGCGATCGTGACGACCGACCTGCGCCTGAACGAGCCGCGCTACGTGACGCTGCCCAACATCATGAAGGCCAAGAAGAAGCCGCTGGAAACCGTCAAGCCGGCTGACCTGGGTGTGGATGTGGCGCCGCGCCTGAAGACGCTGAAAGTGTCGGAGCCGCCGAAGCGCTCGGCCGGCATCGTGGTCAAGAGCGTGGAAGAGCTGGTTTCCAAGCTCAGGAACGAAGCGAAGGTCATTTAATGACCTGCTCCCTTCTCCCGCAGGCGGGAGAAGGGAGTCATTGAATGCGAACAGGACCTCACTTTTCAAATACGGAATTCCATCATGACCGCACTCGTCATTGCTGAACACGACAACGCTTCCCTGAAGGGCAGCACCCTCAATACCGTCACCGCGGCGGCTGCCTGCGGCGGCGACGTCCATGTCCTCGTCGCCGGCGCCAACTGCGGCGCTGCCGCCGAAGCCGCATCGAAAATCGCCGGCGTCTCCAAGGTGCTGGTCGCCGATGCGCCGCACTTCGCCGACGGCCTGGCCGAGAACGTCGCCGAGCAGGCGCTGGCCATCGCCTCCTCCTACTCGCACATCCTCGCTCCGGCCACCGCCTACGGCAAGAACATCCTGCCGCGCGTGGCCGCCAAGCTGGACGTGAGCCAGGTCTCGGAAATCACCAGGGTGGTCTCGCCCGACACCTTCGAGCGTCCGATCTACGCCGGCAATGCGATCGCCACCGTGCAGTCGGCCGATCCGGTCAAGGTGATCACCGTGCGCGGCACCGGCTTTGATGCGGCTGCCACAGGCGGCAGCGCCGCAGTGGAGACCATCACCGCGGTAGCCGATTCCGGCAAGTCGGCCTTCGTCTCGCGCGAAGTGGCCAAGTCCGACCGTCCCGAACTGACCGCTGCCAAGGTGATCGTCTCCGGCGGCCGCGGCATGGGCTCGGGCGACAACTTCAAGATCCTCGAGCCGCTGGCCGACAAGCTGGGCGCAGCGATGGGTGCTTCGCGCGCGGCGGTTGACGCCGGCTTCGTGCCGAACGACTGGCAGGTGGGCCAGACCGGCAAGATCGTGGCGCCGCAGCTGTACATCGCGGTGGGTATTTCGGGCGCGATCCAGCACCTGGCCGGCATGAAGGATTCGAAGACGATCGTGGCGATCAACAAGGATCCGGAAGCGCCGATCTTCTCGGTGGCCGATTATGGCATCGTCGGCGACCTGTTTGAGGTTGTTCCGCAACTGACCAGCGAGCTCGGATAAGTATGAGCTCCCTTGTTGAGCAATACGGTCCGCGCGAAGCGATGGAATACGACGTAGTCATCGTCGGCGGCGGCCCGGCCGGCCTGTCAGCAGCCATACGACTCAAGCAACTGGCCGCCGAACAGGGCCGTGAGGTCTCCGTCTGCGTGCTGGAAAAAGGCTCCGAAGTCGGTGCCCATATCCTCTCCGGCGCTGTCATGGACCCGATCGCCATGAACGAGCTGTTTCCCAACTGGAAGGAACTCGGCGCTCCGCTCAATACGCCCGTCACCGAAGACCAATTTCTCTTCCTGACCGAGAAGAAAGCAACCAAGACGCCCGGCTGGGCCCTGCCCGCCTGCTTCCAGAACCACGGCAACTATGTGATCTCGCTGGCCAACGTGGTGCGCTGGCTCGGCCAGCAGGCCGAATCGCTCGGCGTGGAAATCTTCCCCGGCTTCCCGGCCGCCGAGGTGCTGTACAACGATGACGGTTCGGTCAAGGGCGTGGCCACCGGCAACATGGGCGTGGACCGCGAAGGCAATCCGACCGATGCCTTCCAGCTCGGCATGGAACTGCACGCGAAATACACCTTCTTTGCCGAAGGCTCGCGCGGCCATCTCGGCAAGCAGCTCATGACCAAGTATCACCTCAACAAGGACGCCGACCCGCAGACCTATGCCATCGGCATCAAGGAGCTGTGGGAAATCGACCCCAAGATGCACAAGCCGGGTCTGGTGATCCATACCGCCGGCTGGCCGCTCGATGCCGACACCTATGGCGGCTCCTTCCTGTACCACCTGGAAAACAACCAGGTCGCGGTCGGCTACGTGGTGGGTCTCGCCTATCAGAACCCCTACCTGTCGCCGTACGAGGAGTTCCAGCGCTACAAGACGCACCCGGAGATCCGCAAGTACTTCGAAGGCGGCAAGCGCATTTCCTACGGCGCGCGGGCGCTGACGGCCGGCGGCCTGCAATCGCTGCCGAAGCTGACCTTCCCGGGCGGGGTGCTGATCGGGTGCGATGCAGGCTTCCTGAATGCGTCGCGCATCAAGGGCAGCCATGCGGCGATGAAGACCGGCATGATGGCGGCCGAAGCCGCATTCGAGGCACTGGGCGCCGGACGCGCGCAGGATGAACTGACCGCCTATCCGGAAGCCTTCAAGACCTCCTGGCTGCATGAAGAACTGTACAAGGGCCGCAACTTCAAGCCGTTCATGACGCAGGGCCTGTACAAGGGTACGCTGATGGTGGGCATCGACCAGGTGCTGTTCCGCGGCAAGGCGCCGTGGACGCTGCGTCACAAGCACGCCGACCACGAATGCCTGCGCCCGGAATCGGACTTCAAGCCGATCGTCTATCCGAAGCCCGACGGCAAGCTGACCTTCGACCGCCTGTCCTCGGTGTTCATCTCGAACACCAACCACGCGGAAGAGCAGCCGGTGCACCTGACGTTGAAAGATGCGAGCGTGCCGGTCAACATCAACCTGGCGCAGTATGCGGGGCCGGAACAGCGCTACTGCCCGGCGGGCGTGTACGAGTATGTGCAGAACGATGCCGGTCAGGACCGCTTGCAGATCAATGCGCAGAACTGCGTGCACTGCAAGACTTGCGACATCAAGGATCCGACGCAGAATATCGTCTGGGTCACGCCCGAAGGCGGCGGACCAAATTATCCAAATATGTAATTTGGACATGACCGGCTAATTCCAGTCCAGGTTGAGAGAAAATTCAACCTACCGGTAGTTTGTTAAAGGCGGAGATAGAGGTTAATGCCGCACCCGGCCAGCAGGAATTCGTGTAGACCGTCGAGCTCGACCGGCGGGGGCTTGACGAAGCAGGTCGGCCACAAGCGCTCCAGCCAGAGCACCGGTGTCAGCCACGCTCTTACCGCGCGCAGCAGGCGCGGCCAGCGACATCGCATCTGCCCACTTGATCGTCGGATTTTTTTTTCGCTGACGCGTCGACTCGACCACTTCGTGCAGATGCACTTCGCGTGCCTCGTGCCACCAGCAAAACGCAAATGCACAACACACTAGTGTCCAGTGGCGGCGGATGGCACAGTCACTACGCACCATGAAGTCAGCCCAGCCCAACTCATTCTTCATTTGGCGGTAACTCTGCTCAATCCAATGACGCAATCCATACAGGCTGACCGTGCCTCGATTTCACATACAGCAGGAAATTTGATAATTTCTTGTTTGTACGGAGGATGCGATGGAAGAGAAGTCAGTACCGAAACGACAGTACACAGAAGAATTCAAGACCGAAGCGGCACGCCTGGCCGAGTCTGTCGGCCAGCATGAAGCTGCCCGTCGACTTGGCGTACCGGTGGCAACGCTGGGTAACTGGGTCCGCAGGCACCGCAAAGGACAGCCGCCTGTTCAGGCAGATACAGCCACCTCACTCAGGCGTCCAGTGAGCGAACTCGAGGCGGAGAACAGCCGGCTGCGCAAGGAGCTGGCCAGTGCCAAACTTGATATTGAAATTCTCCGAAAGGCAACGGCGTATTGTGTGTCACGAACGCAAGCGTGAGCTTGCGGTGCTGTACTGAAGATGGGAGTAGGCCTCCCGGAGTCGGCCTGCAGGGGCAGGCTTCAAACCACCCGGTGCTGCTGCGATCAAAAGACGTGGTGGTGAGCGACCGTGGAAACGTCATCCGGACAGGATGGCAGGTAAGTATTGAGAAGTTGAGCGAAAGCGAACCGACCGATGACGCATCGTTAGTGCTACAAAGTACTGTCAAAACCGCAGATTAGTACGCTTTGCGGGATGAATCGGGACGAGACCTGCTTACGGGCCCGGTGGCAGTCGGTGTAAAGGCGGCAAGAGCTCAATACAGGCTTTGGTATGGAACGTGAGAACCTTACCTCGGATGCAAAGGGAAATGACAAATGGCAGACACCATAAGGAAGAATACCGATGCCGGGGAAAGGGGCGGAGCTGCCCGTAGTAGTGACGAAGCCCTTGTAATGAGGGTGGAGCGAAGGGGCAGCGTTATCCGGCTGAAGACATGTCGCCAACTGGCTTGGCTGGGATGAGTGGCATGGATTCAGCGAAATCGTACAACATTGCAAAGCGAGACGTGTGGGAGGCGTACCAGCTGGTCAAGGCTAACCGCGGCGCTGCCGGCGTGGATGATGAAACCATCGCCATGTTCGAGCAGAATCTATCGGGCAATCTTTACAAATTGTGGAACCGTATGTCGTCGGGGTCGTACTTCCCGCCGGCGGTGAAGCAGGTAGAGATCCCGAAGGCTAGTGGTGGCACAAGAAAGCTGGGTATCCCTACGGTGTCTGATCGAATAGCCCAGACGGTGGTAAAACAAATGATCGAACCGATACTCGATCCGGTGTTCCATGACGATTCTTATGGATACCGGCCGGGTAAGTCGGCGAAACAGGCGATTGCGATAACGCGCAAGCGTTGCTGGCAATATGACTGGGTCGTTGAGTTTGACATCAAGGCGGCGTTTGATCAGATCGATCATGCCTTGCTGATGAAGGCAGTACGAGGTCACATCAAGGAGAGCTGGATCCTGTTGTACATCGAACGGTGGCTAACCGCTCCGTTTGAGACTGTAGAGGGGGCACAATTGCCTCGTATGCGGGGTACACCACAGGGCGGAGTAGTCAGTCCTATCTTGATGAACCTGTTCATGCACTATGCATTTGACCTTTGGATGAAGCGGAAGTATCCCGGGTGCCCATTTGCGCGCTATGCCGACGATGCGGTGGTTCACTGCCGTAGCGAGGCGCAGGCGAAATTGCTTATGCGAGCAATCGCAGCACGGTTGGAAGCCTGCGGATTGACGATGCATCCAGAGAAATCGAAGATTGTGTATTGCAAAGACAGTAATCGTACTGGCAAGCATCCGAACGTGCAGTTTACGTTCCTGGGTTTTACGTTTCGGCCCAGAGGGGCGCAGAGCAAGCACAACCGGCGATTTACCAGTTTCCTGCCGGCGGTGAGTAGTGCAGCGCTCAAGCGAATGCGAGCGAGGGTGCGAGAGTGGCAGTGGGCACGCCGTACCACGACGACGCTGGCTGAACTTGCTGAGCAATGTAACCCGACGATCCGGGGGTGGTGGAACTACTATGGGGCCTTCTATCAGGTGGCGATGCACGGCTTGTTTCGTTATATCGATGGCAAGCTAAAGCATTGGTCTCGGCGCAAATACAAAACGCTTGCGAGGCGCAAGCAACGTAGTGTGGAGTGGCTGCGTAAGATGAAGAAAGTTGATCCATGGAGGTTCTTCCACTGGCGACTCGTTGGGGACGATTGGGTAACGGGAGCCGTATGAGGCGAGAGTCTCACGTACGGTTCTGGGAGAGGCTTGGGGCGAAATTCCCCAGGTCTACTCACCTCGCGAAGGGGTCGCGGTGAAGTACGCCTGGATTGACGCCCACCGCGACGGGTACAGTATCAGCCGGCTGTGCCGGGTTCTTGGGGTGTCGCGCAGCGGCTATTGCCAGTGGAGAAACCGGCCACCCAGTCCAAGAGCGCAGGCCAATGCCGCGCTCGATGCCGAAGTAGCAGCGATTCACCAAACAAGCCGCCGCAGCTACGGCCGTCCCAGGATCGTGGCCCAGTTACGCGCACAAGGTAAGCGCATTGGCGGTGAGCGGGTGCGGCGCAGCTTGCAGCGGCAGGGGCTGCGTCCAGTCTATAAGCGGCCCTACCGGGTGACCACCGATTCCGATCACCGTCTGCCAGTGGCACCGAACCTGCTGGAGCGGCGCTTCGACGGCTGGTCTGCCAATCAGGCTTGGGTCAGCGACATTACGTTCATTGCCACGGGCGAAGGTTGGTTGTACCTGGCAGCGATTCTGGACCTGGCAAGCCGCCGGATCGTCGGTTGGTCAATGAGTGAGCGGATCAATGCCGACTTGGTGTGTCAGGCACTGCGTAGCGCCTGCTGGCAGCGCAAGCCGCCCCCTGGACTGATTCTACATTCCGATCAGGGCAGTCAATATGCCAGTTGGGCTTACCGGAAGCTGGCTGCCTCCTGGGGCTTGACAGTCTCCATGAGCCGCCGCGCCAACGCTTGGGATAATGCGCCGATGGAGAGCTTCTTCAAGACCCTCAAGGTTGAATGCATCTACCAGACCCATTACAAAACGCGAGCCCAGGCACGGCTGGATATCGTGGACTGGATCGAAGGGTATTACAATCGTCAGCGGATTCATTCCTCTACCGGATATCGCACTCCGGTTCAGGCTGAGGAAACGCTTATGGCTGCATGACTTGCTGTACGTGGAAACGAGGCAGGGTCAGGCGTACCACCTCGGCCAAGTCAGCCACATAGGACGGCAGATTGGTCGTCAAGTACCACGTCGACAAGGCTGGCCGTGTCCGCCTGTCAGTGGTGGCGCATATGGCTCGTTCCGCGTGGAAGGGACCGTAGCCCATGAATTCCAATTCAGCGGCCCACCATTGCTCGGTGTGGCCATCTCTAAAGTGGCGCGTGACCTGGTGCCAATCTCGCAGGCGCAAGTCGTGTAATGCGTAAGCGTCGGCTGAGAGCCGTGGTTGACGGCGACGTTGGGGTTATGCGTTTGCGGTGAAGGACGGGAGTTTGCCAGCAACGTTCCAAGGCAACAGGTCATCAATGCGGTTGATCCGATGGTCGGCAACGTGAGCCAGGACATGGCGCAGATAGGCTTCCGGTTCCACACCATTCAATTTCGCCGTGCCAATGAGCGAGTACATCGCGGCAGCACGCTCACCTCCAGAGTCGGCGCCGGCGAACATGTAGTTCTTGCGACCCAGGGCCACTCCGCGCAGCGATCGCTCGGCCGCCGAGTTATCCATCTCAATGATTCCATCGTCGCAATAGCGCGTCAGTGCAACCCAGCGGTTGAGCGCATATTGAATCGCCGCCGTAGTATCTGATTTCCTTGACAGCGTCGACACAGTCTCGCGCAGCCATACCTCCATTGCTTCAAGCAATGGCTTGGCCTCGGCCCGCCGTACTTGTAGCCGTTCTTCGGGATGCTTGCCGCGAATCGTTTCCTCGATTGCGTATAGCGCGCCAATGCGCCGCAGCGCCTCGCCAGTAATCGGCGATGGCCTTGCCTGCTCCAACTCGTAGAACTTGCGCCTGGCGTGCGCCCAACAGGCTGCCTCCTTGATCTGACCTGATTCGTAAAGAGCATTGAACCCGGCAAACCCATCTGCCTGAAGCACACCGCTCCAGTCCTTGAGGTGCTGCTGAGGATGAGCACCTTTGCGATCCGGCGTGTAGGCAAACCATACCGCTGGAGGATCCTGTGAACCACTGGGCCGGTCATCCCGCACATAGGTCCACAGCCGTGCCGTCTTCGTCTTGCCCAGGCCCGGTGCCAGTACCGGCAGCGGCGTGTCGTCGGCATGCAGCTTGGATGACGCACGCACATGGCGGCCAATGGCTTCGACCAGCGGAGCCAGCAGGTCACTGCATGCGCCGACCCAATCGGCCAGCAGTGAGCGCGAGAGTTCTACGCCTTCACGAGCATAGATGGCGGACTGGCGATAGAGAGGTAGGTGATCACTAAACTTGGCGACCAGCACATGAGCGAGCAAGCCTGGGCCTGGCAAACCGCGTTCGATTGGCCGGCTCGGTGCAGGAGCCTGTACGATGCAATCACAGCACGAGCAGGCGAGCTTGGGACGGACATGACGAATGACCCGGAAGCTGGCCGGCACGTACTCCAGCTGCTCGGACACATCCTCGCCTAGCTGGGTCAGCTTGCCACCACAGGATGGACAGTCCTGTTGTTCTGGCATATGGAGTTGTTCCTCGCGCGGCAAGTGCGGCGGCAAGGGCTTGCGCTGGGGCGGTGTACGAAATGGCCGTCCCTGACGTTGCGCGGCGCTGGCCGACTGCCCTTCGTCGGCCTGCAAGTCTTCCAGGCGCAATTCCAGCTGCGCAATCTGGAGATCGAGCTTCTCGGATTTGCGGCCAAACTGCATACGCTGCAGCTTGGCGATCCACAGCTTCAGATGTTCGATCTCGGCCTTGCGAGTGGAGAGCTGTTCACGCAACTCGCAAACGACGATGTCCTGTGTAGCCAGGGCCGCATCGCGCTCGGCAATCATGGCCTTGAGCGCGGCGATATCATCGGGAAGGTCGGCATGCGAGGACATGCCGAGAGTTTACGCAGATGTGAGGACGTTTACAAGGCCGACAGCGGGCGCTGGGTGCGCTCGGGACGGCGCCAGTCGATGCCCTCGAGCAGCATGGATAGTTGGGCAGGCGTCAGTGCAACGCTACCTTCGGTGGCTTGCGGCCAGACGAAACGTCCACGCTCAAGGCGCTTGGCCAGCAAACACAGTCCGTCGCCAGTCCACCACAGCACCTTGAGAAGGTCGCCGCGCTTGCCGCGGAAGACGAACACATGGCCAGAATAAGGGTCTTCGGCAAGGGCGGTCTGCACCTTGGCGGCGAGGCCATTGAAGCCACTGCGCATATCGGTGAACCCGGCTGCCAGCCACACGCGTGTACCCGCCGGCAGGCCCATCATCGACGCAACAGCGCCAGCACGGCGCGCAATGTCTTGGTATCAGCGCAACTGCCAATGCGTACGGTACAGTCGGCAAAGACAACCTCAATGCCGCTGGTGGAATCGGTTGCTGTGTCGGCAGCAGTCTTGGCTGCCACGACCTCCGTGGAAGGTGGCGAAATGAGCGTCACAGGTAGTAACGACGTACCTGTGCTCGGCTGATCGAACAAACCGGCAAGGTAGTGACGACGCCACTTAAAGAGCATATTGGCATTGATGCCGTGCTCCTGGGCCAGGCGGGATACGGAGATGCCGGCCTCACATGCTTGCTGCGCGAGGCGGCGCTTGAAATCGATGGGATGATTCGGGCGGCCCTTGCGAGAAGGCCGCTTAGCTTCATTGGACACTGTGGTTCCCACTACTCGTTGAACTGCTCCCCAAATGTTGGACATCATTTAGGGGAAATTCATGGGGAAGTACACGCTCAGGAAGAAGCTGGTAGCTGTCAGAAGCTACTGTTCTGGAAAGCTCGGGCAAAAAGCCGTTGCGAAACAATACAACGTGGATGTTTCGTCGCTACGTCAGTGGATTGCGGCGTACCGAGCGCATGGCATGGAAGGTCTTAAGGAGAAAAAACGAGAGTTCTACAGTGCAGAATTCAAGCTCGAAGTGCTACGCCGTGTTGAAGAAGAACGCTTGTCATATCGTCAGGCAGCTGCCTTGTTTGATATTCGAAAATTTGACATCATTGGCCATTGGAAGCGCCAATATGAGGAAGGTGGCGTCGAACTACTTTCCCGTGGCCCAGGCAGACGAAACAGACCGATGACAACGCAGTCCAATTACAAGCAGAAATTACAAGCTCACGACGATGACAAGCGTACGCGCGAGGAATTGTTGGAAGAAGTTAATCAACTCCGTATGGAGAACGCATACCTAAAAAAATCAGAGGCCTTAGCTCAGGAGAACAAGCAAACGATGCTGCGCAAAGAGCGCAAATCGTGCTTGAGTTAAGGCAGATCTATCCCTTGGCGAATCTGTTGAAAATAGCAGGCCTGGCACGAAGTACGTTCTACTATCAACAAAAAGCGCTACAAAAGGAAGATAAGTACGCAAACGTGAAGTGTAGGATCAAGGCGGTCTTCGAGAAAAACAAGGGACGGTACGGTTACCGCCGTATTACGGCCGCACTTCGGCAAGAAGGCACCCTGATCAATCATAAGGCGGTACAGCGTCTGATGGGCATGCTTCAACTGAAGTCACGTGTACGCATAAAGAAATATCGGAAGTACGAAGGTCAACTGGGCCATGTCGCTAAAAATATCTTGGAGCGCGATTTCAAAGCAGAGAGGCCTAATGAAAAATGGGTGACGGATGTAACTCAATTCAAGATCGGTGATCAGAAGCTATACCTGTCTCCGATTATGGACCTCTACAATGGTGAGATTGTGGCTTACGAAATGGCTAAACGCCCATTGTTTAACATGGTCGGTTCAATGTTACGTAAGGCGTTCACAAAGCTAAAACCTGAACCACGCCGGGAATCGTGGAGGCTAGTTGGTTTAAGTTAATACAGGTTCGGCGATGGCAGTTCTGAGTTGCTTGTAGTAGTTTTCCTCAGCTTCGGCGGGCGGGATATAGCCCAGCGGTTCCATGAGCCGGTGATGGTTATACCATGCCACCCATTCCAGGGTTGCGACTTCGACGGATTGCTTGGTTTTCCATGGGGCGCGGCGATGAATCAGTTCTGCCTTGTACAAGCCGTTGATTGTTTCAGCCAGCGCATTGTCGTAACTGTCGCCCCGGCTGCCGACCGATGGTTCGATCTTAGCTTCGGCCAGCCGCTCGCTGTAGCGAATGCTGAGATATTGCGCGCCCCTGTCAGAGTGATGTATCAGGGTTCCATTGTCGTCGGGTTGCCGGGCGTAGAGCGCCTGTTCCAGTGCGTCCAGGACGAAATCCGTGGTCATCGATGAACTCACACGCCAACCAACGATGCGACGCGCAAACACGTCGATGACGAATGCAACGTAAAGCCAGCCCTGCCAAGTCGAGACATACGTAAAGTCCGATACCCAGAGCTGGTTCGGCCGATCCGCCGTGAACTGGCGGTTGACCCGGTCCTGTGGTCGCTCAGCGGCCATGTCGGGAATCGTCGTGCGAATGCGCTTGCCACGCACCGCCCCACGCAGGCCCTGCAATTTCATTAGCCGAGCGACCGTACAGCGCGCCACCGCATATCCCTCTCGATTCATCTGCTTCCAGACCTTCGGCACGCCGTAGACCTGCATATTGGACTTCCAGACCCGCTTGATCTCCGGCTGCAGTGCTTCATCGCGCCGGGCGCGGGCACTGCGCTTGGATGCATCGCGAAGCTGGGCTGCGTGACGTCGATAACCTGACGGGGCGATCTGCAAAACCTTGCAGAGCGGCTCGACCCCGAACCTATCGCGATGGTGATCGACGAAAGACTTCAGGATTTGAATCGACGGTCGAGCTCCGCCTGGGCGAAAAAAGCGCTGGCCACCTTCAGAATTTCATTGGCACGGCGCAGCTCCTTGACCTCGCGCTCCAGCGCCTTGATGCGTTCCCGCTCGTCGGTGCTGACCCCGTCGCGCACGCCACGGTCGATTTCGTCACGCTTGACCCAATCCAGAAGCGTCTGGGCAGTGCAGCCGATCATCGGTGCAATCGTCTCGATTGCCGCCCACATCGACGGATGTTCGCTACGCTGCTCGCGCACCAGGCGTACAGCGCGCTCCCTGACCTCCGGGGAAAACTTGATCTGTTTCTTGTTCATGGCACCATTCTCTCAAATGTTGGTGCCTCCACAAAATCCGGTGTGGTTCAACCTACGGGCAAACCCATACTTCACTCAGATCAAGGTTGGCAATATCGAATGCCAGAATATCGTCGCTGCTTGGAGAAGCAAGAGATAACGCCGAGCATGTCCCGCAAAGGGAATTGCTACGACAACGCAGCAATGGAAAGCTTTTTTGGGACGCTTAAAGCCGAATACTTCTATCTCAATGACATCCGAGATATCGATGAACTGCAGTTAGGCATAAAGGAATACATCCACTATTACAACAGTGATCGTATTAAGCTTAAGCTGGGGGGTCTGAGTCCAGTGGATTTTAGAATTCAGGCCGGTCTGCTATAGTCAACCTCTGTCCAACGTTTGGGGGTCGGTTCATGTACTGGTGGACACCATCATCCCAGCATGGAGTGTCGATGGATAGACGTCGTTAAATGACCGCTTACGAACGAACGCATCCTGCTGCTCGAAGAGCAATTCCGCCTGGCCCAGAGCAAGCGCTTCGCCCCCAGCAGCGAGAAGCTCAAGGACCGCGTGTTCGATGAGGCCGAGCAGGCGGCCCAGGCAAACGCCAACAATGAGGATGGCGATGACGCATTCGTGTTGCCCGAAACCGGGCTGCCGCCGGCCGATGCGCCTGTACCCGCCAAACGGGGCCGCAAGCCCTTGCCGGCCAATCTGCCGCGTACGCGCATCGAATACGACCTGCCCGAAGACCGCAAGATCTGCCCCTGCTGCAGTGGCGCGCTGCACCGCATGGGTGAGGAAGTAACCGAGCAGCTGCACATTGAGGTCAAGGCCTCGGTACTGCAGCATGCCCGGTTGAAGTATGCGTGCCGCCATTGCGAGCGCCACGGCGTTCGCACCCCCATCGTGACGGCGCCCATGCCGGCGCAACCGCTGCCGGGCAGCCACGCGGGTGCGTCCATGCTCGCTGCGGTCACCACCGGCAAGTTCGTTGACGGCACGCCGCTGTACCGGATGGAGGAGGTACTGGCGCGTGCCAGGATCGCGGTCGGCCGCGGCACGCTGGCCAACTGGATCATCCGACCGGCCGAGCTGCACTACCAGCGGCTGGTCGATGCGCTGCGCAAGACGTTGCTGTCGCAGCCGCTCATCCATGGCGACGAGACGACGGTACAGGTGCTTAAGGAGCCGGGCCGTGCAGCGCAGAGTACGTCGTACATGTGGGTGTACCGCAGTGCCGAGGACTGCGCCGAACCGGTGGTGCTGTTCGACTACCAGCCGGGTCGCGGACAGCAATATCCGCAGGCCATGCTGGCCGGCTATGACGGCATGTTGATGACCGATGGCTACGCCGCCTGGCGCACGCTGGAGGGGCCGACGCAGTTTGGTTGCCTGGCCCATGCCAGACGCATGTTCATGGAGGCGCTCAAGGCACAGAAAAAGCCCGGCGGCCGGGCGGCGCAGGCGCTGGCGTACTTCCAGGCACTGTATCAGGTCGAGACGCTGGCCAAGGCGCAGGTGCCCGCAGGTCAAACGCGCGCGGACTACCGCTACCGGCTGCGCCAACAGCACAGCGTGCCGCTGCTTGATGCGTTCAAGGCATGGCTGGACGAGCTGGCACCGCAGACACTGCCTAAAAGCCTGCTGGGCAAAGCCATTGCCTATGCGCGCAACCAGTGGGATTACCTGAGCCGGTATGTGACGGATGGGCGAGCCGCGATCGACAACAACGTCATCGAGCGGGATATCCGCCCCTTCTGTACCGGAAGGAAATCATGGCTGTTCAGTGACAGTGTGGCCGGTGCGAAAGCCAGCGCGATGGTGTACAGCCTGATGCTGACCTGCCGCGCGTGTGGCGTCGAGCCCTACGAGTATCTGCTGCATGTGCTCACCGAGTTGCCGCAACGTTCCCCGGAGGCAGACGTCACAGACCTGCTTCCGTTCCGCTATGCCGAACAGCTCAAAGCCAGGGCGGCCACATCGTAGACTGAACGCGCCAATTACCCAGGCGATCCAACTGCCGATATCTGCTCATCGCCGATCAAAGCGATCGTCGCGATGCGTTCTCGCTCGCCCTTGATGCGATCGATTCTTAATCCAGTGTGGAGAAACTACCGCTTACCTTAGTTTGGTCTTAAGCTTGGACCAGCAGTTTTCAATGGGCGAGAACTCTGGCGAGTAAGGTGGCAGATAGATTAAGGTGGCCCCGACACCTTCAATGGCTTGTTCAATACCGGCGACTTTGTGTGCACTCAAGTTATCCATCACCACGACATCGCCTGGCCGCAAGGTCGGTATCAGAACATGATTGACATAAGTACGGAACACCGTGGCATCGGTGGCGCTATCGACGGTCATGACCGCTTCCAGGCCATGGCAGGACAACGCTCCCAGCACAGTCACATTGCGACCGAAGTTCTTTGGTACGGCATCCTCGACGCGAACACCAGGTGTTGCGCGCCCGCGGCGACGCGTCATGGCAATATTGCAGCCGGTCTCGTCGATAAACTTCAACCGGCGCGACGAATGGCGGGCTATCTTCCTGCGGTATTGGCGACGGGCCCGACGGACTCGCGGGGTATCTCTCTCACATGCATGGACGGTCTTTTTTTAAGCGGCATGCGCAGCCGCTGCAATAACCGGCAAAGGGTTGACCGGCTCACACGCACGCCGCTCAACTGGTCAACCTGATCGGCTAATTCAGCCAGCGTAATATCGGGCTGCTGTTCAACCAAAAGGCGAACATGGGCCTGTGCGGTGTCATCCAAGCGCGTGCTCGGGCCACGTCCTTGCTTTTTAGCAGCGGCATTGCCGGTGCAACGCACCCGCTGCAGCAACTTTTCCACGAACGATAAACTGACACCAAAGAACTCGGCAATTTCACGTTGAGAACCCATACCGCGTTCGTGGGCCTGCAGAATCTTCTGCCGCAAATCCAGAGAATAAGGAGAGGCCATGATCCGTCAAAGATATAAATGGCAACAATTCTTTGACAAGAAAGCCTATCGCGAATTCCAGATGAATTCATGCAACACGCTGTAGGGGCTATGGTGACAACGAAGGCCTTGGCCGCAGCGTTTCTACAATGGCAGATTGTTATTACTCGTCCCCCTGAACCTTACAGGCCATCTCCATACGCCATTGAAGCGTGCGGCTGGCTTTTCAGTTATTTGGCGAATTGCAATAAATTGGTAAATAAAGCGTTCAAAATTAACGCCTTTGCGATAGAACGTTGGATACGGTTTCGGAGCAGTATTGAATTTTGTTCGGATGCCGATAACGCGACATTATCCCTAGAGCATTTTCACGTTGACTTGCCATAGCCGGCATGGCGGATATATCGCTCACACTCATCCGGAGCGAAGGCGTCCATTAATTCTCCAATGACCGACCAGAGGTCCTCGATGGTGCGTTTGGCTGCTGCTCGCAGAGATGTTTTCATCTTGGAGAATACCTGCTCAATAGGATTGAAGTCTGGACTGTAGGGCGGCAGGTAACGCAATTGCGCACCGGCGGCGGCCATTGCCGCTTCGATGCCGGCCACCTTGTGTGAGCCCAGATTGTCCAACACCACGATATCGCCAGGGTGCAGCACCGGCACCAACACTTCTTCGACCCAAGTGCGGAATGTCTGACCGTTGATAGGTCCGTCGATCACCCAAGGCGCCACCAGGCCATCGCAGCGCAAGGCGCACACCACTGTTGTTGTTTTCCAGTGGCCATAAGGCGTCCGCCCAAGACAGCGCGTGCCAATCGGTGAACGTCCTCGGGTCGGCGTCATATTGGTGCTGGCCCAGGTTTCATCCAGGAACACCAGATGCTCGACTTCCAGTTCAGGTTGTTCTGCCTGCCAGGTCTGTCGGGCCTGCGCTACGTCCGGGCGCGTTTGCTCGGATGCATGGAGCGTCTTTTTTTAAGGCTGATGCCCAGTCGAGCCAGCGTCTTCCAGAGCGTGGAGATACCGACCCGCATCCCATGCTCGGCTTCGAGCCAGGCGCAGAGCTGCTTGAGGGTGAGATCATTGACGGCATTGACCTTGTCGATGAGCACCTGTTCGAAGCCGGTCAGTTTGAGGTGCCTGTGGCTGCACTGCACGCCAGGCGTGTCTTCGCCGAGGCGTCGTCGTCGGGAGCGCACTCGCGACACGTAGGAATGACTCACGCCAAAGCGAGCCGCGACTTCTCGGATACTGCCCTCGGCCCGCAATACGCGATCACGTAAATCTTGCCCATAGGCTTGACCAAGATGCCATGCCATGACAGCCCCCGCTTCACCGTGAGTGAGAGTTTGACTTCTTGGGCCGGCTGTAGATTCACCACTTTTAATGGTGCACCTCAACACGAAAATGCTCTAGGATGTCTTGTTCCGTACTTCTTCTTAAAGATATCTCTTGTATGAAGAAATTTCGGCTATTCCATAAAATAGCCGAAATTAACGAATTTAGGTGAGCACTATTCCAACATCCATCGCGCTATCGCTTTCGAGTAGAGTATTGGAAGTCCAGCTACCTGTTTGTGCGGCTTGCGTAGATCCTGGCAGTTCCATTTAAGCTCTGGACTTTTCATAGGACTTCAGAACGTATGCCTGACGCCGATGCTGGCTGCTCTGGCTCGAGGATCGCCGGTCACTGGGCCACCAGCGGCCGTTCCTGTTCCGAGTGAATAACTTGAGCCGTTCTGATTTTCGATAGACCCTACAGACGCATATACCAAGGTACGTTTGGAGAGCGCGTACTCTCCCCCGAATGCAATGGATGTTCCATCGCGGTCGATTGTCAATCCTTCACTGCGGTCGCGAAGGCGTATAACCTGCCCAATGAGTGTCAGGTTAGCCGTCGTCTGGAAACGCAGCCCTATGTTGTAGAGGTCGAATCTGGTTTCCTGCGGAAGTGCCGCCACAGCCGACGTCGCTGTTCTGCTGGTCTCCCGCAGATATCCAGCATAAACCTTGGCTTTTCCCAAAGCATAGCTGCCGCCTATGTTCATCGCTTTTTGACCACCGCGGTCAAACGCATCATTGTTCTCAATATAGACAACATTGAGATCCAGAGGGCCGTTTTGATAACGCAGGCTAGCTCCGGCTGCTCTGCCAGCTGCGCTATCGCCGGCAACTTCGCCGAATCCATAGATGAGCCGGGCTGACAGGCCACCAACGACTGGAGAGGTATAGAGCACGGAGTTATCTATCCGTCCGAGCGTGCCATACACCGAGAGTAACGGTGATGTGGCGCGCGCAGCGCCGGACGTCCGGGTGAGCGCCAGCAGGCCGCCGTTCATGGCCCACTGAAATGCATCCTGATTCAGCATCGAGTAGTAATACGGCGATTGATGCCGTCCCGCTGTTATCACTCCCCAAGCCCCTTCCAGGCCAACGAATGCCTGCCTGCCAAAAAGACGCCCGCCTTGCGTAAATGTTCCATTATCGACCGCAAAACCGTTTTCCAAATTAAAGACTGCCCTCACCCCTCCACCTAGATCTTCACTTCCCCGGAAACCGAGTCTGTTTCCCTGGTAGCCGCCCGATTGCAGGCGAGTCATTCCGCCATCGCCTTGCCGGGAATATTCCACCGCCGCATCGACCACGCCGTACACAGTCACGTTCGACTGGGCAAGGACATGGCCTGACATCAGACTGATAGCAGCGATGCCGCAGACAATGAGTCTGTTACGTAAGCATGGAATGCCGATCAAACTTCTTTTCATTGGTTCTCCTCGATTTAATATCGGTTTGTTTGAAATAGGTTTTCCGATGCCGTCCATTGGACATGGAACAGCCGCAAACCCGCGACCGGCATGAACGTCCTGTTCATGCCGATGAAGAAATTGACATTGAGTTCCGATGGTGGGTCAGGCCGCCGAACAAGCGGCGTCCGAAGTACAGTTGAGGCAAGGTGCCGCCGTGTGTATGGAGACGGCACACGTTGTTATTCGATGGTGGATGGTGGTCCGGAGCGACCAAACTCACCTGTCATGGAGGCTCACTGAAGTAGCCAAGCTATTTAGCCGAATTGATAACGGCGTGAACAGCGCGGGCTGATCAGTCCGCCTTCGCTCCGCTCTCCTTAACAACCTTGCTCCATCGTGCCAGATCCTTCTTGATAAGGTCGGAGAATTCGGAAGGCGAATTGAATGCCGGGATTAAGCCCTGCTGTGCAAGCGAGGCTCTTGCGGCGGGATCTTTGAGCGCGCGCGTCACATCGGCATTTATCTTGGCAATAATAGGTTCAGGTACGCCTGCGGGAGCCACCAAGCCGACCCAGATGTCCGCATAATAGCCGGGCAGACCGGATTCCGCGACGGTAGGTACATCGGGCAGCATCGGCAGGCGCTGATTGCCCGTCACTGCCAAGGCTTTGAATCCGCCGGTCTTGATATGGGGCAAAAGCGTATTGGAGGCGCCGAACATCACAGGCACCAATCCACTAAGAACATCAGTTACCGCTGGGCCGGCTCCTTTGTAAGGAACGTGAACCATCGGTACGTTTGCCATGGAAGAGAACATCGCGGCAGCCAGATGATGCGGTGTGCCTATGCCTGCGGAGGCATAGCTGAGCCCGCCATTGGGCGTAGTCTTGGCTGTGGCGATCAATTCCTTAACATTGTTGACCTTGAGCGATGGATTCACGACGAGCAACATGGGCACCGAACCCAACAGGGAAACAGGGGCGAAATCCTTGACTGGATTGAAGTTGACGCGAGAATAGAGGCTGGGGTTTATTGTCAACACATTATTCGCCGCCACCAGCAAGGTGTATCCATCCGCAGCGCTATTGGCCACGAAACCGGCACCGACGTTACCGCCGGCCCCCGGCTTGTTTTCAACAATTACCGGTTGGCCCCAGTACTGACTGAGCTTTTCACCGACGATCCGGGCAATCACGTCATTGCTGCCGCCGGGAGTGAACGGCACGATAAGCTTGACCGTCTTTTCAGGGAAGTTCGTTTGCGCTTGGCTGCCCGGTGTCACCGCGGCCAGGCAGAGCACAAGACTGGCCACAAGACTAGACACGCGCTTCGGGTTTCCCTTGGCATTGGATTGTTCGTATCGAAACTTCATCGTCGTCTCCTTATGTGTTAGCTATTACGTCGACTTAGGTGCAGCATGGTCGACGGCTAGCCGAATACGAGTAAAACCATGCGGTTATGCCGCAGTCGTTAAAGATCCGGTGTTTGCGTTTGCCCCATCGCGGGATTGCAATGCCGTTCCGTGCCGGTGTGCGGCGGCTCCACGAACGGTGTCGGCAATTAGCCCCGCATCAACGACTGCATTTCCGCGCCAGGCAACATGTCCATCCGGACGGACCAGGACCAGGCAACGTTCATAAAGCTGTTCGATGGTCGGGTCTGCAAGCCTAACCATGGATAACGGCACCTTTTTCTCGCTGAACGCTTTGGCTAGCTTGTCGATGTCGGAACAGGATGCAGAAGAAAACGCGACCAGTACGAAGTCCTTGCCGAACAAGTCCAGAGTCGAGCGACCATCAGGCAGCCATGCGTGCGGCGCGCGTGAGCCAGGGCGTGTCGTAGGCTGGTAATGGGAGTAATCATCGGGCAAAGGCGGCGTTCCATCCGGCACGCAGATCGGAGAATCCTCATACCGGTATCCGATCTGCAATCCGAGTGATTCCCATTCCACCCGGGTGGAGTCGCGCATGCGCTTGCCGATTTCACGCCGCACCCTCTCTCCTTCAGGCGTATCGTCGCAGACAGCCGCTGGGTCTGGCGCATCCAGCCATGCCCGGAAGTTCGCGCTTGAGAATTCGATATTGCGCAGGGCAATCGGGCGGCGCTCGATCTCATAGCTGTCGAGGAGCGCATCGTCGCCCCATCCTTGGAGGACGGCCTGCAACTTCCAGCCAAGATCCAGCACTTCCTGAATACCGGTGTTCATGCCCATGCCACCGGTGGGAGACATGGTGTGCAACGAGTCTCCCGCCAGGAGAACGCGGCCCGCCCGATAACGGTCGGCCAGCATTTCGCTGCGGCGCCAGGGGACCACGGAAAGTACCTCGAATGGAATGTCGCCGCGGCCGAATGCACGTCTGACATAGGCATCGGCATCGAATGTCGAAAGATCCAGCTTTTGCTCGGAACCCAATACAGTAAGCCGCCATATCTCGTTGCCGTCCACGACCGTCAGGTTGCCCCATGTTCCTTCGGGACCGACGAACAGATAACGCTCACCTTCGCCCATGCTGTGATAGTTAATCAGACCAGGAGCGCGCATCAAGATATTGACCGAATAGCTGAGAAGCTTTCCTTGCATGCCGATGTCGAGCGCTTCGCGTACCTTGCTCGCCGCTCCATCACAACCAATCAGATACTGGCTGCGCACTGTCACGGATTTGCCGGAGTCAAGCTCAGTCAATTGCGTATCCACGGAGGTTCCCTGGTCCTCGAACGATACGAACTGGTGGCGATATTTGATATTGACGCCGCGGCTCTCCCACGCGACGTCCGCCATGATAGGCTGCAGCCACATCTGCGGACAGCGCTGCTTTTTTTCCGGAGTTTCCGGCGGCGTTGGCGCTTCCTTCATGCTGGGATAAGCCTCTCGTTCCAGCACTAGGCCGTTCAAACTGGTACAGAACACCATGGAAAGGTCGTAGTCATCGGGAAAACCACAATTACGCACGCGCTCTGCAAATCCCCAGCGCCGGAACGCTTCCATTGTCCTGACCGCTACTAACCCAGTTCTTGGATGCTCGATCGTGCCGTCGCTGCGCTCCACCAGCATGCATTCGATCCCCCGGTGAGACAGCTCAATAGCCATGGCCAGACCCACCGGCCCGCCTCCCACAATCAATACCGGGACTTCAATCAAAGATTCCATGTAACAACTCCATTCCACGTTAATCGGCAAAGCGTCACATTGGCCGTCACGCATCTGCACATTCTCAGGGGTCTTGCACGAGAGGTTCTCGGCTTGGTTGGTAACATGGTCCCAGTTCCGGTTTATATCGTCCAATGGATATTGGAAAGGTATAGTATTGATGCTGTAAATATTTCACAGAAACCGGACGACCGAATCGTTGAAATCGAATAATGAATCTGCATAAGCTTGATCTCAACCTGTTGCCGGTTTTCGCGGCCTTATATCGGCAACGTAATGTGTCGCGGGCGGCTAACGAAGTCGGGCTGACCCAGTCAGCAATGAGCAACGCCCTCAGTCGATTGCGCAGCAGTTGCGATGACCCTCTTTTTGTGCGCACCAGAGGTGGAATGGTACCGACCGCCCTGGCCGATATCTTGGCAGGACCAGTCCTGGAAGCACTCCAGACTCTCGAGAACGGCTTTTCACAGCCCTTCGGATTCAACGCGGAGCATTCCGAGCGAACGTTCTCGCTCCTGATGTCCGACATTGGAGAAGCCGTCGTATTGCCCAAACTGATCCAGGCACTATATGCAACGACACCGGGCATAAAGATCCAGGCAATCCGTCTGCCGCGCAGCGAATACGCGCAAGCCATGGAAAGCGGGACCGCCGATCTAGCTGTCGGCAACTTGGATTTCCTCAAGGCGGGCTACTATCAGCAGCGCTTGTTTGATGACAGCTATTCATGCATCGCTCGCGCCGATCATCCAGTGATCGGTGCGGCTTTGCTACTTGAGCAATATCTGGCTGCGGGTCATGTATTCGTCAGGACCGGCAATACCGAGCCACTGGTGGAAAACGCGCTTTCGCAACGACACGCGCGGCGCAATATCCGGTTGGAGGTCGCGCAATACCATATTGCCGCAAAAGTGGTTGCAGAAACCGACTTGATCGCGAGCGTCCCACAAAATACGGCCCGAGGCCTTGCGAATCTTAAAGTGTATCCCTTGCCCTTCGACATGCCTACGGCGGAGGTGCGGCAGTTCTGGCATGAGCGCAACCACCACGATCCGGCCAACCAATGGCTGCGCAAGACGATTGCAGCTGTTATCGCATTGGACGCGAGCAAGACCAGCGTTGACTAACGGCGCGCGCCCATATACTTCGCGCGCGGTCGAAGCATGGCGCCGTTGAGCTGCTGCTCTACCGAATGGGCAATCCAGCCTGCGGTGCGACCGATCGTATGAATCAACGCCGCGCTACCCTTCGGAAAGCCGAGCGCGACACTGAGAGTTACCAATGCCGCGTATAGATTCGGGTATTGGCCATTTTCTCTATCAATCCGGTCAATGAATTCGAGCACACGCATTGCCGGCGCCTGAGCCGGAGTCAGCTGGCGGGCAAGCGACACAATGAGTTCTGCGCGCCTATCCCGTGCATATAACGGGTGGTAAAAGCAAGGCAAGTCGGCAGTCGGATAGGTCGACAACGCAAGTTGTTCGCCGTCGGCGCCTGCAGCGACATTGTCAAACATCCATTCCACTTCTTCCGTGCCGCCCACCTGCATGGGCCCCGACTGCACGTGAATGGCGCTTGCCACGCAGGCGCTCAGATCGGCACCGGTGGATGCGCAGATCCGTGCCGCGAACGTCGGTGCCGTCAATTCATTGTCTGCCGACAGCACCAGTGCGGCATTGATGGCACTCTCCGCAGCGACTGCGGCCGCGTTGCCATTGCCGCCGAGTTCGCGCACGAGCGTCCGGGCGATGAATTGTCCTGGGGGCGGGCATGCGAATCGTCTCTCCGGCCCCAATAGACCCGAGATACCGGAAAAGACTTGGATCAAGCGTGTTCCAGTCGCGATTGGGTTATGGTTCGTCTTCCCGTTGACGAGCCTGCCGGAAGCGCCCATGCGGGCTGCAGCCATCGCTAGATAGTCGGTGGCACGACAAGGCGACAGTTCTTTGCCCAACGCCTCCAGCCATACCGCCTCATCCTGATCGAGGCACAGGCTTGCCCACGCCACGTTGCGAGGGCTCTGGATTCCAGTCCAAAGCAGTTCAGCGACGGACTCGAAAGTGCGGCCATCCCGCGCCAGCTCTACCGCCAAATAACCTCGATAACGGGGGCCTTCGTCCGTAATTTCGCAAACCCATGTCTGCACAATCGGCTCACCATAGCGCAAGGCAGGTGCGGCACCAGTCGTCCCCCCAACGCGGTCAGCCGCACGGCTTTTCAGCTTTTCGACATCGGATTTCAGATATAACCGCCGGCGACTGTCGCCATGGGGCGCAGTCTTGATCAGGCCACGGCTCACGTAGGTGTACAGCGATTCCTTCTTGATCTCCAACAAGGCGAGTACCTCTTCACGCTCCAGATATTCCACATCGTTGATTTGACGGGCAAGCGGGCGCTGTGCCGTGGGGGCGTCCTGAAGACCCTGCGGCGTCGCAGTGGTCTTCGTAGTACGACGCCCGATGTTTGGCTTATGGTTTGTCGTTTTCACCTTCATAACTTCTTTCACTAGAGGCAGCAAGGACAGAGAATACATTGATATATAAATCGATCTATCAATGTATCGATCGATACTCTACTATACATCCATCCGATGTGCCGCAGGCAACCCAAGCGTTTCTAAGCGGCATCCACCCTTCGTCGCAAAGTCACATTAACGACTCATGGAGATCACGATGCAAGAAGCAGTCATCCAGTTTGATCGGTTGAAGCCGCAGTTCACAGAAACGAAGAAGAAACTCTCGCAGGCACGTCACCTCCCTGGCGAGGTCTACAGCTCTGCAGACATTTATGCGCTTGAGAAAGAAAAGATTTTCATGACGCATTGGCTTTCGATTGGACGCACCGAGGAAGTACCGAACGTCGGCGATTACATGACATTTCAGGTCATGAACGAGTCTATCGTGATATCCCGCCCTGCCCCGGACCAGATCTCAGTATTCATGAACCAGTGCTTGCATCGCGGCGTTGAAGTCGCATCCGGCTGCGGCAATGCGCAAGATTTCAGCTGCCCCTATCATGCATGGCTATACAACATTGATGGCACCCTAATATCCGCTCCCGGCATGAAGACCTGTGAGGTCGATCTTAAGGGCAGCGCATTACACCGCTTGCAAATGCGTATCTGGCGTGGTTGGATCTTCGTCAACTTCTCCGACAACCCCGTGCCGTTTGAAGATTTCATCGAACCGTACGAGCGCAACCTGTGGTGGTTCCAGACTGACCAGTGCAAGATGGCCGATAAAGTCGTTATCGATGTCGCCTGCAACTGGAAATTTCTAGTCGAGAACCTGATCGATATTTACCATGTCGGCGTCATCCACACGAGCACGTTCGGCGGCTTCGTCAAAGGAGAAAAGCTGAAGTTCAACCTGGAAAAAGATGGAGGCTGGCATACCAGCTACGAAGCCCGCCCACATTCCAAAGGCGGCAAGCAAGTATTCCCAACTCTGCCGTGGGCTACCAAAGCGCCGTCAGGCATCGCCTGTAAAGCCGGAATCTATCCCAACCTGAATCTGTCGATGCGAGCAGACAGCGTCCGCATGTGGCATGTCTGGCCAATTTCTCCAAGTAAGACACGCATCATCTGCTATCTGCTTTTTCCTGAAGCCGCCTTCTCCATTCCCAATTATGACGAAGAGCTGAAGAAATACCGCGAATTCGTGAAGCAAATTATCGCTGAAGACGCGGTCATGGTGGAATCGCTCCAGAACACTGCGGGCTCAAAGTTTTTCAAGTCCGGTCCAATGTCGCCGCTCGAAGAAGCGCTGCACCACATGGAAAAGCACTACATCGATTTGATGACAAACTGAAGAACTGTCGAGCAGGCCGCCGGCCGGCGGCCTGCAGGACGATAAGGAGACGGAAATGGTCGATGAATGGGACAAAGTCGCGCACATTGAAGAGATCGACGAAGGTGGAACGCTAGCCGCCGAGGTCGAAGACACTGAAGTTTGTTTGTACAAAGTCGAGGGCAAGGTATTTGCAACGACCAATAAATGTTCGCATGGCGAAGCCAGTCTGGCAGACGGAATGATCGTCGACGACTTTCTGATCGAATGCCCGCTACACGAAGGCACGTTCGATATTCGGACCGGCGCAGCAGTGGGTGCCCCTTGCAAGGCAGCTATTCGGTGTTTCGATGTACAGGTCAAAGAAGGCGTCATTTACCTGCGCCGGGAACCAGTCAACTGAATGCATACATAGGTAAGGATCATGAGTATAGTCATTGTCGGGGCAGGTCAGGCAGGCGGATGGGTTGCGCAAACGCTGCGCGATTCAGGCTTTAAGGGAGCCATTACGCTAATCGGCGACGAGCCGCACGCACCTTACGAACGTCCACCTTTGTCAAAGGGGCTCCTTAATGGCCGTGAAGCAGCCCCGACTTATGTGATCGATGAGAACACGCTGCACGAGCAGGACATCAACTTTGTTCGCAGCACAAACGTTGCATCCATTGATCGTGGAGCACGCAGTGTTACCTGTCAGGACGGCAGCACCTATTTCTATAACAAGCTCGTGCTGACAACCGGAGGACGACCACGTCCCCTGCCATTTTCTATGTAAGCGCCCAGCCATCCCACATTGACGGGATACCGAATCTACGAGCAGAAGTTTAGGCGGGCGTCCAGCGATGCGGCAGCAGTTCGGTGACA
>NZ_JACYXF010000029.1 GCF_015352985.1 Noviherbaspirillum malthae | reverse complement strand
CGGGGGCCGGAATAAGCGGCTCAAGAATTGCCCATTGTTCATCGGTAAGTTCTTCTCTTCGCGTCATGATGAAAACCCCGTCATGTCGAAAAGAGCGTTGACTACCTATTTATGAAATGAGTTCTAGCCAGGACTGATCGCCCGACCTTTGTCATCAATCTGCATAACCGGGCATCTCGCGATCTAACACCCGCATCATAGCCGCAAAATAGAGCGCTTCGCGCTCTTCCTGCGAATGACTGTTACGCGGGTTGGGCCGGCTCACCTTCTCCACAGTAGCCTCGTCAAGTAGCGCTAACGGCCGGCCGGTAGACATTGCCAGTATTTGCGCACGGCAAACGCGCTCTAGCTTGTACAGGCGCCGGTAAGCCTGCGCGATCGTTTCGCCGATTACGAGAACGCCGTGGTTTTTCATAAATAGAATTTGCTTGGTGCCTAGAATGGCGGCAAGTCGTTCGCCTTCGTTCAGCGAAGCAGCCAGGCCTGCGTAGCCGTCGTCATAAGCAATGTGCGGCGTGAGGAAAGCTGCGGTCTGACTCCCGGGGAGCAGGCGGTTGTCTTCCATCATGTTCAGCGCCAGGGCCCAAGTCTGATGAGTGTGCAGGACCACATTTGCACCGGTGACTCGATGAAGAGGAGCGTGAATGCTCAGCGCGCTGAGTTCCAGGGTTCCATCTCCTTCGAGAACATCGCCGGCTTCATTGAATACGATCAAGTCGCTCGCCTTTGCTTCGGACCAGTGCCGGCCGAACGGGAGTACCAGGTACCGATCTTCCTTGCCCGGAACGCGCGCTGTGAAGTGGTTATCGATACCTTCTTCCAGGTCGTCGTACACAGCCAGTCGGTTGGCGGCCGCCAATTGAACGCGGACGCTCCAAATCTCATTGTTGTCGTGATTCATTCAAACAGTCCTTGCTCATGCAATGTCAAAGTGAGGTGGTACGTCATCGGGCCCCGCCGATCATGGTGCAAAACCGATTGAGGCTCATCGGGCTGATGAACGAATTCTTAGCCTAAGCGCTTCTTGGGTAGCAGGTCCCACTGTATCACCGTATGATAGAAAGCTGTTTAAGAGAGCCGGAATAGCTCGTGAAATAGTAGCGTAGTCCAAATGGCGCGGTTGGAAGTCCCAGGACATGGGCCCAGACAATCAGTAAGACGATCTGGTTCGCCCAGCAACTTGATAGCATGGCTCCACGCAGTCGCACAGGAATCAGACATGTTCGATCCGTTCAGCGCGCCTGGTGATTTCCTTGCCTGACGGTCGGTCCACCACCTCGATCTTCGATGCGATCTTCCTGAACTCAAGCTACCAAGTCTAACGGCGCTTGCCGATCAAGAGTCCCGCAGCGATGCCGATGCTATTCGCCAAAGCGAACTCGGATCCGCCGGCCATTCGTTGCCATCAGGGGAAGGTCAAGTCCAAACCGAGCATCCTGGCCAGGACGAAGGTGACGAGCACCAGACCCAGTAGCGATAGAACGAAGACCGCGGCCACCTTGCCGCCCGCGCGCAGCACGGCGCGCTTGTTCATCTCCTTCTCCTTCTGCCCCTGATCGTAATGCCACTTGATGGCGAAATACATGCCCGTACCGAGCGCGAGAACCTTGAACGGAAAGAAGACTATAGGGAACCAATCCATGATTTTAAGTATTTGCAGTCTATGACTTGACACTATCTACCGTGAGGGTTACCACCCCAAAATGGCACAGGTGCAGGTGCGCTCTACCAGGCCAATATGGTCGAGTGCCATTGCGCTTTCAAGATCAGCCGGCAGGGCAAAGCCCCAGGCATCCTGTTTGAATCTTTCTTTCCACGTACCTATGAAACAGCAATGGCGTCCTGCGGAGTGATTTGGCAAATGCAGATAAAAGAGCAGAAATCGTCAGCAACTGCGATGCAAGGATGGTGTTGCTGCTAGTTCTGAGGCATTCTACTTAAAAGCAGTTTCCATGCATTGAGACAAAATGTCCCAGTTGAAAACCAGACAAGATGACGATTTGACAATCTGGTTGCCTGAAGCGGCCCTGCACGGCGTCGCTTCACGCCGGTGAATTGAACCATTGGGCGCTACAGGATGGGCACCTCGCGAACTGGGCTTGTGCCCTTGGAGCCAGAAGGCGGGCGGCTCGTTACGTATCACGAACGGAGGACATGATGGGAATCTTGACCTTCAGTATCAACGTCACGCTGGACGGCTGCGTCGACCACCAGGAAGGAATCGCCGACGATGAAACACATGCCTTCTTCACCCGTCTTATGGACGAGGCCGGAGCGATGCTGTGGGGCCGCATCACCTACGAGATGATGGAAAGCTACTGGCCAGCAGTTGCCCGCGGAGACGTGGAGGCAACGACGGCGATGCGCGAGTGGGCGGTCATGCTGGAGGAAAAGCCGAAGTACGTGGTGTCGTCGACCCGAACAGACTTCAGGTGGACAAACAGTCATCACATCGCCGGCGACTTGCGTACGAGCGTGCAAGAGCTCAAGGACGCCACTCCTGCCGGCGTGCTCCTGGGTAGCGGCAAGCTCGCGAGTGAGCTGGACCGGCTGGATCTGATCGACGAGTACAAGTTCCTCGTCCATCCCAGGATCGCCGGTCACGGCCCGACCCTGTACCAGAACGGCCTACCCGGCACGCGACGGCTCGAACTGGTCTCGGCGACGCCGTTGCGCAACGGTGCCGTTGCCATGCACTACCGGCGCGCGGGGCCAACAACGAGTTGAAGTGGTAAATCCTTTTCGTGCCACGCCGCCGCACCCGAGCGTTGAGCGTCCGCTATCGAAAGAGTGGACTGGCCGCTCAGGCTCGCATCCCGCCTGCGGCTCCGGGCGGATTCTGGCGTCGGCAATGATTGGGCACTGCCGCCCTTAGGCCATCATCTTCGGCAGAGTGGCCGCCAGTGCATCCACTGTCACACGGATACGGCGCGCCACGTGTGGTGTTTGCAGCCATAGGGCGTGGACGTCGTACATATAGCCTGGCTGGCCGGCAAACAATTCAACGAGTGCTCCGTTGCGGAGACGCTCGCGCACAAGCCAGCGCGGTAGCCAGGCAATGCCTGCACCGGCTGCGGCTGCATCCGCGATGGCGTCCAGGTCGTCGAGCCGGATTCGGTTCGGGGGCCGCACTTCGAGCGGGGCCTGGCCGTTGCGCGGGAACAGCCAGGGCGGGACGGGCCCGGTGCGCCGGTAGGCGAGCGCTGCATGTGCGCCCAGATCGTCGAGGGCGGCGGGCCGACCGTGGCGTTCAAGGTAAATTGGCGCGGCGCATACGGTCATTGCCTGGCTGGCGACGTGCCGCGCCACAAGCCCCGGAGCCGGTTCCAGCGTGCCCGTGCGGATCGCCAGGTCATAGCCATCCTCGGCCAAGTCGAGAAGGCGGTCACTGAACGACAAATCCAGTTCCAAGCCAGGGTAGTCTCGCACCAGAGCGAGCAGTACCGGCAGAACGCAATGGCGGCCGAAATGGACAGGCGCGGTGACCCGCAACCGGCCGTTGAGTGCATGGATCTGGTCGGTCGCCAAGGCATCCGCCGCATCCGCTTCCGTCAGGATGGCGCGGCAGCGCTCGTAGTAAGTGCGGCCGAACTCGGTCAGCGTCTGGCGTCGCGTCGTGCGATTGATCAGTTGCACGCGCAGACGCTGTTCCAGGAAGCGGACATGCTTGCCCACCATGGTCGCGGACATGTCCAGTTCGTCGGCGGCGGCTGCGAAGGAGCCGAGATCTGCCGCACGTACGAACACGGCCATGCTGGTCAATCGGTCCATTCAACACTCCTGGTTTGTTCTGATGATCAAAATGTGCAGTTTATCTGGTAAATCGCCGCCGTTATAGTCGATTCCACACTATTGATAAGGAGTTGACGATGGCACGAATCATACGGTTTCACGAGCACGGCGGTCCTGAAGTATTGCGAATCGAAGATCTTGTTGTGGCCCCGCCGGGGCCGGGGGAGGTTCAAATCCGGGTCAAGGCCCTCGGCCTGAACCGGGCCGAGGCCCTGATGCGATCCGGCACGTACATCGAGACGCCGGCCTTGCCTTCCGGATTGGGCCTGGAGGCGGCCGGCATCGTAAGCAGGGTGGGTGCCGGTGTAGCCTCGTTCGCGCCCGGGGATGCGGTGAGCATCGTGCCACCCGTGTCGATGAGCCGGTGGCCGGCCTATGGCGAGCTGGCAAACTTTCCCGCCGGCCTGGTGGTAAAGCATCCGCCTGCGCTGGGATGGGAAGGCGCGGCCGCGCTATGGATGGCATATCTCACTGCCTACGGTGCGCTGATTGATATCGCCCGGTTGGGCATTAGGGACAAGGTCGTGATCACGGCCGCGTCCAGCAGTGTGGGGCTGGCTGCGATACAGATCGCCCGCCATGTCGGCGCGCTGCCCATTGCCGTGACCCGTACCTCGGGGAAAACAAAGGACCTGCTGGAGGCAGGAGCCGCCCATGCGATCGCCGTGGAAGAAGAGAATGTCGAGGAGAGGCTGAGCGCGCTGGTCGGGCCGGCGGGTGTGCGCGTGGTGTTCGATCCCGTGGGCGGTCCCCTCTTCATGCCACTGACTGCGGCCATGGCGCGAGGCGGTATTCTCATCGAGTATGGCGGGCTGAGCAAGGAGCCGACGCCATTCCCCTTGTTTGCAGTGTTGAGCAAGAGCCTGACACTGCGCGGCTATCTCGTCCACGAGATTCTTGCCGATCCCGGGCGACTGGCCGCAGCGAAGCGCTTCATTCTTGATGGCGTAGCCGCAGGTGCACTGCGGCCGATTATCGCCAGGACCTTTCCGTTCGAGCAGATCGTGGATGCACACCGGTACCTGGAATCTAATGCCCAGTTCGGGAAGGTGGTGGTGACATTATAGATCCGGCCCGAAAATAGGTTGAGCCGGATCCCCTCACCCCGGCCCTCTCCCAGAGGTAGAGGGTGAGATCAGCGACACGAAAAATGAACCATGTTTCGGGCCGGATCAATAGGAAGCGGAGGGCATTCGCCGGAGTGAGAAAATGAATTCCGACGGCGCCGCAGACGGCATCCGGCATTTGAACCGATCCGCAATCAGAGCGTCTTGCTGGCTTTCTTCCTCGGGAAGCTGCGGTAGATAAAGGTGAGCGGTCCCGGAGAGCGCCAACCTCGCACTCGGTGCTTCCCGGCTGATTTTATACAGCTATCAGGCAAGTATGGATTCCTCTCACGCCTTGCCAGACGAAAAGATTCATCGTTCTCATCTGGCACGGTATATCGTGGGATTGGTATTCGTGGTCGGGTATCGGGGAATGCAGAATTCCGCAATCGGCCCGCGGCGGCGCGATGGCAGAAAGCTGAAAAGCAAGGCCGCAAAGCAGGCGAATGCTGCAAAATTGTTTTGCGCAGGAGAATAGTAGATAATTCCCGTCCATGAACGACATGACACAACTCCCCCCATTACCTGACCGTCTTTCGGTCGATCCGCGCAGCCCTTACTACGATGCGGCTGTCCTCGAGCACGATGTTGGCATCAAGCTCGATGACAAGGAACGCACCAATGTCGAGGAATATTGCATCAGCGAAGGCTGGATCAAGGTCGCGGCCGGCAAGGCGCGTGACCGCAAGGGCAATCCGATGACGATCAAGCTGAAAGGCAAGGTCGTTCCTTTTTACCGATAAACGGTTTTATGCCTTCCGCAACATAGGAAAGACGTGAGCCTGGGAAGGCTTGCCTGTCTGGTGATTCGACCTCGGGCGCCAAGGGCACCACTTGGCCGAAACAAACGATTCAAAACGCTTTTCTCGTGATCTGTCACAACGCGCGGATGTCATCCGTCTTGGTTGGGATAGGGCAAATGCTTGCCCGTCGAAGACCCACCTTGAAAGGATTGAACATCATGAATCGCGCGAATTGGTTCGCCGTCTCCCCCGGGGGTGCAAAGGCAATCGGCGTCCTGCATCACTATGTCGTCAACGACACGAACCTGTCCAGCACTCTCATCCATCTTGTCTTCCTGCGTGTATCGCAGATCAACGGGTGCGCGCACTGCATCGACATTCACACCCGCGACCTGATCAAGGAGGGGGTATCGGTCGACAAGGCTGTGCTGGTTTCGGTCTGGCACGAAGCCGGGCATCTTTTCACTGAGAAAGAGCGTGCCGCGCTGGCATGGTCGGAGGAAGTTACGCGCGTGAGCGAAACGCACGCATCCGATGAAGCCTACGCAGCCGCATTGGCCGCGTTCGGCGAGAAGGACCTGGTGGACCTGACCTTGACCATTGCGGCCATGAACGCGATCAACCGGCTCGGCGTCAGCTTCCGCCTGAAGCCTCGCGCAAGGAGTTGAGGGCCAGTTTGAAAATGTTCCAGCGTCTGCCATGAACTTGATACGAGCCCGACGGATCGATCAAGGCTGTGGCGGCTTTGGCGCCTGGCGCAGCCCTTCGGATCCGAACCTGATCGAGAGGGTTTCGTCCCTAAGAGAAATTCGCTCACACCCCGTAAGTTACTGACTCACGAGCGCTTTGGGGGTGAGCGGATTTTTGACAATCTGCAGCTGTTTTGCGAAGCGCGTTCAGAAGTTGTGCCGCACGCCGAAACCGATCGAGCGGCCGTTGTCGCCGCTACCGGCGTCAATGGGAATCAGGTTGATCGAGCTGGATCCGCCAGCAGGGTTGTTGACATAGACGGCGCGCGCATACAGGTAGGTGCGCTTGGACAGGGCGTAATCCCAGCCCAGCGTGACCGCATAGGGATCGAGCGCGCTGTTGTCCACGGCTCGCTTGACGACTTCGCCGCGCAGGGTATGGACCGCATTGACGTTCCAGGTGACCGCAGCGAGATAGTGGCGCGCATCGTTGACGCCGGGCGCATTGCTGGAATCGGTCTCGACCGTCAGGCCGAGCTGCACCGGGCCGATCGTGTAGGTGCCGCCGGCGAAATGGAAGGTGGTTCGCGTCGGATCGGCGACAGGCGCGGCAGCCGTGCCCGCGTACTGCACCTGGTAGGCGTAGTACAGGTAGAGCGGTCCGTTGGCATACAGCAGGTTGGCGCCGGCATTCCTGCCGCTGGCCGACCCCGCGGCTTCGCCCGGTGCGTAGGCCAGCGTCGCTGCGAAGCCGCCGATGGTCGGTGTGCGGTAGGCGATCATGTTGTCGAAGCGCGCGAGATAGACGGCCTTCGCGGTGCCCTGGCCTTCGCGGCTGGTCACCAGGTTGATCGGCGACACATTCGAATTGACGTAGAAGGCATCGGCCTTGACCAGGCCGTCGAAGGTGGGCGTGTATTGCCGGCCGAGTCGAACCGTTCCCCAGCCGCCGCCGAGTTCCACCCATGCCTGCCGTCCGAACAGGCGATTGTTGCCGAAGAATTCCGCGCCGGTGTCGGCCTGAAAGCCGTTCTCCAGCAGGAAGCCGGCACGTTGCCCGCCGCCCAGGTCCTCAACGCCCTTGAAGATCAGGCGCGATGCGGCCATGTCGCCGTCGCGCAGCCGGGTCTGGCTCTGCGAACCCTTTGCATAATCGATGCCGAGATCGATGATGCCCGACACCTGCACCGAGCTTTGCGCATGCGCGAATCCGGCCGCGATGGCGCAAGCCGTTACCATGATCAGTTTTTTCATTGCAGTCTCCTCCGGAATAAATTTTTAGTTGCGGCCGCCGCCATGGCGTCGCTGCCTCCCGACGCCATGGCGAACCGCTGTAGAACATCTACGCAATCAGTCAGCGCCCATGCCTATTCGACCTTGATGTGATTGGTCCGCACGATGTCTCCCCAGGCTTGCATATCCCTGCGCACGGTCGCTTCGAATTCCTCGGGCGTTTTTTGCGGCGAGGACGCCATGTTCATTTGCAGGAAGCGTTCCTTCACCTCGGGCAAGGCGACGATCTTGCTGACTTCCGCGTTGAGACGCTTGACGATCGCATCCGGCGTGCCTGCCGGTACGAACAGCCCGTACCAGCTGTCGAGCCCGAACGGCACGCCCTGTTCGTTCAGGGTCTGCACCTCCGGCGTGAGCGGCGCGCGTGCCGTGCCGGACACCGCCAGCGCCTTGAACTTGCCGCTCTTGAGATAGGGCAGGGTCGCCACGGTATCCGCGAAAGCCACCTTCACCGTCCCTGCTGCGAGGTCGATGATCAGCGGCCCGCTGCCGCGATAGGGCACGTGGCTGAGTTTGGTGCCGGTCTGCGTCTTGACCGCCTCCATCGTCAGGTGTCCTCCGGAGCCCACACCCCATGAACCGTAGTTGACAGGAGCCGGCTGTGCCTTGACCCATTCGATGAAAGTCTTGACATCCTTCGCCGGCACGTCGGACGACACCACCAGGTAATTGCCGCCCGTACCGATCTGCGCGACCGGCTTCAGATCCTTCAGCGTGTCGTACGGCATCGAAGGCTGCATCGCGGGATTGACGACGATCGCCGCCGTATAGGTGAAGAGCAGGGTATAGCCGTCGCCGGCGGACTTGGCCGCGGTGGTTTGCCCGATCAGGCCATTGGCGCCGCCCTTGTTCTCGATGACGATGGTCTGTCCGAGCGCCTTGCCGAGATGATTGGCGATGACCCGGGAGAAGATGTCGGTGCCTCCGCCCGGCGGCGTCGGTACGATCATGCGGATCGGCTTGTCCATCGGCCAGTCCGCTGCCATCACGGCGGCCGAGTTCAGCAGTGCGGACAAGGCGATGGCCTGCAATACGATTCTGCGCTTGCACATGGGTGTCTCCTGTTTATCGTGTGACTGTCTCCAACCCTTCTTCAATGCTCCCGGCCGATCACGACCGCATCGAGCGCCATGCCGCCTTGGCCTGCCGGCAGCACGATGAAGGGATTGACGTCGATGGATTCCAGCGTGTCGCCCGCTGACATGGCCAGGTCGGACAGGCCAGCGATGGCGCGGGCGAGTGCTTCGACGTCGGCCGTCGGTGCGCCGCGATAGCCTTGCAGCAGCGGAGACAGTTTCACTTCGCCAATCATCTCCCGCGCCTGTTCAAGACTCACGGGGGCGATGCGGAAACTGACATCCTTGAGCAGTTCGACGTTCACGCCGCCCATGCCGAACATGACGACCGGCCCCATGACCGGATCGCGGTGCACGCCGAGGATGCACTCGATGCCGCCGCGCACCATGGGGGCAAGCAGCACGCCGTCAACGCGCGCCGACGGCGCCCCTTCACGTATGGCCGCCATCATTTTGTCGAAGGCAGCCTGCACCGCCGCCTCGTCGTTCAGATTCAAAGTCACGCCGCCGATATCGCTCTTGTGCGTGATGTCTGCCGACAGGATTTTCATGACGACCGGAAAGCCGATTGCGCGCGCTGCGTCGGCCGCTTCCCGGCCGTTGCGCGCAGTGCGGGTAGGTACGCCCGGTACGCCGAATTCCCGCAGCAGCGCAAGCGATTCGGCTTCATTGCGTGCGCCGGCAGCGATCGATACGGATGGGTATGTCTTCGCCGTCGGCGATGCCGCATCCAGGATCTTGGATTTCTGCATCTCCTGCTGCGTGCGGAAGAACTCCAGCGCCGCCAGCACCCGGATGGCGCTCGACGGTTCCTGGAAGGAGGCGCAGCCGCAGGCATCAAGACTGCGCTGGTGCTCGTGTGAAAACAGCGTGCAGAACATGAGCGTTCTGCCGGGGAACTCCGCGGTCAACATCCTTGCCACGTCCTTCTGCAGTGCCTGCATGGCTTCGCTCAGGCCGGCGGCGGCAAGAAAGATGAGCAGGCTGCCGTAATCGCCGTCGCGCAGCATCACGCGTGCGGTCGTCTCTATCAGGTCGAGCTGCGAGGTGACCTGGCCGGTGATGTCGACCGGGTTGCGCGGCGCGGCGAACGGCACCTGTTCCAGCAGCCAGTCCTGCGCCGCTTGCGGCATCGGCGCGACATCGAGATTGCCGTCGGCGGCATCGTCCGCCATCAGCACCCCGACGCCGCCGGATACCGTCAGCAGCCCCAGCTTGCCTTTTTCGGGCACGCCGGAGATCGACAATGCATAGGCGATGTTGAAGAAGTCTTCGATGGTGCGCGCCCGCCATGCGCCGTACTGCTTGAAGAGGGCGTCGTACACGGCATCGTTGCCGGCAAGCGATGCGGTATGCGAAGCGGCGGCGGCGGCGCCGAGTTCGGTGCGGCCGACCTTGACGACGACGACCGGCTTGCCTGCATCCCGTGCGAGCGCAAGCGCTTCCTTGAGCCGCTCGCCGTCCTGGCATCCTTCGATGTAGGCCATGATGACTTTGGTTTGAGGATCGCCCGCCATCCATGCAATGCAGTCCGCCACCTGGATGTCGGCCTCATTGCCGGTCGTGACCCAGACTGACAAGCCCAGTCCGCGTTCGCGCGCCATCGCATAGGCATAGGCGCCGAAGGCGCCGCTCTGGCTGACGATGCCGATGGCGCCGGAAGCGGCCCGGCCGGAAAACACCACCGGCGAGAAGGTAGCATAGACGCTGCGCGCGACGTTCATGAAGCCGAGGCAGTTCGGCCCGATCATGCGGATGCCCGCCGCCCTTGCCTTGTCCAGCAGCCGCTGCTGCGCGGCGCGGCCCTTTTCGCCGGTCTCGGCGAAGCCTGCGGAAAACATGACGATATTCCTTACGCCTGCGGCAATCGCATCGTCGAGAGTCGCTTCAACTGCAGCGGCGGGAATGGCGAATATTGCAAGGTCGATAGGCTTGCCCACGGCCGACAGGGTCGGATAGGCCTTCCTGCCCTGGATCTCTTCGCGTCCGGGATTGATCGGGTAGAGCTCGCCCTCGAAGCCGTAGTCGATCTGGTAGGTCACCGGTATTGCGCCGATCTTTCCCGGCGTCGCCGAGGCGCCGACGACGGCAATCGAGCGTGGCGAGAAGAAGCTGTCGAGTCTTTCCTGGTTCGGGGTCATGCTGCGGTTTCTCCTGCTATGAAATCGTTTCAACGGATGCCGAAGGTGCGGGCGCTGTCTTGCTCGATCATGTCGGCCGAAACCTTGTACAGGCTGCGCGACACGTAGCTCGGCACTTGCCCGGCGCGCTCGCGCAGCCACGCGGCTTTCAGCTGCCGCGCCTGACGCACTTCAGGTATGGCATCGCCTGCATCATCGGCAGCGGCAAGGACGTCGATGACGTGCAGCGCCAGCTGGTATTCGCCTTTGCCGGCAAGCGCCTGCGCATGTGCGATCAGCGCGCCCTTGTCGGCAATGGCCGTCGCGACTTCGCGGCTTATGTCGGCGGGCGCGGCCGGATGCAGGCTGGTCGGGTTGCGGTCCCACCAGCCGTTCTCGGAACGGAAGATGTCGCGCACGATGTAATCCGGCGCGCCGTAGCAAGGCCGCATCCACGGCACGCCGAAGAGCTCCTCGGGGTAGCGGATGGCTGCGAGAATGTCGCGCTCTCCCATGCCGAGATTCATCATGCGCACCACTTCGGCATGCAGCCAGCGCAGCGCCCGCGCGGTGGTGCCCAGTACCTGCTGCACCTCTTCCTCACCCGCGATGTCGGGTCCGAATTCGCGCACCACCCGCAAGGGCCGCAGGTCGCGCAGGCGGTCGAGCGTATCGGCCCAGCGCAGCGTGTCGCGCATGGTGCGGAAGGGCGTGCCGATGTTCGGAATCGAATCGATCACGGCGGCGCTGCCGTAGAGAACGCGCGCATGCGGCACCCATGCCGCAGTCACGTCGTCGGTTTCGGACGGCGCCCAGATCAGCTGGATGCGCCTTTCGGTGCCGAGGGTCAGCTGCTGCGAGTAGGTCCGGTCAGGATCGTGCAAGGCGATCTTGCCGTGCATGCCGCCGGGTTTCATGCGGAACTGGATTTCCGCCATGCGTTCCTGCAGGCCAAGCGTTGCGCGATAGCGTGCATAGCGTACCGGCACCCGTTCATGCGCGATCACCGCCGGCGCGGGATGGCCGCGCCGTGCGGCATCCTCGCGCCACAGCGGCACGCCGGCGTTGTAGCCGACGTGGCCGTGACTGAAGCAGATGGCCGCCACCGGCTTGTCGCTGACCGCGCGCAGATGCGCGATCATGCCGCGGGTGACTCGTCCCCCCGGGCCGGCATCGACCACCACCAGGCCTGCATCTGTCTCTGCCACGAAGGACTGGCCCTGGCCCCGAAGCAGCCAGACACCGTCCGCGACCGCTTCGATGCCCGTGCCGGTGACCAGCGGGATACCTTCCTCCTGCTCTTGCATGTCCGACGTCATGGATTGGCCTTTCTCGTGTTCGGGGGATGGATAACGTCGAAGCCTGCGTTCATTCGAGTACGATGCCGGCCTGCTTGATCACCAATGACCATTTCTGCACCTCGGCGTCGATGAAGGCGCCCAGTTCGGCGCTGGTCGCCGGCGTCGGCTGCAGGCCGAGTCCGATCAGTTTCTGGGCGATTTCCGGGTTGTTGAGAACGGCATTGGCGTCGCGGTTAAGCTGCTGCGCAATAGCCGGCGACGTGCCGGCCGGCGCCATGAAGGCGAACCAGCCGTAGCCTGCAATATCCGGTCCGCCGGCTTCCTTGAAGGTCGGTGCGTCCGGATAGACCGGCGTGCGGCTTTCCGAGGCCACTGCCAGCACGCGCAGCTTGCCGGACTTCACATGCGACAGCGCGCTCGTGATGGCGGTCAGCGCCGCATCGACCCGGCCGCCGACGAGGTCGGTATAAGCGGCTGCGTCGCCGCGGTAGTGGACATTGGTTACCTTGAAGCTGCTCTTCAGGCCGAACAGTTCGGCGGCGAGATGCGGGCCGGAGCCGATGCCGGGCGAGGCGAAGGTCACGCCTTCGGGTTTGCTGCGCGCCATCTTGATGAAGTCGGGCAGGGTGCGCACCGGCGAGTCGGCGGGAACCGTCAGGAAGACGGGGCCGGTCACGCGCGGACCGACGGGGATGAAGTTCTTGTGAATGTCATACGGCGTCTTGATGCCTGCTGCCGCGGTAATGGCGAATGGCGCCGCTGCCCACAGCAGGGTATAGCCGTCGGGACGGGCGCGGGCGACATAATCGTTGGCGATGCGGGTTCCGCCGCCCGGCTTGTTCTCGACGATGAAGGGCTGGCCGTACTTGGTTTCGAGTTCCTTGGCGATGATGCGGACCGACACGTCGTTGGAACCGCCCGCGCCGTAAGGCGAGACGATGGTCACGGCTCTCGTCGGCCAGCTCTGGGCGTGGGCGGCGGACGCAAAGGCGGTCAGTGCAAGCGCGCAGAGGCGGGCGGCGCAGGCAGAGGAAGGGAACAGTTTCCGGTAATCCATAATCATTATCCTCACGCAAGGCGGGTGATCGAAGGGTAGGCAAACGTCTTGTCCAAATGTGCGGCATGCGGCACGTACAGGCGCAGCGTCAGATAAAAGGCTGCGGACGGCGCGGGAATCCAGTTGTTGCGGTATGCCGGATCGGCCGGCGCATCGGCTCCGAAATACAGGCGCAGGCCGCCGTCGGGTTCATGCAGCAGGTTGGGTGAACGGTCACCCAGCGAATATCGGTCGAGCGGATTGTCGACCAGCATGCAGTCGGCCTTGTCGTACAGCGTGACGGACCAGAATGCATCGACCTGCGGCAGCCGGCCAGGTGTGAAGTGCAGTTCGTAGGCATGCCTTCCGTCGAGCGGCGCGCCTTCGCTGTCGCAATCGGCCATGATGTACATCGCCTCCTCGACGCCCAGCGCGCCGATGTAATTGCGCGCCACCTGCGCACGGGCGAAGTAGTTGTCGCCGAACGACTGGTGCACTTCGACCGGAATGAACCAGCCGCCGCCGAGGTCGGACGGCTGCGGTGCGCCGATCTCGTCCAGCACGGTCCTGATTCCATTGCCGATCGCCTCCAGCTGCCTGCCATCCAGCGATGCCGATGAAACATCCGCTCCGATGCCGAGCGGGGCGAAGCTTGCGGCCAGCGATGCCTCATGTGCGGGCGGCGGATTGGCGCGCAGCGCGGCGGCGACCACATCGACGTAGCGCGCCGGATCGCCCGGCTGCTCCCCGGGCCGCATGCCGACATCGAAGCGGCGCTGGGCGTACGAGCCGTCCGCCGACTTCAGGGTGAATCCGTCCTGGAAGGCGTGCGCGGCCGGCAGGTCGGCGGTGCCGTCGGCCATGATGCGGCCAATGATCCACACCGCATCGGTCGGGCAGGCCATCGGGACTGCACCTTGCGGAACGTCGCCCTTCCAGCCGGGGCCGTGAAGGAAATAGCTTCCGGCTGCATTGCCGGTGGTGCGCGTGCCGATGTAGCCGAAGGGATTGGTATAGAAGTCGAGCAATCCCAGCACATAGTAGCGGCTGCCGCTGTCGGGCACGCGGAGCAGCACCGGCCCTTCCGACAGGTCGAGCCAGGCATTGGTGTAGAGCGTATCGTTGTTCGGCGTCACGACCTGGCGATGCTGAGGGCCGAGCAGTTGCCGCGTATGGATGAAGTGGTTGACCCAGCGCAGCATCGATTCCGGCGAGTCGCCGGCGTACGCACCGGAGGTATCGCGGCGCGGGCAGGTCATGGCGCGCATGCGTGCCATTTCATACAGCGGCAAGGTATAGAGAATGGCTTCGCGCAGCAGTGCGGCGTCGGCAGTATTGGCGGCACCAGTCGATGCGGACGACGGGGTCGCGGGCAGGGTCGTGCGTGTATCGGTCAGCATGCTGTCTCCTCAATCGATGCGGCGCACGGCCGGGATCACGTATTCGCCGCGGATGAAACCGGCGCTCGGATGGTAGAGCCGCAAGATCAGGTAGAACGGCCCGCTCGGCGCCGGCAGCCAGTTCGCGGTATCTGCGGGCGCCTCGTGGCTGATCGTGAGGGCGAGGCTGCCATCAGGCTCCATGCGCAGGCCGGGCGTGCGGTTGCCGATGGCGTAGCGGCCGATCGGATTGTCGACGAAATAGAAATCCGTGCCGTACAACGACACCGACCAGAAGGCTTCTGCGGGCGGCAGCATGCCGGGGCCGAAGCGGAGTTCATAACGCTGTGAGCCGTCAAGCTGACGACCGTCCGCATCATAGTCGCCCAGCGCATACACCGCCTCATCCGCCGACAGCGCGCCAAGTCCTTTCATCGCCGTTGTGGCGCGCAGCAGATAGTCGTCTCCCCATTTGCCCAGTTTCAGGCTGTAGCCCCAGCTTTTGCGGAACTGGCTGCGGGTATTGGTTTCGATCAGCTTCATGCCTTGCTGGTATGCATTGACGAGGCCCTGCACCACCACCGGCTTCAGGCTGGCCACATCAACGCCCTCCTCGATGCGGATGCCGACGCGCCGCAGCAGTGCCAGCAAACCGACTTCATGCGGGGCCGGCGGGAATTCTTTCAATGCCGCGAACAGGTTCTGGAAGAAATCGATTGCCGGGTCGTTGCCGCCGACCCAGCGCTCGACGCACAGCGGGCGGCGGCTGCCCGGATGTTCCGTGATTGCAAATCCCCATTGAAAGCTGCGGGCCGCCGCCAGATCCTGTTCGCCGTTCACGAGCACCCGTCCCAGCATCCAGACGAGCGTGGTCGGGCAGTGCACGTCGGTGGCGCCGTCATTGCTTGCAGCTTGTCCCGGCCCCAGCAGGCGAAAGCGCCCGCCTTCTGACGGTACGTTGCGCAGGCCGAGGTTGAGGAAATTGTCGGTGAACGCATCCAGCAGTTCGACCACGAAATAGCGGTCGGCATCGGGGCGGGCTGGAATGGACAATGTCACCGGTCCGTCGGCCAGGTTCACCCAGCCGCAGAAGTACAGCAGGTCGTTGGCCGGCGTGACGATGTCGCGGTCCTCGTGCGTCCACTGCCGCTCGCTGGCCGACAGTGCGTTCACCGGCGCCCTGCCGTATCCCGTGACTTCGGCGACCGAGGTTTGGAGACGGCAGGTGCGTATCGCTTCGGTGAGGGGATAGCCGTAAATGACCAGCGGGATGGCAGCGGATGCGACGTAGGCTTCCAGCGCGGAAGCGTACACCGGCGCGTCATACACCGGCGCTGCGGGATGGTTCATGCGTGTCTCCTTGGTTGTTTTCAATACCGTGCCCGGGCGTCGCGTTTGGCGGCGCCTCTCTTCAATGGCTTGTGCCCCTGGTGCAGCCGATGCACACGCGGCCGTACTGCAAAAGTAAAGCTGGTTGCGACTGCAACCCGATCCGTTAACGTGTTGCGCACGATGGCGCCGAATACGCAGGTGCAGGCTTACGGGCCGATTCAGATCGGCAAACCCACCGCGCGCTCGATGGCGCGCGTCATTTCCATCAGCAGCGGCGCAACCCGCTTTTCCAGCATGCCGCGCTTGACCTGTGTGCCCGGCATCGCGCAGTTGAACAGCAGCGGCCGGTTCAGGTGAACGATCTTGGAATACACGCCCACGCCATGCACGCCAAGTCCGGCATCGCCTTCATTGAGCGCGAAGCCGCGCTTGGGATAATTGGCGATGTTGAAGCGAACCGCGTCGATGGACGCGTTGTACTCATCGGGACGCTCGCGCTTGGCATCCGCCAGGATTCTGGTCAGGTCGTTCTTCGACAATGTCGCCAGATAGGCTCTTCCCATGGCGGTGGTCAGCACGGAGCGCGTGGCCCCGGCGCCGGGTTTTGCCGGCGTGCCTTCCTTGTGCGCGCAGGATTCCAGATACGTGACTTCGAGATGATGCGCCACGCCCATCGACACCGCGCCCTCGATCGTATCGGCGACCTGCTGCATCAGCGGGTGGGCGATGTGGCGCACCTGCAGTCCGAGCAGGTAGGGATAGCCCAGCCCCAGCACCTGCGCACCGACGAAGTACTTGTCGAGCCTCGGGTCCCAGTCGAGATAGCCGAGCTGGTAGAGCGTCCTGCACAAGCGCGATACGGTTGCGCGGGGCAGCTGCAGCCTCTCCACGAGTTCGCTGTTGCCCATCGGCCGGGGTTCGTTGACGAAGCAGCGCAGCAGCGCGAAACCTTTCGCAAGCAGTCCGCCGAATGACGGGTCTTCTTCGCGACGCTCTGCAATGTAGAGTTCCACTGGCTTGTTCATGGTCCCTCGCATCAGTTATGAGCTAGTCTGGTCTCGTAACGGGAGTGAGTCAATAATTGGAATGCATTCCCAATTGTTGGGACAAACGCATGCCTTCATGCAAGTCCGCTTCACTTGCATCAAGGAAATTTAAAGCACGTCGTTCAGGGCGCTATGCAATAAAAGCACCGCCTTGCCGATGCAATCCGGCTGATGGCAGCCCGGAGTGCGGCAAGCTGGACGTATTCGGCAGCGACGGCGCGTCCGCCGGTGCAAAAACGGCATGCGACATCCGGCATGCGATTTTGTATAGTTCCTGCATGCATAATGCGTGCATCACATTACCGATGCATGAAGCGCAGCGAGAAAAGGCAGACATGGAGACTAAGTGGATCGAGGATTTTCTTTCCGTGGCCGAGACGCTGAATTTCAGCCGCTCGGCCAAGCTGAGAAACATGACCCAGCCCGCGTTTTCGCGGCGCATCCGCGCCCTGGAAAGCTGGCTGGGCGCCGAGCTGTTCGACCGCGCCGTCTATCCGACGCGTCTCACGTCCGCCGGCGAGACGTTTCTCGTGCATGCCCGCGAAATGCTGTCACAGGCGATCCACTCCCGTTCCGTGCTGAGAGGGCAGGCGGCGGATGTGCAGTCGGTTGTCTCCTTTGCCATGCCGCATACCCTGTCGCTGACTTATTTCCCCTGGTGGCTCAATGAGGTCGAAGCCAGCGTCGGGACGATGGCGGTCAGGATGGTGGCGACGAACGTGCACGACTCGGTGATGGAATTGGTGGGCGGCAACTGCGATCTGCTGATGTGCTACCACCATGCGTTCCAGTCGGTCGAACTCGACGCCCAGCGTTACGAAGGCTTGAAGCTGGGGCTTGAATTCATCCGGCCCTACTCGAAGGCCGATGCGTCGGGCAAGCCCGTGCATCGTCTCCCCGGCACCGCCGCCAGGCCGGTGCCTTTTCTCAGCTATTCGTCGAGCGCTTCGCTCGGACGCATCGTCGACAAGATCCTGGGAGACGGCCCGGAGCAGGTGCATCTGTTCCGCCGCTTCGAGGGCGACCTGGCGGAAGGCCTGAAGATGATGGCCGTGCACGGGCACGGCGTGGCGTGGCTGCCGGAAAGCGCGGCAAGACGGGAAGTGAAGGAGGGCATTCTTGTCCTGGCGGCGGATGCGCCGGCAAATGGCGAAGCGCCCGGCGCGTCGTCCTGGTGCGGCGTCATGGATATCCGCATCTACCGCGACCGCAGCAACAGAAGGCCCGCGGTCGAGCGGATCTGGAATCATCTCTTGCGTGCGAATGCCTGAGCATCGACCACGCAGGCAAGGAGGCAAGGTTTCATATGCATATCTGCGTTCTGGGAGCCGGCGTCATCGGCGTCACGACGTCCTACTATCTGCTGGCGGCAGGCCACGAAGTCACCCTGATCGACGCGCAGGAGGGGGCAGGCCTTGGCGCAAGCTATGGGAACGGCGCGCAGCTCAGCTATTCCTATGTCGCGCCGCTGGCCGATCCCTCGGTCTGGACCAAGTGGCCGCATTACCTGTTCAGCCGCCATTCGCCGCTGACCATGAAGCCCACGCCGGACGCCGCCCAATGGACTTGGCTCATGCAGTTCCTGAAAGCGTGCAACGCCGAGCGGGCGAGGCAGACTACCGTATCTCTCCTGCAGCTTGCCTATCTCAGCCGCCGGGAAATGACGCGGCTGCGCGCCGATCCCGCGCTGGAATCGCTGGATTTCCAGCACCGCATCGCCGGAAAGCTGGTGATGTTCACCGAGCAAGCCTCTTTCGAAGCGGCACGCCGCCAGGTGGAATTCCAGGCACATCATGGCAGCCGGCAGGACGTCCTGGATGCGGATGCATGCCTTGGTCTCGAGCCGGCACTGCAGTCGTCGCAGAGAGACTGGGCGGGTGGTGTTTATACGGCGGATGAGGAGGTCGGCAACTGCGCATTGTTCTGCCAGGGTTTGCTGAATGCACTGCGATCGAAGCCTGGGTTCCGCTTCCGGGGCGGAGCGGCGGTCACCGGAGCGGACATGAGCCGCGGGCAGCTCAATGCCGTGCGAATCGGCCGCAATGAAAAGCTGGAGGCCGACGCCTTCGTATTGACGATGGGCGCGGGCAGCGCGGGTTTCGCGCGGCAGGCCGGCTTCGCGTTGCCGGTCTACCCGCTGAAGGGCTACAGCATCACGCTCGGGCTTGCCGGACTGAACGAGCATGCAGCGCCCCGGATTTCCATCACCGACGCTTCCCGGAAAATCGTGTATGCGCGTATCGGCGACGACTTGCGCGTGGCCGGCCGCGTCGAACTGGTCGGCCATGACAAGCGCATTCCGGAGCGTGCAATCGAGGAACTCAAGTCCGGCACGACGGCACTTTTCCCGCAGGCCGCAGGCCGGCTCGCCTCGGCGGCATTGTCGCCCTGGGCGGGCTTCCGGCCGGCCACGCCTACCGGCCTGCCCGTCATCGGACCGTCGCCGGTGAAGCGGCTGTACCTGAATACCGGCCACGGCGGCCTCGGCTGGACGCTGGCATGCGGGAGCGCTTCTCTTATTGCCCGGCAACTGAGTGGGGAACGTCCCGAACTGGACATGGAGGCATATCAGTTGGCATCATGATCATGCCGATCGCGGGCGGATGCGAAATAAATTAACGGGTATCAGGCGCAGGTGCGGTAAGACACTTAGAAACGAAAGACCATTTCAAGGAGATATCATGACGCTGAAGAAACTGATGGCGGTGCTGGTGGCAGGCATCAGCATGGCGGGCGTAGCAGGAGTTGCCCATGCGCAGGAAGGCGGCACGCTGAAAAAGATCAAGGATACCGGCACGATCACGCTCGGCGTGCGCGACTCCTCGATTCCGTTTTCCTATCTTGATGACAAGCAGTCCTATCAGGGCTACTCGGTCGACATCTGCATGAAAGTGGTGACGGCCGTGCAGAAGCACCTGGGCCTGACATCGCTGCAGGTGAAAATGAACCCGGTGACATCGGCGACGCGCATACCCCTGATGGCAAACGGCACCATCGATCTCGAGTGCGGATCGACCACCAATAACCTGGAACGGCAGAAGCAGGTGACGTTTGCGCCCACCACCTTTGTCACGGCCAATCGGCTGCTTGCCAAGAAATCGTCGAGCATCAAGACCCTGGACGACATGAAAGGCAAGACCCTGGTGTCCACCTCGGGCACATCGAACATCAAGCAGCTGACCGCATTGAACTCGGAACGCAATCTCGGCATGTCTATCCAGGCGGCCAAGGACCATGCCGAAGCCTTCCTGATGGTTGAAACCGGCCGGGCGGTGGCTTTCGCGATGGACGACGTGCTGCTCGCGTCGCTTGCGGCGAGCTCCAAGTCGCCGTCCGACTATGCGATCACCGAAGAAGCCTTGTCGGTCGAGCCCTACGGCATCATGCTGCGGCGCGACGATCCGGAATTCAAGAAAGTGGTGGACGCCGCCGTGGCCGGCCTGATGAAGTCGGGCGAGATCAACCGCATCTACACCAAGTGGTTCCAGTCGCCCATTCCGCCCAAGGGAGTCAACCTGAATATTCCGATGAGCGACGCCCTGAAGGCTGCGATCGCCAAGCCCACCGATTCCGGCGACCCTGCAGCCTACGAGGCAAAGTAGCTTCTTCCGCAGGCGAGGCGGGAAGCAAGCTATTTCCGCCTTGCCTGCAAACTGCCAGTTTCCTCCAGCATCAATACGATGCTGCTTCTAACGCGCAATGCGTTACGGTGGAGGCAATGCCTCCACCGGTATCCGTCATCAAGGCTTGACTACTGCATTACGACATGAAGTTGATGGTGTTCTTGCCGGTCTGGGTCGGGTTCACATCCGACTTGATGCCGTGCACGAAGGCCGCGTTGTTGCCGTTGTTGACCAGCGTGTTCTGCTCCTGGCCCAGCGACTGGGCGGCGTCGAAGTTGAGCTCGCTCTTGGCGACGCTTACCAGCGGTCCCCAGGAGCCAACGTAGCGGCCGTGGTAGGTGCCGCCGGAGACGGCTGCCATGTCTTTCTGATCGAGGTCCTTGGAAGCGGACAGGTCCTTGATGTTCAGTGCTTTCATGCTGATGCTCCTATGCGTTGAGTGGCGAAGTGATGTGTTGATGGTGCCGATGCTTTGGCTGGTGCTGCTTACGACATGAAGTTGATGGTGTTCTTGCCGGTCTGTGTCGGGTTGACGGTCGACTTGATGCCGGAGGCGAAGGCGACGTTGTTGCCGTTGTTGACCTGGGTGTTCTGTTCCTGGCCCAGCAGCTGTTCGGCGCCGAAGTTGAGCTCGTGCTTGGAGATGCTGACCAGCGGGCTGGCGAAAAGGGCGGGCATCCGGTGGAAGCCGGTGCCGCCGCGTACTGCAGTCATGGACTTTGCATCGAGTTCGGCAGCGGCAGGCAGGTCTTTGATGATCAGTGTTTTCATGGCGGTTCTCCTGAAGGACAAGGGCTTGGTTGGGAAGTCAGCGTTTGTTGCGCTTGAAGGAGATATAGCAGGGGGTGTGCCAGCACCGCGAAAGCAGGGCGAAGGTTCCGCAAGCCATTGATAGGTAAGGCGTTTTCCGACTCCAGTGAAAGTGGCGGCAGAAATTCGGCACGAACCGCCGTCAAGGTGGCGGTCTGCAGCCGACACGATGCAGTTGGATCGCCGCGCACTGTAAGGAGAAATGCGGCTCTTGCTCTAAACCTGAGGGATCAGGCACGCAGACAGGGTGATCATCCCGCTCCTGACGAAACGCATCTAAACTATAAAAATAATTTTGATGCGAATTTAATCTATAGTATATTTTGCTCGCTGCCGCTTCATAAAAAATACCTTCCCGCGGAGCAACCCCATCCTAACCATTGGAGGAGACACATGAGCAACACATCCAAGCTCACCGCAGTCGCGGCATCGCTGGCACTCGCCGGCTTTGCAGGCTCCGCGCTGGCCGATATCAATGTCGGCATCACTCTTTGCGCAACCGGTCCGGGTGCGGCGCTGGGCATTCCCGAGAAGAACACGGTTGCATTGCTGCCCACGGCCATCGGCGGCGAAAAGATCAACTACATCGTGCTGGACGACGGCACCGACGCCACCACGGCGTCGAAGAACGCGCGCAAGCTGGTGACCGAAAACAATGTCGACATCATCATCGGCTCTTCCTCCGTGCCGCCGGCGATGGCGGTTGCCGAAGTGGCGAATGAAACGAAGACGCCGCAGCTGTCCCTGTCCCCGATCGATATCGCTGGCGACAAGAACACATGGGTTTTCCGCAGCCCGCAGCACAACATGGTGATGGCGCAGGCGCTGGCCGAACACATGAAGGCGAACAACGTCAAGACGCTCGGTTTCATCGGCTACAGCGACGGCTACGGCGAAAGCTGGCTCAAGGAAATGACGAAGGCCGCCGAAGCCGCAGGCATCAAGATGTCCGCGGTGGAGCGCTTCAACCGCACCGACACCAGCGTCACCGGGCAGGCCCTGAAGCTGGCCAATGCCAAGCCCGATGCGATCCTGGTCGCGGCCTCGGGCACGCCGTCGGCACTGCCGCAGCTGACGCTGCTAGACCGCGGCTTCAAGGGACAGATCTACCAGACCCATGGCACCGCGACCAAGGAATACATCCGCGTCGGCGGCAAGGCGGTCGACGGCACCATCCTGCCCGCAGGGCCGGTGACCGTGGCCAGCCAGCTGCCTGACAGCCATCCCTCCAAGAAAGTCGGTATCGAATACAGCAAGCAGTACGAGGAAAAGTACGGACAAGGCTCGCTGTCCTCGTTCGGCGCACACATGTACGACGCTTATCTTCTGTTCGCATCGGCTGCCCCGGTGGCACTGAAGAAGGCCAAGCCGGGCACGCCGGAATTCCGCCAGGCACTGCGCGAAGCGCTGGAAACCAACAAGGAAGTGGTGGGCACGCATGGCGTCTTCAACATGAAGCCAAACGACCATTTCGGCCACGATGCGCGTGCGCGCGTGCTGGTCCAGGTTGAAAAGGGCGACTGGAAGCTGCTCAGCGACAAGTAAGGCGAGGTCGAGATGAATGGAATCATGACAAGCGCGGCGCGCTTTGCGGAACCGAAGATCTCCGTTGAGCGGCGCGCCGACGGCAGCCTGCTGGTGAGCTCGCCGATGCCGCTCGAGCCGCATGAGCGCTGCATCGGCATGTACCTCGAAAAATGGGCGTCCCAGGCGCCCGACAGGGACTTCCTGCTCGAACGCGATGCCGGCGGCGCCTGGGCCGGCGTCACTTACGGGGAGGCCATGCGCAAGGTCACGGCGATCGCGACCTGGCTGTTGAAAAGCAAGGCAAGCGCCGATCGGCCGGTGGTGGTGCTGTCGGATAATAGTGTCGAACACGGCTTGCTGATGCTGGCCTGCATGCATATCGGCGTGCCTTATTCGTCCATCTCATCCGCCTACTCCCTGGTATCGAAGGACCATGCCAAGCTCAAGAGCCTGATCGCCCGGCTCGATCCGGGCGTGATCTATGCGGCCGACTGCGGCAAGTTCGCCGGCGCGCTGGCTGCGATCGGCGGGCTTCATGATGCGACGCTTGTCAGTGCGGGGGACGGCGATTTTGCCGCCGGTGCGGTCGGGTTTTCCTCACTGCTGAAAGAAGCGGATGCGGCAGCGGTTGCAAACGCGTTTTCCCGCGTGAACGAGGAGACCATTGCGAAGATCCTGTTCACGTCCGGCTCGACCAGCGATCCCAAGGGCGTGATCAATACCCAGCGCATGCTGGTCTCGAGCCAGCAGGGCAAGGCCCAGCTCTGGCCGTTTCTCACCGAGACGCCGCCGGTGCTATTGGACTGGCTTCCCTGGAATCATACCTTCGGCAGCAACCACAACCTCCACCTGATCCTGATGCACGGCGGAACGCTCTACATTGATACGGGCAAACCCATGCCCGGCCTGTTCGATGCGAGCATCCGGAACCTGCGCGAGGTGCGCCCCACGCTGTATCTCAACGTGCCGCGCGGTTTCGACATGCTCGTGCCGGCACTGCGCGCCGACGCGGAATTGCGCCAGGCATTCTTTTCCCGCCTCCAGGTCATCTTCTATGCAGCGGCGGCGCTGCCGCAGTATCTGTGGGATGCGCTGATCGAACTGTCCAGGCAGGAGCTCGGCCACGCACTGCCGATGGTAACCGCATGGGGCTCGACCGAGACCTCGCCCCTGGCCACCGACTGCCACTACCAGGCGGAACGGTCCGGCGTGATCGGCCTGCCGATTCCCGGCGTGTCGCTGAAGCTGGTGCCCAACGGCGACAAGATGGAAGTGCGCGTCAGGGGACCGATCGTGACGCCCGGCTATTACAAGCAGCCGGACGTGACCGCCAAGGCCTTCGACGAAGAAGGCTTCTATCTGATCGGCGATGCGGTGCGCTTCGCCGATCCCGAGCGGCCGCATCTCGGGCTGGTGTTCGACGGCCGCGTGACCGAAGATTTCAAGCTGACCACCGGCACCTGGGTCAGCGTGGGCAACCTGCGGCTCAAGGCGGTGGAGAAGCTGGCGCCGGTTGCGCAGGATGTGGTGGTGGCAGGACATGACCGCGACTGCGTCTGCTTCCTGATCTTCCCCAACGCGGCGGCCTGCCGCCAGCTTGCCGGACTGCCCGCCGAGGCGCCGCTGGCCGAGGTGCTTGCCCATGAGACCGTGCGCAGCCATGTGAAGCTTGCACTGGACGAACTGCGCAAGCTGGGCGGAGGATCCTCCACGTTTGCGCAGCGCGCATTGCTCATGCATGAGCCTCCCGCGGTGGACGGCGGCGAAATCACCGACAAGGGCTATATCAACCAGGCGGCCGTGCTGAAGAACCGCGCGCATCTGGTGGAGCGCCTGTATGCGCAGGCGATCGATGGGGAATGCATCTGCCTGGGAAGCGAATGAAATAAATCACCGCGGATCGATCAACACATGAACCAATACGACATCAATTGTGCGCTGTCTTCGACTTATAGCGATATCTGGCTGGTGGCCGGCGCGCGCACGCCCTTTGCCGATTACCAGAGCGTCCTGCAGGACGTGTCGCCGACCGACCTCGGCATCTTCGCCGCGCGCGCGGTGCTGGAGAAGAGCGGTGTGCCGGGCATGGATGTCGGCGCGGTCATCGCCGGCAACATGGCCCAGTCGAGCTTCGATGCCTATTACCTGCCGCGCCACATCGGCCTGTATGCCGGCGTGCCGCTGACCGTGCCGGCCCTGATGGTGCACCGCCTGTGCGGCACCGGTTTCGAAACCATCCTGACCGCCGCCGACCAGATCGCGCTCGGCAAGACGAAGCTTGCGCTATGCGTCGGCGCGGAGTCGATGTCGCGCAACCCGGTGGCGGCTTATACCCATCGCAGCGGTTTCCGCATGGGTCAGGTAGAGTTCAAGGATTTCCTCTGGGAGGCCACGCTCGATACCGCGTCACGCACCCGCATGGGCGATACGGCCGAGAACCTCGCGAAGAAATACGGCATCGCGCGTGAAGACGTGGACCGCTTTGCGGAAGGCAGCTTTGCCCGCGCGGCAGCAGCCTGGGACAGCGGCTATTACGAAGGCGAAGTGGTGCCGGTCACCAGTCAGCAATGGACATTGGACGGCTATCAGCCGCGCGGCATCAAGCTGCCGCGCAAGGTGGAGCAGTTTGCGCGGGACGAGCATGTGAGGGTAACGCCTTATGAGGTGCTGCAGAAACTAAGGCCGGCTTTCGGCGGCGTGCAGACCGGCGGCAACAGCTCCGCCATCGTCGACGGAGCGGCCGCGGTCCTGGTAGCGTCTGGCGACTATGTACGCGCCCATGGCCTCAAGCCGCTGGCCCGCATCGCCGCCGGCAGCGTGGTGGGCGTGCCGCCGGAGATCATGGGCATCGGCCCGGCGCCGGCGATCCGCGCGGTCGCGGACAAGGCCGGCATGAGCATTCGCGACATCGGCCGCTATGAAATCAACGAGGCATTCGGCGCGCAATATCTTGCGGTTGAACGGGAGCTGGATCTCGACCGTGCCAAGGTCAATGTGCACGGCGGCGCCATTGCCATCGGCCATCCGCTGGCGGCGTCCGGCGTGCGCCTGACCCATACGGCGGCACGCCAGCTGGCGCAGGGCGATGTCCAGTTTGCCGTATCTTCCGCCTGTGCCGGCGGCGGGCAGGGCATCGCGATCCTGCTTGAAAAGGCATGAACGGTATTGGCGGGGCGGGTGCGTGAGGCTGTCCAGGCAAGTGCGTAGAAATTTTTTGACATGACCCGTGCATTGGTATTTCGCTCCCTCTCCCGCAAGCGGGAGAGGGTTGGGGTGAGGGCGGTTGTGACGAAGAGCGGTCTTGACCAATCCCCTCACCCCCGGCCCTTCTTCCGCTTGCGGGAGAAGGGAAAAAGACACGACTTGTAGAAGAACTTTTGCTGCCCTTCTTGGACAAGCTGTCCGGATGACATAATCTCGGATTGGCCCGCCGCAGGCGCAAGCCTGCGGGACGAGAGGCGGATTGCAACGAGGTTTTGAATAGGGAAGCGGCAATGGCAACGACCAGGAGCAAGGCAGCGGGTAAGGCAGGGAAAAATGCGGCGGCACCCGCACGGCCGGACAATGCTGCTCCGGAAGCGAAGGCGAGCAAGCCGCAGCGGGAAATCCGGCAGGACAGCGAGGAATTCACCACGGCGCTGTCCCTGCGCCTCGGCCAGCGCGTGCGTTCCGCCCGCGCGGCAAGGGCGATGACGATGAAGCAGCTCGCCGACGAGTCAGGCATCTCGTTGCCCTATCTGTCCAGGGTGGAAAAGGGCGACGGCAATATTTCCATAGCCGTGCTTTACCGATTGGCGACGGCGCTCAGCCTGCCCCTGGAGAACCTGCTGTCGGACAATGAACGCTATGGCGCCGACTATGCGCTGATCGTTGAACTGCTCAAGCGGCAGTCGCATGAACAGCTCAGCGAAATCCGCCAGTGGCTGGCCGACTACACCGCCAAGCATGCCGGCCCGGAGGGACAGGCGCCGGGTTCGCTGCGCATTGCCCTGATCGGCTTGCGCGGAGCGGGCAAGTCGACGCTGGGGCCGATGCTCGCCAGGCAGTTCGACGTGCCTTTCGTCGAACTCAACAGGGAAATCGAAAAGGAAGCCGGCGTCAACCTGAAGGAAATCTTCTGGCTGTACGGGCAGGCGGGTTACCGCCGGCTGGAGCGGCGCTGCCTGGAGCGGGTGATTGCCACCTATCCGCAGGTCGTGCTGGCAACGGGCGGCGGCATCGTTGCCGAGGCGGCAACCTATGAGCTGCTGCTGCATTCGTTCTACAACGTGTGGCTCAAGGCTGCTCCGGACGAACATTTCGCCCGCGTAATGGCGCAGCACGATGCGCGCATCGCCAGCCCGCAGCTGCAGAAGGAAGCGATGGAGAACATTCATTACACGCTGGAGGCGCGTGCCGAACTGTATGCGCTGGCGCATGCGACGCTCGAGACTTCCGGCAAGACCGTGCAGCAGACATTGAAGGAAATGACGCAGCTTTTCACGCGCAGGAAAGCTGCCTGAGAAAACAGAACGGAACACCGGGCGCAATGCCTGCGTGCCAAAACCGAGAAAACAGGAACATGAGCGGAATTCGCAAAGTGAAGACAGTGGCGGTGGTCGGCACCGGCGTCATCGGCGCCAGCTGGGCCGCCTATTTTCTGGCGCAGGGCCTGGACGTCAGCTGCACCGACCCTTCGTCCGGCGCAGAAGAACGGCTGCGCGCCGCCGTAGACCGGCATTGGGCCAGCCTGGAAACGCTCGGCCTGGCCGAAGGTGCTTCCCGGAACCGCCTGCGTTTCAGTGAAGATCTTGAAGCCACGCTGGCAGGCGCCGACTTCGTGCAGGAAAACGGGCCGGAAAACGAGCAGCTGAAGATCGATCTGTTCCGGCGCATGGATGCGGTATTGCCTGCCGACGTGATTCTTGCATCGAGCTCCTCGGGTCTGCTGATGAGCAAGGTGCAGTCGGCCTGCCGCCATCCCGAGCGCGTGCTGCTCGGCCATCCGTTCAATCCGCCGCACATGATTCCGCTGGTCGAAGTCATCGGCGGCGAGAAGACTTCCGCGCTGGCGGTGCAGCAGGCCATGGATTTCTACACCGCCATCGGCAAGCGTCCGATTCATCCGCGCAAGGAAGTCAAGGGTCATATCGCCAACCGGCTGCAGGCTGCCCTGTGGCGCGAAGCCTTTCACCTGGTTGAACAGGGTGTGGCGACCGTGGCCGACATCGATACCGCGATCGCCTATGGCCCCGGACTGCGCTGGGCGCTGATGGGTCCGTTCGTCAACCTGCATCTGTCGGGCGGAGAAGGCGGCATGCATCATCTGCTCAATCATCTCGGGCCGCCGATCGAGAACTGGTGGGCCGATCTCGGCGCGCCTTCGATTACGCCCGAGCTCAAGGAACAGATCGTTGCCGGCGTTGATCAGGAGCTCGGCGAGCGGCAGCAGCACATGCTGACCGCCGAACGCGACCAGCTGCTGATCGGCCTGCTGCAGGCCAAGGCCGGGGCAAGGAATCTTCCCTGAGTACACCGCATTCATCACCCGCCATCTTCGAGTTCAGCCAAAGATTCACATGGATCAACCACACATCACGGACAGCCTGTCGGTGCAAGTCGACGAAGCCGTCGCCATCGTCTCCATCAACCGTGCCGCCAAGCGCAATGCGCTGAACGACGATGCGATACACGGCCTGCACCGTTTCTTCGAATGCCTTCCCGAGCACACCAGGGCCGTCGTCGTGCAGGGCAACGGCGACCATTTCTGCGCCGGGCTCGACCTGTCGGAAGTGCGCGGGCGCAATGCCGTCGAGGCCATGCATCATTCGCGCAGCTGGCACCATGCCTTCGAGCGTATCCAGTTCGGCCGCGTGCCGGTGATCAGCGTGATGAAGGGCGCAACCGTGGGCGGCGGCATGGAGCTGGCCGCCTCGACCCATATCCGCGTTGCCGAACCCACGGCCTTCTATGCATTGCCGGAAGGCCAGCGCGGCCTCTTCGTCGGCGGCGGCGGCTCGGTGCGCATACCGCGCCTGATCGGCGTGCCGTGCATGATGGACATGATGCTGACCGGCCGCGTGCTGACCGCCGAAGAAGGCCACCGCGCCGGGATGTCGCAATACCTGGTTGGCCAGGGCGAGGGCCTGGCGAAGGCGATGGAGCTGGCGAAAAAAATCGCAGGCAATGCGCCCACTACCAACTATGCGGTGATGCATGTGCTGCCACGCATTGCGGACCAGTCGATCAACGACGGCCTGATGACGGAAGCGCTGATGGCTGCGGTGGCGCAAAGCGACCCCGCGACGCAGGATCGGCTGACGGCCTTTGTCGAGCACAAGCTCAACAAGGTGCGGCCGAGTTAACAACACCAGGAATCAGAGCGCAATGCCACGCGTACACATTCATCCCGTTCACGTCGAATTCGGCGACTGCGATCCGGCGCAGATCGCCTATTTCCCCAACTTCTTCCGCTGGTACGACGCCGCATCGCGCCACTTCTTCGAAAGCTGCGGCGTGCCGCCATGGAGGGAACTGGAGCGCAGCGTCGGCATCATCGGCACGCCGGTGGTGGAAGCCAATTCCACCTTCGTCCGTCCGACCAGCTATGGCGACAGCGTCGAGGTGCATACCTGGGTCGACGAGTGGCGGGAAAAGTCGTTCGTCATGAAATACCGGCTCATGCGCGGCGGCGTCCTGCTGGCGGAAGGGCGGGATGTGCGCATTTTCGCAATCCGCCATCCGGACGACCCCTCGCGCATCAAGGCCGTACCGGTGCCGGAGGATATACGGCGCCTGTGCGAATGACTGATTTCCCCCAATCTATTTCCTTGGCTGCCGTCCCAAAAAGCGAGGGAGCGGGAAGCAGCCAGGTCGAATCAACTTTACATATTTGCCTGGTTGAGACCAGCAGGAAAAAAGTTGCATGGCGCCTCCTATCCTTCTACCTTCTTCCGCAGTCGGGGCATAGGCAGCGACTCGTAGCGAAGGCCGGGGATGGGGGCTAGACCGTTCTTCGTCACAATCGCCCTCACCCCAACCCTCTCCCGCCTGCGGGAGAGGGAGCGAAATACAAATTCACCGGGTTTATGAAAGATTTTTTATGCCACGCTTGGCGGCCCCATGCAGACTTGAATGACGGAGAGGCTGGCATTTATTTCTCGTACGGCCTACCATCAGCTTTCGTCAGAATAATACCCGGAGAGTATGATGGAACTGCGGCATCTTCGCTATTTCGAGGTGGTCGGCAAGACGCTCAACTTTACCCGTGCGGCCGAACAGCTCCACATTGCCCAGCCGCCCCTGTCGCGCCAGATCCGCGAAATCGAGGAAGAGCTGGGAACGGAGCTGATCGACCGCAGCTCCCGGCCGATCGCCCTGACCAAGGCCGGCACCTTCTTTCTTGAGCAGTGCGTGCAGATCCTGTCGCGCCTGGACGAAGCGAAAGAGGGAACGCGCCGCATCGGTCAGGGCAAGAAACGCTGGTTCGGCATCGGCTTCGTGCCTTCCGTACTGTACGGATTCCTGCCCGAACTGATCAGGGAATACCGCTCGGCAAGCAACGACATCGAAGTGGTATTCAGCGAACTGACCACGATCCAGCAGGCCGAGGCTTTGAAGGCAGGGCGCATCGATGTCGGCTTCGGCAGGCTCTTGCTGGAAGATCCGGAAATCCGCTGCGACGTGTTCGAAGAGGAGCCGCTCGTTGCGGCGCTGCCGGTTGGCCATCCGCTGGCACGGAAGCAGCGGATTGCACTTGGACAAATCGCAAGCGAGCCGTTCATCATCTACCCTGCCAAACCCCGCCCCAGCTATGCCGATCATGTATTGAACATTTTCCGTGCCCACGGCCTCAAGCTGAACGTGGCCGTCGAGGCGAATGAAATGCAGACGGCAATCGGCTTCGTGGCTGCGGGAATCGGATCGACCCTGGTACCCGACTCGGTGCAGCGCCTCAAGCGCGACGATGTCGTTTATCGGCCGCTCGCCGGGACGGCCGCCACCTCGCCTGTCATCATGAATGTCAGGAGCGGCGATACTTCTCCAGAACTCGCGCGATTCATGGGTTTCGCGGAAAAATACAGGCCTGCCGCGCGACGCGAGTGAACGCCATGGAACCATACCTGCCGGGTATGATGCTGTCATGAATTGATATTGGACGACAGGCATGGAAGCACCTACCATTTGCCTGTCAATCCAGTCATTCTTCCAGCAATGCTCAACAGTTCCAACCAGCCTCGCATCGAGGCGCTAGAGTCCATCATCGTGGATCTTCCCACGATCCGTGAACATCGCCTGGCGATGACGACCATGAGCCGCCAGACGCTGGTGATCGTTCGCCTGCGCTGCGACGACGGCATCGAAGGCATCGGCGAAGCCACCACGATCGGCGGCCTCGCCTACGGCGACCAGAGCCCCGAATCGATCAAGCTCACGCTCGATCACTATATCAATCCGCTGATTGCCGGCATGGATGCCACCAGTGCGAATGCGGTGCTGGCCAAGGTCGATCAGTCCGTGCAGGGAAATGCGCTTGCCAAGTCGGCCCTGGAAACGGCCTTGCTGGACGCTCAAGGCAAGCGCCTGGGTGTTCCGGTGCATGCGCTGCTCGGCGGCGCGGTGCGCCACTCGCTCCCCGTTCTCTGGACGCTGGCCAGCGGCGACAGCGCGCGCGACATCGATGAAGCCAAACAGCTGCTCGAAGTGCGCCGCCACAATGTGTTCAAGCTCAAGATCGGCAAGCGCAGTCCTCAGGCCGACATCGCGCATGTCGCCGCCATCAAGAACGCCCTTGGCGACCAAGTCGAGATTACCGTCGACCTGAACCAGGCGTGGAGCGAAGCAATGGCTGCGCGATTCATTCCCGATCTGCAGGCGGCCGGCGTGATGCTCGTCGAGCAGCCGATCGCAAAGGATAACCGCCGCGGTCTTGCACGCCTCGCGCAGGCGTTCAGCATTCCCATCATGGCCGATGAAGCCGTCAGCACGCCCGCCGACATGTTCGACTATGCCAGCGACGGCGCGGCGGACATCGTCGCGCTCAAGATCGCGAAGTCCGGCGGACCGCTGGGGGTCGTCCGTACTGCGGCGGTCGCGGATGCGGCCGGAGTCGGCTGTTACGGAGGGACGCTGCTGGAAGGCACCATCGGCAGCATCGCATCCGCCCATGCATTTGCGGCTTGCCGGAAAATGGAGTGGGGCACCGAGCTGTTCGGGCCCTTGCTGCTCAAGGACGACATCGTCGTCGAGCGCGCCACGGTTGCGGATTTCGAGCTGGCAGTGCCTTCGACACCTGGCCTCGGCGTTGCCATCGACGAAGACAAGCTTGCCTATTACCGGCGCGATAAATAATGCAACCTGCAGCGCGCTTCCGGCGCGCCGGCGCATCAGATAAAAAGGAAAGAATCATGCTGTTTCTAGTTCGGATGGATGTCTTGCTGCCCCCTGATATGCCGCCGGCGATTGCCGACGATATCAAGGCGCGTGAAAAAGCCTATGCGCAGGACTTGCAGCGCAGCGGCAAGTGGGTTCACCTGTACCGGGTCGTCGGCGAGTATGCCAATTACAGCATCTTCGACGTCGAGTCCAATGACGAACTGCATGGCCTGTTGTCGTCCTTGCCATTGTTCCCCTACATGAAGATCAAGGTGACCCCGCTCGCCAAGCATCCTTCTTCCATCGTTTAACCAGTTTACGGAAACAGCAGACATGAACATGAAGCGTTCGATCATCAAGGCCGTGTTCGGCGGCATCGTACTGAGCACCGCATTCGGCGCAGCTGCGGATACCTATCCGAGCAAGCCGATCAAGTGGGTGGTGCCGTTCACGCCGGGCGGCGCCATGGATACCATGGCCCGCACGCTGGGCGAGAAGATGTCGCAGAGCATGAAGCAGCCTGTGATCATTGAAAACCGTCCCGGCGCAGGCGGCGTGGTCGGGTCGACCACCGTTGCCAAGTCCGAGCCCGACGGCTATACGATGATGATCGTATCCATCGGCCACGCGGTGAACCCCAGCCTCTACCCCAAGCTTTCCTATGATCCGATCAAGGATTTCGAACCGGTCAGCCTGGTCGGCATCGTGCCGAATGTCCTGGTGATCAACCCCGGCGTGAAGGCGAACAATGTCTCCGAACTGGTCGCACTGGCGAAGCAGCAGCCCGGCAAGCTTACATTCGCATCGGCGGGCAGCGGCACCACCATCCATCTCGCCGGAGAATTGTTCGCATCGATGGCCGACGTCGATATTCTGCACGTTCCCTACAAGGGCAGCGCGCCCGCGGTGACCGATCTCATGGGCCGCCAGGTCGACATGATGTTCGACTCGGTGTCTTCCGCCAAGCCCTACATCGATTCCGGCCGCCTTAAGCCGCTGGCCGTGACCACCACCAAGCGTTCCAGCGTCCTGCCGAACGTGCCCACCGTGGCGGAGGCCGGCATCAAGGGCTATGAGCTCAGCGGCTGGTATGCCGTATTTGTGCCGGCAAAGACGCCGCAGCCGGTCGTCAACCGCATCAATGAAGAACTGGTGAAGGCGCTGAAGCAGCCTGATGTGAAGGCGCGTTTCGCGCAGATCGGCGCCGAGCCTGTAGGCTCTTCGCCGGCAGAGCTCGCCAAGTACCTGAAATCGGAAACGGCGAAATGGTCTGAAATCGTTCGTGCCCGCAACATCAAGGCCGACTGATCCTTCCCCTGCGATGGCCATGCATTTGCATCGGCCATCGTCCTTCATCCTGATGCTGCCCGAAGCGGGAGTGCATGTGGACCCCGGTGTCCATTGCACTCCCGTTTTTGCCTGCATGCCGGATTCCTTTCGTCACTATTCCCTGCCCACATTCCACTGAACTTCCGTTCATTACCGCTATCACCTAGCAAACAGGTTTGGTAATGTAGATGACAGAACGGAAGACGCCCCGCGGTCCTCGCAAACCGCTTGCATTCGAGAAATGCGCAGTCAGGCGAGAAACCAGCGTAAGGACGATGTAGTGGAGAAATTCTGTCCGCGCGGCTTCGGCTCACGCATGTCCGAGCGGTTGTCCGGCTTGATTTGGACAGGCTGTTGATGTTCGAATAAGAACCAGACCGCATGCTCTTTTGAACCGCAGTGAGGCCGCCAACGGACTGTACTGCAACCAAGACGAACCTTGTTGTTTCCGGGTGTGATGTTCGACAAACGGCTGAAGATGATTAATAGGCCGAAGAAGCGCCCGAACATGTTCAATGAAGGGGAATAGTATGGGAAAGTCCGATTTCAACGTCGATCCCGGCGGCAATGATGTCTTCTCGCTGAAGCGGGCCATCGAGGAAAAGCTTCTGTACACCATCGGCAAGATTCCGCCCTCGGCGAATCCGCACGACTGGCTCAATGCCACGTCGCTTGCAGTCAGAGACAGGCTGGTGCAGCGCTGGGTCAAGACGACGCGCGCGTATTACAAGCGCGACGTCAAGCGAGTCTACTATTTGTCGATGGAATTTCTGATCGGGCGCAGTCTTACCAATGCCGCGCTGTCGCTCGGCATCTATGATGAGTTGAAGCAGGCGCTGGCCGCCCTGGATGTCGATATCGAAGAGGTGGCCGCCGCCGAACCCGATGCGGCGCTCGGCAACGGCGGCCTGGGCCGCCTGGCCGCCTGCTTTCTTGATGCGATGGCGACACTGGGCATTTCCGGCATGGGCTACGGCATTCGCTACGACTATGGCATGTTCAGGCAGGAAATCACCGACGGCAACCAGGTGGAGCATCCGGATTACTGGCTGGCGAGCGGACATCCCTGGGAATTTCCCCGCCCTGAAGTGCAGTTCCGCGTGCGCTTCGGCGGCCGCTGCGAGCGGCACGGCAGCCAGACCCGGTGGGTGGATACGGAAGACGTGCTGGCCATTGCCTATGACACTATCATCCCCGGATATGCCACCGAGGCCACCATCACCTTGCGGCTGTGGTCGGCCAAGGCGACGGACGAGATGGATCTTTCCGCATTCAACCGCGGCAATTATTTCGGCGCGGTCGAAAGGCGCACCACTTCCGAGACCGTGTCGCGGGTGTTGTACCCTGACGATTCCACGGTATCGGGCCGCGAGCTGCGGCTGCGGCAGGAGTATTTCTTCGTGTCGGCCAGCGTACAGGACTTGCTGCGGCGGCATATCCGGCGCTATGGAAGCGTCGCGAACCTGCATGAAAGCGTTGCCGTGCATCTCAACGACACGCATCCCGTACTGGCCATACCCGAACTCCTGCGGCTGCTGATCGACGAGCAGCAGCAGGAATGGGAGCCGGCATGGGACATGGTGCGAAAGGTGTTTTCGTACACGAACCACACGCTGATGCATGAAGCGCTGGAGACATGGCCCGTCGACATGATAGGCCGCATGCTGCCACGCCATCTCGACATCATCTTCGAAATCAATGCCCGCTTCCTCGGCAGCGTTGCGTCACAGTTCGGTGTCGACCATGACCTGATGCGCCGGCTGTCGCTGATCGACGAGAACGGCGACAGGCGGGTGCGCATGGCCTATCTCGCCGTGGTAGGCAGCCACAAGGTGAACGGGGTGTCGAAGCTGCATTCGCAGCTGATGACGAATTCCATCTTCAGCGATCTTGCCCGCGTCTATCCCGACCGGTTCAACAACAAGACCAACGGCATTTCCCCGCGCCGCTGGCTCGGCGCCGCCAACCCGCAGCTTGCCGCGCTGATCGACGAGCAGATCGGACCGCAGTGGCGGCTGGACCTCGACCGCCTGCAGGCATTGCGGCCGCTGGCGGACGATCCTTCCTTCGTCGATGCCTGCCGGCGCATCAAGCTCCACAACAAGACGCAGCTGGCGGCGTGGATGCATTCCGCTCTCGGCATGGAGGTCGATCCGCATTCGCTGTTCGATGTGCAGGTCAAGCGCATCCATGAGTACAAGCGCCAGCTGCTGAATGCGCTCCATGTCGTTACCCGGTACAACCGCATCCTTGCCGCTCCGGAGGCCGCCTGGGTGCCGCGCACCATCATTTTTTCCGGCAAGGCGGCATCGGCCTACCGGAATGCGAAGCTGATCATCAAGCTGATCAACGATATCGCGGCGAAGGTCAACCAGGACCCGCGCGTCAACGGCCTGTTGAGGGTAGTCTTCGTTCCGAATTACGGCGTCAGCGTGGCCGAGAGGATCATCCCGGCGGCGGACCTGTCGGAGCAGATCTCCCTGGCCGGAACCGAGGCTTCGGGCACGGGCAACATGAAGCTGGCGCTGAACGGCGCACTGACGATCGGTACGCTCGACGGGGCGAACATCGAGATCCGCGAGCAGGTGGGGCAGGACAACATCTTCATCTTCGGGCACACGGCCGAAGAGGTGCAGTCGATCCGGATGCGCGGATACAGGCCGCGCGACATCTACGAATCGAACAGCGAATTGCAGCTGGCGCTGGAGCAGATACGCGACGGCTATTTCTCGCCGGATGATCCCGAGCGGTTCAAGACGATATTCGATCTGCTGGTGAACTTCGGCGATCAGTATCTGCTGCTTGCCGATTACGCCAGCTACGTTGCCACGCAGGAGAGGGTGGACGACCTGTACCGCAACCAGGCGCAATGGCATGCCACTGCAATTCGCAACATCGCAGGCATGGGCGTCTTTTCCGCAGACCGCACGATCGCGGATTATGCGAAGGAAATCTGGGATACCAAGCCGCTTGTCCTGGAGCAGTAACAGCCGGCAGTGACAAGCGGCAGCGGCCGGAGATGGTAAGTAGAAGCCGCAGGATGATTCACTGCCTGCGGCTTTTTTGCTGAAATATATTGATCAATAGTTCATTCAAGCTGATTCGCTTCCCGCAGGCAGTCGGTCATCAGGCTCGCCAGCGGATTCGTATTGCCCGCTTTCCAGTGCGCGGATATCTGTCCAAGCAGGTTTTCCGAATCCAGGGGAAGCATCCGGATGCGCTGCTCAGTCGCAAGCCGCCTTGCCATGCTCAATGGAAGCAGGCCGAGCATATCGCTGCCGCTTAGCAAGGGGATTATTGCCGTGATCGATATCGTGTGGACCGCGATACGGGGCGATACGCCGTGCTTGTCCAGCAATTGCATGAATGCCTCAAGGGCGGGCGAGCCGCGCGCCGGCGCCACCCAGCTCATCGCCTCCAAGTCTTTCCACTGGAGATCGGTCCTCAGTGCGAGAGGATGTCCGCTGCTGCAGCATATGACCAGGGGATCCGTCAGCAATACGCTGGACAGGCCCGGCTGCAGCGTCTTCCTGTCCGTGACCCGGCATACGATCAGATCGACCTGCCCGGCGTCCAGCATCTCAAACAACTCGCCAGCCGTGCGTTCCACAAGATCGACGCATGCATTCGGCGCAAGCTGGCGGAAACGCAGAAGAACGTCGGGCACCAGCAGCTGCACCGCAGTCGTAACCATGCCGACGCTCAGTTCTCCGGCAAGGCCTTTCGACAGCGCGGCGACTTCGGTTTCAAGAGATTGCAGTTCCTGGAGAATCTGGGCCGCGCGCCGTGCGAGGTGATCGCCTACCGCCGTGAACTCGATCCGGTTGCCGATTCGCTCGAACAGCGGCGTGCCGATGGCGCTTTCAATTTCCCGGAGCTGCTTCGAGATGGCGGGCTGGGTGACGTGCAATGCATCGGCCACTTTCTGCACTTTGCCCAGCTGACGCAACTGCACGAGAACGCGCAGCTGGTGGACTTTAAGGTCTGCTTCGAAGAATCGCTTTGGCTGCATGGGTGATTAAATTTAATTGGGGCGCCATAACCTAATGGTTATGAAAATATGAAAATAAGTCAATGGTGGAACAGATGGTCAGCGTGTAGCCTATCACGTGTTCCTCCTTGAATGACAGGTGTGCCGTAATGAATGCCATTAAATACGCCGAGATTGAATTGCTCGCCTCACTGGCCGGTTTTTCTCCTATCCATAACGAAGCGGATATGAAACGTTATCTTGGTGACTGGAGCGGGCTCGTCGGCGGGCAACCGCTTGCTGTCCTGCGTCCGCGCACCACCAGGGAGGTTGCGGACATTGCAGCGGCTTGTCACAAGGCCGGGAAAAAGATCACGATCCAGGGAGGCCTGACCGGTCTTGCCGGCGGCGCAGTACCGGATCAGGGCGACATTGTCATTTCGCTGGAACGCATGAACAAAGTCGAGGAATTCGATCTCCAAGGTGGAACCGTCACCGTGCAGGCCGGCGCCACCTTGCAGGCAGTCGCTGATTCCGTCGAGGCGCACGACTGGTATTTTCCCCTGGATTGCGGTGCGCGCGGCAGCTGCCAGATCGGCGGCAATGTCGCCACCAATGCAGGTGGAAACCGCGTTCTGCGATACGGCACGATGAGAGAGCTCGTGCTGGGCCTCGAGGTGGTGCTCGCCGACGGCACGGTGCTTTCCATGTTGAACAAGGTCATGAAGAACAATACCGGCCTGGACCTCAAGCACCTCTTCATCGGTTCCGAAGGAACGCTGGGCATTGTCACGAAAGTGGTGCTCAAGCTGTTTCCCAAACCGCAGCGCCGGTACTCCGCCTTCTGCGCATTGGAGTCGTTCGGGAACCTGACGACGCTGCTCAAGATGGCGCGCTCTTCCATTCCTTCGCTGTCGGCCTTTGAAGTCATGTGGGATGACTATCTCGATCTCGCATCTGCCGCGCTCGGCCGGGCCAAGCCATTCGATGGCGACTATCCGGTCTACGTTCTGCTGGAAGCCGAGGGCATGGATTCTCCGGAGCAGGAGCTGGCGTTGCAAAGGCTGCTGGAGCAAGCACTGGAAGAGGGCATCGTGAGCGATGTGATTCTCCCGCATTCGAGCGAGCAGGCTGCGCAGCTATGGGAAATGCGCGATGCGATCGGCGAACTGCTCTCCGGCATGAAACCGTATATCGCGTTCGACATCGGTATTCCCGTATCCCGGATGGATGGATTCATCGAGGGAATCAAGAAGGACATGCAGGCAAGCTATCCGTCGGCCAGGCACTTGTTCTTCGGCCATCTGGGCGATGGCAATCTTCACTACGCCACGGGACCTCATCGCGATGAAGACATTGTGCCTATTGACGATTTTGTCTACACCGCCGTTGAAAAGGCGGGCGGCAGCATTTCGGGTGAGCATGGTATCGGGCGTCTGAAGAAGCCGTTTCTCAGGCATAGTCGCGGGCCGGAGGAAATTGCGCTTATGCGCATGATTAAACGGGCGGTTGACTGCAACTCAGGATTGAATGCGGGGAGAGTTTTCGACTCAAGCGAATGAAAAAATCCTTTGCAATTAGCTTATGTGATTACGCTCCCTTCTCCCGCAGGCGGGGCGCAGGCAGGGTTTCGCAAACTACTGGTTTGCGCTGCCGTAGCCGACTTGGCTTGCAGGCCGAGTCGTGGGGCGCGGAGCGAGGGTTGGGGATGAGGGAGCTCGTCAAGACCGTAGGTGGCTTTGCTATCCCCCTCACCCCCAACCCCTCTCCCGCTTGCGGGAGAGGGGAATCTGATCCGTATGTGGTTAGTCGCTTGTGTCGCGTCGTCATTCATCTTGAGCGTCCGGAATGATGGCAGTGCCGGTCATGGTGAACGCGATGCATTGTTCGATACGAACGTTTAATGCCACGTTGAGAGGCTATGGCTGCTTCACACTTTTTATTGCATCAGCTCGTCGAGAACACCGAAGCTGCTGAAAAGAATCGGGCAGTTCCAAAAAGCAGTGCCCCGTTCCAGAAGAACTTCAGCGATGTCGTCATTGAACTGATTGTACAGAAACGAATGACGGGGGCGTCGTACGGTTTCATCGCGCGGGATCTAAACCGCAAGGGCTTGAATGGACGCTACGGCGCGCGCTGGTATAGCGCCAGTGTACGCGCATGCCTGATACGAAATGAAATAACAGCGTAGTACGGCTCATTGCAGCACGGCAGCCCGCACTGAAGAATGGACGCTTTCTTCGATCAACAAGGCATCTTCGACGCGGCGCAAGGACATCGCTAGACAAACTGGATCACGTCTTTATGTCAAAGCTTGCATATCTGATCTTCATCACTACAAACCTGGAGGAGGCAACATGAAACGACGCAGCTTTATTGCGATGGCTGGCCTGACTGCAGCACTGCCTGCAAGTGTACTGGCGCAAACCGATGAAACCAATCGCATCATGGTAGGTTTTGCGCCCGGCGGCAGCACCGATGTCGTCGCCAGAACGCTGGCACAGAACCTTAAGTATGGATCAGGCATAACGCTCGTGGAGAATCGTGCCGGAGCCGCCGGCCGGCTCGCGGTCGACTTCGTCAAGCGCGCGTCCGGAAACGGACGCACGATCCTGATGACGCCGGGTTCCATGATGATCATCTACCCGCATGTGTACAAGAAGCTCACCTACAATCCGGCCACGGATTTCAAGCCGGTCACGTCCCTGGTGACGATACCCTACGCGATCACCGTCGGACCTTCGGTCCCTGAAAAAGTGAAGACGCTGGCCGACTTCGTCCAGTGGTGCCAAGCCAATCCCAAGGAGGCTGCCTATGGCAGTCCCGGAGCCGGCACTGCACCGCATTTCCTGGGCACGATGCTCGCCCGCAGCGGCGGTTTTGATTACCTGCATATCGGCTATCGTGGCGGGGCGCTGGCCGTACAGGACATGATGGGCGGCCAGATCGCCTCCAGCATCAACGTGATCAGCGAGGTGTTGCCCTATGCGCGTTCCGGCAAGGTACGGATTCTTGCCATCTCGTCCCCGCAGCGCTCGAAGTTCCTGCCGGACGTTCCGACATTCGCCGAAGCAGGCATGAAGGAACTGGAGTCGGAGGAGTGGTTCGGTGTCTTCCTGCCTGCAGAGGCGTCAGGCGATCTGGTCGCCAAACTCGGCGCCGCGGTCAAGGAAGCGTTCAGCCGCCCCGGCGTCGCCGAGACCGTGGAAAAACTTGGATTCATCGTCAAGACGTCGACGCCGGCCGAGTTCGATGCCAGGGTCAAGGCCGATATCAAGCGCTGGGGCCCGATCGTGAAGTCAACCGGCTTTACCCTGGACGAATAAATCAACAGGCGGACGGCAAGGGTAGCGCTGGCATGCGAGTTGTCGTGTCCCGGACCTGCGTCTGCCTGTTCCTTCAAGCGCTTTCCATCCCCGTTCGGTCGCCTGGACAATCTGCAAATCCGGCCGGCATTTTTCCGACTCAAGGAACAAGGCGCGGAAAGATGTTCCCGCTGCGTTATACTTGTGCCACTTTAGGTGCCTTGCTCCGGATTTACGGGGCGGGTGAAACGGGAAGCCGGTGACTCTGCACAGTCAGATATTCCGGCGCAGCCCCCGCTGCTGTAAGCCTGACGACTCCGGAAACACCACTGTGCGCATGCATGGGAAGGCCGGAGGAGGACGACGGCGAGCCAGAAGACCGGCCTGAAGCATATGCCGCGCCAATCCCCGGGGTGATGGGATGGGTTCAATCGTTGCTTGCCGCGAGGCGGGCACGCGTGAGCTTTTTCTCCCGGTCCGGTTCGGCTGCCGTTCAGTCCACCGTCCGAAGAAAATGCCGATCCGCTCAACAACCTCGCCTTTCTTTCGCTACCTGCTGTGCGTCGTACTCTGCGCTGCCTCCATGCAGGGCCGGGCTGCGACCCTGTTCGGCGTCGTCACCGAACGCGCCGCTCCAGCCGCCGTCGAGGCTGCGCACCGGCATCTGGCAAGCCGGCCCGGCGACCGCATCGTGCTGCGCACCCCCGCGCAACTCATGGCGGCCAGCGACAAGCAGCTCGGCCAATGGATAGGGGAGGCCGACACCGTCCTTGCCGTGGCCGTCTTCGGCGATCCTGCCCGCCGGCTCAAGGATACGCTGTCCCGCCATGCGCGGCCGCGTACCGCCGTGCTTGCAATGAATGGAGAAGCCAGCCTCAATCTCATGAGCCGCAACCTCGGCGCCGACCGCTCCGGAAGCTTGAGCGACTTCCCCGCCGAGACCTTGTCCCGGCTGGCGCAGGAAAAGCCGCCGGCCGCAGCACTGGAGGCTGCCATGGCCCATCCGACGGCACGCCGGTGGCTTGCCGCCCGGCAGACGTGGCAAGCCTGGGGCAGCGAAAACACCGCCGCGCTTTTTGCCCATCTGCTCGATCCGAACCGCGCGCTTCCCGCACCGAAGCCGGAACCCGCCTTGCGCATGCGCGTCGGCAGCAGGGAACTGAGCGACGCAGCCGCATGGGGCAAGGCTGCGACACTGGGCCTTGCCGCCAAGCCTGCGGTCGTCGTGCTGGACCTCGCCAACATGGATGCCGGCACGCCCGCATCCCTTTGCCAGCGCATCGAGCAGCGCGGCCTGCCCTGCGTGCAGATACTGACCCGCTGGGGAACCGCTTCGCGCGATGCGCTGGAACGTCTGCCCGAGCTGGTGGCCCCGGCGCGGCCGGCCGCGCTGGTCGTGCTGCAGGACTTCGTGGTCGGTGCCGCCGAAGGACGAGAAGCCGTCATCGACGCATTCAGGAAACTGGACGTGCCGGTTTTCAAGGCAATCCGTCTGACCGAGCGCGGCGCAACCCAGTGGCGGCTGTCGCCGGATGGATTGCCGGCCGACTCGGTGCAGTACCGTGTCGCCTTGCCCGAGCTGCAGGGAATCGGGCAACCCATCGTGGTCTCGGCACAGGGGCGCAGCCAGACAGACCGCACGACCGGCATCGAAACGCGTCCGCCGGTGGCGCTGGACGCGCAAGTCGATCTTCTCTCGGCGCGGGTTCATCGCTGGCTGAGCCTGCGCGGCAAAGCCAACCGGGACAAGCGTATCGCCATCATCTATTACAACCACCCGCCCGGGCGGCAGAACATCGGCGCCGACAACCTCGACGTGCCGGCCTCGCTGTTCGACATGCTGCATGCGCTCAAGGCGGCCGGTTATACCACCGGCGATCTGCCGGCCTCGTCGGAAGCCTTGCTCGACCGCATCATGGCGCATGGCGTGAACCTGCCGGAAGACCGCACCGCGCTGCGCGAACTCAGCGCTTCCGTAGAGGGAGTCGACGCTGCCGACTACGCGCGCTGGTTTGCGAAGCTGCCGCCCCGCGTACGCGGCGAGATGACGGACGGGCCGCTCGGGCGGCTGCATGCGGAAGTGCTTGAAGCGGCGGCGGCCAGCGAACGTCCCGCCGGGCGCAAGCGCGTCGACGCCGTCATGAAGGAGTTGCGCCACCTGGTTGAAGGCGCGGACCATCCGAAACGGCAGCAGGCAATGCACGACCTGGAAGCGCTGGAAAAGGGATATCTTGCCTGTCTCGAAGACAACTCCCGGCGGCCCTGCACCGCGCTTGCACCGACGGTGCGCCGCCTGACCGCTTACGGCATCGAAGGCCTCCGAGGGTGGGGCGCCGCGCCGGGCAAGGTCATGGTGGAAGGCGGGAGGCTGCTGGTGCCGGGCATCGCCTTCGGCAACATCTTCATCGGCCCGCAGCCGCCGCGCGGCTGGGAAGTGGATGAGGAACTGCTGCATGCCAACACCAGCATCACGCCGCCGCATCAATACCTGGCGTTCTACCACTGGCTGCGCGACCGCTTCAAGGCCGATGCGCTGGTGCACCTCGGCCGGCATTCCACCTATGAATTCCTGCCGGGCAAAGCCGTCGGACTGGCGGCCGACGACTATCCCAGCCTGATTGCCGCCGACTTGCCCGGCATCTATCCCTACATCGTCGACGGCGTCGGCGAAGGCACGCAGGCCAAGCGGCGCGGTTTGGCGGTGATGGTCGACCACCTGACGCCGCCGCTGGCGTCGACGCCGCTCTATGACCAGCTGCTGGCCCTGCGCCAGATCGTCGAAAGCTTCGAAGCCGCATCCAGCGAATCGCTCAAGGCTCAAGCGGCCCGCACCATGCGCGAACAGGTAGTGGCGCTGAATCTGAAAGCCGAACTCGAAGCCTCGATGGCCGATGTGCTCGAAGTGCGCGGCATCGGTTTCGAGGCGGCCGACGACGATCTGCTGGCCCATGAAATCGGCCACTACCTGACCAAGCTGCAGGAAAAGTTCATGCCCTACGGCCTGCACATCTTCGGTCGCCAGTGGAGCCAGCCTTCGCTGGACCTGATGCTCGATTCGATGAAGAAGGGCGGCATCGACGATCCCGAGGTCGCCCGCAAGCTGGCCGATTCGCCGCGCCTCGAAATGACGGGCCTGCTGGCCGGCCTGGAAGGCAGATACATTTCGCCGGGCAAAGGCAATGATCCGCTGCGCTCGCCGGAGGCGCTGCCGACGGGCCGCAACTTCCATGCCGTCGACGGCGACATCCTGCCGACCCGGGTCGGTTACCGTCTCGGCGAGTCGCTGGCCGGCAAGGCTGCGGCCCGTGACAAGTCGGCGCCGGGATCGGAGGGCATCATTCTCTGGGCATCGGACGCGGTGCGTGACGAAGGCGTCATGGTTGCGTTCGCATTGTCCCTGATGGGAACCGAGCCGGTATGGAATGCACGCGGCATCGTCACCGATGTCCGTCTCAAGCCAGGCGCGGAGCGGCGCGATGTGATCGTCACCACCTCGGGTCTGTTCCGCGATCTTTATCCCAATCTGATCCATCTGATCGACCGTGCCGGGCGCCTTGCCTTGGCGGCGTCCGCCGCCGGCCTGCTTGAACAGCGCCCGGAACTGAAAGAAGCGCTTGCTGCCGCGCTGGGGCCGGTGCCGACGGCCGAATGGGGCCGCGAAGCCGTCAGTGAAAACCGCGTGGCCCGCGAATGGCTGGACCGGCTCGCCGATCTCGAGCAGTCCGGATTGCCGGTTGCCGAGGCCGGCCGCTCCGCTGCCCTGCGCATCTTCGGCGACGCGCCCGGTGCATACGGCACCGGCGTCAACCGACTGACGGAACGTTCCGGCGCATGGCGCGAACGCGATGAGATCGGGCGCGCCTACAGCAGGCGCATGGGCCATGCCTATGGCCTAGCGGACAGCGGCGAAGCCAGCCACGCGGCCTTCGATACCGTGCTCGGACGCATCACGCGCACCTACCATGGCCGGGCCAGCAATCTCTACGGACTGCTCGACAACAACGATGCGTTCGACTATCTCGGCGGATTGTCGCTGGCGATCGAAGGACGTACCGGACGCCCGCCGGAAGCGCTGATCCTGCAGCATGCCGAACCCGGGCGCGCCGATATCGAACCGCTGGCCACCGCGCTGCTTGGTGAACTTCGCGGACGCTTCCTCAACCCCGCCTGGCTCAAGCCATTGATGAGCCACGGCTACGCAGGCGCACGCACGATGGGAACCGAATTTCTCGAAAACCTGTGGGGCTGGCAAGTCACCCGTCCCGACCTGGTCAAGAACTGGGCCTGGGACGAGGTAAAAGCGGTCTACTTCGAGGATGCAAGAAAGCTCGGCCTGCCGCAATTCCTCGGCCAGGGCCAGAACGCCCATGTCAAGGCGCAGATGCTTGCCATCTTCATGGTGGCCGCGGAAAAGGGCTTCTGGAAAACCGATGCCGCCACCATCAGGCAGATGGGCGGAGAGCTTGCTCGCCTGGTCGAAAAGAACGGCCTGCCCGGCAGCGGCCACACCGCGCCCGACCATCCGATGTGGCAATGGCTGGCGCCGCAGCTCGATGCCGGTGATGCCCAGGCGCTCGGCGTCACCCTGGGCAAGGCGCGCGGAGATGTGTCTGCACCGGCGCCCGTTCCGGCAGCGGGCAGGGCAGCAACGGCAAACAGCACGCCGATACCTGCCCAAGCCGCTGCGGCATCGCCCGCGGCCGGGGCTGCTGCTGAAGCTGCAGCCGCCGCCGAGCCGGAAACGGCCGCCGAACCTGCTCCGCGCTACTACGAACTGACAGAAATCGAAGCCCCGGCAAACAATCCCGCTGCCAGCATCATTAATGTGCTCGGCCTTCTCATCGCAGGCTTCGCTCTGTTTGCCGTCGGCATGTGGCGCGGAATGAAATCCATCTCACCTACAAGGAGTTTCCAATGAATGAGTTGCTGTCTTTTGCGTGGCTGCACGACGCGGTCACCTGGCTGCTGGCGCCGGCGCTGGCCGCGCTGCTGCTGGCCTGCGCGTTTGCGCTGATCGAAGCCGGCATCGCGGTCGGCGAGCGTCTTCACGGTCTCGCCAAGCTCAAGGCCGCCGGCGACGTGCCGGGCGTGCAGCGCATCGCGCGCCACCGGCTCGAACGGGCCGACCTGCTTGCCCGCATTCCCCCCATGCTCGGCCTGATGGCCACCATCATTCCGCTCGGGCCCGGACTGGCTGCGCTGGGCAAGGGCGATCCTGCGCAACTGGCCAGTGCGGTCACCGTCGCCTTCGATGCGACGGTGCTCGGTCTCGTCGCCGGCATTGCCGGCCTGATCGTCGGCAAGCTGCGCCGCCGCTGGTATGAAGAGACACTGGAAGCCATGGAGGAAATGGAGGCAATGGCATGAGCGACCGTCAGCCGCGCAAACGCCTGCGCCTCTATTCCCGGCTCGATGCCCGCTTCGACGACCATGATGAAGATCCGCGCGCAAGCCTGGTCAATCTCGTCGACGTCATGCTCGTGTTCGCCTGCGGCTTGCTTGCCGCGCTGGCGGCCGGCACGCAAAGCGCGCTGAAGGTGCCGAAGCCGGTAGACAAGGGCCGTGAAATCGAGCGGCCCGTCAGCGGCATTACCCGGAACGGCAGCGGCTATGACCGTGTCGGTGAAGTGTTTCGGGACCCGAAAACCGGCAAGCTGGTATTGATCGAACCTGCGGCCGACAGCCGGCAAAAACAATAATGGCCGATTGCCGCAAGCTTCGATGCGAAGGCAGCCCGGTACGGGCGCTTGAGCAATTCGCATCTTGCATGCGCTCATTGGCATGATTGAAACTTAGAATTTTTTCTGTTCTGGTGCCCGCGGCTGATTCACCAGCCGCAGTTAAACGGGAAACACAAGGCCTGCTTCGCAACATCCAGTCTGCGAACAGGCCAACGTGTGCTGCCCCCGCAACGGTAAGCAAGCCTCATCCACGGATGAATTCCGCGTCGATAAACCACTGTGCATGTCGCATGGGAAGGTAACGCGGAAACGGCCTGCCAGCCCGGATACCGGCCAGGACAAGTGGAAGCGCAGGATTGGCATGGCTGACCGCTCTGATCATTCAGAATGCAGACGGGCTCCATCCGAATGCCTTCCGTTGGATTTCGGCATGCGGGGAAGCATGCCGGAGACTTTCACTTTTCCTTTCAAATGAAAAACCGCCCGCATTGCGGCATGCCGGCTGCACCGGCTGCATTTCGCCCATGGCTGTCCTTTCCGTCCGCACGCTCATTCGCTTGGCAAAACAGCGCATCACATGAGAGCGATTCCATTTCCCGTACATTGACGCGTTCGAAGATCCTGCTGGCAGGCCCCTTGATCGCGGCCGGATGGATGGCGCTGCCTGCCATCGCGCAGAACGCCGCAGAGACCGTGCTGCCCGCTGTCGTCGTCAGCGGGGAACGTGAAAAGGGCTTGCGCCTGGATGTGCCATCGTCGGCAGCCTCCCGCCTGGACCTGACTCCGCGCGAGGTTCCCGCCAGCGTCAGCAGCCTCGAACGTGAAGACATCGTTGAACGCAGCCTGCACCGGGCACAGGACGTGGCAATCAGGCTACCCGGCGTCACCGAGTCGCCGGCACCCGGCAATGGCGGAACCAGCCTGGTCGCGCGCGGTTTTGCAGGACATAACTCGGTCGCTCAACTGGTGGACGGCACGCGGCTGATCGTTGCCGCCGGCACGATCACCTATCCTTTCTCGACATGGCCGCTGGAATCGGTAGAGGTACTGAGCGGCCCCGCGTCAGTGCTGTATGGCGATGGTTCGATAGGCGCTGCGGTGAACTATGTGACCAAGAAGCCGCTGTTCGAGCGCACCCAGCGCGAGGCTATGCTGGGTGTCGGCAGCTATGGCGCCATTCAGGCCGGGATCGGTCTGCGCGGTCCCGTCAACGACGCCGTCGCCTATTCACTGTACATCGACAGCGACAAGACCGGCGGCTATCGCAGCGAACAGTCGCATGAACGGCAGAATCTTTCCGCTGCCGTCGCAGTGCGCCCCGGCAGGGACTTGAAGCTCACTTTCATGCTGGATGCCGGGCACAACGAAGATTCCCGCTACTTCGGCGTGCCGCTGGTCAATGGCCGGCTCGATGACAGGCTGCGCAGAACTGGTTTCAATGTCGATGATGCCATTGTCAAATACAACGACCGGGTCTGGCGCGGTCGCATCGAATATCAGGTCGACAGCAACATCAAGCTGCGCAACGAAACCTATTACCTGACCAGCAAGCGGCACTGGCGCAATGCCGAGTCCTACGCCTACATCCCCGCCACAGGTCGCGTGAGCCGTAGCGACTACCTTGAAATCCTTCATGACCAGGAGCAGGCCGGCAATCGCTTCGATGCAAGCATCGACGGACACATTGCCGGCTTGAAGAACCGCCTCGTCGTGGGGCTGGACTGGTACAAGACGCGGCTGGTCCACACGAACAATGCGCCGTACGGCGGCGCAAGTATCGTAGATCCGTTCAGCGGCTTCGAGCAGGGTCGGTTCATCAGTCCTGTACCCACCACGCCGGGCCGCAGGGCGGAACTGGAAACCAAGGCATTCTTTGCCGAAGACGTGCTCGACATGACGCAAAGCTGGAAGCTGGTCGCAGGCCTGCGCCAGGAGCGAATGGATCTCGACAACCGCGACCTGCGCACGCAGGCTAATCTGTCCAGGGACTACGATCCCACGACGGGCCGTCTTGGCGTGGTCTGGTCTGCGTCGGATGCCTTGTCGCTCTATGGGCAGTATGGCACCGGCACCGATCCCTTGAGCGGATCGCTCTCCCTGCCGAATAACGGCAATGTTTTCAACCTGGCCAAGGGAAAGCAGGTCGAAGTCGGCGCAAAGGGCAGCCTGCCCCTGATCAAGGGCGAGTGGACGTTTGCCGTGTATGGAATCAAGAAGCGCAACCTGCTGTCGCGCGATCCTGGCAATCCTGCCGTTACCTTGCAGATCGGCCAGCAATCTTCGAAGGGCATCGAGTTCGGCCTGGCTGCCGAACCGGTGAAGGGCGTGACCATCGCGGCCAATGCGGCATGGCTGCGGGCGCGCTATGACGAGTTCAGGGATGCTGCCGGCATGTCGTACGCAGGCAACAAGGTAACCGGCGTGCCGGAACGCACGGCAAACATCTGGGCCGCCTACCGCTTCCTCCCGGGCTGGCAGATCGGCGCGGGAGCGCGCTATGTCGGCGAACGCCAGAGCAACAATGCCAACACGGCCAGCCTGCCTTCCTACACGGTGCTCGATGCCATCTTGAATGTCGAGGTGAAGGGAAACACCGTGGTGTCGCTTGGCATCCGCAATCTTGCCAACCGCGACTACGTGCTGTCAGGGTCCGGCAGCGTTCGCTGGCTGCTCGGCGAGCCGCGCACCGCTCAACTGAGCGTAAGAACAGAGTTCTGATGAACACGCATCGCAGATGATGAAAAAAACGCTGATTTTCATTCACAAGTGGCTCGGCATTACTCTGGCCTTGCCGTTTCTGGTGTGGTTCGTCAGCGGCATCGTGCTGTATTACGTGCCGTTTCCGAACCTGACGCAGGAGGAGCGCCTGTCCGCACTGCCGCCCTTGCAGGTCGGGCAGAAGGATTGCTGCCTGACCGCGCAGCAGGCAGCGTCGCAGGCGAAGGTCGCATTTGCCGAAGCTCGTTTCGGCATGCACGGCAGGCAGCCGGTATGGCGTCTCCTGACCAAAAAGCCCGATCAGCAATGGCGTACCATCGATGCCCGCACGGGCAGCATGCTGCCTCCGCTTTCAGAGCCGGAAGCCGTCAGGCTCGCGGAAGCATACAGCCAGCGCCGCGCGTTGCATGCCGAGGTGCTGGACCGCGACCAATGGACGGTGACGCAAGGGCTGAATCCGTATCGACCTTTGGTAAAGGTGACGCTGGACGGGCCAGGCGGACTGGAATTGTATGTATCGCCCGGCGCCGCCGAAGTGGTGCGCGACACCCGGCGCAGCGAACGGTTCTGGAACTGGATAGGCGCAGTGCCGCACTGGATCTATTTCACCGAACTGCGGCGCCGGCCCGACACCTGGCATCATGTGGTCGTATGGCTGGCCTTGCCTGGCACCCTGCTTGCGCTGACCGGCGTCGCCATCGGCATATGGCACCTGTTCCTGAACCGTTCGCGCTGGATCCCGTACCGCAAATTCTGGATGCGCTGGCATCACATGCTCGGCCTTGCAGCGGGTGTCGTCACGGTGACCTGGATTTTCTCGGGCTTGCTGTCGATGAACCCGTTCGGCATCTTTTCCTCCCGGTCAGCGACCGCCGGCGAGCGGGTGCAGTGGTCGGGTCCGGATGCCGTTGCCGTCCTCAATCCCGCCGCGGCACTGCAGCTTGCTCCGCACATGCAGGCCAGGGAGATCGATCTCATCCGCTTCAACGGCGGAGTGTGGTATCGCCTGCGCGGCGCCCCGGACTTTGGGAATGCATCAGCGGCGGGAACGCCGGGCCATGTCCTGGTTCGGGCAGACGTGCCCGGTGCCCAGCCGCTGAGCGCATTTCCGGAGCAGGCGATACGCAGCACGCTTTCCGGGCTGCGCAAGAATGAAATCAATGACATTCCGGTGATAACGCGGCTCGATGATTACGATGATCTTTATTACACTCAGCAGAGCGGCAGCGGCGCACGATACACGCGGCCCTTGCCGGTGCTGCGTGCCGAATGGGTCGACGGCATCGTAATGTATGCCGACCCGGCGGCGGCACGCATCATGCTGCGCGCCGATGCTTCCAATCGATGGCAGCGCTTGTTGTACAACGGCCTGCACAGTTTCGACTTTGCGCCGCTGGTCGCGTCTCCGCTGCTGCGCGGGAGTTTGATCGTGCTGCTCTCATTACTCGGAATTGTTTTGTCGACGACGTCGATTGTGATTGCCTGGTGTGCCTTGAGTCCAAGGAACGGCAAGAAGAAGAGACATGCCTGATCAGACGTCTCGCTTGCCCAGGGAATGAGAAGAGCAGGTGAGCGTCATGCCCGGATACCGCATCATCAAATGCCGCAGGAGCGCGGAGCCGATGCCACGGCGTCGGAACTGAGGCTTTACGAAGACCATGTTAATGCATAGAACTTGGTCTGATTTGACGAAGTCAAGCGCTGCGACCTGCTCGTTGTTCACGGAGGCATAGAAAGCCGCCTCGATGCGGTCAGAACACGAAGCCCTCACTCTCTCCTGAATCTGCAGAACGGCCAAGGCAGCGCTCCTTGCGTAAAATGTTTCGCCGTGCATGGCAGCACCGGGCATCCCCCGGCGGTAAATCACCGATGCAGCAGTGCAGGGAAGTAGGTTTTCAAGAAGAACGCCAGCGTGATGCAGCTGGTGGCAAGCAGCGTAAGGGCGCGAATGATCTCCGGCCGCGCGCGACGCCCTATGCGGGCGCCGCCATATCCGCCGATGATTGCACCCACCAGCATGACCAGCGTCTCGGGCCAGCGCACCGCATTGGCCGCGATGAAGGCGAGCACCGCCACTACATTGGCTGCACTGACCAGCAGCGTACGCGGCGCATTGAGCTGCTTGAGATTGGTGTTGTCGAGCAGGCCCCAGACGGCAATCATCATGATGCCGACCGCACCGCCGAAGTAGCCGCCATAGATGCCGAGCGCGAACTGGACGGCCAGCACCGCATGCGCATGAATGTTCCACCGCGCGCGCAACGCCTCGCCGATGCGCCGTCCGAATGCGAGAGCAATTGAAGCAACCAGCAGCAGCCATGGCAGCACGTATGTGAATGCTGCCGAGGACGTTCGCAGCAGCAGCAGCGCTCCGACCAGGCCGCCGCACAGCGTCGCTGCGAGCAGCGCACGCAGCGATACCGAGCCGACGGGCCGCAGGCCGTCTCGATATGCCCATGCGCTGGCCAGCCCGCCAGGAAACAGCGCTACCGTGCTGGAAGTGTTCGCCTGAACCGGAGGCACGCCCGCTGCAATCAGCGCCGGCAGGCTCACGAACGAGCCGCCCCCGGCCAAGGCATTCATTCCGCCAGCGACCATTCCTGCCGAAAAAACGAGAATCATCGTGTCCATGCATGCGATGTTAGTGGGCAAGCCGTCTCTGCACAATCTGGCATTTCCAATGCTAGACTTTGGAAATTCCGAAAGCAGGAAACCACGGCCATGCGTTTCGACCTGACAGATCTGCGACTATTCCTGACCGTAGTTGAATGCGGCAGCCTGACGCAGGGCGCCCGCACGATACACCTGGCGGTGGCATCGGTCAGCGAACGCATTGCCGGCATGGAGGCAGCGCTGGGCGCACCGTTGCTGGAACGAAATCGCCGCGGCGTGCGCGCCACCGCTGCAGGCGAGGCCTTGGTCCGGCATGCCCGCTCCATTCTGGGTCAGGTAGAACAGATGCGCGGAGAAATGCGCACCTATGCAAGCGGCCTGAAAGGCCGCGTGAGGCTGCTGTCCAATACCGCCGCCATGGCGGACTTCCTGCCGCCGCAGCTATGCCGATTCCTTGCAGCGCATCGCGACCTGTCGATCGATCTCGAAGAGCGCCCCAGTGCGGACATCGTTCAGGCGCTCGCGGACAGACGCGCCGATTTGGGGATCGTCGCGGACATCACGGATTTCGGCACGCTGCAAACACGCCTGATCGCCAGCGACCAGCTTGTCGTGGTCGCCAGTCGGTCTCACCAGGTGGCTCGGCAATCGAACGTGGCTTTTGCAGATCTCCTCGACGAGCCGATCGTGGGAATGGCGGACACCGCGCTCGAAACGCATCTCGCGGAACGCGCATCCCGCCTGGGCCGCCAGCTTGACTACCGCATCCAGTTGCGCAACACCGAACACGTGGCCATGCACGTCGAAGCAGGCATCGGCATTTCAATTCTTTCAGATGGGATGGCGAAAACGCTGCGCCGGGATCTGGCGATCCTGCCGCTGTCGGATGCCTGGGCGACAAGGCGGCTGTATCTGTGCGCGCGCGACTTCTCCGCATTGACCCCGCACGCCGACCTGCTTGCGCGGCAGTTGCTGCAGCATGCAGCCTAGCCGTTCTTTCGTGTGCGGGATTCAGGCTGCCGGAGGGAATAGATTTTCGGACTTGGGCTGTGCGGAAACGCCCGCGCAATTTCGCAAGGATCTTTCTCCATCCGTGTCAAAGTATGGCCGCCTCGATCGTCGTCTAGAATGGAGCAGCTCATCCGATACGCTCCAATCACATCACCGCAACGGCTGAAAGGCGTCACATGGCAGACAATGAAACAGTAAAAGGGCCCGCATCCTACTTTCCATCCATTGAGAAAAAGTATGGATACCCCATCGCCCACTGGATGGAAGTTCTTCGGAAAGCTGGTCCGCTCAAGCACATGGAACTCGTCAACCAGCTCAAGGTGGATCACCAGTTGGGGCATGGGCACGCCAATGCCCTGGTTGCCTGGTTTCTGGCCGGGAAATAACGGGCAAGCCGCCTGCCGCCTCTCATCTCGATCGTTAAGCAGCTCAGGAAATGCAAATGGATGTTATCGCTGTCAAAGAGCATTGCGGCCGTTACCCCGGCGCATCCGCCAAGCTGTTCGGTCCGCCCAGCAATGTACTCGTCTACTATGCAGGCGGTAAAAAGTTTGCCTACTTCAAGACCAGCGACCCTGAAAAGTGGCGCTTCAGTATTCGAACCACGCCTGAACGTTTCCTGGAGCTGACCGATATGCCCGGCATCAAGCCGGCGCGTTATCTGGCCAGGTTCCATTGGGTCACCATCGTGGATGTCAGCGCAGTCCCGACGGACTATCTTGCGGAACTCATTGCGTGGTCTTATACCAGGGCGACTGTGCGGCGAGGAACGGCTGCAGCGCGGCAGCTCGGGTGAGCAGCATAGGGTAGAAGTGAGGGAATCGCCGGTGCGGCTGGCACCCGGTGACGGGGCGGATGAAGCGTGGCGCGAACAGGGTGCCAAGGGGAAGTAAACTCCGAGTGACTTTGCGGTCTCATTCCCCCCTGGCCTTCCTTTGATTCGAAAAGAGGAGAGCATGAATGGCGCAAAAGCGCCATTCCCTCAAGGCACCGCCTCATTCCCTGTCTCAGGATCGCAGTATCAGCGCCGCATGATTCCCGTGCGGTTGCCGTCAGTGATCACATAGACCGATTCGCCGACGGTATGCTGGGTGGTCGGACGATCGATGATGAATCGGCCCTCGGAACCGTCATTGAACTGAACCGTAAGTGCTTGCGGCCCGCCGCTGGCGGTAGTCACGACGGCGCTGTTGCCGGAGCTGCTGCCGACGAGCGCCTGGTCGACTACGGCGACGGTCTCGACGGCCGTCACCTTGCCGGTTTTGAGTCCGCTCTGGCTGGATGCGGCAGTCGTCGCGGTGGATGAAGTCGGAGAGGAGGATGCGCATCCCGCCAGAACAGCAGTTCCCAAGGCGCAGATGGCTAGCGGTTTGATGATTCCAAGTTTCATACTATTTCCTTTGAGTCGTTTTTAGTCGGCCAGTCAGGAGTTGATTTCTGTCACTGGTACATCTGCAAGGCAGACGTGTGACTTCAATGGCATGCTCAAGTTCAGCTGGGTGACGCCGCAGCTTAAGCATATGACGGCAATTACGAGGAAAAAAGACCGTTTTCAAGCGATTGCTTAATAAAACCCGCCGCAGATTCGCTGCATGGAAACGGCGTCATGCGGAAGCATGATCAAATTGAACGCGCAATGAATAGTGCTGTCTTTCAATGTAATTCCTCAACCTTCACACCTCACTTTTCACCGGGGAGCAATCATGCGTACGTCCCTTTTTCCTTCAATACTGGCCGGAATGCTGTTGTTAAGCGCCTGCGCTGAGAAGGCGCTGCTTCCCGTCGAAGCAGGGATGGGGAACCAGCCGCAGCTTCCGGCGCCGGTGAAAGGTTTGGTCCCGACAGTCAACATCGCGCCGGCGCAAGGATGGCCGGAAGGCGCGATGCCGAAGCCGGCTCCGGGGCTCGCAGTCAAGGCATTCGCCAGCGGTCTTGACCATCCTCGCTGGCTGTACGCGCTGCCCAACGGCGATATCCTGGTGGCCGAATCGAACAAGCCGGCCGATGCCGAAGGTGCGCGCTCCGGAATCGTGGGCTGGATCATGAAAAAAGTCATGAAGCGCGCCGGCGCAGGCGTGCCGAGCGCGAACCGCATCACGCTGCTGCGCGATGCCGACGGCGATGGAAAGCCGGAAGTGCGCACCGCCTTTCTCGAAGGATTGAACTCGCCTTTCGGCATGGCGCTGGTCGGCGATTCCCTCTACGTGGCCAACACCGATGCCGTGGTGCGGTTTCCCTACAAGACAGGGGCGACACAGATCAGGGAGCCCGGCGTCAAGATAGCGGACCTGCCGGCCGGCCGGATCAACCATCACTGGACCAAGAACGTAATTGCAAGCCGCGACGGTTCCCGTCTCTACGTCACCGTCGGTTCGAACAGCAATGTCGGCGAAGTCGGCATGGACAACGAGGTGAACCGGGCTGCTATTCTCGAAATCGATCCGGCGACGGGCAGGACGCGCCTGTTCGCCTCTGGCCTGCGCAACCCCAACGGACTGGCCTGGCAGCCGGTAACCGGTGCGCTCTGGACCACGGTCAATGAGCGCGACGAAATCGGCAGCGATCTGGTGCCGGATTACATGACCTCGGTCAGGGACGGCGGTTTCTACGGCTGGCCTTACAGCTATTACGGCCAGAACGTGGACGAGAGGATAAAGCCCCCGCGACCGGACCTCGTGGCATCGGCGATCGTGCCGGACTATGCGCTCGGTGCGCACACGGCTTCATTCGGGCTCGTCTTCTATGAAGGAAAGCAGCTGCCTCGGCAGTATGCGGGCGGTGCCTTCATCGCACAGCACGGTTCCTGGAACCGCAAGCCGCACAGCGGCTACAAGGTCATCTTCGTACCGTTCCAGAACGGGAAGCCGTCCGGACCGGCACAGGATGTTCTTACCGGATTCCTGTCGGAAGACGGCAAGGCATTCGGGCGCCCGATCGGCGCCGCAGTCGACCGTACCGGTGCGCTTCTGATATCCGATGATGTGGGGAACATCGTCTGGCGCGTGACGTCGGCTCCCTGAGCAAACTGTTTGGGCAAGCTGTTTTAACCGCTGACGAGAGCAGCGCATGTCAACTGCTTCCGCAGAGTGTGGCGCGCCGGCTTTGTGCGAACGCAAATATGCAAGCAATCTCTTGAAAAATTTCCTTTTGTAAATGTAAAATTCGCCTGCAGTTCATTATTTAGAGGAGGGCTCAACTTGCGACAGCGCGAGTTCAGCCCTTTTCGCTTTTCAGGACGTCCTGATTTCTCCAGAGCGCTTCATCTTCAAGCTCCGAATTCGGAAAGCAGTTCAACCTGTCGCGAAAATACCTCCCCCGGTCAACAGGCTTTCCGCTTAAATTCATCAGCCAAAAACTGATTAACATTAAGGTTAAATTGTATACAAAAAAAGTATACGTATGTATCATGGCCGGAGCCGCTGCTCGGTGAAGGGCAGGGATATTGAATGGAGATAGGGATGAGAATTACTTTATTGAGCTGCCTGCTCGCGGGATTGTTTGCATCGAACGCCGCTCTCGCAAATGCCGATCTGGCGAAGTCGAAGAACTGCATGGCTTGCCATGCCGTTGCCAACAAGGTTGTCGGGCCGTCCTTCAAGGATGTCGCCGCCAAGTACGCTGGACAAAAGGGCAGCGAGGAAAAACTCGTTCAGAAAGTGATCAAGGGCGGCGCGGGCGCATGGGGTCCGGTTCCCATGCCGGCGAATCCTCAAGTCAGCGAAGCGGAAGCACAGACACTGGTGAAGTGGATCCTTGCCACGAAATAGCTTTTTCCTTCATCGCTCGCTTGAAAGCCTTCGGCATCAGTAGAGCCGGAGGCAGACTTGCGGCGACCTGCGCAGGTTTCAGCTAACCGACCCGGGCTCCTGCTCGCGGTTATGGGGCGGACGATGCTCCGCAATCAGGGAGTGGGCCAGGCTCATCCGTTCGCTCGCATCATCGACTCGTACAAAGCTCCAGCGATTGAAGATCCCGGCCGTCTCCTTCCCGGTATGGTGTGCGACTTCAAGAAAGCAATTCTGGCCATGCCCGATGTAAACCAGCTCGCGGTCCTGAAACAGGAAATACACGCCCGGACACGTTCCGCGTACGCCCGCGGATGTCCTGGCCAGTTGCGTGATATTGATGTTCATTGTCGTCGCCGGAATGAATTCTCCTGGGTAGCCCGCATCACTGCAGGGTGGCCGCATGCTGGCGGTACCAGACTGCAAACTGGCTGCCGACTACCGGCTGGCAGACATGGAAACCCTGAGCCTGATGGCATCCGTGCAGGCGCAGATACTGCAGGGTCGAATCGGATTCGATGCCTTCGGCGACGATTTCCAGCTGCAGCGTGCGGCCCAGCGCAATGATGGCTTCGATGACCGCCTGGCTTGCCGTGTCATGCTGGAGCCGATGCACGAAAGACTTGTCGACCTTGATCTTGTCCAGCGGCAGACGGCTCAGGTAGTTCAGGCTGGAATAGCCGGTGCCGAAATCGTCGAGCGAGATCTTGATGCCCTTGCTGCGCAGTTCGTTCAGCACCGTGATGGCATGGTCGATATCTTCCATGACGGCGGTTTCGGTCAGTTCGATCTGCATCCCGTTGCAGGCGATGCAATGTCCCAGAATCGTTTCCTGCAGATAGCTTGCAAAGTCCTTCTTGCGGAACTGCAGCGGCGACACGTTGACCGCGATGGGGATGGCCGGCAAGCCCTCCCTGATCCAGGATGAATGCTGTTCGCACGCCTGCGCAAACACCCACTCGCCAAGCCGGCCGATCAGGCCGGTGGCCTCGGCCACATGAATGAAGCGGTCCGGGCCCATGCCGTTGCCCGGCCAGCGCAGCAGAGCTTCCACGCTGACTACCTGGCCGCTCTGCATGTCTATCAGAGGCTGGTAATACAGAGAGAATTCATTCTTCTTGAGGGCGTTCTTGATGCCTTCCTCGATCAGTGACTGCATGTAGACGCGTTCGGCAAGCGACGAGGTGTAGAACTGGATGGTGTTGCGGCCCATCTGCTTGGCGATATACATGGCCGCATCCGCGTGGCCGATCAGGAGGTCGATATCATCACCGTCCCTGGGGTAGATGCTGATGCCGATGGAGCATGATAGCGACGCCTCAACCGAGCCGACATGGTAAGGGCTGCTGACGGCCTCCATCAGATGCTGGGCGACTTTCTCGCCCGCCGGTGCATCATGATGATGAGGAACGAGCGCAAGAAACTCGTCTCCCCCCAGCCTGAATACGATGTCCTCGCCGCGCATGCTGCGTCTCAGTCGGTTGGCGACCTGGCGCAGCACCATGTCGCCTACTTCATGTCCATGGATGTCATTGATCGGCTTGAAGCGGTCGAGGTCGATGAACAAGACCGAGACCTCCTGCCCCGACCGGTTCGCGGCGGCAAAGGTATGGCGGGCATATTCGTAGAGCAGCGAGCGATTGGGCAGGCCGGTCAGGGGATCGTGCAGCGCCGCCTGCCGGATTCTCTCCTCCGCCTGTCGCCGTTCGCTGTAGTCATGGCATATGACCATGATTTCCCGGACCGACTGGCTGCCGTCGGTAATGGGCACGCAAGTCACCCTCAGGTGGCGCAGGCCGGTCTCGGTCGGGAAATCAAAATCGTCGGCCTGCAGTGCGGCCGAGGCCAGCGTTGCCGCGAGCAGCGGCTGCCACAGGGCCACGATGGATTGTCCCGGCGCGTTCCTGGCATGGTGGCCGATCAGGTCCTTTTCGCTCAGGCCGATGTTATGGGCGGCGGCGAGGTTCACGTACTGGATCCTCTGGTCGGGATCATAGATGACGATCATGTCGGGGATATGGTCGAAGGCCAGGCGCAGCCGCTGTTCGCTGACCCGCAGGGCGGTCTCCGCCATCAGGCGCTTGGTAATGTCCTCCACCGTCAGCACGGCGAGCGGCTGCGGCAGCTGCGGCGTGCTGATCAGCCTTCCGGAAATGCTGGCGATCCACGACCGCCCCGTGTCGCGGCGATGAACGACCAGTTCTGCATTCGAGACCGTCTCATTGCGCATCAACCTGGAAACCGGCCAGTCTTCCACGGGAACCGATTCGCCGTCGAGCGTGGTCGCCTCGAACGTGGCTGCAAGATCGATCGGCTCCGAGCGGATATCGGTTTTGTCCCGGTATCCGAACAGTTGCATGGCGGCAGGATTGGCTTCCAGCAGCTTGCCGTCATGGGAGAAAACAATGACCCCCTCGCTCAGGCTGTCGAGCACTGCCCGCAGGCGGGCCCGGCTTTGCTCTCCCTGGTCCTGAGCCCGTATGCGGACATCGATGTTCTTGATGATGGAGATGAAGTAACTTGGCAAGCCCCAGACATCGCGGACCAGCGATACGCTGAGATGGCCCCAGACCACTTCGCCGTTTTTCTTGATATAGCGCTTTTCGAGCGAGTAGGAAACTCTTTTTCCGGCCAGCAGTTCCTGGACGAGATGCAGATCGGGCGCCAGATCTTCCGGATAGGTCAGTTCCTGGAAGGTCTTGGATTGCAGCTCCTCCGCGGTGTAGCCGAGCATCTGGCATAGAAAAGGGTTGATGCGCAGCCATTTCCCATCCAGCGTGATATGAGCGATGCCGATCGCCGCAAGGTCGAAGGTGGTTTGGTAAATCCGCGTGACTTCGTCGAGCTTCGCCTCGGTTTGCGCCAGCGCGTCCTGAGCCGATACCAGCGCGGAAAAATTGTCATCCAGCAGTTTTTCAAGCTTGGCAATCTGCTGTTGCAATGCCTGGAGACTGGTACCCATCGTTAGTACCTCTAATCTGGATAAAACAAGCAAGGTCAGCGGAGCTGAACCTGCTGCTAGTTTGATGATGGGTAATCATGATGATCCCATTGCCGTGCAAGCGTTCAGCATTGCCCTGATAACAGGATGATTTTCGCACCAGATGCGGTCATGTTTATAGTTGACTTATTGTAGTCTTCGATTTATTGCAAACAGTCTGCGGAATGCGCCGCTTCAAGTCGTTCCGGCAAGCTGTAAAGGCAGGGGCGGGATTGCCGACAGGCCACGCACTGTAGCGGCAAGCGGTGGAAGCAAAAGAGCGAGGTTCAACGCCTGCAAGCCGGCAGAAAGCCGTCTTTCATCCTATCCACGCGCAATGACGAATATGCCGGCAACGATCAATGCGCTGCCGGCCAGCTTGGCCGGCGTCAATGCTTCATGAAGCAGTGCCCAGGAAAGCAGCAGGGCAATGACGACGCTGCCCTTGTCGATCAGGGCGACAGTCGAGACATCTCCCAGTTTGATGGCCCGGTAATAGAAAATCCACGAGCCGGCTGTTGTCACTGCAGATGCCGCCAGCCAGCCGATGTTGCGCCACCCGATGGATTGCAGTTCGGAAGCCGGCACGACGGCGCCGGCAAACATCAGCACGAACAAGAAGACGAAGCAGGTCCGTATGGCGAGGCCGAGGTCGCCGGAAATTCCGGACAGGCCGAGTTTGGCGATGACCGACGTGGCACCGGCAAAGGCCATCGAAATAAATGCGTAAACGATCCAGCGTTCCATGGTGCAAGCATCCTTGTGATGTAATTTTCTTGAAGAAATTGGTGAAACCCGGCCGGGCTGGAAGCCCATCAGTCCAGTATCCGGGGATCGTCGAATTCTTCCATAAACGCTGCCAAGCTCGTTTCTGTTGAATCAATCAAGGAAAACACTCCCTGGCGAAAGCAGGTTTCCAATGGATATCCACAACATTTTTCACGCCTGCTTATGTGCGCCGTGAACATTGCGTCGAGTCCATGTCTGCCTAGAATGGGATGACGTCGAGATACATTGGAACCAAGCCTTGCCGAGCTTATGGAACGAGCGCAAACGGCCGGCTCCAGACGAAACGGGTGTTCGGGAACAAAGAAGAAATTTAATGGAGACAACATGAAAGAACCAAGAGCCACATTCCGGAAGTCTTATCCTGCCTTCATGGCAATCGCGCTGACCGCGTGCGGCGGAGGCGGCGGTGGAGATTCGGGATCGGCGGGGTTGCCCAATACGACGACGGTGCTGCCGCTCGCCTGCGCGCAGCTTGCCAATACCGCCATTCCGGCATCGTCGATCGGCCTGCCGACTTCGGGTGGGACCGTCACGGCTGCCACGGTCGTTGCGGCGAGCGGAACGGGAGCTGCCGCTGTTCCGGAACACTGCCTGGTCACAGCCAGTATTGCGCCGGTGGACAAGAGTGCGCCCAATATCCTGTTCAGAGTGGCGCTTCCCACCGCATGGAATTCAAAAGCCGTCATGTTCGGCGGCGGCGGATTCGATGGAAGCATTCCAAGCGTCACCGGCAATGTGCCCGCAGGCCCGACCGACAAGGCAACGCCGCTCGGCCGCGGCTATGCGACATTCGCGAGCGACTCGGGGCACCAGGCGAATGCCTTCGGCTCCCAGGACGGATCGTTTGCGCTGAACGAGGAATCCGCGCGCAACTTCGGCGGCGACGCGCTCAAGAAAACGCGCGACGCGGCGATGTATCTGATCAAGGCAAGGTACGCGGTAGACAAGGTGCAGAAGGCCTATTTCGCCGGCGGCTCGACCGGCGGACGCGAGGCGCTGGCCGCCATCACCCGCTGGCCCGCCGACTGGGACGGCGCCATCGCATGGTATCCCGCCTGGAACGATGCTGCCGCATTGCTCGGCGGCCACCGGATGAACCGCGCGCTGGCAAAGCCGGGCGCCTATCCGAATACCGCCAAGCGCGATCTGCTCTACAAGGCATCCATTGCGGCATGCGACAATCTGGACGGCGTAGCCGACGACCTGATCAGCAACCAGCAGCGATGCAACGCAACCTTCGATCCGGCGACCGCGGTCTTCAACGGCAGGCCGCTGCGCTGCGAAGGCGGAGTCGATGCCGGCGATACCTGCCTGTCGGACGCGCAGATCGCCGCCCTGAAAACCATCAATACCGACACCCGGTTCAACTTCTCGCTCGCCAGCGGAGAAACGCACTATCCGGGTTATAACGTATGGGGCGCCGACCTCGGCATCACGACCAATCCTTCGCCGTTGCAGCCTACCGTCACCTTCCTCGCACTGGGAACGACGCAGCCTGCAATGCCGATGCCGAGAACGGCTCCCTACATCAGCGTGCTGGTCGATCAGTGGATCAAGTATTCGGTCACCCGCGATGCCAACTATGATTCCCTGTCTCTCGACCCGGAGAATCCCGGACCGTTTGCAGGCCGCATCAGCGAGCTCAGCACCCTGCTCGATACGAAAGTCGACCTGAACGCCTTCGCCGCCAAGGGCGGGAAACTGCTCCTCGCGCACGGCTTGTCCGATGTGCTGGTCAGCACCCGCGCGACCGAAGAGTATTACCAGCGGCTGCAAAGCCAGATGGGCCCGTCGGAAGTCAGCAAGTTCGCACGCTACTATGAAGTCGCGGGCTACGGGCATGCCGTCAGCACAAGCTTCAACGCGTCCTGGGATTCGCTCACTGCCCTGGAAAGCTGGGCTGAAAAAGGTGCGGCTCCGGCCAACGAAGTCGTGGCTGATACCGCCGGCGTTCCGGGACGTACGCGGCCGCTGTGCGACTATCCGAAGTGGCCGAAGTACAATGGCACCGGCGACGTGAACCGCGCCGCTTCCTATACCTGCTCTACTTGACCTGGGCAGACGAAAGGCGGCAGCGGACATGTTCCCTGCCGCCTTTCACCTTAGTGGTATCTTATTAATCAGTCGTCATCAATCGCCATGGTTCGGCGAAGAGAATTTGAATGAGCAACCAGAAAGACATCGTTATTGCCAGCGCCGTCCGCACGGCGATCGGCACCTTCGGCGGATCCCTCAAGGATTTTTCCGGTCCGGACCTCGCGACCATTGTCGTCAGGGAAGCATTCGAGCGTGCCGGCGTGGAGCCGTCATCCGCGCAGCACATCGTGATCGGCAACGTCATACAGTGCGACCCGAAGGACATGTATGTATCGCGCGTGGCCGGCCTGAATGCCGGCATGGCCAAGCAATCCGCCGCGCTGACGCTGAACCGCCTGTGCGGCTCGGGCCTGCAGGCCATCGTCACTGCCGCAAACGCCATCCAGCTTGGCGATGCCGACATCGCCGTCGGCGGCGGCGTCGAAACCATGAGCCGGGCGCCCTACCTCATGCAGACAGGGCGCTGGGGCAACCGCATGGGCGATGCCAAGCTCCTGGACATGCTGCTGGGTGCTCTCCAGGACCCGTTCGGCGCGGGGCACATGGGCGTGACCGCGGAAAACGTCGCGGACCATTACAAGATTTCCCGTGAAGACCAGGATGCTTTCGCCGCCGAAAGCCAGCGCAAGGCGCTGGCGGCAATCGAGGCAGGATATTTCAAGTCGCAGATCGTCCCTGTGGAAATCAAGTCGCGGAACGGAACGGTCAGTTTCGATACCGATGAACACCCGAAGGCGGGTACGACGGCCGCCGGCCTTGCGCAGTTGAAGCCGGCATTCAGAAAGGAAAACGGGACCGTTACGGCGGGCAATGCCTCCGGTCTGAACGACGGTGCGGCCGCGTGCATCCTGATGAGCGCCGAGGCGGCATCCCGCGCCAACGTCACACCGCTGGCACGTCTGGTTTCCTATGGAGTGGCCGGTGTGGAACCTTCCATGATGGGTCTCGGGCCGGTGCCTGCTGTCCAGCTTGCCCTCAAGCGAGCCGGTCTTTCATTGGACGATATGGACGTCATTGAATCCAATGAAGCCTTTGCCGCACAGTCGCTGGGGGTGTGCCGCGGGCTGGACCTGGATCCCGCCAAGACCAATCCGAACGGCGGGGCGATTGCGCTGGGACATCCGCTGGGCGCCAGCGGAACCGTCATTACCGTCAAGTGCGTCCATGAACTGATCCGCACCGGGAAGCGCTACGGTCTGGTCACCATGTGCATCGGCGGCGGGCAGGGTATCGCAGCCGTGCTCGAGCGCCTGTAGCGCATGAAGACACCTGTTCGGCTGCAGCGGCAGCCGTTGCAGCCGAACAGGCTTTCCATCATTCTTCCAAGCCTGCCCATGCTTCGATTCTTCGGAGGCGATGTGCGGCTTTCATCTGACGAGACTCCACAGACGAAGCGCCACATGAATCTCCAGGGCACGGTTGGGGCTGGTCCAATGACCCAGCAGCTCGTCGACATTGGCCAGGCGCTGCCGCACCGTATTGACATGGATGTTCAGGCTGGTCGCGGTTGACTTGGCATTCTGGTTGCTGTCCAGATAGGTCAGCAGCGTTTCCGCTATCTGCGTGCTGCGCTTGAGGTCATGCGCAATGACCGGTCCGATGCATCCATCGATGAAGGCCTGCAGGCTTTCCTGATCGTGCGACTCGAACAGCACGGAGTACAGCGCCATCTGATTCTGGTCCACGACCTGGCCGTTGATTCCTATCCGCTGAAGGATGGTGAGTCCGCGGCGCAATGAACCGTACACGGTCCTGACCGCCTCTATCGTATTGACCGGTCTTGAAAGAATGCCGCGGTAAGCGCCGTTGAATTCGCGCTTTGCCAGTGCCGAGAATTCCTTGACCAGGTCGTGCGCCGCCGTTGCGGGGCACAGGATGACGAGGGCGCCTTCCATTTCGTCGAGAACCAGTTCGGAAAAGCGGCCCTCGGCGCGCAGCCGGCGCGCAACCGTTACCGGCTTGGGCATTTCCGTATCCAGGAGAATCATGGAAAAGGGGTGCGACAGATCAAGACCCAGCCGCCTGGCACGTTCCAAGATCGATCCCTTCTCTTCCAGGTGCGTGGCGACAAGTGCCCGCAGCAAACCCGAGACTTCCCGGTTCTTGCTCGCTTCCATGCGTTCCTGAGACAGGAGCACGACGGCCATCACGCTGGCGCTTCTCTCGAAGGTGCGAATCGAAATGTCGTCCAGATCTCCGTGGCGGTACAGCAGCACCGCGCCGAGCACGTCGCTGCCGCCAATGACGGCGGCAACCCTGCACACTTCGCCGTTCATGTCGCAGGCAATCACCGAGCGTCCTCCCTGCCGGCTTTCCCTGATGGCCTGCGTCACGGAAGCGCTGGGTGCGCCGTGCGGCGCATAGGCATCGCCGGATGTGCCGGTGTATTCCGGCGAAGCTGCCCTGCCGATGACCTGGAAGCCCTCGTCCAGGACGACAACGCAGCCATCCAGCAGCTGGGCGACGGTTTGCGCAAGGGTGACGAGCGACGCGCCTTTTGCGAGCTGGGAGGTCAGCTGCTCGTGCGCCTCCGCTGCCTTCTGCACATCGCGTACCGTGCGTTCGAGCTCGGCGCGGGCATGGTCCGCCTTCTCGAGCGCGATCTTGGCCTGTTCGAAAGCCTTTGCATTGTTGATCGCCACGGCGGCGTGCGTCGCCAGCGTGCTGAGAATGGCGATGCTGAGCGCGGTATGGTTGCGCTGGTAGCGGTCGGCGACGAACAGCAGGCCAATGACATTGTCATCGAAAAGCAGCGGCACGCCGGCCATCGCTGCCACGCCTTCGTTCCGGAATGTGCTGTCGAGCACCGGGTCGTGTGCAAAGCGGTTGTCGAGCAGATAGTTTGTCGTATAGAAGGGCAGGCGTGTCGACATCACCATCCCGGCAATGCCTTGCTTTCTGTGCGTGCTCATCCTTGTCGTATTGATGGAGATCGCGCCGTCGGTGACGAGTACGCGGAATTCCTCCGCCTCCGCGTCATATACCGTGAGCCATGCCAGGTGGGAACCCAGAAGCGTTCTTGCCCGTGTCACGATGGCATTGAGCAGGCTCGTCAGATCGAGGCGGCTGGAGAGGTCCTTGGCGGAATCAACCATCGCAAGCAGGCCTTGCTCGCTGGACTGATGCTGCTCGAGCTGGCGCTTGATGGCGATGGCCATTCTTATCGTCTCCAGCGCATCCAGCTTTCCCGCCGTCTCGTTCGGCAGCCTCTCCACCGAAGCAAGGTGCGCATTGAACTCCTCGATCGATGCGTCGCGATAAAGCAGACCGACGAGATCGACGGCAACTCTTTCAGCTACATGGTTCTTGTCCATGATTACCTGCTTGTCTCTATTCAAATTATGTATGGATGCTGCGTCGCTCTGTCATGGCGAACAGGCAGATCTGCTGTCGTCGACTTTACGTCAATGCGCAGTCAGCGACGATGTGGCATTGCCACATTATAAGGCGGGAAAGATGTTGGTTATCACATAGATTCCGCGCTTGAGCTTTGAGAGACTGAACGCCGTTGATCGACGTGGAATGTGCTGGGCACGTTGAAAGTCATGCAACAAATCGTAGCCCGCATGTGGGGCTGCTCTGGCGGTGCCGCGGCTTCGGCCGGATGTGCTGCAAACAAGGACAAATCAAGGAGGCAATGAAATGACAAGGTACCTGGAAGGCAGGGTCGCCATCGTGACAGGCGCTGGCAGCGGATTGGGACGTGCGCATGCATTCGCGCTTGCGAAGCAGGGGGCCAAGGTGGTGGTCAACGACATCAACGGCCGGCATCAGGGTGCGCCCGGCCGCGAAGTCGCCGATCAGATCGTCCGTGAGGGCGGGGCCGCAATCGCGGACGGCGGCGACGTCAGGGACATGGAGCAAATGGAAGCGATGGTGTCGCGCGCCGTCGGAGAGTGGGGCCGGGTCGATATCCTGGTCAACAATGCCGGCGTGCTGCGTGACAAGAGCTTTTCCAAAATGACCATCGAGGATTTTCGTTTCGTCATTGATGTGCATCTGATGGGGGCGGTGAATTGCACCAAGGCCGTGTGGGAGCACATGCGTGCGCAGCGCTATGGGCGCATCGTCATGACCTCATCGTCATCCGGCCTTTACGGAAATTTCGGGCAATCGAATTACGGTGCCGCGAAGATGGCCCTGGTAGGGCTGATGCAGACGCTTTCGCTCGAAGGCGAAAAATATGGCATCCGCGTCAACTGCCTGGCGCCCAGCGCGGCAACGGCCATGACCGAGGGCGTGCTCTCGCCCAAAGACCTCGAAGGACTCAGCCCTGAAGCCGTCAGCCCGGGCGTGGTCGCGCTCGTCGCCGAGCAGGCGCCGACGCGCATGATCCTTCTGGCCGGTGCCGGCAGCTTCGAGGCCGCCAACATCACGATGACCCAGGGCATCCATCTGGGCAATGCCAGCGATCCCGTGACGCAGATTCTGCAGCGGCTCGGAGAAATCAGGGACCGCAGGGATGAAGTCGTTCCCGGCGCCGGCTGGGACCAGTACCGGCTGGAGCTTTCCAAGGCGGGTCTCCTGCTGGAAGAGGCCTGAAACGCGCATTGCGCAATCAGGCTTATGCCGTGCATTTGCATGAAATGACGCAGTGGTTATGAGACATCATGGCGCCGGAATTATGTAGTTCTGCACATGGAAATTCCGGCGTCCATCCACGACACTGGTGTTAACGGACCTCGTCATCGAAGCCTTAATCTGCCGGCTCTACCAGGCGCTCGCATTAAAGAACTGTAACGCCAGCCCGGAAAATCCGGTGCGGAACACTTATCCATTCCGGCCTTGACGGCCGCTTTCTGGTTCCTTGCGATATGAAATCGGACAACATTCCAGACTATCCAAAAAGCCCGACGATGGGCCAGATGATGAGCCAGCCGCTGCTGGTCTCAAGCATCATCGAGCATGCCGACCGCCATTTCGGCGACAAGGAAATCGTATCGCGGCGCGTCGAAGGCGACATTCATCGCTATACCTACCGCGATTGCCACCAGCGCGCGCGCCGAATGGCCAATGCGCTTGCCACGCTCGGCGTCAAGATGGGAGATCGTGTAGCCACGCTGGCATGGAACGGATACCGGCACATGGAGCTCTATTACGCGATCTCGGGCAGCGGAGCGGTGCTGCATACGATGAACCCTCGCCTGCATGCGGACCAGATTGCGTACATGGTCGACCATGCCGAAGACAGCTATGTCTTCTTCGACCTGACGTTCCTCGGCTTGATAGAAACGCTGGCGGCAAGCTGCAAATCCGTGAAAGGCTTCATTGCCATGGCCGACCGGGGAAGCATGCCTGCCTCATTCAGGATTCCCAACCTGATGTGCTATGAGGATCTCATCGAGAGCAGTTCAGACCGGTATGCATGGCCTGCATTCGACGAGAACTCCGCGTCCACTCTCTGCTATACCTCGGGAACGACAGGCAATCCCAAGGGCGTGCTGTACTCGCACCGTTCCACGCTGCTGCATGCCTACGCATCCTGCCTTCCCGATGCGCTCAATGTCTCGGGGCGGGAAGTCCTGATGCCGGTCGTGCCCATGTTCCACGTCAATGCCTGGGGCTTCCCATACTCCGCTGCGCTAACCGGCGCAAAGCTGGTGCTGCCGGGGCCCATGCTGGACGGCTCTTCGCTGCATGACTTGATCGTGCGGGAGGACGTCACTGTTTCCGCCGGCGTGCCTACCGTATGGCTGGGCCTGCTCAACCATGTGGAGAGGAACGCGCTGGAGTTCGGAAAACTGCGCCGGATCATCATCGGCGGCTCCGCGTGTCCGCCGGCAATGATGAAGACGTTCCGCGACAAGTACGGTGTCGAGCTGCTGCATACCTGGGGCATGACGGAGATGTCCCCGCTGGGCACCGTCTGCACGCTGCAGAGCCAGCATCTGCGCCTGACGCAGGCTGAGCAGGATCAGGTGCTGGAAAAGCAGGGCCATGCGATCTTCGGCGTCGACATGAAAATCGTCGACGACGAGGGGGCCGAGCTTCCATGGGACGGCAAGTCCTGCGGCCACCTGCTTGTGCGCGGACCATGGGTGGTCAGGAATTATTTCAAGGCCGAAGGCAGCAGCGCACTGCAGGACGGCTGGTTTCCCACCGGGGACGTCGCCACCATCAGTCCGGAAGGCTACATGCAGATCACCGACCGCAGCAAGGACGTGATCAAGTCGGGAGGCGAGTGGATCGGCTCCATCGAGCTCGAGAATGTCGCCATGGCGCACCCGGCAGTACAGCAGGCGGCCTGCATCGGCGTGTTTCATCCGAAATGGGATGAGCGTCCCCTGCTTGTCGTGGTCAAGAAAGCGGATGCCGCCCTCACCAGGGATGAACTGATCAATTCCTACCAGGGGAAAGTCGCCAAATGGTGGACTCCCGACGACGTCGTGTTCGTGGACGCCTTGCCGGTCGGCGCCACAGGCAAGATCCTGAAGAACGAAATCCGCAATCAACTCAGGCATCACAAGCTACCAACCGCATAAGCGGTATAGACGGCATAGCGCCCAACTATTTCAACAAGGAGACATCGCATGACATTCCAAATCCGCCCCATGATCATGGCCGCCGCAATTGCTGCTGCATTCGCCGCGCCGATGGCTGCCCATGCCGACAATGTGAAGGTTGCTTTCATCGACCCGCTGTCCGGCCCCTTCGCTCCTGTGGGACAAAACATCCTGAAAAGCTGGCAGTACGTCGCCGACATGGCCAACAAGGAAAAATGGGCCGGCAGCCATACGCTGGAGGTCATCGGCTTCGACAACAAGGGCAGCCCCCAGGAGTCGCTGACCGTTCTGAAAGCCGCCATCGACCAGGGCTACCGCTACATCATCCAGGGTAACGGTTCGGGCGTGGCGCTGGCATTGGTGGATGCGGTCAACAAGCATAACGAGCGCAATCCCGGCAAGGAAGTCATCTACCTGAACTATGCCGCCGTCGATCCCGATCTCACCAACAGCAAGTGCAGCTTCTGGCATTTCCGCCTCGATGCCAATTCCGACATGAAGATGGAAGCCATGACCTCGCTGATGGAGAAGGAAAAGGACCTCAAGAAGGTTTACATCATCGGCCAGAACTATGCATTCGGTCATCAGGTCACGAAAGCGGCCAAGGATTACCTGAAGCGCAAGCGCCCGGATGTGCAGATCGTCGGCGACGACCTGCATCCGATCGGACAGGTCAAGGACTTCTCTCCCTACGTCGCCAAGATCAAGGCCTCGGGAGCCGACACTGTCATCACCGGCAATTGGGGCGCCGATCTCGCGCTGCTGATCAAGGCCGCCAAGGAAGCCGGCCTGACCGCCAACTTCTACACCTACTATGCCGCCACCACCGGCGTGCCTACCGCGATGGGCGCATCCGGCGAGGGCCGTGTCAAGGTGATCACTTACTGGAATCCGAATGGCCCCTCCGCCACCGGCCAGAATATCGTCGACGGTTTCAAGAAGAAGTACAACGACGACTATACCGCCATGGCGACCTACACCGGCATCAGCATGCTCTCCAAGGCATTCAAGGACACCAATTCGGTAGAGCCGCTGAAAGTGGCCCGCGCCATGGAAGGGATGAAGATCACCAGCCTCAACGGCGATGTGGAAATGCGCAAGGCAGACCATCAGGTGCAGCAGCCCCTGTACATCGCCACCTGGAGCAAGGTGAACGGCAAGGAAGTGAAGTACGACCAGGAAAACACCGGCTACGGCTGGAAGACCGACAGGAAGATAGATACCTATGTCGCCTCGCAGCCGTCGTCCTGCCAGATGAAGCGCCCCGACTAGCCGCTGCCATACCCGGCCGAATTGCCGCCCCAAGCGGGAGAGGGCAGTTCGGCCTTCACGCTGGTTCACCCGTATAGGGGTGTTCCAATGAAATGATTGCAATCTTCATCCTAGAGGTAAGGCGTGGAATTTGTCGCTATCACTTTGCTTAACGGCCTGAGCTACGGGCTCCTGCTGTTCATGCTGTCTTCCGGTCTGACGCTGATTTTCAGCATGATGGGCGTGCTCAACTTCGCGCACGCCAGCTTCTACATGCTCGGCGCCTATTTCGCCTATGCCGTCAGCACCAAGATCGGCTTCTGGCCCGCGCTGGTCATCGCGCCGCTCCTGGTCGGCATCATCGGCGCCGTCGTCGAGCGCTACGGCCTGCGCTCGGTTCACAAGTACGGCCACATCCCCGAACTGCTGTTCACCTTCGGCCTGTCCTACGTGCTGGTCGAGCTGGTGCAGCTGGTCTGGGGCAGGGCGGCCGTGCCTTACCCGATTCCCGCCGAACTCGACGGACCCCTGTTCACCCTGTTCACCACCACCTTCCCGATGTACCGCGGCTTCATGATGCTGGTGGCCATCCTGATGCTCGTCGCCATCTTCCTGGTGCTGACCAAGAC
>NZ_JACYXF010000028.1 GCF_015352985.1 Noviherbaspirillum malthae | reverse complement strand
GCGAGTTGGTCCCACCCCTTCCCATCCCGAACAGGACCGTGAAACGACATCGCGCCGATGATAGTGCTGCAACCAGTGTGAAAGTAGGTAATCGTCAGGCTAGTTCTACCGCATCAGCCCTGCCTCCTCCCGGACGCAGGGCTGTTTGCTTTGCGCAATCGGAATTGCATGGAAACGCGAGTCCTCTTCAAACATCAGTCACCAATCTCAAAATGGCGGAAAGCCTGTCTATCTAAACGAAACGTTCAAAAGCCAAGCCTGCGAACATGAAATTTAAGTCTCATTGCCGGAAGCTTGGTAAGCGAGAGGCCGCAAGGCTAGCGCGTTTTCATCTTGACCCGCTCGTCGATCCCGTGCGAATCGCTTCCGGTAGTGCGTTGTGCGGGGATGCCGAGTCGTCCTTGCCATGGTCAGGGGTCCCGAGCTCGCCATGTCGCGCAGCCAAGCCTTGGCCGAATAGCAATTCGCCCCGGTCTCGCCTGAGCCAGTCAAGATGAAAACGCTCTAGTTAAATAAAAAGTCAATCTGCAAATTGATGCATGGAACTTGGTGAAAAAACAAACCACTCATCACCACGGTTTCTCTAGAGATTGCAATTCATGCTTACGTTTGACTCATCCTCATACACGGCGGCGCATATCGTTAACTCGCGCGGCCATTCCAATTTGGACGCCACCACGATTTACTGTTTCAAGAAGCGCAGGGGCGCCTCCAGCGAGTGTTCACATAACTGTCGGATGAACCAGACATGGCCTGCAAACCGACGGCACTCACATGCGCTAAAACTACGTCTCTTTTCTCATCTCGTGCTATTGATCTGCACGAGCACGACGTCATCCCCTGTGCATGCAACGATCTATAAGGCAGAAGATGCGATTAATCGCGTGACGATCTACAGCAACGTACCCATACGTCTTGCACCTGGAAAAGCAGAGGCACCAGAACTTATGCCTCCAATACCGCAGGCAACCTTAAAACCGGCCCAATCACCCACACCTGCGCCCATACCCAAATCAGCACCAGCATCAGCACCGACACCGACACCGACACCGACACCGACAGCGACAGCGAAAGTCGCCGAAGTGCCTCATCTCATCCCTAAGTCAAAAGTCGGCTTCAAATCTTCAGGTTCCATCGCAAGTGACTATCCACGCATTGCTCCGGCGGTACAGAAAGCTCGTGACAGTGAACGGCTTGCCATTCTCGCAAACGAATTGCAGTTGGAACAGGCCGGGCTTGCTGAGGCGCTGTCTCGCAAAGCCGCGACAGGGATCATTCAACGGTATACATCCAACATTGAGGCCTTGAAGCGTGAAATCGAATACACGAAATAATGAACCCCGGCTTGGTACCTCTCAGCTTGCAGGTCTTCCTTAGTTTTCCGTACTCTTGGTAAGAACCATCAAGGTGATTCCGGATGCCAAAAAAGCCAATGACGCGGTAAAAGACGGTAGACATTGCTTGTTTTCCGCTTTGAATCCCGTTGTATTGCCTGCGCTCGAACGGAAAAATTTTTCCTGGTCCAAGATTTCCGGCCCGTTTTGCGATAAACTCTTATGTCTTATAGAAGAGTTGTCCTGGCCGCAATACTAGACCGGGACCCTGTATTGCGAGTCGGGCATCAAGTCGGATCAAGCCGGCGCCGCAATCCGGATCTTCGCCTTTTGTTCAATCACGTAACCGAAGAGCGCCCCATGCTAGAAACCTACCGTCAACATGTCGCCGAACGCGCTGCGCTTGGCATTCCGCCGCTTCCCTTGTCCGCCAAGCAGACTGAAGAGCTGGTTGCGCTGCTGAAGAATCCCCCTGCCGGCGAAGAGCAGTTCCTGGTGGAGTTGATTACCTACCGCGTGCCGGCCGGTGTAGACGACGCTGCCAAGGTCAAGGCTGCATTCCTTAGCAAGCTGGCAAAGGGCGAAGAAACTTGTGCGCTGATTTCTCGCAAGGAAGCGACCCGTCTGCTGGGCACGATGCTGGGCGGCTTCAACATCAAGCCGCAGATCGATCTCCTGGGCGATGCAGAAGTGGGCGCTGTGGCTGCAGAAGGTCTGAAGACGACCTTGCTGATGTTCGATTACTTCCATGACGTCAAGGAACTGGCCGACAAGGGCAATGCAAACGCCAAGTCCGTACTGCAATCCTGGGCTGATGCCGAGTGGTTCACATCCCGTCCGGAAGTCCCGCAGAGCATGACGCTGACTGTGTTCAAGGTCTCCGGCGAAACCAATACCGACGATCTGTCGCCCGCACCGGATGCGACAACGCGTCCTGACATCCCGATGCACGCCCTGGCGATGCTCAAGAACCCGCGTGCAGGAATCGAGCCGGACGAGCCGGGCAAGATCGGTCCGATCAAGCAAATCGAAGCGCTCAAGGCAAAAGGCAATCTGGTCGCCTATGTCGGTGACGTGGTCGGCACCGGTTCGTCGCGCAAGTCGGCGACCAACTCCGTGCTGTGGTTCACCGGCGAAGACATCCCCTACATCCCCAACAAGCGTTTCGGCGGCGTCTGCCTCGGCAGCAAAATCGCTCCGATCTTCTACAACACCATGGAAGATGCCGGTGCGCTGCCGATCGAACTCGACGTCAACAAGATGGAAATGGGCGACGTCATCGAACTGCGTCCGTATGAAGGCAAGGCCCTGAAGAACGGCGAAGTCATCGCCGAATTCAAGGTGAAGTCCGATGTGATCTTCGACGAAGTACGCGCCGGCGGCCGCATTCCCCTGATCATCGGCCGCGGCCTGACCGCCAAGGCACGCGAAGCGCTCGGCCTGGCACCGTCCACCCTGTTCCGCCTGCCGCAGAACCCGGTCGATTCCGGCAAGGGCTTCTCGCTCGCACAGAAGATGGTCGGCCGCGCCTGCGGTCTGCCGGAAGGCACCGGCATTCGTCCGGGCACCTACTGCGAACCGAAGATGACCACGGTCGGCTCCCAGGACACCACAGGTCCGATGACACGCGACGAGTTGAAGGACCTGGCTTGCCTCGGCTTCTCCGCCGACCTCGTGATGCAGTCCTTCTGCCACACCGCTGCCTATCCGAAGCTGGTGGACGTCAAGACTCATCGCGAACTGCCGACCTTCATCGAGAACCGCGGCGGCGTGGCGCTGCGCCCGGGCGACGGCGTGATCCACTCCTGGTTGAACCGCCTGCTGTTGCCCGATACCGTCGGCACCGGCGGCGACTCGCACACCCGCTTCCCGATCGGCATCTCCTTCCCGGCAGGTTCCGGCCTGGTGGCATTCGCTGCCGCCACCGGCGTCATGCCGCTCGACATGCCGGAATCGGTGCTGGTTCGTTTCAAGGGCCAGATGCAGCCGGGCGTCACCCTGCGTGACCTCGTCAATGCGATCCCGCTGTATGCAATCCGCCAGGGACTGCTGACCGTCGAGAAGAAGGGCAAGAAGAACATCTTCTCCGGCCGCATTCTTGAGATCGAAGGCCTGCCGCAGCTGAAGGTCGAACAGGCGTTCGAGCTGTCCGACGCATCCGCAGAGCGTTCCGCCGCAGGCTGCACCGTCCACCTCGACAAGGAACCGATCATCGAGTACATGAACTCGAACATCACCCTGATGAAGTGGATGATTGCCAACGGTTACCAGGACAAGCGCACGCTCGAGCGCCGCATCAAGTCGATGGAAGCCTGGCTGGCCAACCCGCAGCTGCTTAAGGGCGACGCGGATGCCGAGTACGCCGCTGTCATCGAGATCGACCTGGCAGATATCCACGAGCCTATCGTGGCCTGCCCGAACGATCCGGACGACGTGAAGACCCTGTCCGAAGTCGCCGGCGACAAGATCGATGAAGTCTTCGTCGGTTCCTGCATGACCAATATCGGCCACTTCCGCGCAGCGTCCAAGCTGCTCGAAGGCAAGACCGATATTCCGGTACGCCTGTGGATTGCTCCGCCCACCAAGATGGACCAGCAGGTGCTGACCGAGGAAGGCCACTACGGCACGCTCGGCCGTACCGGAGCCCGCATGGAAATGCCGGGCTGCTCGCTGTGCATGGGCAACCAAGCTCAGGTGCGCAAGGGTGCCACCGTCATGTCGACGTCGACTCGCAACTTCCCGAACCGCCTCGGTCTCGACACGCGCGTCTACCTTGGCTCGGCTGAACTGGCTGCGGTCTGCTCGGCACTCGGCAAGATCCCAACCAAGGCGGAGTACATGGAGCACACCGGCGTCATCGATAAGAATGCCGCCAACATCTACCGCTACATGAACTTCGACAAACTGAAGGAATTCAGCGACGTCGCGGATTCCGTCAAGGTGTAATGCAGACGGTCATGCGCTTGTGACCGGATTCGGTCCTACCAGTGCAGGATGACGCATACAATACGAACAAAGGCCCGCAGAGTGCGGGCCTTTGTTTTTTAGCGATGATCAAATATTCATGTAAAACATAATTTCTCCATGCATGAGGGCTTGAACACGTTCGCCCTGTGACTGCGATTCCCACTGGTTTTTCCATGAAGGAATCGCTGTCGCTCATGATGTTGATGCCAAGTGCTTCATAAACCAACCTCTTGATGGGCGCTTGGTAGACCCGAACGATCTTACATCAGCTGTCTAAACCCCATTAGAAGCTCGAAGGCATTTAAAGATCCATCCGATGCCTCGTCAAGAGTCTTTATCAATGCCCCATCATTGGCCAGCAGTCTCTTCGCAGCGTTTACTTCCTCTACCGTAAGGCTTCCTCGGGCTTCCGGATATTTATCCCAAGAGCCATTCGCTATCTGCTCTAAATCATCACGAGTAAAAACGGAACTGTGTATTTGAGACTTCGTTATCAACTCTCTCAGCGCTCGCCCTTCTCCTAGTGTCCAGCCTTGCAGTGGCTCAGGCGACTGCGACGGCTTCGACGGATCAGGCGACTGCGACGGCTTCGACGATTCAGGCGGCTGCGACGGCTTCGACGATTCAGGCGGCTGCGACGGCTTCGACGGATCAGGCGACTGCGACGGCTTCGACGGTTCAGGCGGCTGCGACGGCTTCGACGATTCAGGCGGCTGCGACGGCTTCGACGGTTCAGGCGGCTGCGACGGTTTCGACGGTTCAGGCGGCTGCGACGGTTTCGACGATTCAGGCGGCTGCGACGGCTTCGACGGTTCAGGCGGCTGCGACGGCTTCGACGGATCAGGCGACTGCGACGGCTTCGACGGATCAGGCGACTGCGACGGCTTCGATGGTTCAGGCGGCTGCGACGGTTTCGACGATTCAGGCGGCTGCGGCGGCTTCGACGATTCAGGCGGCTGCGACGGCTTCGACGGTTCAGGCGGCTGCGACGGCTTCGACGGATCAGGCGACTGCGACGGCTTCGACGGTTCAGGTGGCTGCGACGGTTTCGACGGTTCAGGCGGCTGCGACGGTTTCGACGGTTCAGGCGGCTGCGACGGTTTCGACGGTTCAGGCGGCTGCGGCGGCTTCGCCGGTTCAGGCGGCTGCGGTGGCTTCGACGAATCAGGCGGCTCTGCACCATGAGTCGATCCCGACGACGGAGGATTCTGTGCGTGGGTGATCCGTGGAGGGTCCTTGAAAGGGTTCTGCACGACGGCGGTGTTTGGAGGGTCCTTGAAATGGTCCTGTGCGTGGGTGATCTTTGGAGGATCCAAAATATCTCCATCATCAGGTTTATTCTTTTCCGCATCCTTGTCAGGCGCATGCTTGGGGGACTCTCCCTCATTACCTGCCTTATGTTGGAGATGCTGCGTCCCGCTGAAGTTACCGCTCACCTTTCCCATCTAATCCTCTCCTTCTTGTAAACAATCTATTCCGTTATTGAAAATGACTTACTTCCTGGAGCGGCCCCGCATTATCTGCATGCACAGGTACGGTACACAGCCTGCCCATGCATTCCCTTGAACGCAGATGGCGTAGCGTTCATTGAGGATGCCACTTATGATTAAGTGGGCTTGCCCGATTTTGCGGTTCCTTGCGCTCTGGCATTTTTCCAATGCCGGAATCGCTTGTACATGCTCGGAAAAATGAGAGATAGCCGAGTTTGGAAACATATTGCGCGGCTAGATGAAGGCACTGCGATGCTCGGAGCAGCTCGCATATGCGCGGCCTTTGCATCAGGCTTAAGTCAATCGTTGAAGGAAAACAACTGGCCGCCTTCTGGAGGCAATAGGGCATGGATCTTGGTAATACCAATCCCAAGTCATGACATGCCGTGAGCTCGCGTCTTTTTCCGCCTGTCGGCGTTGTGCTCGTCATCCATAGCCCCGCTATGGATTCCTGATCTGCAAACTCGGCCTTGCCAGGCTAAAAATCCATCGATCTCATCTGGCACGTTCTACCTTGGGATTGGTATAAGCGGGGGAACTTCTACACCGGTCGATCTTCGGTCAACGCATCCAGTGCGGTACGGACGCAATGCCGACATGCGAGGCAGAAAACACGGTTCTCGCCTGACTGCTTCCGCTCTCGAACGCCCAAATGTCAAAGACCCGCAGAAATGCGGGCCTTCGCTTTCGGTTGTGCGGATCAGTAGCTCTTGTAAGGCAGGAATTTGCCGCTCAGGACAACCTGTACGCGGTCGCCTTTCGGATCGGCTTCCCGCTGGATGTCCATGGAAAAGTCGATCGCACTCATGATGCCGTCGCCGAATTCCTCATGAATCAATTCCTTGATAGTCGCACCGTAGACATTGACGATTTCATACCAGCGATAGATCAGCGGATCGGTCGGCACCGCGGTGGGTAACGAGCCCTTGTAGGGAACGATCTGCAGCCATGCGGTCTCCTCATCCGTCAGCCCGAACAACTCCTTCGCAACAGCTGCCTGCTTTGCGTCAAGCGTCATCTGGCCAAGCATGGCGGCGGTTGTCCATTCCTTGCTCTGGCCGATTTTTTCGGCGATATCGGCCCAGCGCATTTTCTTGGCGACTTTTGCGGAAATGATTTTCTTGGTGACGTCGTGGCGATCCATCGTGGCTCCTGGATTGAACTATAAGGAAAAGAGTGCGCTACCTTCAATGTGTTGCGAAACAGGTCGAGCGAAGGGGGAGAAGGTTCAGCTGCACGGCCTCAGGCACGACTGGAGCATGGCATTCACTTCAGTCATGTTCGAGGCCGTGCCTATGAACGGTCTTGCCGGATAACAGCAATCAGCATGCCTGCTTCGGCATGGGATTCCGGGCCGAATGCGCACCCGCGCGATGCAGCATGACGCACCGGCCAGGTGCAGGAGAGGCCGCCCGCACTATTTCAATGAGGTGAAAAGCGTGTTCGACCCGAACTCAATGCTCTACCAGGGTGAGCAGTGCAGTCTCCAGTTTTTCACAAGCCAGGTCGATCAGGCAGGCGGTACAGAACACCAGGATCGTAAGGTCGGCAGCAAGGTCCAGAATCAGCATCACACCGGCATCTCTCATCGTTTGCATGGCGGTTTCCTTTGCCGTTATTTTCCGGTTGTCTGCATCACCGCGCGAGGCGCGCCCTGCGCATGCCGGCATGCAGCAATCAGGCCGTCGACAGCATCGCGATAGGTATAAGCGCGAACCAAGCTGGAAGATGCTTCGGAAAAGCGCCGGTAAGTCACAGGATTACTCAGCAACGCCACGGCCTTTGCGGCCCACGCATCGACATCGAGGTCGCAGACAAAGCCATTCTGCTGATCCCGCACCAATTCGCCCGCTACTCCGGCATTCGGTGAAACAATCACCGGGAGTCCGGCAGCGCAAGCTTCATTGGCCACCACGCCCCAGGGATCCCAAAGCGTGGGGAACAGAAAAATGCGTGCCGATCGATAGAGCGACGGCAGTTGCGTCTGTGCGGCGAAACCATGAAACCCGGCATCGATCCACTGGGCGTTCGCAGCCGCGTGGGCTCTGAGCGCATTGTCCATGCTACCGGCGCCGGCAAACAGAATGCCGAGCTTCCGGCCCAGCTTCTTGCTCGCGGAGACAGCCACATCTATGGCGAACAAGGGGTTCTTTACCTCCTCCAGCCTGCCGGAAAAGATGAAGTCGTAGCGCTTTTCACCCGGTGGTGCGTCGGACATGTTCGCGTCAAACGCGCTGTTGTCGGCACACAGGCAGGACTTGAACATGTCGCTTGCAGCAATGCCATACTGGCCGAACAGCCGAAGACCTCCTTCGCTCGCCGCGACATAGGCCTGCGAGCGGGAGTAGACGATGCGGCGGACGGCCCGGTGCACGATGCCAAGGCTCTTTTCAGATGCATCCGTCCCGTCCGTCATCGCCACGTGCGCACAGCGCGCCAACGCTGCATAGGCAAAGGCATACAGATGGGTGGGATTGAATCCGTCGGTCACCACCATGTCTGGCGCATAGCGCCTCAGCACACTGACCACGTCCGGGTTGTTATGAATGTATCGCCCGTTGCGTGTAACGATGCGCTCATTCAGGAATGCATGCGGAAATTCCAGCGACGGCAGATCCCACAGGCGATTCGGCTCGCGCCTGCAGCAGAATATCACCAGAAATTCGACGCCGGGTTCTTGGGCGGCCAGCTTGAAAACGGGAATGCGGTAAGGCGGCGGTTCGTTGGAAACCAGGGCGATTCTCATGCCAAACCTCCCTTGCAAGTAAGCGAACGGAAGAATGCGTGCAGCTTGGTCGATGCTTCATCAATGGGCGAAATGGGCAAGCTGGACGGCTGTTTCTCCAAGTTGCATAAACGATGCCAGCATGAGAAGCAGGCAAATCCTGCCGGAACACAGGAGAGGAATTGGATCTGGATCAAGCGGCGCACCACCAGGCGTCAATCGGAGGCACCAGAATGAATCATGCAGCTGCCTCAAGAGCATCCCGATCAGGCATCGAATGCGCGTCCATCATCCAATGTCTTTTCCCAAGCAGACGGCGGCTGCGGGCCCCGGCGCGGCTCGCAACAGCCAATCTGTGCGGCGAACGGATTCGATGCGGGCGCGCATGTATGTATTCGACTGAGCAGGCGAAGCAGGAACTCGCATCCGTACTCAAATCTGTGTGTCCGGCACCGGAACCTGCTCGCGCGGATTGACGGTGCGCTGACGGTAGTCGATCCCGCTGTACGCCGAAAAGTCATCCAGGCTGCGCACGCTGCCGAGTCCGTAAGCCCCCTTGACTGAGTTCGTATAGAGCAGCTGGCACATCCGGCGCTTCGACGCGTCCTCCAGCTTCCACCAGACCGTCTGCCGGGACTCGTTGTCCTTGTCATCCCAATGCCTGGGGGTGTCTCCCTCAACGCGTTCGGGTTTCTTGTAAAGGTGGTAAAGAGGGATCACGCGCGGGTGGTACATGTCCCAGCCGTGGGTATAAGCTCGTATCGTGAGGTTCTGTTCCTCGCCATGGAAATACAGGTGAGGATCGTAAGGAACTTCGTCGATAAAGCTGCCGAGGGTAAAAAGAAAATTGCCGCTCAACTCAAAGGCGTAATAATGCGCAGTCATTGGCTGGGCAACTGGGTGAAACAGCATCACCGGCGAGTCTTCCGTCAGCGTCGAGTTCGGTACCGGGCGCAGTGCCAGCGTGCCCTGCGAATTGATCTTGCGTACCGCCTGCCCGTCTTCGATTTCAAATGCCCACGGGTAGCAGGAGAGGATGCTTCTCGGATTGTTCTCGGAAAGCTCTTCAAGCTGGGTCTTCAGAATGCGGTCCCAGCCGCGGTCGAAGATCGTGTGCGAGTCGATCTGAAGAAGATAATCCTCATTGTCATACAGGCCGAATGCAATTGACCGGGCCCAGCATGCGCCCCTGCTGTCGCGCGGCTTGATGTTCACATAGCGGATATGCTGCGCGAATGACAGGCGGGCAAGGTCATCGCCGGCGTCGGCATCGTTTTGATCAACGATGCCGAAGCGCAGGAGATCCGGGCGCTCGGCATTGTTCACGCATTCCTTCACCGTGGTCCACAGGAGCGGGTCGCGGTAGGACGCAATGCTGACGAAGATCGTCCTTTCCGTTGCGGACGTGTCCGTGACCAAGGGTCCAAGATAGTCGGAGAATGTCGTTCCGGAATTTTCATCGTACTTCCGAAGGAGCGGCAGCGCGGCATCGACAACCTCGATGTACGAAGCCAGTATTCGCTTCTCCTGAAGCCGCAGGGCGGTAATGCTGTGCTGGAGGGAACCCGATGCATGCTCCTCAAGCAGTCGTTCATCCTCCTGAATGGAGGAGCCGAAGCCCTGAAGCTGGTGCTGGCAGGCCGCACGCAAGGTTTGCATTGCAAGAAGTTCGCTGTCGCGGCAGATGGGGCGTGTCCTCCCGCCGGCGATGAATTCTTTCAACGCCTCGCCAACGCGCGCTTCGCCGTCCGCGGTATTGACGATCAGACAGGAGCTTGTGCGCAGGTAAGCCAGCAATTGGCGCGCCGAGGCATCATCATGATCGCTTGAAATCCTGAATACCCGTTTTCCGTCACGCAGGTTTCCGAACAGCTCATTTGCATGCTGGTCCGGCCATCCGGCGGCTGATTCCGGCAGAACGAGATCGGTCTTCCGGTTCGATTCGCCGTCGTACAGGGCAGCCAGCGGCGCAAGGGCTTCGTTGCGGGCCCATGCGCTATAGGCCAGCGGCAGCCGCGTGCCCATCTGGACGGCGCGCTGCGCGCGCAGAACGAACTCCTGCGGCGCATTTTCCCATCGTGCGCAGGCGTTGGCGTCATGGCTGAACATGGCCGGTACCGGCAGCAGGGCCAGGACCTGTCCCTGTGCCGTGTCGATCGGCTGGGCATGCGCCATGACGGTGCTGCGCGCACGCAGATAGTCGTCGAGCGTACCGGCTCCGCCGTCGGGCAGAATCGCGGACAGACGCGCATATTCCGATGAAAACTGCGCACGGCAAGCGTGCAGCGCCGGCACAACGTACGATCCGCGCAGCATGTCCAGTTCATGGGCGGGCAGGAATAGTGGATCTCTCGTCAGTCCCTGCCACATGCTTGGGTAATGGAGACTTCCGTCGCCACGCCCGGCTTCAAGCAGGAACACCGCCAGCAAGACTTCCTGTGCGAAAGGCTCGCCGCTTTCGAGCAAGCGGCGCACCGGCGGCGATGCGGCGGCGGCATCGGAAGTGAGTAGCATGCATTTGGAGACGCGGGCGATTATCTCGCCCGCTGGGATATCGCGTTTTGCAACCACGCAGGGGCTCCTTCCCCTGAAGTCCGGCTCTAGCGCCGACGACGCATCCTGCGTTTTGCCAGAAGGCGCATCAATGGCGACGGCCATGTCCTGCCCGGCGGAGGCAATGTCTGGTTGGAGAGATACCGAAGTGTTGTCCATGCATGTTCCTCGATTAGATTTGCCATTAGGCACTTCTAATCTGTGGAACTTGCCCCTGTGAGGGTTCCATCGCGAGACGCGGGAAACAGCGTGCGGTGGGGGGGTGCGGCTGGCAGGTGAGTGCTTGCCAGCCGCATGCCTGTCAGGCGCTTACTTGTACAGCAACTCCGGCAGCCACAGGCCGATTGCCGGGAAGGTATACAGCAGGATCAGGGCGAAGATCTGTATCGCCATGAACGGCAGCATGCCGAGGAAGATCTGGTTCAGCGTCACATGCGGCGGCGACACGCCCTTCAGGTAGAAAGCTGCCATTGCCACCGGCGGCGACAGGAAGGCTGTCTGCAGATTCAATGCCACCAGCAGTCCGAAGAACAGCGGGTCGATATTGAAATGTCCCAGCAGCGGAATGAAGATCGGCATGAAGATCACGATGATCTCCGTCCATTCCAGCGGCCAGCCCAGCAGGAAGATGACCACCTGCGCCAGGATCATGAACTGCAGCGGCGTCAGATCCATCGACAGCACCCAGCTGTTGATGATTTCCTGTCCGCCCAGGAGCGCGAACGCCGCCGAGAAGATGCTGGAACCGACGAACAGCCAGCACACCATCGCGCTGGTCTTGGCCGTCAGATACACCGATTCCCTGAGCACGCCGAAGTTCAGCCTGCGGTAGGCTGCCGCCAGCAGCAGGCCGCCCATGGAGCCCATCGCCGCGGCCTCGGTCGGCGTAGCCAGGCCGAACACGATCGCGCCGAGCACGGCAAGAATCAGCAGTGCGAGCGGGAAGAACGAGGCGAGCAGCATCTTGAAGACTTCAAGCCGGGCAAAGCTGAGAAACGCATAGAAGATTGCCAGTGCCGCCAGTCCGATGGCAAAGGCGATCCAGTAACCGGACGGTGCCTTGCTGTCTTGCGTCTCTTCCGCGGACGCCGCCGCTGGTGTATTGGCCGGTGCAGCCTCCTTCGCTACCGGTGCCTCGCTGACACCTGCAGGGGACTGCGCTTTCGGTTCGCCTTCCTGCGGCGGTTCGGCAAGCCCGCCTTCCACCGGCGGCTCCGCAAGTCCTCCCTCGACCGGGGGCTCGGCAAGTCCGCCGTCGCTGCCCATGTCGGAGCCGGTGTCGTTGTGGCCGGTGCCCATTTCAATGAGCTCGGTATCGGCGGCTGCCTTCTTTTGCGTGACCACCTGATAGCTGAACCCCATGATCGCGGCGAACGCCAGCGCCGGCAGCAGCGCGATGAACAGCTGCGACAGGATGACGCGCGTCGGGACCCCGGCGTTGGAGCGTCCCTTCAATGCCGTCACCAGGCCGCCGAAGGCATTGCTGCGACCGGTGCGGCCGATTGCCGGCACATGGCTCGGCACGGGGATCAGCCTGTCCTGTTCCGGCAGCGGAGGCGCCCATTGCGGCTTGATCTTGGCAATGACGATCACATAGCCGACATACAGCAGCGCCAGCATGATGCCCGGGAAGAAGGCGCCGGCATACAGCTTGACCACCGAGACGCCTGCCGTCGCACCATAGACGATCAGCAATACCGACGGCGGAATCAGGATGCCGAGGCAGCCGCCCGCCGTGATGGCGCCGGCAGCCAGCTTGACGTTGTAGCCGGCCTTGAGCATCGCCGGCATCGCAAGCAGCCCCATCAGCGTCACCACCGCGCCCACGATGCCGGTGGCGGTGGCGAAAATGGCGCAGGTCACCACGGTCGCGACCGCCAGCGAACCCGGCACTCTCGCCATTGCCAGATGCAGGCTCTTGAACAGCCTGTCGATCAGGTTGGCGCGTTCCACCAGATAGCCCATGAACACGAACAGCGGCACCGATATCAGCACATCGTTGGCCATGACCGCATAGGCGCGCTGCACCATCAGGTCGAGCGTCTGCTGTACCGCAAGGTCCGGGTTGACATTGCGGTAGGCAAACCAGGTGAACACGACGCCCATGCCCATCAGCGTAAACGCCGTGGGAAAGCCGAGCATGATGGCAATCACGATCAGCGCCAGCATCAGCAGGCCGAGATGGCCGTTGGTCATGTCCGACGGCGCCGGCATCAGGACAAAGATGCCGACCACGATCATGGCCATGATCGATAGTCCAAACCAGACTTCCTTTCTCATTTGCGTCCTCCCTGCTGGTTCGTCACGATCTTGTCGAGGCCTGCGATCTCTTCGTCGCTGACATTGACCATTTCCTTGAGCTTGTCGACGTCCACTTCTTCCACGTCTTCCTCGCGCGAGGGCCAGTCGCCCATCTGCAGGCACTGGACGCAGCGCACGATTTCCACCAGGCCCTGGAAAAGCAGGAAGATGCCGGCAATCGGTATCACTGTCTTGAAGGGATACAGCGGCGGCCCGTTGGCCGTGATATTCGAGGTTTCGTTGATGGCCCAGGATTCCTCGGCATAGGTATAACCGGCCCAGACCAGCGCCACGACACCGGGAATGAAGAAGACGAAATACAGCACCAGATCGAGTCCGGCCTGCAGCCGCGGCGGGAAGAAGCCGTAGAGCACGTCGCCGCGCACATGGCCGTTCTTGGCCAGGGTATAGGCGCCGGCCATCATGAAGACGGTACCGTACATCATGATCATCAGGTCGAAAGCCCAGGGGTTGGGGCGATTGAGCACATAACGCGAGAAGACTTCCCACGATATCTGTATTGTGAGCACCAGGATGAGCCAGGAGAATGCATGGCCGATCCATGTGCTTATCCTGTCGATGGTGAGCAGGAGTTTTTGCATGTCGAAGCTCCAATGAAGAAAACGCTGCCGCTTCGCGAGGGCGGCATTTCAGTTCGCCCTTCCGGCATGAGCGCGCGCCGGCACCATCCGCATGAGCGAACGGTGCCGGACTGGCGCATTGCCGCAATACAGGGCTACAAGAGGCTTAGCTCTTGGTTGGCGTGGTCTTCTTGCCGAAGTAGTGGTTGAAGGCCATGCGGCGCGGATTGTTGGTATCCATGTCCCATTTCACCGCGCGCTCGGCGAAGGTGCGCATCGATTTCTCGACTTCCTGGAACAGCGGATTGCCTTCGCGCTTCTTGGCAATGACTTCATCCCATACCTTCAGCTGCTCCTGCAGGAAGGCGTCGGGCGTCTTGTAGAACTTGACGTTGTCCTTGGTCTGCAGTGCGATGTAGTCCTGGGAATAGCGGTCTACCGCCTTCCACGACATGTCCGAGGAAGCGGCTTCGACCGCATTGTCGATGATCGCCTTGAGCTTGGCCGGCAGGGCGTTGTACTTGGTCTTGTTGAAGGTGATCTCGAACTGCTCGGAGCTTTGATGGAAGCTTTGCAGCATGCAGACCTTGGAGACATCCGGGAAGCCCAGCACCCGGTCCGACGAGGCGTTGTTGAACTCCGCGCCGTCGAGCAGGCCGCGGTCGAGCGCGGGCACGATCTCGCCGCCCGGCAGGGCATTGACCGCCGCGCCCATCGACGTGAAGAGGTCGATCGCCAGTCCGTTGGTGCGGTATTTCAATCCCTTGAAGTCTTCGCGCTTGGTCACCGGTTTCTTGAACCATCCCAGTGGCTGGGTCGGCATCGGGCCGGTCAGGAAGGACACGACGTTGGCGCCGATCGAGTCGTAGAGCTTGGCGAGCAGTTCCTTGCCACCGCCGTATTTGTGCCATGCCAGCACCATGTTGGCATCCATGCCGTAGGCCGGGCCCGAGGTCCACAATGCGATCGCCGCCTGCTTGCCGTAGTTGTAGCCCATCACGCCATGGCCGCCGTCGAGCGTCCCCTTGGACACGGCATCGAGCAGGCCGAAGGCCGGCACGACAGCGCCTGCAGGGAGTACCTCGATCTTGAGTTCGCCACCCGTCATGTCGTTGACCTTCTTGGCGAAGTCATTGGCATATTCGTGGAAGATATCCTTGCTTGGCCATGTGCTCTGGAAGCGGAACTGGGTGGGCGTCTGCGCGGTGGCGATCATGGGCATGGCTACCGCGGTCGTGCCCGCTGCAGCCTTGCCGAAAAAACGCCGACGTGAATTTGCCTGTGCTGCTTTTTCTGTCTTTTTACCGTTCTTCATGTTGTCTCCTCATTATTGGCGTGTCGAAACTTGTCTGTGGCGGTGTGTTTAGTACTTGTAGTAATGCACATGGACAAGCACGCCAAGATTGCGCCGCCTGCATGAATAGTCAAGCCGCATTGCAACATGAAAAAACGGATAGAATTTCCGGCTTCGCGCTTTTTCCTGGCTTGCACCTGCTCATTTGCCCTTGAGTGCCTCCATTTGTGCATCCGTTTCGTACTTTTTCACAATGCGGCTGGGCGAAACTTTCGTTCTGCCTTAGATCAACATCCCTGCGCAGCATCCATCCCAGAATGTTTCCAGGCAGAGCCCGCCGTGGCGCATATCGGTTTGTGCGACGCAGCATCCCTGCCAGCGCTGGATGATGCAGCTGCATGCAAGCAGCCACGCCGTCAATCTCATGAATACCCTTTCGGGAAGTGGACATGGCTTACCGCACCGGCATAGGCGCCGTCACCTACACGTTTGCCGATCTCGCCACGCTGCTGGCCAAGGCGAGTCCGGCGCGTTCCGGCGACCATCTTGCCGCACTGGCCGCGCAGTCTGACGAAGAAAGAATGGCGGCAAGGATGGCCCTGTCCGAGCTGCCGCTGCGGGCATTTCTTCAGGAAGCCCTGGTTCCCTATGAAAGCGATGAGGTGACGCGCCTGATCATCGACAGCCATGACAGCGCGGCATTTGCACCCGTCGCTCACCTGACGGTCGGCGAGTTCCGCGACTGGCTGCTGCATGAGACCACCGATGCCGGCACGCTGGCTGCCTGCGCGCCGGGCATCACGCCGGAGATGGCGGCTGCCGTCAGCAAGCTCATGCGCAATCAGGATCTGATCCTGGCGGCGCGCAAGTGTCATGTCGTGATCCGCTTTCGCACCACCATCGGCCTGCCCGGCCACCTCGCCGTGCGGCTGCAGCCCAACCATCCGACCGATGACCTGCAGGGCATCGGCGCCAGCATCCTGGATGGATTGATGTACGGAGCCGGCGATGCCGTGGTCGGCATCAATCCGGCAAGCGATGCGCTGGCGACGATGATGAATCTCTGGCGCATGATGGACGAGCTTCGCAGCCGCTTCCATATCCCGATGCAAAGCTGCGTGCTCACCCATGTCACCACCCAGATCAAGGCCATCGAGCAGGGCGCGCCGCTCGATCTGGTATTCCAGTCGGTGGCCGGCACCGAGAAGGCCAATGCCGGCTTCGGCATATCGCTGGCGCTGCTGCGCGAAGCGCGCGAGGCCGCATTGTCATTGAAGCGCGGTACGCTGGGCGACAACGTAATGTATCTGGAAACCGGCCAGGGCAGCGCCTTGTCCGCCGGCGCCCACCATGGCGTCGACCAGCAGACCTGCGAAGCGCGCGCCTATGCGGTGGCGCGCGAACTCAAGCCGCTGCTCACCAATAGCGTGGTCGGCTTCATCGGCCCCGAATACCTGTACGACGGCAAGCAGATCATCCGCGCCGGGCTGGAGGATCATTTCTGCGGCAAGCTGCTGGGGGTGCCGATGGGCTGCGACATCTGCTATACCAATCATGCCGAAGCGGACCAGGACGACATGGATACGCTGCTCACGCTGCTTGGCGCCGCCGGCGTGAACTTCATCATGGGCGTGCCGGGCGCGGACGACATCATGCTCAACTACCAGAGCACATCGTTTCACGACGCGCTGTATCTGCGGGAGGTGCTCGGGCTCAAGCGCGCGCCGGAATTCGAGGCCTGGCTGCAAGGTATCGGCATCACCGATGCGGCGGGCCGGCTGCGCGCGGTGGACGCACGGCATCCGCTGCTGCAGGGGAGCCTGGCATGACCAAGCCATCCGACCCGCTGATCCGCCGCGATCCCTGGCAGGCTTTGCGTTCCAGGACGCCGGCGCGCATTGCGCTTGGCCGCGCCGGCGGCAGCCTGCCCAGCGCAGAAGTGCTGCGGTTCGGACTGGCCCATGCGCAGGCGCGCGACGCGGTGCACTGCGCGCTCGACGAGGACGCGTTGGCGTGCGAACTGGGCGCGGCGGGCTTCCTGCATTACCGCGCGCGCAGCATGGCTTCCGACCGCGGCACCTATCTGAAGCGTCCGGACCTGGGGCGGCGCCTCAATGAGGACGACCGGCTTGCGCTGGAAAGTGCGCCGCCGGCGGCGGAACTTGCGATCGTCATTGCCGACGGCTTGTCGGCCATTGCGGTTCAGCGCCATGCCTTGCCGCTGCTGCAGGCGCTGCGCAGGCGCTTCGCCGCCGACTGGGCGCAGACACCCGTGGTCATCGCAAGGCAGGGGCGGGTTGCGCTCGGCGACGACATCGGCGAGGCGTTCCGCGCAACACTGGTCGCGGTGCTGATCGGCGAGCGTCCCGGCTTAAGCTCCCCCGACAGCCTCGGCGTCTATCTCACCTACGCACCCCGCCGCGGACGGATGGACAGCGAGCGCAATTGCCTTTCCAACATCCGTCCCGAGGGTCTCGGGTACGACGCCGCCGCCCACAAGCTGGCTTTTCTTCTGCAGGCAGCGCTGCGCCTGCGTCTCACCGGGATAAGCTTGAAGGAGGATGCGGCAACCGCTGTATTGCCAGAAGCACACCAGCTGGATGGCCGTGACGAGTAGAGATAGCCAGGTCTACCAGTCTTCCGAATGCCGCCGGGGCGTCATTGCTATACTTTGGCGGTTTCATGCACCTGCTCTGCACTGGTGCAATCAATCAAACCGGCATGGATCTTATGGCGCAATCGCAAGAAGAAACCGTGGGCGAGTCACCGGAAAAGGCATTCGGTCCCGAATACCGGTTCCAGGCGCTGTTCGATCAGACGCCCACCAGCATACAACTGCTGGACGCCAGCGGCAGGACGATCCAGGTAAACAAGGCCTGGGAGGCGCTCTGGGAAATACCGAACCGGCCGGGCTTGAAGGAGTTCGTGCTGGGCACGGAATACAACGTGCTGACCGACCCGCAGCTTCGTGCAAACGGCATCACCCCCTGCCTCGAGCGCGCATTTGCCGGCGAATCGGTGAAGCTCCCGGCGATTTATTACAACCCGGTCGAAATGGGAGAATTCGGCCGCCCGCGATGGGTCACCGCCGTGGCGCATCCATTGAAGGATTCGCGGGGACGCGTTCAGGAAGTCATCCTGATGCACGAGGACATCACCGAGCAGGTCGAGTCGCAGCGCATGCTGCGCGCGAGCGAGGAAAGATTCCGCTCGCTGGTGATGGCCACCAGCATCATGGTCTGGACGACGACCGCAGAAGGCCTGGCGATCGAAGACTCGCCGTCCTGGCGCGCCTTTACCGGCCAGAGCGCCGAACAGTGGCTCAACAGCGGCTGGCTTGATGCCGTGCATCCGGACGACCGCGCGCATGCGGCGAAGGTGTTCCGGGAAAGCATAGGCAACAGGACCGTGTACGAAACCGAATACCGTCTGCGCCGCGCCGACGGCCGTTATTGCTGGACTTCGGCAAAGGCGGTGCCGGTGCTCAACGCCGATGGTTCGGTCAAGGAATGGATAGGCGCCAATACCGACATCTCGCCGCGCAAGCAGCAGGAAGAAGCGCTGCGCGAGAGTGAAGCGCGGTTCCGCACGATCACCGATGCCATGCCGCAGATGGTCTGGTCCACGCGGGGCGATGGCTACCACGAGTACTACAACCAGCGATGGTACGACTTCACCGGCGTGCCGGTCGGCTCCACCGACGGCGAGGACTGGGAAAACGTTGTGCACCCCGAAGACCAGGACGCCACCTGGCAGGTATGGGAGCACAGCCTCAAGACCGGCGAACCCTACGAAGTGCGATACCGCCTGCGCCATCGCTCCGGGCAGTACCGCTGGGCGCTGGGGCGCGCCTTGCCGGTACGGGACGAGGCCGGAAAAATCATTCGCTGGATGGGAACCTGCACCGACATTCACGACCAGAAGCTGGCCGAGGATGCACTGCGCGAAGCAGACCGCCTCAAGGACGAGTTTCTTGCCATGCTCGCCCATGAGCTGCGCAATCCCCTGGCGCCGATCAGCGCCGCCGCCGAACTGATGGAAATGGCGCAGCTCGATCCCGCGCACATCCGGCGCACCAGCCAAGTGATCAACCGCCAGGTGCGGCACATGACGAGCCTGGTGGACGATCTGCTCGACGTATCGCGCGTTACGCGCGGTCTGGTCAACATCGAGAGAAAGCCGCTGGACCTCAAGCTCGTCGTTTCCGGCGCGACCGAACAGGTGATGCCGCTCGTGACCGCGAAGGGGCATCAGCTGTCCGTCGACCTGCCTGACAAGCCGGTCCACGTACTGGGAGACCAGAAGCGGCTGGTGCAGGTGCTGACCAACCTGCTCAACAATGCGGCGAAATACACGCCCGCAAACGGCATGCTCCATCTCGGCATGACCTTGAGCGAGGGACGGATTTCCCTGCACGTCAGGGATAACGGCATCGGCATCACGCCGGATCTGCAGTCGCGGATTTTCGAACTGTTCACGCAGGCCCAGCGCAGTCCCGACCGTGCCCAGGGCGGGCTGGGAATCGGCCTGGCGCTGGTGAAGAGCCTGGTGGAACTGCATGGCGGAGACGTCCGCTGCAGCAGCGCCGGCCTGGGCAAGGGCAGCGAATTCATCGTGACGCTGCCGAGCGCCGCAAGCGAGTGGGAGGCAGCGGAGGAGCATCGCGATTTCCCACCGGATCTTTCCGCGAGGCGGCTCAGGATACTGATCGTCGACGACAACGCCGATGCCGCGGCGATGCTGTCCATGTACCTGAAGGCTTCCGGCCACGAAGTGCAGGTGGAACATGTCTCCGGCAAGGCGCTGGAGCGCGCCCGCAGCGAGCATTTCGACGTCTGCGTTCTGGACATCGGCCTGCCGGAGATCGACGGCTATGCACTGGCGCAGCTCCTGAAGGCGGAGGAGGGCACTTCCGGCGCCAGGCTGATCGCCATTACCGGCTACGGGCAGGAGCAGGACAGGCAGAAAGCCCTGCTGGCCGGCTTCGATCATCATCTGGTCAAGCCGGTGGATACCGCAACGCTGGCCCGGGTGCTGGCAGGGTTTGCGTAAGCTCCGCCTGCCGAACGCCTTCAGGCGAGCATCACCAATACCTTGCCGAAAGCCGTACCGGACGCCATGCGTTCATAGGCGGCGCGGGCATCGTGCAATGCGAAGCGGCTGTCGATGACCGGTACCGCGCCGCTGGCTTCGAAGGCGCGGTTCATCGCTTCGAACTGGCTGCCCGAGCCGACGGTATGGCCGAGCAGCTGAGCGCGCTTGCCGATGAAGACTTCTCGCAGGTCGATATCGAAGCGCGCTCCGGTCACATAGCCGACCACGGCGATGCGGCCGCCGGTGCGCAGGCTGCGCACCGACTGCGGCAAGGTTTTTTCGCCGCCGGTTTCCACCACTACGTCCGCACCTCGGCCCCTGGTGATTTCCATGACCTGTTCGCTCCAGCAGGGATGCTCCCGGTAGTTGATGCCATGCGCCGCGCCGTGCAGGCGCGCCTGCTCCAGCCGGCTGTCGCTTGACGATACAACGATGGTTTCGGCGCCGAACATGCGCGCGATCTGCAGCGCAGCGAGCGACACGCCGCCGGTACCGATCAGCAGCACCGTCTGGCCCGGCAGCACTCGCGCTTCGGTCAGTGCCGACCAGGCGGTGAGCGCGGCAACGGGCAGCGCCGCGGCTTCTGCCGCGAGATGTCGGGGTGCATGAACAGCGGAAAGTGCGGGGATGATCATGAATTCCTGCAGCACGCCGTCGATGGTGCCGCCGAGCTGGCGGCTGAAGTAGCCGGCCTCAAACGGTCCGCTCCGCCAGTCGGGAAAGAACTGGGGATTGACGCGGTCGCCGGCCCGAAAGCCGTTCACTCCCTTGCCGGTCTCGCGAACGATCCCCACCGCATCGGACATCGGTACCAGCGGCAGGCTGACAGGCATGCCGTATCTTCCCTGGGCAATTTCGATATCGCGGTAGTTCAGCGCTGCCGCTTCGATCTGCACCAGCAGTTCGCCCTCGCCGGGCGCCGGCGGCATGTTGCGGTCGACGTGATGCAGACCGTCGCGGGAAAAGGAAACGAGTTCAATGGCTTTCATGGCAGCTCCGGAGCAAATGGGATGGTGAAGTACGAGTACGGATGGCGCTCATTATTGGCTTCGCTGCATCGGGATACAATCCATGGAATGCGCTACACATTGTTTCCTGAGGTTGACAATCATGACTGACCGCCTGCCCGAGCAAATGGCCTGCATCGCAGTATTCGCGCGCGTAGCCGAGCTGAGAAGTTTTTCCGCTGCCGCACGTGCGCTGGGCACGACGAAGTCTGCCGTCAGCAAGCAGGTTGCCCGCCTCGAGCAGCTGATGAACGCACAGCTGCTGCGCCGCACGACCCGCAGCGTAAGCCTGACGGACGCAGGCGAGCTGGTCTATGAACGCGCACTGCATGCGATTGCCCTGTGCCGCGATGCCGAGGCAAGGGTCGGCGAACTCGGTGCGCAGGCGGTCGGCCTGCTCCGGGTCAGCGCGCCGCTGACCTTCGGCCAGCGATGCATCGGGCCGCTGGTGCAGGAATATCTGAAGCTGCAGCCGGGCGTGCAGGTGCAGCTGGTGCTGCTCGACCGTGAGGTCGATCTTGCCGAAGAAGGCTTCGATGTTGCAATACGCCTGAACCGGGTGCTCCCCAACGACGTCATCGCAAGAGAACTGGTCCCCATCCGCTACCTGCTATGCGCTGCAGCCGGGAGCATTGCCCCGCGCAGCCTGCCCAAGCTGCCGAAAGACCTGACCGGTTTCAATTGCCTGCGCTATGGGGAAGGGGAAACAAGCCGGCGCTGGCGTTTTCGCCGCGGTGCCGAAACACAGAGCGTCGAGGTATCGGGCAACATGCTGGTGAATAACAGCGAGGCATTGCGACGCGCAATGCTCGATGGCGCAGGCATCGCACTATTGCCGGATTTCGTGGTGGAGGACGACTTGAAAAGCCGGCGCGCAGTGGAGCTGCTGCCGAAGTGGAAACCGGAGCCGCTCTTCGGCGACAAGGCGTATGCGATCTGGCTGCCGGACCGCCGCATGCTGCCGAAGACGAGAACCTTTCTGGATTTCCTGTCCTCAAGCTTGCCGGCACAAGTCAAGTCGCGTTAGAGTCCGTCACGGCACGCGCCCGTCATCAGCCAGGACTTCGATGGTTCCGACAAGCTCTCCAATCGTCGCTTTATCCGCAGAGACATCGGTACGCTGCGCGTTGCCGGCCGCGCCGCTGCGCACCTGGATCGACCATTACTGGCTGAGTCTCGACAACGACTCTCCCGCCCATGCGATCTTGCCCGATGGCGCGATCGACCTTGTGGTCCGGCAAGGACCTGAGAGCGATTCGGACTGGACAGTCCGGGTCTACGGCACGACGACATCGTCCCTGAGCATCGCTCTCGAGCAGGGCGCGCATTATGCCGGCGTCCGATTCAAGCCGGGACAGGGCCGCCATTTTCTGAAGGCGGCGGCAAGGGAACTGACCGACCGCTGCGAATCGGCCACCGGCCTGCTTCCTTTCTGTCTTGACCGCGTCGCCTGGCATGTCGGCAGCGCGGATATCTTTGCCAGTTTCGACGCCGTTCTGCTGGCGCATGCGGCCTCGGTACAGCCTTTGCCGGCAAGAATCGATTCCGCTGTTGCCCTGATTGCGGCATCGCGCGGCATGTTGAGTATCGAGGACGCGGCCGATGCCTTCGGCACCGGGCGGCGCCAGTTCGAACGCGTGTTCCTCGACACCGTCGGCATCGCACCCAAGCTGTTTTCCTCGATCGTCAGGTTCCATTGCGCCGGACGCCTGATCCGGCAAGCGCCAGCGGCGCGCATGACGCTGGCCGACATCGCCCACGCCTGCGGCTATGCCGACCAGAGCCACATGAACCGCGACTTCCGCCGTCTGGCCGGCATGGCGCCGTCGGCATTCGTGCGCGGGAATGTCGCATTTGTTCAAGACGCCGCTGCACCGCCTCCCGACAATACGCCTGCATGTTCAACTCATCCGGGAGAATGGAAATGAAATTGTGGTGCGGCGTGGTGACGGAAAAGGTCGCGGAATCGAAAGACTTCTATGTGCGCCTGTTCGGCTGCGAAGTGATCTACGAGGGCGAGGGCGGTTGGGTTGCACTGCTGCAGGTCGGCCACAGCGAAATCGGCTTCATGAAGCCGGGGCTGGAATCGCAGGCCAGGGTATTCCGCCCGGCGTTCCAGGGGCAGGGCATGTGGATCGCGGTCGACGTCGCGGATGCGCAGGCCGAGTATGAGCGCATCAGGAAAATGGGCGTGCCGATCGAAGTCGAGCTGCGCGACGAGCCATGGGGCGACCGTCATTTCGTGGTGGTCGATCCCAACGGCATCGGCGTCGACGTGGTGCAGCGGCTGCTGCAGACGTGATCTGCAGCCGCTGCTGACATCAGCCGAGGAAATTCAACCAGCGCCGGATACGGTCGATGAAGTCATCGATGCCCTGGCGCCATGCATGATAAGTCCGTTCAACTTCACGCATGCGGTCGATCGTCCGCTGCAGCGCATCCAGCGGCGAGCCGGAATCGCCCTTGCCGGCAGGCGGCGCCGGGTCGTCATCCGGGCCGGACAGGTTCTTCAGGAAGTCCCAGACGCGCTCGAGCACCGATTCGCTCGGACGCGGGAACTGCGCGGCCGGACTGACCACCCGGCTGCCGAGCGCCTGCTGATAGAAATCGCCGACCACCGGCAGCGCATTGTGCGCTCCCTGGCCCCAGTGGTTGCTGCGCATGGCGACCCGCGCATCGTTGAAGCCGACCCAGGCGCCTGCGACCAGGCGCGGGTGCATCAGGATGAACCAGCCGTCGGTATTGTCCTGGGTGGTGCCCGTCTTGCCGGCGACGTCGGCGCGGATGCCGAAGCGCGTGCGGATATTCTGCCCCGTGCCCTGGTTGATCGCGCCGCGCAGCATGTCGATCAATTGCTCCGAGGTGTCGGTCGAGACGGCGCGCCTCGAATCGGTGTCGAAGCTGGCCAGCACGTTGCCGGCCTTGTCGGTGATGCGGGTGACCATCAGCGGCTGGCGGTATTCGCCGCCGGCGGCAATCGTGGTATAGGAAGTCACCATCTCGAACAGGCTGACCGGGCTGGTGCCGAGCGCAAGCGCGGGCACCGGGTCGAGCGGGCTTTGCGCCACGCCCATCTTGCGTGCCAGCGCGGCGGTCTGCCTCGGCCCCGCTTCCAGCATGACGCGCGCGGTGATGGTGTTCTTCGAATAAATCAGGCCTTCTCGCGCCGTCATCGGCTTGCGGGTGGGCGGCGTGACGTCGGCGGGACGCCAGATTTCACCGCCGGGCAGACGCATCTCGATCGGCGCATCCATGAACTTCCGGTTGGGCGACATGCCTTCCTCCAATGCGGCGCCATAGACGAAAGGCTTGAAGGTGGAGCCCGGCTGCCTGCGCGCTGCGCCCACATGGTCGAACTGGTCGGTCGCAAAGTCGCGGCTGCCGACCCAGGCCTTGACCTGCGCGGTGACCGGGTCGATGGCCATGAAGCCGGCTTCCAGCCGCGTCTTGCGCGCCTTCAGCTGGGCAATGAATTCTGCATTGCCGCGCAGCTGGGCCAGCGCTTCGTCTGCTGGCGTGCCGGCATTGATCAGGCGGGCATAGTTGGGCGACTCGCGAATGAAGGTATTGAGCAGTTCCGCGCGGCTGCTCCAGAACCAGGCGAAAGGCTGGGTGCGCTGGCGGCGGCTGACATAGGCATCGGCGCTGGTCGAGAGCAGGCGGTCGGACGACGATGCCCATTCCACATCCGCCACTGCCTGCAGCTGTTCCAGCTGGCGCGCGACGGCGCGGCTGGCCATCGCCTGCAGCCGCGTGTCGATGGTGGTGTGCACCACCAGCCCGTCCTGGTAGATGTTGTAGTCGTTGCGGTCGGCCCATTCGATGAGCCACTTGCGCAGGTGCAGGGCGAAATGCGGCGCCGGTCCGAGCGCTTCCTGCTGGCGCTCGAAGTCCAGCACCACGGGGCGCGTCTTCAGGGAGTCGAAACTGGCTTGCGTGATCACGTTGCGCTTGACCATCTGCGACAGCACCACATTCCTGCGCTTGAGTGCCCTCTGCGGATTCAGTACCGGGTTGTAGTAGCTGGTGCCCTTGAGCATGCCGACCAGGGTGGCGCTTTCCAGCAGGCCGAGCTTGCTGGCCGGCTTGTCGAAATAGGTGCGCGCCGCCATCTCGATGCCGAAGGCGTTGTACAGGAAGGGCACCGTGTTGAGATAGGTTTCCAGGATCTCCTTCTTGGAATACGCATGCTCGATCTTCAGCGCGGTGATGACTTCCATGATCTTGCGGTTGAGCAGCGGCTGGCGCCCGATCTCCTTCGGGTACATGTTGCGCGCCAGCTGCTGCGTGATGGTCGAGCCGCCTTCCGGGTCGCCGATCAGCGCCCGCAATGCGCCAATCACCATGCGCTGCGGTTCGATGCCGAAGTGCTGGTAGAAGCGATGGTCCTCGGTGGCCACCAGCGCGCTGACGACATGGGGCGACACCCGGTTCAGCGGCACCCATTCCCGGTTGATGCGGTTGAATACCGTGATGCGCTTGCCGTCGGCAGACATCAGCACGCTGGGCTGCTCATGCCTTGCCTTGCGCAGGTCGGCGATGCTGGGCGTGAAGGGAATCAGCAGCAGCGCATAGGCCAGCAGCAGAACGAAGGCTGCGCCGCCCAGCAGAAAGAGCGCCTTGACGGCGGCGAGCATGCGCGTGCGCGGCGGCAATGCGGAATCGATCGTCCGCCGCAGCAGCGACATGAAGTAGGCCCGCAGGCGGGAGAGTCTGGATGGCTTGGCCGTGTTTGTTTGCAAATGTTCTTCCGATTCGTTGGTTGGGAACTCAGGTGCAATCTGGGCAATTCGGGCAATTCGGGCAATTCGGGCAATACAACCGATACCTGCAACGCGCCGGCAGAGTGCATCGCTTCCGCATCGTTCCACCGGGAGCGCCGGCGCATGACAGGCCCTGGCTCCTGTTCCCGTTCGTGCGAAGTTGCCGCACGGACGGTCATCGTCGCCAGAAGCGATCCATCAGCGGCTTGACGCTGATGCCGTGCACATAGATCGACAGCATGACGACGGTCAGCGTGATCTGGGTCAGCTCGCGCGCCAGTTCTTCCGGCAGGCCGTGCTGTATCGCATACATCAGATAATAAATGGAGCCGATGCCCCTGACGCCGAACCAGCCGGAAATCTGACGCAGGCGGTGCGAGGTGCTCGAACCCAGCATGCCGATCCAGACGCTGACCGGCCGCGCGATGCAGAAAACGAACAGCGCCACGCCGGCGGCGCGCCAGCTCCACGCGCCGAGCACGATCATGCCGCCGAGCAGCAGCACCAGCATCAGTTCGGACAGGCGTTCCAGATGCTCCTTGAAGACCAGCGCCTCGGCGCTGACGATGAGCGGCGGTTCCTTGCGCGGGTTGGCGTTCGCTGCTTCGGTGCGCTTCGTGTCCGGCTCCAGCAGGCCGTGCTTGTCACGCGGCGCGCCGGCCAGCACCAGCTCGGTATGGCGCAGCGCCACCCCGGCGAAGAACACCGCGAGAAAGCCCCAGGCCTTGAGCCACACGCTCAGGCCGTACACCACCGCGATCAGGCCGAGCCCCACCAGGTCGTCGAGGACCTCGTGCTTCGGATCGCCGCCGCGCAGCTTCCAGCCCAGCCGCGCCAGCAGGGAGCCGCCGCCGGCGCCGATCAGGATGGCGCCGGCGGTCGCCCACAGCACGTCGCGCAGGACCCATTCCATGCCGAATTCGCCGATCTCGTGCAGCCCGAGCAGGCCGAGGCCGAGCATGACGAAGGGAAAGGCGCTGCCGTCGTTCATGCCGGCTTCGCAGGTGAGCACGAAGCGCAGCTGGTCCTTGTCTCCGGGATGCCGCACCTGCACATCGGTCGCCAGCACCGGATCGGTCGGCGCAAGGATGGCGCCCAACAGGATGCCGGCGCCCAGCGGCAGTTCGAGGATGAAATAGCAGAAGGCGGCAATCAGCCCGACCGTGATCGTCATGGAAATCCATGCCATCCGGATCGGCGCGGCCCAGCGTTTCAGCGTCAGCGGCACCGGCATCTTGACGCCTGCGGAAAAGAGCGAGATCAGCACCGCGATTTCGGTGACCACTTCCAGCACACCCGCCTGTTCGATGGGATTGAACTGGAACAGATTCAGGAAAGTCGGACCAAGCAGCAGGCCCACGCTCAGGTAGAAAATGGCCGAGGTGATCGGCAGCCGCATGATGGTGGTCGCGGCAAGTCCTCGCGCAAGCATCAGCAAGCCGATCAGCAGGAACCATTGAGCATTGGTCATGGGCATCCATCATGAAGCGAAACCAGCTTGTATGACCGCAACCCCGGTGTTTTATTCAATTCCCAAGATGGATAGCTGTGGAGCTTTATGACAAGGATCACGCTGCCGACCCGCAGCACGATTGCGCAGTTCGTAAAAGACAGTGTGCATTCCATGAGGCAACACAAAGAAGCGCTTGAAAGCTGTTGTCCGGCGGGAACCTGAACAAGGCAAGGCCGTCCTACAGAAAAACTGACAATTCCATGGACTACTTCCCTTCTTTCTCCCCGGACCGTTATTCAAGATATGCGCAATTGCTCTGCCTGAGCGTGCTGGGAATCTGCGCATTGGGTTTTGCCGGCTGGTTATGGTATGGACCGATACTCACCTTGCCGGGCGCCGGCTTTTATCAGATGAAGGTCAATACCGTCATCGGCCTGGCGTGCGGCGCCGTGTCGCTCTGGTTATTCATCGGAAAGCATCGCCGGCCTGCCGCGAGGCGGACATCGCAGGCCCTGGCGGCAGCCATGGTGGCGCTCGGTGCGATTAACCTGGCGCAATACCTGTTCGGCATCGATATCGGCATCGACGAACTGCTGTTGCCTGATCCTTTCGCTCACGGCCCTCAGCTTCCCGGACGTCCGTCGGTGCCGACGTCCTGCGGCTTCATTGCGGCAGGAGCCGCGCTGCTGATGCTGCAGCAAAAGCGATGGAATGCGCGGGCTGCCAAGCTGGCTGCCGTGTCGGTCTGTGCATGGCTGGGGCTGGCGATAGCCTATCTTTACGGCCTGGCATCCATTTACCGGTTCAACGCCTACGGCGGCGTGGCCATTCCCACCATTACCTGCTTCATCCTGCTCAATGCCGGCATCCTGCTCGCGCAGGCGCAGCAAGGTTTCATGTTCTATTTCACCAACCGCAGCTATGCGGGCCTTGCGGCGCGTCGGCTCCTGCCCACGGCTGTCCTGGCGCCGGTGCTGCTGAACTGGCTGGTGCTGCTCGGCCATGAAGTGGAAATGTTCGATATCCGTACCGCACTCGCCATCGAAACCATCATCATCGCACTGGTGCTGACTCTGGTGATCGGCTGGTGCGCGCGTTCTCTACTGGCGTTCGAACGCCTGGTGTCGATCAAGCAATCCGAAAAGGTACAGGCGCTGGAAAAGGCTGCGCGCCTTGCGCATTACGATGCGCTCACCGGCCTGCCGAACCGCGTGCTGCTCAATGAAAGGCTGGGCGAGGCCATTAAGGCTACCGGCCGCAAGGCAGGCAGCGTGTCGCTGCTGTTCATCGACCTCGACCGCTTCAAGCCTATCAACGATACGCACGGGCACCAGGCGGGCGACAGCGTGCTGATCCAGATCGGCCAGCGGCTCAGGGAAGTGGTGCGGGAAACCGATACCGTTGCCCGTCTGGGCGGCGACGAATTCGTGGTGCTGCTGGCCGAGACCCGCGCCGCCGACGATGCCGGCCTCATCGCCGGCAAGCTCATTACGGCCATCGAGCAGCCCTACAAGGTGGGTGAGGAAGAAATGTACCTGTCCGCCAGCATCGGCATCAGCGTGTTCCCGAAGGACGGCATGGAACCGCAGACCTTGATGGAGCATGCGGATGCGGCCATGTATTACGCCAAGTCGCTGGGCAAGCGCAATTACCAGTTCTATGCGCCGCACATGACGCATGAGGCCGTGCGCCGCGCCAGCATCGAACGGCAGATCCGCATGGCGCTCGACGACAGCGCCTTCGTGGTCGAATACCAGCCCAAGGTATCGGTCAGCAACGGCCGCCTGATCGGCGTCGAGGCACTGGTCCGCTTCAAGCCGGTCGACGGCCGGCCGCCGGTGTCGCCGGTGGAATTCATTCCGATCGCCGAGGAAAGCGGCCTGATCGTTCCGCTCGGCCGTTGGGTGCTGATGGAAGCCTGCCGTCAGAACAAGGCATGGCAGGATGCCGGCTACCTGCCGCTGCCGGTGTCGGTCAACGTCTCCGCCGCCCAGTTCCGCAGCGGCAATTTCGCCGACATCGTGCACACTGCCCTGAAGTCTACGGGATTGAGCCCGGCCTATCTCGACCTGGAGATCACCGAAACCACGGTGATGCAGAACTTCGATTATGCGATCGGACTGATGCGCCAGCTTCAGGGCCTCGGCGTGAGCGTGTCCATCGACGATTTCGGCACGGGCTCGTCGAGCCTCAGCAAGCTCAAGCTGTTCTCGGCCGATACGCTCAAGATCGACCGTTCATTCATCCGCGACCTGCCGCATGACCGCGACGATGCCGCCATCACCTGCGCCATCATCGACCTGGCGAGGAATCTGAACCAGCGGGTCATCGCCGAAGGGGTGGAGACACAGGAGCAGTTCGCCTTCCTGCAGGAGCATGGCTGTGATGAGGTGCAGGGCTTCTATTTCAGCGCGCCGCTGCCGGCTGAGAAATTCGAGAGCATGTATGCGCGGCAGTGGTAGCGGTGCGCACCGACTGTTGATGAATCCTTAGTTGCTGTCTTTGGCCGGCTGCTTGCGCCGCGCAAAGGCGGCGCCCCAGGCAAGCACCGCGGCCAGCGTCCAGAACACCGGTATGGTGCCCACCACCGCCCCAAGTGCGCCGAACGCGGTCGGCAGTATCGTCTGGCTGGTATTGATCAGCGTCGAGCGTACGCCCACTGCTTCTCCGGTCCTGCCGGCGGGCGCGGTGTCATGGATCAGGCTCATGATGGTCGGCAGCGCGGAGCCCAAGCCGAGGCCGAGTATGAAGGCGAGCAGCATCAGGACCGGCACCGAGGTAAACAGCGGAAAGAGCAGATAGATGGTGCTGGTGAGACCGAGCGCGCCCACCAGCACGCCCCAGCGGGATACCATTTGCATCAGCCTCGGAATCGCAAGCCGGACCACGAAGGTGCCGACGCCGAAGGTGCCCATGATCAGCCCGATGGTGGAGGCGGAGAGGCCGATGCGCGCACCCTGAATCGGCACCATGAAGGTAAAGAGATCCCATGCCATCGACAGCAGGCCGCTGGCGACGAAGACTGCGCGCAGCGGCGCATGGCCGAGCAGGTCCATGACGCGCGGCTTGCTGCGCCCCGCTTCGGGCTGCGCTGCGGGTTCTTCATGACGGCCGCTGCGGTACAGCACCAGCAAACCGACGACGGGAAACACTGCAAGCAGCAGGAAGGCCATGCGGTGGCCGACCGCATCGATCAGCAATCCGGAAATGACGGGGCCCAGCACGGTGGACACCGAAAAGCCCAGCGCCAGCATCGAGAAGGCGTGCGTGCGGGTCTGCGGCGTGCTGCTGCGGCCGACCGCATTGTTGATGGCGAGATGCGCAATCATGAAACCCGATCCCAGCAGCACGCTCGCGCCGCACAGCATCGCCAGCGAAGGCAGGAGGGCTGCCATTACCGAACCCGCGCACAGCATCAGCATGGCGATCAGCGTGGGGCGCGCTGCGCCGGCCCTGTCGGTCCAGCGTCCTGCATGCACGGAGAACAGCATCGGTATGACCGCGAGCAGGCTGATGATGAGTCCGACCTGGAAGGGCGTGGCTTGCAGGTCGATGGCGAGGAGGGTAAGTGCGACGCGTCCGCCGGTGAAGGCGATGTGCGCGAGCACCATCATCAGGATCAGTGCGATCAGATTCAAGGCAGCGATGCGGAAGGCATGTCGTTGGAGGTCGGTCCAGTATACGGCATGCGGCGACAACGGGTTTGACGCTGTCCGAAGAAGCAGTCAGCAGGCCGCATTCATTCGCCGGGATGCTGCTCCGTTTCCTTGAGCCGGGCGGGATCATCGAACATCGTCTGCATCATACGCACCAGCGTATCGGCATTGCACGGCTTGCCGACCACCTTGAGGTATGGGCCGATGGCGCCGACGTCATGCGGCGTGGATGAAACGATGATGCCGGGCAGGGCCGGCCGTTTTTCCTGAAGCCTGTTCAACAGCTGCAGCCCGTTCATGCCCGGCATGACAAAGTCGGTGATGACTCCATCGACGGGGTCGAGACGATTCACTTCCAATGCAACCGCGCCGCAACTGGCTTCGGTGATACGGTAGCCATGCAGGCGAAAGATCCGCGCAAACAGGCAGGTAATACCGGGTTCGTCATCTACGATGAGAATGTGCTGCATATGTCCTTCAGGTTGAAAACGCCAATGCTTCTCGAGCATCTCCGGAATGACGCGCACATTTATGAAAATCTTGCTGGCCGGGGCGCAGAGCATTGCCTTTGCGTGATGGGCATTCCGGCGGTTTCATCGTTGCGCCCTTGCTCTTGCGAAGGGCGATGCGCTTGATGAAGGCTACGCCATGGAAAGACTAATATCTGTACGGTACCTGTCACATGGATGAAAAAAGCCCGCCGCAGGAACACTGCGGCGGGCTTTTTTCGGTATCGGGATGCAGGGAACCGGATTTACATGGACCTGCTTTCCCAGTTTTTAATGGTTTGCCATGCGTTTGCGCCTACTTCTTCTTGGACTTGTCCTTGGCCAAGACCTTCTTGACCGCCGCATTCCAGGCAGCAGAACTGGATTCGGGCGAAGGCATTGCTCCTTTTACCTGTACCTTCGGTTTCTTGGCGGCTGCCGGGGACGGAGCCGGCGCAGGAGTCGCTGCCGCGGCGGCGTCGCGTTTCGCCTTTTTCTTGAATGCGTCCCAGGCCATGTCCAGATCGCGCGCTTCGTAGACCAGGCAGCTTCCGATGGCAATGCCCTTGCCTTCCAGTTCGGGTTCGATATATGTCTCGAAAGCGCTGAGGTCGATGCCGAAATATTGAATCGCTTCCTTCTTGTTGTAGCAGCGTTTTCCTGTCATTGGACCGTTTCCTTTGAAGTGTGCGGCGCCTCCGCGCCCTCAGATGTTTTCCTCAAGATTCGCAATTCTGTTGATGCCGGCCCTCGAGACACCGCAGATTTGCGGCAGCGCGGAAACTTGCATTCGGTCGCGCCCGGTTTTATGGGAGGTATCTCTTGCAGACAGGGCGAGCGGCATCAAAAAGAGTACCTTATACCAATCCCAAATCATTCCATGCCATGAGTTCGCGTCTTTTTCCACCTGGCCGCGTTGCGCTCGTCATCCATAGCCCCGCTATGGACTCCTCCCGCGCCTTGCCAGTTGAAAAAATCCATCGATCTCATTCGGCATGTCATGACTTGGGATTGGTATTAAATGTACCCGAATATTCATGGATGCAAATAAACGGCAAGGGACGCTGCCAAGACAAAGGCCCGCACATTCACCTGGAACGTGCGGGCCTTCAAGTACTGTCGGATGTCTCCGGAAATTCGGATGGTGCCAGCTGAAGGACTCGAACCCCCTCCCTGCTCATTACATTTGAGCTGCTCTACCCGGTGAGCTAAGCCGGCACACAAGAAGGATATCAAGCCGGCTCCCCGCTGATTTGAGATGACACAAACGGGTCGCCTTTGTACGAAAGCTTACCGAGCCAGATCTCTTTTCAAGCAATATGACAATGCCTTACCGTGCCGCGGGCTGCATGACTGCAGCGCGGCAATGAGGATGAACAACTTTATCGTTCTTGCATTGTCCACTGATGACAGTCACCCGTGAACCGCTCCATGCCCACGCATGCCCACCGCATCATCGAAAGATTGAAGTCAGCGCGCGGCGCCTATGGCCACCTGTGGCCGCTGCTGCTCTGGCTGGCGGTCGGAGGCTCGGCTATCTATCTCCTGTGGATGTTTACCCTGTCATTGATCCTGATGGAAAAAAGCAATGCGGAAGCCGCGGCATTGCGCCTGTCCGCGAGCCTGTCGCGTGCGTACGCCTCGCAGCTTGAAAGAACCATTCAGGAAATCGATCAGCTTACCTTGCTGCTGCGCTATTCCTGGGAAGAGCCGGGTCGGGGCATCGATCTTGAACGCCAGCGAGACCGCGGCCTGTTTCCTGCGAGTGCGCAGTTGTACGCAACGGTGCTCGACAGCGATGGCAAGATCGTCAGCACCACGATGGAATCGCGCGAGATGCCCAGCTTCGCCGACATGTCCTTTTTCCAGTGGCATCGCGACAACCCTGACGGCAGCCTGCAGATCAGCCAGGTCAGTACCGGCAAGCGGCTCAACCGCGACGTCGTCCGCTTCACGCGGCGCCTGGGCGGGAACGACGGCTCCTTCGGCGGCGTGGCCCTCGTCAGCGTGGAGCCGCCTTACCTGACTGCCTTCCATGATGCGCGTATGCTCGGCAGCGGCGATTTCATCTCGGTCAGGTTCCTCAACGGTTCCCTGATCGCCACCAAGACCGGCACCTATCCCAGCGAAACGTATTACCGCAAGGATCCTGTCTTTCTTTCCGATACGGGAACGGAAATCGAGCCGAAAGAAAGATTCATCGACGGACAGGCACGCTTCCTGTCCTGGACCAGGCTCAACCGGTATCCGGTCGTGGCGCTCGCCGCCATTGCGGAAGGGAATGCCCTGGCCGCCTATGAAAAAACCGCTTTTACCTATCGCCGTTTTGCCTATGCCATCAGCGCGCTGATGGCCGCCTTTACCCTTGCCGGCATGTTCTTCACCTCGCGCCTGGCATGGCGCAAGCGCCGCGAGGAAGCCATCCAGGCCACCATGCGGCTTGCCACCGATGCGGCGAATGAAGGCTTCTATACGCTTCGGCCGATGCGAGACCACGACGCTTTCGTCACCGATTTCCTTTTCGAGGACTGCAATGAACGCGGCGCCGAACTGCTCGGCCTGGCGAAAGCCTCGGTCAAGGGACACCTGTTTTCGGAGTTCGTGAACAAGGAATATCGCGAGGAGCTATTTGCGCTGTTTCGGCGCGCGCTTGCCAGCGGCTTTCATGAAGACGAGTTCCGGGTGCCCAAGAACAGCCGCTTGCGGGCCGCCTGGGTGTACCGGCGCATGGTGCGTTCCGGAGATGGCCTTGCGCTGACGATGCGCGACATCTCGCAAGCCAAGGAAAACGAATTCGCGCTGTCGCGCCTGGCCAATACCGATGCGTTGACGATGCTGCCGAACCGGCACTGGCTGTCTGCCTTCCTGCCGGAAGCGATCCGGCGCAGCGGCAGGCGCGAAAGCTCGCTGGCGCTGCTCTTCATCGACCTCGACAACTTCAAGAACATCAACGACACCCTCGGGCATGATGCCGGCGACGAACTGCTGCGCGCCGCCGCCGCCCGCCTCAAGAGCGTGCTGCGCGCCAGCGATCACGTCGTGCGGCTGGGAGGCGACGAATTCATCGTAGTGCTGGACAACGTCGAGCTCGTCGACGATGTATCTCGGGTGGCATCGCATGTCGTCAAGGTCATCGGCGAACCGTTTACGCTGGGCGCCTCTGCCGGCCATCTGGTGAACGCCTCCATCGGCATCAGCCTGTTTCCTCAGGACGGCGACGACAGCGACACCCTGCTCAAGCATGCCGATATCGCCATGTATGCCGCCAAGGCGGCGGGCAAGGGGCGTTACCACTTCTATCATTCCCACCTGTCGGATACGCTGCTGCTGAAGCTGGACAAGGAAAAGGCGCTGCGCGATGCAGTCGCTTCCGACCAGTTCGTGATGCATTATCAGCCCCGGGTCAAAGCCGCCAGCGGCAGGCTGAGCAGCATGGAAGCGCTGGTGCGCTGGATGCACCCGGAGCGGGGACTGATCTATCCGAACGAATTCATCGGCCTGGCGGAAGATACCGGATTGATTTCGTCGCTGGGCGAGCTGGTGATCGAGAAGGTATGCGCCCAGCTGGCCGATTGGAAGGCCGGCGGCATGGCCATCGTTCCTGTATCGCTCAACGTTTCGGCGCACCAGTTGCGCAATGAAAGGCTGGCGGGGTTCATCAGAGATTGCCTGCGCCGCCATCGCATCGAGCCGTCGCTGATTGAAGTGGAGCTCACCGAATCGGCCATGCTCGACAACAGCGTGACGGCCCGGCGCCAGCTGGGGGAATTGCGCGACGTCGGCGTCAAGCTCCTGATCGACGATTTCGGCACCGGCTATTCATCGCTCGCCCAGCTTCACCAGCTCGATGTGGATGTGCTCAAGGTCGACCGGGCTTTCACTACCGCCCTCGCGGACGGCAATGGCGAAGTCATGTTCCGCGCCGTGACCTCCATGGCCGAGGCACTGGACATTCGCGTGGTTGCGGAAGGTGTGGAAACTGCCGAGCAGTTGCGCAGCCTGCAGCGGCTGCATTGCGATGAAGTGCAGGGTTACCTGATCGCCAGGGCCTTGCCGGCGGCGGAAATTCCTTCGCTGATTGCGCAGCGCTTTCTGTTTGCCGCAGCATGACCACGGTAACCGGCGTGGAAGTTTGTTGCATGCCGGAATTGCGAAAATGGGCAGGCAGGCAGGAGAAAAAGAAGGGAATTACTGGTCACGGGGCAGCGACCACAGCATCGCGCCGACGGCGCAAGCAATGTAGAAGAGGATGACCCATTGCTCGTAGACGTTTAGCAGAAGAGTTGACATGTTGCCTCCGTGGTGAAGACACAGCATGCCGGATTGCTACAACAGGATATTGAGCACCCGCAAAGTTTCCGTATGGATCTACAAGGGCGGAGTACGGATGGAAGAGCGGAAAAGGAACAAGAAATCAAGCCGGAGGGCGGTCCTGGAAGGCGCGCCTCCGGCGGTGCCGTCAGGTCTTAGCTGCCGAGGTAGCTTGCAAAGAGAACGGCGAGAGCAGTTACTGAAACGGCAGCAATGGTAGTACGAACAAGAATAGAGGTCAGATCACGAATCAGCATGGCGGTGCGGGCAAAAACAGAAAGGGTTGGAATTGCCCAGCAACAATATCACCGCGATGTAGCCCGGTAAATGGAGGAAGATAAATTGTCTGTGCTCTGCAACATAAAATTTTCCACTGCCTGCCCGGAACTGTGACAAGCCTGCAAATCCATTGCATGGCAGCCAAGCTGCATTGCCTTGCAGGCATGCCGTCCTGACCAGTCTAGCTCGACGTGCCGAACACTTGGGTCCAGTAGATCTGCAAGTCGCTGCGCGGCTCGATGGCGAACCAGGCACCCATCTCCCGGAAATCCTTGTTCATGATGTTGGCGCAATGGCCAGGACTGGCAAGCCAGCCGGCGACCGCATCTTCCGGCGATCCCTGTCCGGCTGCAATGTTCTCGCCGATCTGGCGCCAGCGGTAGCCGCTTCGGCTGGCGCGCTCGCCGGCCTGGGCGCCATTCCTGTCGTTGTGCCGGAAATAGTTATGACGGGCCATGTCGGCGCTGTGCGCCTGCGCCGCATTTGCCAGCGCGGCATTCCAGGATAGCGCCGGCGCCGCCTGGAAGCGCCGGCTGCCGCAGCTGCGCGGCCGGGCACGGGCGGCATTAACCAGCGCGAGAATCCTGCGGCCGGCGGCTTCAGGATCACCGAGATCGGGTGCCAGCAGCGGCTTGGCCAGAATCACCTGCCAGACGTTTCCGCTGCGCGTCACGCCGATGCGCGTGAATTCCCGCTTCGACAAGGGTTTGCAGTACCGCTCGGCGATCAGCGCCATTGCCGCGGCATCGCTTTGCGGACCGCTGACGATGATGGCTTCGGCAAGCGCGGCCTGGTAGCCGGCGTTCTTGAAAGCCTGCTGCAGATCTGAGCCGGACGACAGGCGTATGCGGTTCAGCGCCGGGTCGGGCGACAGCGGACCTGCGGCAGTGCGCGGCTCGCCGCCGCAGCGCCCGGGCGACTGGCGGTAGGCATTGATCAGCTCCGCAAGTCGACCTGCATCGGCGGCATGCGCATCCCTGCCGGCTGCCGGCAGCATCATCGACAGCGCGAGCGCGGGCAGCACCGCCAACCGCAGGCCTTGCCATATCCGGCGTCCGAAGGCAAAGGCGCCATCCTCCGGGAGGGGCTTGATCGTGAAAAGCGTCATGGTGTTCAATGGTGGTATAAATCTGTGCAAGCCTTGTGTGCAAAACCCGTTCCAAGCCACAAGCCGTCCGCGCAAACCCATATCACGCCGCCATGCCCGCCCATACCAGCCGCAGCAGGACCACGCTTCCCTATATCGTCAAGCCGTCGAATGTGCACGGCACCGGTGTCTTTGCGCGCCGCCGCATTGCCCCCGGCGAATGCATCATTGAATACCGGGGTGAACATATTGCATGGGAAGAGGCCCAGCGCCGAGCGGAAGCCAAGGGCGGCCCGCTGAACCACACGTTTTTCTTTACCCTGTCCAGCGGACTGGTCATCGACGGCGGCAGCCAGGGCAATGACGCGCGCTTCATCAATCATTGCTGCGAGCCGAACTGCGAGGCGATGGAGCATGAAGACGGCCGCGTCTTCATCTATGCATTGCAGGAAATCGCGCGCGGCGAAGAGCTGCATTACAACTACGCCCTCATCTACGAGGGCCGCCATACCGCAGCGGTGAAGCGCGCCTTCGCCTGCCATTGCGGAGCGCCGGACTGTACCGGCGTGATGCTGGCGCCGAAGCGCCGTTCGGGGCGCGGGTAAATCTTCACGCAAGTTTTGCAGCGCGCTCCAGCAGCAGCGCGCGTTCGCGGGCATTGCGCGCCAGCGCCGCCGCCCTTTCGAATTCCGCGCGGGCTTCCCCGTTGCGCCCCAGCTTGGCCAGAAGGTCGCCGCGCACGCTCGGCAGCCACTGGTAATTCTGCAGCGAGCGCTCTTCCCGCAGCGCATCGATGAGTTCCAGGCCGGCCGCCGGACCGTATGCCATGGAGACTGCTACCGCGCGGTTCAATTCGACCACCGGCGAAGGATTGGCCTGCGCCAGCGCACCGTACAGATCGGCGATGCGGTTCCAGTCGGTGTCGGGCGCCGCATGCGCGCGGGCATGGCAGGCGGCGATGGCGGCCTGCAGCACATACGACCCTTGCGGCGCGCCGAGCGCTTCCGCCCTTTGCAGCGCCGCCAGCCCGCGGCGAATCAGCAGGCGGTCCCAGCGGGAACGGTCCTGTTCCATCAGCAGCACCGGCCGGCCGTCGGCATCGGTACGCGCCTTGGCGCGCGATGCCTGCAGTTCCATCAGCGCCACCAGGCCGTGCACTTCCGGCTCGAGCGGCGCCAGTTCGGCCAGCATGCGTCCGAGCCGAAGCGCCTCGTCGATCAGCGCCGGGCGCATCCAGTCCTCGCCGCCGGTCGCGGTATAGCCTTCGTTGAACACCAGGTAGACCACCTCCAGCACCGACGCCAGACGCTCGGCCAGCGCTTCGCCGCGCGGCACTTCGAAGGGTACGCGCGCCTCGCCCAGCGTGCGCTTGGCGCGCACGATGCGCTGGGCGATGGTCGGCTCCGATACCAGGAAGGCGCGGGCGATCTCGTGCGTCGTCAGGCCGCCCAGAAGCTTCAGCGTCAGCGCTACCCTGGCGTCGGTCGACAGCAGGGGATGGCAGGCGGTGAAGATCAGGCGCAGCAGGTCGTCGCCGATCTCGTCCTGCCGCGCTTCATCGAGCGCATCCACGAAGTCGGGCACGATCAGGGCTTCCCGGGCTTCCAGGTCACGGCCGATCTGTTCCAGCTTGCTGTTGTGCAGCTTGCCGCGCCGCAGATGGTCGAGGGCGCGGTTTTTTGCGGTGGCCATCAGCCAGGCGCCCGGGTTGTCGGGCACGCCGCCGGTCGGCCAATGCTCCAGCGCCGAGACCAGCGCATCCTGGGCCAGCTCCTCGGCTAGGCCGATGTCGCGCACCATGCGCGCGACGCCGGCGATGATCCTGGCCGACTCGATGCGCCAGACCGCATCGATGGCCTGATGCGTGGCCGAATGCATCAGCCGTTGCCCGCCGCGCCGGCGGCAGCCATGTCCATGTAGGCCAGTTCCCAGACGTGGCCGTCGGGATCCTCGAAGCCGTGCGCGTACATGAAACCGTGATCCTGAGGCGCATTCGGCACGGTGCCGCCCGCGGCCAGCGCCTTGGCTACCAGTTCGTCGACCTTGGCGCGGCTCTCGCACGACAGGCAGACCAGCACCTCGGTGGACTTGGAGGCGTCGGCCACGGGCTTCTTGGTGAAGGTCTGGAAGAAGCTTTCCACGAGCAGCATCACGAAGATATTGTCGGCTACCACCATGCAGGCGCCCTGGTCGTTGGTAAATTGCGGATTGAAGGAAAAGCCGAGGCTGGTGAAGAATTCCTTGGAGCGGTTCATGTCCCGGATCGGGAGATTGACGAAGATCTGCTGTGTCATGGCGTGTCCTTTTGAATGTTCGAGTCGCGGTCAATATGCTGCGGTGTTGTCACCGGCTGCGCGAAGGTTTCACTGCGCCGTCTCGGTGCCCTTGTCCAACGCGCGAAACTTTTCCAGCCCGTCGCTGGGCGGGAAATCTTCGAGCTCATATAACTGGCGCACCTCGATTTCGCAGTCGGCGGCTTCGCCCTGCGGTGAGGGGAAGCGGCGTGTCCATTCCAGGGCTTCCTGCCGCGACCGCACCTGGATGATGGTATAGCCCGCGACGAGCTCCTTGGTCTCGGCAAACGGACCGTCGACCACCCGGCGCTCTCCCTGCCGGTACTGGATGCGCCAGCCCCTGGAGGTCGGCTGCAGGCCGGACGCGTCCAGCAGCACGCCGGCCTTGGCCAGCTGCTCGTGGTAGTCCGCCATTGCGCCAACCAGCTGGTCGTCGGGCATGTCGCCCCGTTCGGACTCGGCCGAGGCTTTGACGATGATCATGTATCGCATGGAGTTCTCCCGGTTTCCGATCGCGGGATCCGGGAGGACATCCCCCGGAAGTCCGGCTTTCATTGACACGACGAGCGAATGCACCGGAAATCGACACGGCTTGCAAAAATATCTGGAAAATATTTCAGAATGTTCGGCGGAGATTCATTCCCCGTCCCGGATCAGGCTTCATAGCACGGCGCAAGGCTGCGGACTTCGATCGTGCACCATTCCGCTGCCGGGCAGCGCGCCGCCAGCGCGATCGCTTCCTCTTTCGTCTTGCAATTGACAAGAAAGAAACCTCCGACCATTTCCTTGGCTTCCGCGAAGGGGCCGTCCATCAATTGTGCCCGGCCGTCACGCCTGCTGACACGGGTTGCGCTTGCCTGGGAAGCCAGTGACTGCGCGCCGAGCAGCAGCCCTTCTCCCTGCAGTTCATCGGCAAACCGCAGCATGCGGTCATAGACGGCGCGGCCTTCGGCTTCGCTGCGCGTTGCGCGCTGGCCGTTCGGTTCCATGATCAAGAGCATGTAAGTCATCGGCGTACCTGTCCTTTCTGTCTTTTGGGCTTGGCGAGGGATTGATGAAATTGCAGCAGCTGATTGTACCGGCGCGGCGCAACAGGAGAGCGGCTGCAGGCTGGGGCCGGCATGCAATTTTTACGCTCCTCGGTGTTCCAAGGAATAATGACGCCAGACAGCGTTTCCATGACCGACCCCCCACCATGGCCGTATCCGATTCTGCACTGCACAACATCAAAAGCCAGGCAAGCCTGCGCACTAACCACACCGCGCGCAAGCTGTTTGAAGCGCTGCACCAGCCGCCCGAATGGAACCTCGAGCGGGAAGGCGACGGCTACTGGAGCGTTCCGGTCAATGTGCGCTGGAATGCCTTTCTCCTCGGCTGGTACGCGAGCCAGGAAACCGGAAGCTGGTGAAGGGCCCCGGAGCGCGATCAGGCTTGCGCCGCCGAAGGTCTTGCGCAGGCTCATCACGCAAGCCGGTGTCTCAACGACAATAAGACCATGTCTTTCGCCGTCATCCTGACATTGACTGCCGTTCTGGTGACGGCAACTCTCCTGCCCCTGTCGCGCTCCACCCACTGGTGGGTCCGCGACCTGGATTTCCCTCGCCTGCAGATCGCGGCGGCCGGCCTGGCGCTGCTGGCGGCCGAACTGTTTCTGCTGGACCTGGCGGAATTTGCCGATGAAGCCGTCATCGCGGCAACGCTGGGCTGCATTGCCTATCAGGGATGGTGGATCTTTCCTTACACCCGGCCCTATCCGAACGAAGTCAAGCTGTGCGCAAGGGATGCGCCGTCCGACGACCGGATTCGCATTCTTGCCTCGAACGTCCTTGCGACCAACCGCAATGCCGCCGGACTCCTGGCGCTGGTCCGCCAGCACCAGCCGGATATCCTCATTACGCTGGAATCCAATGCATGGTGGCAGAGCCAGCTCGACGTGCTGGAGGCAGAGTACCCCTACACCATCAAATGCCCTCTGGAAAATCTGTACGGCATGCACGTCTACTCGCGGCTTGCGCTCGAGGACAGCGAAACGCGCTTTCTGGTGGAAGACGACATTCCGTCCATGCATACCACCGTCGTATTAGGCTCGGGCCAGCGGGTGCAGGTGCATTTCCTTCATCCCACGCCGCCCAGCCCGACGGAAAACGCAGAGTCGGCCGCACGCGACGTGGAACTGCTGGTAGTGGCCAAGCATGTCTCGGAGCTCAACTGCCCCGTCATCGTTGCCGGCGACCTGAACGATGTCGCCTGGTCGAGCACTACCCGCCTGTTCCGCAAGATCAGCGGCCTGCTGGATCCACGCGTGGGCCGGGGCATGTTCAACACCTTCCATGCGGACCACTGGTTCATGCGCTGGCCTCTGGATCACCTCTTCCACAGTCGCCACTTCACCTTGTCGTTCATCAAGCGCCTGCCTTCCTACGGTTCGGATCATTTTCCGGTCCTGGTCGAACTGGTCTATGACGCACCCGCCGGCGCTACGCAGGAAGGTTTGACCGCCGATGCCGCGGATGAAAAACTGAGCGAGGAAAGAATCGCCGAGGAGTCGGCGAAGGTATTGAAGGTGCAGCGGTCCAGTTCCTGATACATAGGCTGCCGGTGCCGGCGAAGCGCACGGACATCCCATGGTAACGGGCAGGCCGGGATCAGAAGCGGGAGCAGAAGCAGAGAAGCAGAGCAGGCCGCAAATATCTTCCGCAAATGCAAATGGGCCCGGATGCTGCTGCATCCGGGCCCATTCAAGACTGCAAGAGATCAGTGGATGCTTTGCTGACCCGACAGGCCGCCGTAGGTGCTCGTACCTGTACCGCCAGTCGTACCCGAGGAAGAACCCTGCTGGTCCTTGCCCTGCATGACCGAGCTCGACACGTCGTCCTTGACGCGGGCCGCTTCTTCCTTGGCCACTTCGGTCACGCGCTGCACAGACTGCATGGCGGTCTGCTTCACCGCCTCGGCCTGTTCCAGCGCGGTTTCCTTGACCTTGCCGAGCAGGTTGTCGCGGGCTTCGCCCATCAGCTCGTTCTCGCGGCGGGTGGACGGCAGCGTTGCACCCAGCGCGGCGCCGAGCGCAATGCCGAGCGCGCCGACGATCAGCGGCTGCTCGTCGATCATCTGGCTCACGCTTTCCTTGGTACGGTAATACTGAGCCTTCGACATTTCACCCATCTCGCTCATGCGCACCTGCGAGCTTTGCGCAGTGTCATGCAGGCGGGAACGGGCGCTCTGGCCGGCGTTCTGCACGCGTCCGCCCATATCCGAAGCCGTGCTGCTCAAGCGCTGGCTGACATCGCCGGCCCGACTCTTCAAGCCCTGGGCGGTGTCGCTGGCACGGCTCTTGAGTTCCTGGGCCGTCTCGCTCGCCTTGCTCTTCAGGCCCTGCGCGGTTTCGCTGACCTTCGACAGCGCGCGGCTCAGCATGCCTTCGCTGGTGCCGCGGCCGGTGGAATAACTGGTGCGGCCGACACGGTCGGTGCGCACGCCGCGGCTGGTCGTGTCGAAGGTGCTGTCATAGGTAGAGGTTTCCATGTCCGGATAGGACGTGCCGCGGCGTCCGGCCCGGCGGCGGGTGCCGGCGACATAGGTGGTCGGCTGGCGCGAGGCCGCGAGCAGCCAGGCGAAGCCGATGCCGATCATGGCCACCGGGATCGGATTTTCACGGACCATGTTGACCAGTCCCACGCTGACCGCGCCGGGCGTGGTCGACAGTGCATAGTCGACCGCCTGGTTCTTCAATTCGCTGGGCGTCAGCTTTTGCTGGATCGCGTCGATCGTCGAACTGAAATCGGCGCGGGTGCGCTCGATGTCGCTTTCAATTTCTTCCGGACTGCGATTGTCGATATTTTCTCTCATTGCATTTTCTCCTCGACTAGATTTTTATCCCGCTTGAGCGAGTCCATGGTCTTGTGGGGCAGCAGGTTTTCCGCAGTCAGCTTCGAGGCGCCGCCCTTGAGAAGCACGAAACCGATCGCGCAGATGACCAGGCCGACGATCAGGGGCGCCAGCCACGGCGCCACCGAAGGCGGAAGAATCATCTCGATGCCCTTCACCAGCGCCTGCAGGAGGATGAACAGACCCGCCAGCAGGATCGCCGCGCCGATGGCCACCGAAGTCAGGGCCGCCTGGGCATGCGTGATCTTGGTCGACAGCTCCGAACGGGCCAGGGCAATCTCCTGACGGACCAGATCGACGACATCCCGGGTCAGATCCGAGAACAGCGCCGGCAGGGATTTGTCGCTCTTGTCGATCATCATAGCGAGCTACCTCCGCTCCGGGTCCCGGTGCCGTTCAGGGAGCTGGTCGAGCTGCCGACACCGGTTCCCGTGGTGCCGAGGCCCGTGCCCGGCGTGCCATCGGCGCCGATGCCCGATGCTCCGACTGCGTCGCTGGAAGTCATGTCGGCTTCCACCGGCCGGGTCGAGGATGAGGTGCGCCAGTTGCTTTCGGAGAGGTCGAGCTGCTGCTGGTAGTGGCGTTCGGAGGAGCTCTTGATGAAGCGTGCCAGCAGGAAGCCGGTCGCGACGGCGCCGATGAAGAAGGTGCCGGGCGCGCGGCGCGCAATGCTTTGCACGTCATCGATGAGGGTATCCAGATCCTTCTCGCGCAGCCGGTTGCTCAGCGTTTCCAGCTGGTCCGCCAGCATGTCGACATACTGGGCCACCTGGTCCTGCCCCTGTCCGTGCAGCTGGGATGCGGTGCTGCGGATCGCATTGGTGACATTGTCGACCTGGCCGACCGCGGTTTCCTTGCGCTGGTCGAACATGGAGCGGCTGGATTCCTTGACCTTGCTTGCCATGTCGCCGGCATACTGCCGTGCCTGCTCGGCAATGCGTGCGCTGCTTTCCTTGACCTTGTCAGTCGCGGCGGACATGGTGCCCGAAGCGCCAGTGCCAGTGCCGATACCGGTCGTGCCGCCGCTGGTCAGCACGTCGGCTTCGACGCCGCCGCTGCTGCCTGCCGCGCTTGTCGTGCCGGATGTGCCGGTCGATCCATAGACGCCTGACGATCCCGTCGACCCGGTTGATCCTGCACTCCGGGTGCCGGTTGTGCCTGATGTACCGCTTGCGCTCGATGCGCCCGGCGTATTGGTGGACCCGGACGCTCCGGTCAGGCCGCTTGCACCTGTCGTGCCCGTCGTACCGCTTGTACCGGTCGTGCCGCCGCTGCCCGCGGCGCCCAGCGTGCTGGAGGTGCCGGTCGAGCCTGAAGTGCCCGATGTCAGCGATGCTGCGTCCTGCAGCCTTTCACCCGGTCCCGGCTGAACGCCGCTAGAGATGGGTGCCTTTCCATCCTTGTTCTGATCTGCCATTGCTATCACTCCTGTTTATTGGTTGATTACGGCTGTTTGGAGACCTTCGATCCGGCATACCTGTGCCGCCGAACATCTTTTGGCGGAGACAAATTTGTCCGTCCATAACATGTTAGAAATGCAAGCGATCGTTTAGTTCTAAGGGATGAGCGCAATCGAATGAGGGACAGCAAGGATTACGCTCGAATCTCGAACACTTGAACCAAGTTTGGGGGATCGAATATTCCTTGCGACAACAGTGAGCCGCCTGAGCCGTAGCCCATCCGATTCATGATAGATGCGGCGCCAGCACGCTATATAGATATTTGTCGACGTCCATCGACATCACGGTAAATAAAAAAGCCGGCCAACCGGCCGGCTTTTTATCACTGCCTGGTGTCTGCGCTACTCCGCTCCGATGAAGGCATAGCGGAACACGAAGATCACCGCAATGGCCCACACCATGACCGGCGCCTGCTTCGGGCGGCCGGTGAACATCTTGAGCACTGCATAGGAAATGAAGCCGAATGCGACGCCGTTGGCGATGGAGTAGGTGAAGGGCATCAGCAGCGCGGTAATGACCGCAGGAATGCTTTCGGTGGTATCGGCCCAGTTCAATTCCACCAGTTCGCGCGTCATCAGGCAGGCGACATAGAATAGCGCGGGTGCCGTGGCATACATGGGCACCGTTCCGGCAAGCGGCGCGATAAACAGGCAGCCGAGGAACAGCGCAGCGACCGCGACCGCGGTGAGGCCCGTGCGCCCGCCTGCCTGCACGCCGGCGGCGCTCTCGATATAGGCAGCCGTACTTGAGGTGCCGAGCACCGAACCCGCGAGGATGGCGCCGCTGTCGGCGAGCAGGGCCTTGTTGAGGCGCTCCATCTTGCCTTCCTTGAGCAGGCCGGCGCGGCTGGCCACGCCCATCAGCGTGCCGGTGGCGTCGAACAGTTCGACCAGGAAGAACACCAGCACCACGTTCAGGATGCCGACCGACAGCGCACCCGAGATGTCGAGCTTGAACAGTGTCGCGTCGATGGACGGCGGGGCCGAGAAGACGCCCGCAAAATGGTTGCCGCCGAACACGAAGCTGAGGAGGGTCACCGTCATGATGCCGATCAGGATCGCGCCCTTGATCCGCAGATGATCCAGCGCGACGATCAGGAAGAAGCCGAAGATCGCGAGCAGGGCCTGCGGCTTGTGCAGGTCTCCCAGGGTAACAAAGGTCGCCGGATTGGCTGCGATGATGCCGGCGCTCTTGAGCGACACGATGCCCAGAAAGAGGCCTATGCCCGCGGTGATGGCGATCCTGATCGATGGCGGTATGCCCCTGACGATCAGCTCTCGCACGCGCAGGACGCTGATGACGACGAAGATGCTGCCGGAAATAAACACCGCGCCCAGCGCCGCCTCCCAGGTATAGCCCATGCCCTTGACCACCCCATAGGCGAAATAGGCGTTCAAGCCCATGCTCGGCGCCAGCGCGATCGGGTAGTTCGCGTACAGGCCCATGATCAGCGAGCCGATGGCGGCCGCGATGCAGGTTGCGACGAATACCGAATCCTTGGGCATGCCGGCATCGCCCAGGATCGAAGGATTGACGAAAATGATGTAGGCCATCGTCAGGAAAGTGGTAAAGCCCGCCATCAGTTCCGTGCGGACATCCGTTCCCTGCTCCTTCAGCTTGAAAAGCCGTTCCAGCAGCGCCATTGCATGCTCCTTCTATCGTTATAAGAGATCCGACATAGACCTCGTCTCCATGCAAGATCATGTGCCAGGGCCGCCATGCTTGGGATAGCGGCCTTCGTATATCCGTCATAGGAATACGGCGATAGCGGTCGGCGCAGCCTGCAAGGCGTTTCAGCTGGATACCAGTTCCGCCGTGGTCGCGGAGATCAGGTCGCGCAGCCATTTGTGTTCCGGCGCGTGATGCACACGGTCGTGCCAGAGCTGGTAGAAGCGCATGGTCGGGAACTTGATGGGCACGGTAAAGCGCTTGAGCGGCAGGTTGCGTTCGAAGAAGCGGGTGAATTGCCTTCCCGTCGTCAGCACCAGGTCGCTGCGCATCAGCAGGTAGGGGATCATGCCGAAGTAAGCCGATTCCACCACCACGTTGCGATGCATGTCGTGCCGCGACAGGAAGGACTCGATCACGCCGAAATAGCCCGCCAGCATTTGCGACGGCGCGACATGGGGCAGCGAGAGATAATCTTCCACCGTCATCGCATCGGGTTCGGTGCGCAGCGCATAGGCGCAGTCGGCCCGCATCACGCAGGCAATCTCGTCGTCGAACAGCTTCGACATGTGCAGATGCTGCGGCGGCTCTTCCCAGTTGGCGATCACCACGTCCAGCGTACCGTCGGAGAGCAGCTTCAGGTAATCGATCTCGCGCGCGACGCTGTGCACCACTACCGAGCTCTTCGGCGATTCGCGCCGCACGTTGGCCACGATATTGGGCAGCAGCTGGCTGTCCAGGTAGTCGGGTGCGGCGATATGGAAGGTGCGCGCCTCCTGCTGGGGGACGAAGGTTCCCTTCCCGGCGAACAGCCTTTCGGCCTGGTCGAGGATCTGCTTGGCCGGCATCAGCAGGCTTTCGCCATACTGGGTGGGAATCATGCCGTGTGCGCCTCGCACCAGCAGAGGGTCGCCGGTCAGCTCGCGCAGCCTGCGCAGCGATGCCGAGATTGACGGCTGCGGCTGGTTAAGTTTCAGTGCGACGCGCGATACGTTCCTTTCGGTGAGGACGAGATGCAGGATGCGTATCAGGTGGATATCTAAATGATTTGGTAAGCCCGGCATGAAAATCCCTGTGCATGAATGGCGTTGCAACGCCGTCCATGGAAAGAGATGACAAGGCCGGCCGATTGCTTTTGGAAAAGATATCGGCTCGCGGCGATGTTGGATACCGAATATAGGGAATACTGCTTATATAGCGGAATCAATATAGTAGGGCAGCAAAAGTTGTTTGCCCCCTCCATGTCTTTTCCCCCTTCTCCCGCAGGCGGGAGAAGGGCCGGGGATGAGGGGCGTTGTCAAGGCCGCTCTTCTCGACAATCGCCCTCGCCCCAACTCCACTCCAGTCCACGAATCGGCCTGCAAGCCGGTTCGGCTACGGCAGCGCAAACCAGTGGTTCGCGACACTCCGCCTGCGTCCCGGCCGCGCAAGAGAGAGCGAAATACCAATGCATCGGGGTTTTATTAAAAATTTCCGCGGGCTTCTTTAGATTTCTTCGCGTTCCGGTCTTCAAGTTCCGACCATGCGGCCACCTTGCAATCCCGATGACTCGTACAGCGTGTCGGATGTTTCCATGGCGTATTCATCCGCCGCCTGATCGGCATGCACGTGAACTCGCCATGAACCAAGCGGTCGCTCTGATGTGAGCATCACTTACCCTTGTGCGGCAGTAACGCACTCCATTTGCAAGCTTCATTTCCGCAGGAGAAGTCCATGTCAAATCTTTCCCCCGAGGTCGCAGGCGACGAGCCGCTGGGCACGCTCGAGCCCGTTGCCTTCTTCGACGGTGCCATGCCCACCGGCGTCACGGTATCGAAGCAGGGACGCATCTTCGTCAACTTTCCCAAATGGGGGGACGACGTGCAATTCACCGTCGCCGAACTGCGCGACGGCAAGCCGGTTGCCTATCCCGATCTTGCTTTCAATACCACCGATCCGCAGGACCCGGCTGCGGCGCTGGTGTCGGTGCAGAGCGTCGTGGTCGATCCGGCCGACAGGCTGTGGATACTCGATACGGGCAGCCCGCTGTTCAAGCCCACCCAGTACGGCGGGCCAAAGCTGGTATGTGTGGACCTTGTCACCGATACCGTGGTCGGCAAGATCCTGTTTCCGCAGGAAGTGGCGCTGCCGACGACCTATCTGAATGACGTGCGCTTCAACCTGCGGCTGGGACAGGAAGGCATGGCCTTCATCACCGATTCCTCGGGCAAGGGCCCCAACGGCATCATCGTCGTTGACCTCGCCAGCGGAAAAAGCTGGCGCCGGCTGCATGACCATCCCTCGACGAAGGCCCAGGATATCCGCAATTTCATGCCGGTGGTGGAAGGCCGGCCTTTCGTCCAGCGCGGAAAGGACGGCACGCTCAAGCCCTCGCCGTCGATGGGCGCGGACGGCATTGCGATCAGTGCCGACGGCAAGCGGCTGTACTACTGCCCCTTGGGCAGCCGGCGCCTCTACAGCGTGTCGGCCGAAGCGCTCGCCGATGCGTCGCTGAGCGATGCCGACGTGATCGCAACCGTGGTCGACGAAGGCGACAAGGGCTGCGGTTCGGACGGCCTGGAATCGGATGCCGAAGGGCGTATTTATGCCACCGACTATGAGCACAATGCCGTGCTGCGTCGCAAGCCCGACGGCGAATGGGAACCGCTGGTGCACGACCCCCGGCTGCTCTGGCCCGACACCATGTCGCTCGCCGCCGACGGCTATTTGTATGTCACCGCAAATCAGCTGCACCGGCAGGCCAGCTATCACGGCGGACAGGATTTGCGGCGCAAGCCTTATGTGCTGTTCCGCATGAAGGTCGACGCCAGGCCCGTCGACTTGCGCTGAAACCGCTCGGCCCTGAGCCTCGAAGCGGAAGTTTCATGGAACGGAAAAGATTCTACGGAGAGCTCGTGATTGTTACCTGAGCGGACTCCGGCATCGGACAGGCCACGGCGATCGCATTCGCGGAAGAAGGCGCCGAGCATACCGCCTGCCGCGTCGAGTCGACGGGCGGCAAAGCTGCGGTGGCCAGCTGGACCAAAGGAATTCGGCATCGGTCGCCCGGGTGTTCCAAAGCGTCGGGGGAGGGCTTGGGAACGCCGACCATCCTCGTCAATAACAGCGGAACCGGCGGCCCCGGCAAGTCGGTCAGCGCGACCTCGGATGAGGAATGGAACAACGTACTGCGAACCAACCTCTACGGCCCGTTCTGCTGCTGCCGCGAATTCATCCGCGGCATTGAAGGCAGCAGCCGGCACGGCACCATCATCAACATTTGAACTATGTTGAAAACACTTTTCAAACAATAACTTGGCTGCGACATGATCTGGTGCTTGTTAGCCTGTGCCGTGCGTAGCAGCAGTACATGCCATATAAATTACAGTTATATCGGATGAGCATGCGAAAAACTGTTTCTCAAGTTGGAATCAGTGTGCTTCTCGCGCTAGCCCTTTTGCACGGACCTTCGTCGTACGCGACGGATGGAAAGGTAAGCAAGGACGTCCCATATATTGAAATAGGTAATAAATCTGTAGCTTCCCCAAGGGAACTTCGCGTTGTGGTTCGAGGCTCAAAAGGGCTAGAACGGATATGGACCCACGACTTACAAAGCGAGATTCAATGGGCACCAGTAATCAATTTCTCTGAACATATGATGCTCGCCATCTTTCATGGCACCAAATCTATTGGTACTAGCTCGAATGTAACGCTTCTTTCCATAAGGCGAGAATTTGATCCTGAACGGATAGACGTAATCTACAAGATTTCAAAGCGAAGCCCCTCTGATCGGTTATCAATGCTTCCTTCAGAAGTAAGTAATCATAGACTGTGGCTCATTCCGCGTTCCGATTTGCCTGTGAACTTTATAGAAGTGAAGGACGAGTAACCTGAACGTATATCACTTATACATCAACACTGACCCATTGACATGCGCCGGTTATTGCGAACGTTGAATGTCCGCTTCGGGGCGAGGCGACAAGCCGGTTAGAGTCGAGATGAGCGGTTGACCTTTCAGATTGCGTTGTTCGCGTCTTCGCGTACCCAGGACGTTCCCGTCCGGCATGTGATCATTTACATGACTTCGGACACCTGTCGCAGCGCAAAAACATTTCGAGTTAACTGACATACTCGCCAGTCGCACTTAAGTCGTAGCATCCGTCCCAGATCGAAAATCAACCGGGATGGGTGTTTTGGTGCGCGGGATTGTTCGCCGTGCGCCATAAGACAAGGCGGACCAGGATTAGAGTAGGAATAAGCCGGACCAGGAAGTGGGTCTTTTCGGCCCTTCGCTCATGGCTTGCTGTCCCTTGATTCGATATCCGCCAGCGATTCGCGTCCGCGTGCCGTCAGTTCGAAACCTTCGCCCGCTGTATGTGGTGCGATCAACCCCTTCCTGCTGAGGAAGGCGGCTACATCGCCCTCCAGCTTCGCGGGAGCAGCGGTAGCAACGGCACTGGCCGCCATCGTGCGCAAGCCGTCGATGCAACGCTTGACGAACAAAGTCTGCTGTCCCTTCTCAGTTAGCATGAATGCGCCATCCTTCCCGCGGGTGACGTATTTCAGGCCGATCAGTGCCTTCGCATTTCGCGCAACGCATGCGCTTGGTCGTTCCCCCTTGCGCGCCATCCTGATCTGCGCAAGCGCTTCGTATTCGTCGTTCGTCAAACTGTCGTCCATGGGGTTTTCTGCTGCCTACTTGGATTTGCGATTAATCTTTGCGGGTGTTAGCCCGGGCTTGTTTCGGCTGACGGGGTTGTTGAGATGGCTTCGGCCGCTTCAGCGCCGCTGCCTGCGCATGAATCACCTGCTTTATCGCAGCCTTCTCGCTCACGTCGTACATCTCGGTAATGAGTGTGGTCACTTCATCGAGGCAAGCTTCGTAGGTCATTGCCAGGGAAGCCTACCCGAGCGACTTCAAAGAAATCCTCTATACCTGGTTTCCTTCAAGGGAATCATGTCCCGCGTTCATCATCCGCCAGAAACCATTCTTCACTTCAGCGACCCAGCCCTTGTCCGGCAACCGGTGCGGGTGGTTGCGGAAAGCCGTGTGCTCCGTGTTCAGACGCTGAGCGATGCCGGGTACGTTGAGTAGCGGTGCTGGCGCGTCCAGAAGCTTCCCAAGAATTGCTTCCATGAGCATGAGTTTTCGTTTCATGGTGTTGGGAAGGTCAAAAATGAGCATTTTAGCGGAATTATCAGTATGCGCGGTTGCCGGTCGAGACGCCTGTCCTCCTCGGGGTGACATCACTTTGCGCCCTACTGTCTGCGGCGGCTATGCCGCACCCAACAGGCGCTTGCCGTAACGAGCATTCTCCCTCTGCAGGCCAAGAGCAGACATCCGCGAGGTGCTGCAAGTAATGGAGAAACGATCATCCACATGCAACAGGGAAGGACTGTCCGAAGAACCTGGGGCCGCAGTGGAATCCACGGACATCCGCGCCTCCATGAGTCGTGCGTCCCTGTGAGACTCCGCACAAACCATTTTGGGAGAAATATAATTTCGAACGCGTGTCGATTTTGTGCGCCGCCATCCGTCGCAGGGATGAAGCACCGGTTGTCCATTCCATCTTTACCAGGGAAACGCAATGAACAAACAGATCATCCTCAATCTGCCAGTCAAAGACCTGAACAAGTCCAAGGCCTTCTTTTCCGCGCTTGGCTTTACGTTCAATGACCGAATCAGCGGCGAGAACGCAGTACTCATGAATATCGTCGGTGAGACCATTCAGGCCATGCTGACGACCGAGCCTTTCTTCAGGTCCCTGATCGGCAAGCCCGTCGCGCAGGCAAAGGAAGCCAACGAAGTCGTCATCTGCCTGAGCTGCGAAAGTCGGGAAGAAGTCGACATCCTCATCGCCAAGGCGGTTGCTGCCGGCGGCCGCACGCCGCACCCGCCGGAGGACCATGGCTTCATGTATGACCAGGGTTTCGAGGACATTGATGGTCACCTGTGGAATCTGGTCTGGACGGCGCCAGAGGCCTGAGCTTCCTGCCTGTTTCCTGAGCGCCAGGTTAACAAGGTATCGCAGCCCACGCCACGAGCAGATACCAATGACCGACCTTCTTCAACCCGAAGGTTCGCTTCACCTTGCGTCTCTTCGCGCGACTCCAGCCTGTGAGGACGGCGTGCGGAATCGGGCGCAGAGACGCTGCCGGTTCTGCCCGCGCATAGGACGCCTGTGGGCCATTTGCAGTCATTAAAGGCGAGATTTCGAATTCCTTGAAAAATGCTTATGATAGGTAACGTTAGTCGGCTGTAGGGTTCCCTCTCCCACCTGGGCAAATTTTCTAGGTTAAGCTACAGCAATCAAAAAACATTTGCGCCGCCCAGCGAAAGGGTCACGGGATGAACGTCACAAAAAACGCATGGATCGCCGCCTTGGCCATCACGGCAAGCTGCCTGCACCCGGCACACGCGGAGGAGGTAAAAGTGCTGACTGCCGGCGCTTTCAAGCCAGTGGTTGCCTTGCTGGCGCCCGAGTTCGAAAAAGAGAGCGGCCATACCCTGCGGGTGGAAAATGATACCGCCGGCGCACTGGTTCGCCGCATCAAGGATGGCGAAGCCTTTGATGTGGCCGTTCTGACGCCGGAGGCATTGATCCAGTTGACGCAAGCCGGCAAGATAACGGCGGACAGCATTGTGAAGCTGGCCCGCGTATCTATCGGTGTAGCCATCAGGCTGGGACAGCCCGCCCCTGACATCAGCACGGTCGACGCCTTTCGCAAGTCATTGCTCGACGCGCCCAAAGTTGCCTACATTGACCCCGCAGCCGGCGGTTCAAGCGGCATCTATCTCGCGAAACTATTCGACAGACTGGGCATCGCCGCGCAGGTTCGTGACAAGGCGGTACTGGTGCCGGGCGGACTGGTCGCGCAGCGCGTGGTCAGCGGCGAGGCCGACATCGGCATTCACCAGATCAGTGAAATTCTGGCGGTGCCAGGCGCCGTACTCGTCGGTCCGCTGCCTGCGGACATCCAGAATGAAACCGTCTATGCCGGGGGCATCGGCGCCGCATCCGGCAAGCAGTCTGCGGCAAAGGCCTTTCTCACGCTGCTGGGCAGTGGCAGCGCAAAATCAGCGCTTAAATCCAAAGGCATGGATGCGCCTTGAAGTACCTGCCTGACCATAGCGGCCGCCAATAAAGGCGGTGCTGCATCACAGCACGGCTTTACCCGGGAGTTGAGTGTCCGTTTTCTGTAAAGTCGACAGGCAGACAAGGGCTGCATCCTGAAATTATCAGACAGTGCGCCCATGTCTGGACTTAAGTAAGAAAGCAGCCATTTGTGAAAATGCAGACGGGTCAAGCCATTCATGAACCAGAATTCAGGCATTGTGGCAACTTCAGACTTGTTGAATAGGCCGGTTGGAAAGCCGCTCATCGCGGAACAACATGCTGCTTCACAGGCGGCAGCTTTGTTGGTTTGCTGATGCCAATCTTCTGTTGCGCATGTCTGCTGGCGTCGGTGAAGAGCTGTCTTAACCACTCGTGCGCCCTCGAGCGGTGTGTACCTTCATGCCAGAGTTGATAGAACCGCATCTTCGGGAAGGGGACAGGCGGTTCGACGATGGCCAAAGGCAGAAATTTCGCATGGTACTCGGCAAAATGCCGGCTTGTGGTAAACACCAGATCCGTTTGTGACAGGAGATAGGGCGCCATTCCGAAAAACGGCAGCGTTATGACCGCATTGCGAGACAAACGCATGCTTGACAAGTGCGTCTCGACCACGCCGCGATGGGCATTTGAATAGGAGAGCGGAACGATATGCGCTGCGGCCAGGTAGTCGCTCTGCGTCATTTCCCGGACCAGCCTGTTATCCCTTCCCATCAGACAGACAACGTCGTCCTCCAGGAGCACGCCAAGATGCAGCTGAGGCGGCGGATTGGGCCAATTACCGATCACCAGATCCAGGTCCCCGTTCGCAAGCGCGGCTTCGTAATCAAGGTCTCCCCGCAATGGGATGACCGTCAGTCGAGTTAATGGCGCCTCTGAACGGAGACGCTTGACGACCTCATTCAGAAACGTGGCAATCATGAAGTCGGCGGCGCCGATACGAAATTCCCGTTGCGAAGTCGCGGCAACGTAATTCGACGGCTCGGCGAGCATGCGTGCCGTTTCATTCAAGATGACGCGTGCCGATGTCACCAACTCCAGTGCCCGTTCGGTGGGAATCATCTGACCCCGTTCGCGTACCAGCAGAGGGTCGTTGAACATCTCGCGCAAACGCTTCAATACCGCGCTGATGGCAGGCTGCGACTGATTGAGCCGGATGGCCGCCTTGGAGACACTGCGTTCGTTGATGAGCGTCTCCAGCACACGCAGCAGGAATGTATCCAAGGGATCAGCAGAACGCGACATGTCAGCAGGGGCGAAAGTAGACCAGCGGAAACCACAACAATATTGCATTCCGGCGTTGTTATCCGGACTATAACAGAATCAAGATTGTATGCAAAACGAGCCCCAACTATAGTCCATCCAACCGTCCGGCTGCGGTTTCAATTCAATCATGGACGAGCCGGCATCGTGCAAATCAAGGCTTCAAAGAAGGAGACAAAGTGGATTTGAATGCAATCAACCGCATGGGCAGCGCAGTTTTCATTGATACTTTCGGCAACGTGTTCGAGCATTCCCCCTGGGTTGCCCAGTCGGCATGGAAAGCCCAGCCTTTCGCGACTTACGACACCTTGTATCAGGCGATGTTTGACGCGGTGCGCCATGCTCCGACGACACAAATTCTCGATTTGCTTCGGGCGCATCCTGACCTCGCCGGAAAAGAGGCCCAGGAGGGCACCATGACGACGAATTCAGTCAGCGAGCAGGCAAGTGCAGGACTCGACGCCTTGTCGAAGGACGAGATGAAATCCATGCAGCGGCTTAACGCCGCTTACCGCGCCAAACACGGCTTTCCTTTCATTATCGCGGTGCGCAACTATTCGAAATCCGAGATTTTCAAGGAATTCGAGCGCCGCCTGCAGCATGATACGGAGATCGAATTCCACAACAATCTCGAGCAGATATTCGATATCGTCGGCATGCGCCTTGATCGATTGCTGTCCAGATATTCGGCACAAGAGAATTCGGAAAGGAAAGTGGCATGACGATAACGAGGCTCAATCGCCGGCACTTCCTTGCGGCCGGACTGGCTGCGGGCACATCCGCATTGGCGGGCTGCGCGAGCGTACCGGAAGCTGCCCCGCCTGCCGCATCCGTCAAAACGAACGGCCCAGGTCGGCTCACGATGCATGCAATCGATATCTGGACCGGTTTGCCGGCATCGGGAATGCGCGTCAGTCTTTCCATGCTTGACGGAAGTGCATACCGGCCCATGCGCACCTTCAATACAAATCAGGGCGGGCGCACTGACGCTCCGCTCTTCGAGGGCGAGACGTTTCTACGCGGAAGCTATGAGTTGCTATTGGATGTCGAACCGCATTATGCAAAGCTCAACACAGCCTTGCCCCGACCGTCCTTCCTGACCGAAGTACCGATCCGTTTCTCGATCGACGACCCACGCCAGCGATATCACATTGCGATTCTGCTGACCCCGTGGAGCTACTCTTATTACCGCGGCAGCTGAACACGCACTGAACACGCAAGAAGGAGACACTAATGGCCGGGATTACAACACATGTTCTCAACACTGCCACTGGCGCGCCGGGCGCAGGCATGCGCATCGATTTTTCAGTCTGGGACCAGGACCGCTATCGGTTGGTGAAGACGGTCTACACGAATCAGGATGGACGTACGGACCAGATGATTCTCAAACCGGAGGAGACCAGGATCGGCAAATACGAACTGGTATTCCATGTGCGCGAGTATTTCGCAAGAATGAAGACGCCAATGCCCGAACTCGCGTTCATCGATTCGGTACCGGTACGGTTTTCGGTGTTCGATACGAAACAGCATTATCACGTGCCGATGCTGGCCACACCGTGGTCTTGCACGACATACCGCGGAAGCTGAGGCATTCCTCATCCGCTTGTTTGCAACCACCTTTCAACCGACAACAATAAGTGCGCCGACAGCGCACAGGAGACATGACATGACATCGTCCAAAACGCACGGCGTGCGCGCTGTTCCGGCCGGAAGCGAGGCTGATCGCATCTATCGGAAAGTCACCTGGCACCTGATTCCATTTCTGGCCGCACTGTGGGTGCTTGCATGGCTTGACCGGGTCAATATCGGTTTTGCCAAGCTGCAGATGCTGAGTGACCTGAAATTTTCAGAGACCGTTTACGGCCTTGGCGCAGGCATTTTCTTTATCGGCTATTTTCTGTTCGAAGTGCCCAGCAACATGCTGCTGGAGCGCATCGGCGCAAAAAAGACCATTGCCCGCATCACCATCGGATGGGGGATCGTCAGCATACTGATGCTGTTCACCACGACGCCAACGCAGTTCTATATCTTGCGGTTTCTGTTAGGTGTCTTCGAGGCCGGATTCTATCCAGGCATCATCCTTTACCTGACTTACTGGTATCCGAGTGAGCGACGGTCGAAAGCATTTGGCCTTTTCATGTCAGCATCCGCGGTCGCCGGGATTATCGGCGGGCCACTGGCAGGCGTGATCATGACTTCGCTGAACAATTACCACGGCATGCATGGATGGCAATGGCTGTTCCTGATCGAAGGCATTCCATCCGTGATCGCCGGCTTCGTCACACTCGCGTATCTGACCGACAAGCCGATGCAGGCGGCCTGGCTGACCGAAAGCGAACGCGAGTTCCTGCGGCGCGACCTTGAGCGGGATGCAGCTGCGATCGGCCCGCGCGAACACAACTTCCTGGCTAGCCTGCGCAACATGAAGCTATGGTCGCTGGTCGCCATTTTCTTCTGCATCATCGCCGCCAATTCCACGCTGACGTTCTGGGCGCCGACAATTGTTAGAGACATGGGTGTCTCCGACTCCCTGCACGTAGGACTGCTGATCGGCGTCGTTTACCTCTTTGGTGCATGCGGAATGATCGCCAATGGCCATTTCGCGGACAAGACACGCCGGACCACGCTGCATGTCTCCGGTGCCGCCCTGCTGGGCGCAACTGCAATGGCGGCAATCGCCATATTTGCGCAGAATCCGGTGTTCGCCTTTATCGCTCTGACGGTGGCCGTGGTGGGAACGATGAGCGCGATTCCGGTGTTCTGGCAACTGCCGAGCCTGTATGTCTCCGGCACCGCTGCTGCGGCTGGCGTCGCCATGATCAACTCGATTGCAAATCTTGCCGGCTTCGGTGCACCTTATGCCATGGGTGTCATCAAGGATACGGGTGGCTCGCTGTCTGCCGGATTGCTGGGAGTCGCCGTGATCGAAGCAGTCGGTGCTTTACTCATTCTGCTGCTGATCAGGCCGCCCAAGCCGGTAGAGAAAGAGAAGAATCAGCTCAATACAGCCACACATTGATCGGGCACTTCCCTTAAGGCGCATAGAACCCGTCTTCAGCAATGCGCCAGGTTTATTTATGCTGCGATGACGTCAGGCCGGAGATGGCGCGGCATCATGCGCAGCCATCTTCATCACCACCCTATGTCCAGCTTTTGCAGGAGAGAATACGTGTCACGTCAGGAACAATACATGATGGAAGCCCTGCAGCTTGCGATGGACAATGTTCGAGACCGGCATACCTGGCCGTTTGGTGCAGTACTGGTGAAGGATGGGGAGGTTGTAGCACGTGCCGTCAATGAGGTCGATGCCAATTGTGATCCGACCGCGCATGCCGAAATGCAGGCGCTGCGAACAGCCGCCAGAGCCCTTAGCTCCACCGACCTGAGCGGCGCGGAGGTATATGCAAGCGGTTATCCCTGCCCCATGTGCCTTACCGCCATGTATCTTTCCGGCGTAACCAGGGTCTATTACGCCTACTCCAATGAAGATGGCGCGCCTTTTGATCTATCCGCCGAAAACGGCTATCTCGAAATTGCTCGCCCAATCGATGCGCGGCATATGAAGCTTCGATCACTCCCGGTGAGACTGGAAGGGCAGGACATATATGAAGCCTGGCACAACCATGTCACTGCGATGAATATAAAGCGAGAAGATGCCTCATAAGGAAAGAGTAACAGCTGACTGCGGGCTGTACCTCGAGCTCTGCCGCGAAATCGTTGGATACCGCAAGAGCGAGCGCATGACGCAGTGGTTGGCCGTACGAGTGCCATGGCATGCGGTGCGCATGCGCTACCGTCAGGCGCTGCGCCAGTTCAACATGCGCGCCGATGTCATGCAAAGGAAAGTGCCATGACAACGCCTCCATGGAGGCGTTCAGGGTAGTCTGCGGAATGAATTGACGCATCATCAGCGCTATCCGTCACGCCTCCCTGCCGAAGCGGCGCTTCGTGCGTACATCGAGATCTTCTGCAATTGTCTGCAGAACCATTCTTGTCCTGGCTGCGTAACATCTGCAGCATTCATATATGCCTTCAGGTACATGGCGAAGTTGGACGCTATCCGTAGACCGCATTCCGCTTCAGCCTGATCGAAACCGCACGTCGGGAAAGCCCCGGGAAGGATGCACTCGACAAGACTTCAGCACAGGCATGCGCCGGCCACAAGCGGTCGCCAGGATACGGCGCCGAGAATTGCAACAATTTATAATTGCTCCTTCGCCGCTCTAGCCAAAACTTGAGGAAGCACACATTGCTTACACCGTCAAAGCTGCTTTTCCTGCCAGGTGCATCCGGTAACAAGGATTTTTGGAAACCGCTAGCTAATCAACTAAACAGCCGCGCAGCCAAGTCAATCATCGGGTATCCAGGTTTTGGTCAGGAGCCGGCAATCCCAGCCGTCAATAGCTTTTCCGATCTCGTTGGAATGGTCGTCTCTCATATCGACCAGCCGACCGCCTTGATTGGTCAGTCGATGGGCGTGTTAGCCACATACGCCGCACTTCGAAGACCTGACTTGGTGACCCATCTGGTTCTGGCCGTCACTTCCGGCGGGATGGATATGACATCCCTAGGTGCTCAAGATTGGCGTGAGGGATTTGCAAGCGCATATCCCTCACTTCCCGACTGGTTTTTATCATTCAAATCGGATATATCGCCTGAACTCGGAAAAATTTCCCAGCCGGTTCTTCTGCTATGGGGTGATGTTGATCCACTTAGTCCGGTCGCGGTTGGACACAGGCTACTTGAATTGCTTCCAAACGCGCGGATGCACGTGGTCTCTGGCGGCGATCACGATTTGGCCCACGTTCATGCGAAAGAAATCGCGCCGTTTGTCGACGCCCATCTGATGCAGATCTCATCCGAGCGGTGATGGCCGTCTGCTTTCTGCAAGTCGCAGTGACAGGAAGCAGTCGCAATCGGATTTCAGGATATTGCCGTGACGGCATCTACCGTGAGACCATCAAGCCTTTGCCATTTCGAGCAATATATGAAAGTTCGACTGACTGAAGCAAAGGACTGGATGTTGTTGAAGCAAGTCCGTCTGGCAGCGCTCTCCGATACGCCGACAGCATTTGGTGTGAGCTACGAAACGGCCGCCAAATACACTGACGAGCAATGGCAGGAGCGAGCTTCGGCTACGGCTGGACCAGAATTCTGGTTGGCTTTTGTCCATGGCGCGCCGGTCGGAATGATAGGCGCTGGCCTCAGTCGAGAAAATCGCTACAGCTTGATCGGGATGTGGATCGGCCCGCGCGTGCGTGGCTCGGGCATTGCGTCAACTCTGGTTGAAGCAGTTAAATTTCGAGCCCGGCAGAAAGGGCATGAGCGAATTTTTCTGGATGTTTCCCCAGACAATGGAAGGGCAGCAAACTTCTATTTGAAGCAGGGCTTCGTTTTCATTGATGAGTACGAACCCTTGGCAAGCTACCCGCATATCACGGTACAAACAATGGTATGGTTGGCAAATGGTGCTGTCGACCAGGCCGGGGGATCAGCCTCTTGACTTCCTCCTGGAGACGCGTCCCATCCATCGGTGCTAGGCACCTCGCGACCATGAGCGGCCACTCGCCACACGGTTTCAATGCTTGAACGCGGAGGAAGATCAGCCAGCAGCTTGTAAAGCGGCATGGCATTGGTACTGACGGGGGTATGGACTTGCTCTTTCATCAGCGCAGCGCAGGATTTTCATTCGTCTCTCTGCGAGCGAGGGCGTAGGCGGCCTCCTCACTCAGTGTCGCGGCCAGTAACCTGACCGGCATCGGCAGTGCGCGCGCATCCCGCACTGCCAGAAGCAGCCGCCGTTCCGCCCAGCGCTCATGCAGGCGCAGAATCACCAAACCCGAGCGCTTTACCTGCGGCGCCGGCAGCGGCAATACGCCAATCCCCATGCCGGCTTCCACCATCCTGCACACCACATCGAAGCTCCTGACCTGGGTGCGCAATTTCAGCGTTTTCTGAAGCCGGCTGCCTTCGGCGTACAAGCGCTCGGTCAGCGATGTCGCTTCCGACAGGCTCACGAAATCATAGTCGAGCGCATCCGAAAACGTAACTGTCTTGCTGCGCGCCAGCGGATGTCCCTTGGGAACGACCAGTCCCAGATGCTGGTCCCGATAGGAAAAGACTTCCAGCCCCTCGGCAGGCGTCGGTTCCGCGAAGATGCCGATGTCGGTCCGGTTTTCTCGTACGCCGGCGACAACGTCCCCGCTATTGCGTTCTTCGATATCGATCTGGATTCCTGAATGCGAGTTAACGAAGGCATGCAAGTCGTCGGGAAGAAATTGGGTAAGGGCCGATGTGTTGGCCCAGATTCGCACCTGTCCCCGCACCCCGGCTGCGTAATCCGAAAGTACGCCCGACATCCGCGCTATTCCCTGGAGGATGCCGAGCGAATGCTGAAAGCAGGCGTTACCCGCCTCGGTCAAGGTGACGCCGTTGGCATGGCGAAACAGCAAGGGCGTTCCGAGATGCGCCTCGAGATCGGAAATGCGCCGGCTTGCCGCGGCCAAAGCCAGGCTCGACTGCTGGGCGCCGCGGGTAATGCTGCCGGTCCTGGCAATAGCGACGAACAGGCTGAGTGTGACGAGATCGAAGCGGGCGATGTTCATGAATATCCTTTGACCTGCCGGGCGCCATGCGGGCAACTGCCGTGGCACGACAGTAATACCCGCACTATAACAAGCCTTCGCAATCCGCGAAGGCTATGAATCGCAAATGACGAAATCTCAATTCCCGGAGAATCGGATACAGTTCGATACTGAAAAAAGTGACTGCAAGAGCACTTCCCCTTGATTGACATAATGGAGACAGACTATGTTGCGCAAGCTTGCCTGTACTGCCGCCGTACTCTTATGGTCCGCAGCCACAACCGCCCAGGACCTTCCGTCTAAGCCTATCTCGCTGATCGTGCCGAACCCGCCGGGCGGCCTGGTAGACGCATCGGCACGCCTTGTCAGCGAACCGCTGGCGCGCGCGCTCAACCATTCCGTCCTGGTTGACAACCGCCCTGGCGGCAGCGGCAACATCGCCTACCAGGCGGTGGCCCGTTCCGCCGCGGACGGGTCGACGCTTCTGGTTTCCTACTCCGCGTATCACACCGGCAATCCGGCGCTGATGCGCAAACTGCCCTGGGACCCTGTCAAGGATTTCACGCCGGTGGCGCTTGTAACAGTAGCCACCAACGTCGTTGCCGTCCATCCCTCGCTGCCGGTGAACAACCTGAAGGAGCTGGTCGCTTACCTTAAAAAGCATCCTGGCACGGTGAATTATGCTTCCCAGGGCAACGGGTCCTTGTCCCACATTGGAACGGAGCTGTTCAAGCAGCAGACCGGCACGGATATCGTTCACGTGCCGTACAAGGGATCGGGCCAGGCGATACAGGACGTCCTGGCAGGCCAGGTGCAATTGTTCATTACGACACCGCCCTCGGTAATGCAGCACGTGCAGAGCGGCAAGCTCAAGGCGCTGGCCATTGCCGGCAAGACGCGGCATCCCATGATGCCCAATGTGCCGACAACGGCGGAAGCCGGGATTCCCGGCTTCGAGCTGGAAGCCTGGGTTGCACTGTTCGCGCCGGCCGGCACGCCGCCTGCGGTCGTCAACAAGATCAGTCAGGGCGTCAAGCAGTCTCTGGAACAGCCGGACACGAAGCAGCGTGCGGCGCAGCAGGGTGTCGAACTCCGCTATCAGTCGCCGCAAGCTCTGGGTAGCTTCCTGCGCAAGGAGATCGACTACTGGGGCCAGGTCATCAAGACCGCCAACATTACTCTCGACTAAACACAATCGAAAGAATTCAAATTACGCCATGAGAAGCTATCGCATCGGACAGATCGTCCCCAGCAGCAACACCACGATGGAAACCGAGATTCCGGCCATGCTGCGCGGGCGTGAATCCATCGAGCCGGAACGCTTCACCTTTCACTCCAGCAGAATGCGCATGAAGCGGGTGACGAAGGAAGAACTTGCGGCGATGGACGCTGACTCCGACCGCTGCGCGCTGGAACTGTCGGACGCGCGGGTCGATGTGCTGGGCTATGCCTGCCTCGTCGCCATCATGAGCATGGGCCGCGGTTATCACAGGGTTTCCGAAGAGCGCCTGCATGCGCGGACAGTGGAAAACAATGGCCCGGCACCGGTCGTCACCAGCGCCGGCGCCCTGGTACACGGGCTCGGCAAGCTGCAGGCCAAGAAGATTGCCGTCATTGCGCCTTATATGAAACCGCTGACCGAACTGGTCGTCGATTACATCCAGCATGAAGGCATCGAAGTGCTTGACTGCATTTCGCTGGAAATTGCCGACAACCTTGCGGTAGGCGCCCGGGATCCGAATGCCTTGATCGAAATCTCCCGAAAACTGAACACAGCCAACTGCGATGCCGTGGTGCTATCGGCCTGCGTGCAGATGCCGTCGCTGGCTTCGATCCAGCCGGTACAGGACCGCATCGGCCTGCCTGTTGTGTCGGCCGCGGCTTGCACAACTTATCAGATGCTTGAAAAGCTGGATCTCAAGCGCATCGCGCCGAATGCCGGTGCTTTGCTGTCGGGTGAGTACTAGAGCGCTTTCGCCCTGCGCTGCTTGCCCAGGCATTCGATATCTGGTCGCATGCAGCGCTATTCCAACGATGGCCGATTACGGATTTTCCGCTTGCGGCGACTCATTCCATCCGCATTGAGAACTGCTCCGTCATGATCCGCTTGGAGCTTTCAACGAATGCCGTGAGCAGTGAAGAAGGATTGGCATGCGTCCATGCGAGGAATACCTCACTTTGCAACTGCTTTTCTCGCAGCGGCTTGTACACCAGATTTTCAAAACGCAATCGCTGTACTGAAGAAGGCACGAACGCGACGCCCACGCCAGAGCTGACCAGGCCAAGAGCGGTATATACCTGACCGACTTCGAGAGATGCCTTCGGGACGAAGCCGGCTCTGGCGCAGGCGAGATTGATCCCGGCGTGATAGTCGGGCGCCAGGCTTTGAGTGTAGTTGATGATGCGCTCCTCGGCGCACTCGCTGACGGAAATGACATCTCGCCCGGCAAAGGCATGAGTGCTCGGCACGGCAAGCACGAAATTTTCCTTGAGCAGCATCTCCTTCGAGACTCCGTCAAGGTCGACCACAGGGCGGACAAATGCAATATCGATCTCTCCTCGCATGAGTGCCTGGACCTGGTCGACAACCGGATACCAGCGTAGCTGAACCTCGACGTCTGGAAAACCTTCCTGAAAGGCACGCAGGACAGGCGGAAGCAGCGTGTATGCGGTCTGCTCGAAAAAGCCTACTGCGAGCCGGCCGATTTCGCCGCGCTGCGCGCGCTGGGTTTCGACTATCGCTGAGTCGGCGGCGAGCAGGATCTGCCTTGCCTTGTCCAGGAAAACCCGGCCCGCATTGGACAATTCGATATGCCGTCGCGTCCGAATCAGCAAGGTAACGCCGAGTTCCTGTTCAAGTTCCAGGATTTGCCGGCTGAGCGGCGGCTGCGATATATGCAGCCGCGCTGCGGCCTTGGTGAAATGCAACTCTTCCGCAACGGCAACGAAATACCGTAGATGGCGCAGGTCCACGTTGATACCTCACAGGCATGAACAACCAACCAATTATATATTTTACGAATGGATGCGTAGAACCTATGATTGGCTTAACAGGAGTACCGATAGAACCCTAGTGGAATTGCTCTTGAAAGGACGGAGACATGCAACTCTCAAAACAACAGCTGGACACCTACGAACGCGATGGTTTCCTGGTCATGCCGGGCCTGTTTTCGGCGGATGAAATCCGAGCTATGAAGGCTGACCTGGAGCGTATCCAGAAAGTCGATACCGATCATCTCGTGCGCGAACGCACCGGTGGCATTGCCAAGACCATCTATCGCGTCCACGAAGCCGACGGGCCGACGGCATCCGCGGTGTTCCATGCGGCGGCACGCTCGCCGCGCTTGCTGAAGCCTGCGCAGGCACTGCTCGGCGACGAGGCGCTGTATGTGTACCATACCAAGTGCAATCTCAAAACCGCGATTGATGGATCGGTGTGGCAGTGGCATCAGGACTATGGCACCTGGAAAAAGGACGGCGTGTCGGAGCCGTCGCTGACGACCGCGCTCATCATGCTCGACGAGCCCACGCAATTCAACGGCTGTCTCTACTTCATTCCGGGTAGCCATAAGGTAGGCAATCTCGATCCCCAGTTCGATGAGTCGACGGCCTATAAATTCTGGGTCGTGCCGAAAGAGCGGCTGCTTGAGATCATGGAGCGCAGTCCCGAGCCTGTGCCAATCACCGGCGAACCGGGCACGGTGGTATTTTTCCACCCCAATATCCTGCATGCCTCCGGGCATAACCTGTCACGCCACGACCGCTGGGCTATCTATATCGTCTACAACCCGGTTGTAAACCGGCCCAACGATGTCCCTAATCCACGGCCTGACTATGTGCGTTCCACCAACTTTACACCGCTAATTGCCGGCACCGACGACATTCTGGCTGCGGACTCTGCGGCGGAGGTGACGGCATGAGCGCAATACCAGCAATGAAAGAGGCATGGTCCGGGACACGCGCTCATGAACGGATCCTGACCAATGATCAGGTCGAGGAGTATCGAGGTGCCGGCTTTCTGACAATTCGTAACGCTTTTGATTCGACGCTGCTACAGCGATTGACCGCGACGATAGACCGTTTGTGGAATGAAGGAAGCGCGCTGGAAAATAAAACCAGACATTTCGACCTCGATCCTGCACACCGTCCTGGCAATCCTCGCATCCGCCGCATTTCCAGTCCCACCGAACTCGACGATGTGTTCGTCGAGGTGGCATTCGATTCCGTTCTGGGCGATATTGCCGCCGACCTGATTGGCGGGCCGGTGAAGTTCTATCACTCCAAGGTGAATTTCAAATTGCCGGACGGCGGCGCCGAGATCGGCTGGCACCAGGACTGGCCAGTCTTTCCGCATACGAACACGAACATCGTCGCGCTGAGCATACCGATCAATCCATCACGCAGCGGAAATGGCTGTCTGCAGACCGTTCCCGGGAGCCATAAGCAGGGACCGCGCAGCCATTGGGTGAACGGCCAATACGCATTGAACTGCAATGCCAGCATGAGTCAAGACGACTTCGCGCGCGTGGTAGACAATGAACTCGATCCGGGCGATGTCGTTGCCCATCATGGCCTGGCGGTGCACGGCTCGAGCGCAAACTTGTCCGACATGATCCGCACGACCTACATCATTCAGTATGTCGCCGCTGACGCCTTCGCCTATACGGCGCCGGTCATCGACAGTCGCCACCGCAATCGGATGGTGCGCGGCGAGCCGGCACGATATGCGCGCGTCGAGCAGGGGTTGATCGAGCTGCCTCCCGACTTTAGTGCCGGCTACTCGTCCATCTACTCCCTCCAGGAAAGCAACAAGCGTTGATCTTTGGCGCGCGTAGGGCTGGCGCCTGACTCAACCGGTAGTCCGGGCTGCCAGCATGTCTTCGAAGTCGTGCGGCAGCAGCGGCTTCGAAAACCAGTGACCTTGGCCGTAATCGCAACCAGCCGCTTGCAAAATTCTCACTTGCCCGTCGGTCTCGATACCTTCGGCAATCACCTTCAGTCCCAGCTTGTGTGCCATCACGATAATCGATTCAGCAATGGTCCTGCTTCCTGCATTGACTTCCATGTCGCGCACGAAGGACTGGTCAATTTTGAGGTAGTCGATATCGAACTTCTTCAGGTATGCCATGGACGAATAGCCGGTACCAAAATCGTCCAAAGCTACCTGGATGCCCGCATCCCGATATTGCAGCAATGTGTCGGCGACCGCAGGCGACGCGTTCAGCAATACGCCTTCCGTGATTTCGACAGAGATGCTGTTTCCCGGCAGGCCATGTTCCTCGAGAAAGAGCGGCCAGCTGGTGCTATTTGACTTGGACAGGAACTGGACCGGCGAACGGTTGACGCTGATCTGGAACGGTTGGCCGGCTTTTTTTCTCCAGCGCTGGGACCAGGAAGCGGCTTCCCTGAACACCCAGTCACCGATGTCATGGATGAGCCCCGACTCCTCTGCAATAGGAATGAAGAGCGATGGCGGCACCAGGCCAAGTTTGGGGTGGTGCCAGCGCAACAGGGCCTCGGCCTTGAAAATGTGGCGCGACGACAACTCCACGACCGGCTGATAGTGAACCTGCAGCTGGCCGCCTGCTCGCGCTTTGCGCAAGTCACGCCTCAATCGCAAGCGCATAAGTGCCTCTTGCTGCATGGACCGGGTGAAATAGCGAAATTGGTTGCGGCCAGCGGCTTTGGCCGAATACATCGCCTGGTCGGCATTGCGTATCAAGTCTTCCGGCTCACTGGCATCATCGGGATACAAGGTAATGCCAACGCTGGCCGAAATGTGGGCGACGTCCTCCTTGATGCGAAATGGTCTTGCCAGGGCAGCGATGATTTTTTGGGTAATGCTTTCCAGATGTGCCTGATCATTGAGATCAGTCAGGATGACAGTAAATTCGTCGCCTCCAAGCCGGGCGACGGTCTCGGACTCGCGCACGCAGGCCAGCAGACGGTCGCTTGCCTGCTTGAGCAACAGGTCGCCGGCGTCGTGGCCAAACAAATCGTTGACTTCCTTAAACCCGTCGAGGTCGATAAAGAGGAGTGCCAGCTCAGAGCACGTGCGATGCGCCTTTCTGACTTCCTGTTCCAGACGGTCGCGAAACAGGCGCCGGTTCGGCAGCCCGGTCAGCGTATCGAAACTGGCGTGGCGCCAAATCAACTCGTCTGACTCCTTCTTCTGTGAAATATCCGACAGGGTGCCGGTCATGCGGCTTGGCCTGCCCGCTTTGTCCCGGCCCGCCACCACAGCGCGCGCCAATACCCATTTCCAGCTTCCGTCCTTGCAACGCAGCCGATGTTCACTCTCATACGGGAGTCCGTCGATGCATGCATATAGTTCGCTTAAGGCGGCCTCACGGTCCTCGGGATGGAGGCGCTTTTCCCATTCAACGAACGTGTTTCCTATTTCATCCTCGGCGTACCCAAGTATTTCTTTCCAGCGGCTGGAATACGTGACTTCGCTGGTTGGGATGTTCCAGTCCCAGACCCCGTCCCGCGCCCCTTCGATAGCCAGCTTCCAGCGTTCATTGCTGCTTGCGAGCGCGTCTTTCGCCCGCTTCTGCTCGGTGACGTCATGACCCTGGACGAAAACGCCGGATATGGCGCCATCCGGGGCAAACAGTGGCTGGAACACAATGTCGACGTAGCGCTCGCTCATGGGGGCGCCCGGCGTGCGCTGAAACTGCACCGGTTTCTCACGACCGACAAAGGGCTGGCCGCTGGCCATCACCTGGTCGAGCAATTCGAAATATCCCTGCTCCTTCAGTTCGGGAAGCGCCTCGCGCACCGGCTTGCCAATCAGTTCGCGGTGCCCAACCAGCTGGTAATAGGCGTTATTGACAATCTCGTAGATGAATTCGGCGCCATGCAGAATGGCGACAAAGCCGGGCGCCTGCTCGAAGACGCGACGCAGCCGCGCTCGTTCCTCGATCAGCTTGCGATTGCTTTCTTCCAGAAGCTGCCCGTGACTGAGGAGAGAGCCTTCGGTCAGAAAGCTGAAATCATAGTCATCATCGGCTGTCCCGAGAGCTTTCTTCAGCGTATAGAGCTCGGTGACTTCAATCGGGTTCTGGATGATGAACTTGACTTTGCCTTGAGGGGCCAATACCGGAGTATGGACAATGCTCCAGTATCGCTCGTCGAACACGGGGCCGTCCGGCGTATGACGGGCTACGGAATACCGGACCATCATGATGGTATCGGGCCTGCCGGTGTGAATGGCGCGCTCGATGGAAGCCTGAATCGTGCGCTGATTGCCGTTATCCTGCTCGCCGGGACTGGTCGGAAAGGCGTCGAACAAATATCGGCCGACGATTTGCTCGCGGGGTCTGCCGGCAGCACGCAAATAGGCGGCATTTGCGTCGATGACGGTCAAGTCGGTGGAAAGCAGCAGGAAAGGGTAGGGGGCGGCTTCCAAGGCTGCGGCGCCGTCCTCGGTCGCGGGGAGGAAAGCACAGCTCATAAATAGTCCTATGCTGACAAGCTCATGCAATCTCTAATTATTCGACGAGCCGAACTTATGCGCCATTCCGTCGATATGCAACAATATTCAATTACCACTTATTTGGTGTTTTCCCCATAGCCGAACCTTGGTGCGGGCTCCATAGATGGGCATAGCTCGCACCAGGACCTATCGCTTTGCGTCCTTGCAAGGTGGCGGACAGGAAACGCTCGGCCAACATTTCGTTGCACTCGATCCGGAGCGGACACTGATCAGCATTTGTCCGGTAGTTAAGGCCTGTAATGCAAGCCCAGCAAGTCTTCGAGCTGGGCTTCCAGGCACCATCTACCTCAAGACAAGGCGCACTCCTTTCATTTTCCAGGCTTCAGGATGCATTTCGTCCAGCCGTGGTCGCGCGCGTCGAAATGCTGGTAGGCCTCCGACGCCTTGCTCAGTTCGAGCTCATGCGAAACGATGAACGAGGGCTTCGCCCGGCCGGCATGGATCAGGTCGCGCAGCTGGCGGTTGTAGGCTTTGACATTGCACTGTCCGGTGGCGATATGCTGGCCCTTGAACCAGGACAAGCCCCAGTCGAACACGATCTCGCCCTTCTTGGCCAGGTCGTCAGTTGCGCCGGGATCCTGTGGCACGAACACCCCGACCACACCGATGCCGCCGGTGAACTTCACCGACTTGACGAGGTTGTTCATGGTCAGATTGGGAATCTCGTGTCCGGCGGGATCATGGCATTGGTAGCCGACACACTCGCAGCCGACATCGGCGCCCAGGCCATGGGTAAGCTCCATGATGCGATCGACCGGATTGACCTTCGAGTCGTCGATGGCGATTGCGCCTATCGATTCCGCCAGCCGAAGCCGGTCGGGGTGGCGATCGACCACCATCACATTGCATGCGCCCTTGATCATCGCTGAATGCGCGGCCATCAGCCCGACCGGACCCGAGCCGTAGATGACGACGGCATCGCCCGGCCGCATGCCGGCCAGTTCGGTGACATGCCAGCCGGTCGGGAAGATATCGGCCACCATCACATAGTCGTTCTGCTTTTGCTCGGCGTCGGGCGGCAGTTTCAGGCAGTTGAAATCGGCCCATGGAACGCGCAGGTATTCCGCCTGTCCGCCCTGATACGGCCCCATGTCAGCGAAACCGTAGGCGGCGCCTGCCATGCCCGGCTGGGGATTGGCAGTCAGGCAGAATGCGGTCAATCCCTTTTCGCAATTGCGGCAATGGCCGCAGCTGACATTGAATGGCATGCAGACCCAGTCCCCGACTTGAAGGCGCTCGACCGCTGGCCCCACTTCCATGACCTTGCCCAGATTCTCATGCCCGAAAATCCTTCCCTTTTCGAAGTCGGTCCTGCCTTCGAACATATGCAGATCCGAACCGCAGATATTGGTGCTTGTGATCTGCACGATCGCATCAGTCGGCTTCTCGATTTTCGGATCGGGCACGTTTTGCACGCTGACATCGCGTGGCCCTCTATAAACCACTGCTTTCATCATTGTTCTCCAGTTCTTGCGCGTGCCCGCCTGACGCGGATCCCTGAAGTGACGGGCTCCGTGAGCCGGACCGGACAGCGTTGACACACAACCCGCGCCGACTGCACGCGGGGCCTCGACTCCCGGATATCAAGCGATATCCAGTACGGATCCGCGGCCTGCACCGCGGCAGTCTACGGCCTAGAGGCTGTTATGAACTAATGAAATAGCAACAAGTCCATGGCGACATGGCTTCCAGAAAACCCTATCCAAGCGACGTGCAAGACGAAGAATGGGACTTCGTTGCACCTTACCTATCGTTACTGCC
>NZ_JACYXF010000027.1 GCF_015352985.1 Noviherbaspirillum malthae | reverse complement strand
GTGCGATGGCGCCGGAGATCGGGCCGACGTGGCCGATCTTGACGACTTGTTCCTGTGCCGAAGCGGCGCCTGCGAAAGCAAAGGCGATTGCACCGGCCAACGGAATCATTTTTGTAGTGAACTGCATAAAATATCCTCCTAAGGATTGATAAAACACAGGGTAACTGCAACACTCACCTCTTGGCTTGCCGCATGGCCAACGTCTGATGCACAGCCCCCAGCGCCTGTCCCCTTTGCCGGTTGGCGGCTACGTCTATGCCATCCGGCAGCAGCCTATTTCCATTCAGAAATCTGAATAGGCAGACGGTACAACAGAAAAAAGGGTTCGCAAAGAGTTTTTCTGCGGTTTTTTGCAAAATTCATCAATTTTTATATGCCTAAATTTCATGCGCTCGACAGGGTGGACCGCAAGCTTCTGAACCTTCTGCAGAAGGACAACCAGATGCCGACACGGACCCTGGCAGAGAAGGCGCACATCTCCCAGCCGACCTGCCTGCGCCGCATCCGCGAACTAAGGGATTCCGGCGTGATCAGCGCCGACGTCGCCCTGGTGGATCCGTTCGCGCTCGGCTACGGCATGCTGGCCTTCCTCGAAGTGTCGCTCAATAACCAGTCCGACGAACACATGCAGGAGTTCGAAGCCCGCATGGCCAAGGAGACCGAGGTCATGCAGTGCTATTTCGTCTCGGGAGACTACGATTATTTTCTGGTGGTGCATGTGGTCGACATGGACGCCTATTACCAGTTCGTGCGGCGGGTGATATCCGGCTCGGGAAATGTCAGGCATTTCCAGTCGCGCTTTCCCATGAAGCGGGCCAAGTTCGCGACGCGCATTGCGTTCGACGAGAAGCAGACGGAAGTGCAGGTGCGGGTGCCGAAATGAAGGGCTTGAACCGCAGTTGGCGCGGTTTGAGTTGAAGAGACAGCGGCAGTCGAAACTTTTGCCCCGGCCGCCGCGGAAGAATCAATGAAATGAAGGAGAAAGCCGCTGACTTCCCGTCACCGGCTTCAGCGCTGCCGTCGATCAGGCGCGCGCAGGATGTGTCGCCGGAAGCCGGGTCGAGGGAGATTCCGGCATGCCGGTGAACGCAAAGTCGACTTCCGGCCGGCGGCCGGAGACGATATCCGCAATCGCGCGCCCCGAGCCACAGCCCATCGTCCATCCGAGCGTGCCGTGGCCGGTGTTGAGGAACAGGTTGCTGATCTTCGACTTGCCGATGTACGGGATATTGGACGGCGTCAGCGGACGCAGGCCGGTCCAGTACACAGGATTTTCATAGTCGCATGCACCCGGGAACAGCTCGCGCGTGCGGCGCGTGATGGCTTCGCAGCGGGCCGTATTGAGCTCCCGCGTATAACCGTTCAGCTCGCAGGTGCCGGCGACGCGCAGGCGGTCGCCGAACCTGGACACCACCAGCTTGTAGCCGTCATCCGTCAGGGACACGGTTGGTGCGGCAGCGGAATCGGTGACCTGATAGGTAGCCGAATAGCCCTTGCCCGGATAGATCATCAGGTCGACACCCAGCGGCTTCAGCAGGGGCACCGAGAAGCTGCCCATCGCCATCACGAAGGCATCGGCGCGCAATATCTGGTGGCGTCCGTCGGGATTGATCACTTCCACCCCCGTCACCTTGGCGGATGCGCCGGTTCCTTCCGTGATCAGGCGGGTGACGGTGGTGTTGAAGCGGAAGTTCACGCCGGCCTCCTCGGCGCGCCGGGCCAGCCCGGTGGTGAACTTGTACACGTCGCCCGATTCGTCGGTAGCAGTGAAGTCGCCGCCGACGATCTTGTCGCGGATACTGGCCAGCGCCGGTTCGATACGGACGACTTCATCCGCGCCGATGGAGTCGCGCGGGCAGCCGAGATCGCGCATCAGCTTGGCAGCGGGCAGCGAATCCTCGAACTCCTTCTGGTCGGTATAGAAGTGCAGGATGCCCTTCGTCAGGTGATCGTAGTTCAGGCCGGTGTCACTGCGCACCGCCTGCAGTGTCTGGCGGCTGTATTCGGAAATGGCGACGATCTGGCGGATGTTGCGGGCGGTGCGGGCAGGCGTACACTCGCGCAGGAAATGCAGTCCCCAGTTCCATTGCAGCCACTCCGGCCGGAAACGGTAGAGAAGCGGTGCGTCTTCCTTGCCGAGCCACTTCAGGATCTTGAGCGGCGCCGAGGGATTGGCCCAAGGCTCGGCATGCGATACCGAGATCTGGCCGCCGTTGGCGAAGCTGGTTTCCTGGGCAGCGCCCGGCTGACGCTCGATGACATTGACTTCATGGCCGGCTTTGTTGAGGAACCAGGCGGAAGCGGTACCGATGATGCCAGAGCCAAGTACGATAACTTTCATGACGCGGATTCTCCGTTTGACGATGCCGACATTGTAAAAAGTTATCGTCTTCCTGAGTAATCAAGAAGGCCGGCTAAATTTTTCGTTTTGGATGAAAAATCCGCTTCGACGTTCGAAAAACGAAGAAAATCCGATGAAAGCTTTATTTTTTCGAAACCTGCAGAATGGCAATTTCCTGCGCGACGGCGCGTTCGACCGCATTCCTGAGGGAGTGGTGCAGCCCGTCCCTGATATCGTCGGCCAGCCGCGCGACGGCGACTTGCAAAACATCCGCGAGACTGTCGCGCACGCGCTGTTCGAGAATGACATCAACGCGTTCCAGCAACTGGCCGAGCACTCGCTCCCTGACCTGGCGTTCCAGCTTGTCCCATTCGGCTTCGTCCCAGGCCGGTGCCGTCTGCTGCACGGGAGCGGGGTGGTCTGCAGCAGCGGGAGCCGCTACGCTTGCCGGCGTATCGGCCACACTGGTCAGGCTGGCAGCCTCGGCGTCGTCGAGCGCCGGTGCAGGGATGATTTCCGTCAAAACCGGAATGCCGGCGTCGAGGGGGTTGTTGCTCATGCCTGCTCCGCAACGAAATGGGTGAGGGGATAGCCGCGCTGCTGATAGAAGCGGTAACGTTCGCGTCCGGCGTTCTTGTCGGCGTCGTCGCTGGAAACGATTTCAAACATGCGTTCGAAGCGCGCGAAATGCGCAGGCGTGCCGGACGATAGGTTGATCAGGATGTGATGATGCGGCAGTTCCGCCTCGTCGTTGTCGGTCAGGATGATGGGCGTGGTCGCGGCCAAGGGATCGTTTGCGGCGACATGCGGCAGGAAATCGAGATCGGAGAAGGTCCACAATGCCTGGTCGAGCAGGGCCAGGGTATTGCCGTCTTCAACCCGCAGGACGATCCGGCACTGCGCGGCGCGCGCCTTCCTGACGAGCCGGCATGCATACAGCAGCTTGTCCGGCACGTTGCTGTGAAAATCGATGCGCGTCATGGCGTCAGAACCTGAAGCCGGGCGGCGCATTGCCGATGGCCGGCGGCAGTTCGGTGGCCGACGAAGGCTGGGAAGCCGATTGCTCCGGAGAGCGGGACTTTTCCGCTGCGACGGCTTGCGGTGCCGGAGCCGCAGCCACCGGCGCGGGATTTCGGTAGCTTCTCGGAAGCCTGCTGGTCTCCGGATAGCCGGCGGAGGTCAGCACGGTGTTCCATGCGCCGGCCTCGTAGCCGGTCTCCTTGCTGCGCCCGATGGTCAGCATGGGCAGGTTGCCGTCGCCTCCCGCCTGCTTGTACCGGGCGATGTCCTCATTGCTGTTGACGGTCTTTTCCTGGAAGGGGATGCCGCGTTCCGTCAGCAGCTTGCGTCCGTCGTCGCAGGCCGCACAATTGCGCGTGGTGTACAAGGTCACCGGCTGGCTGCGCGTCACCTCGGCCAGTTCGAACGGCAGGTCGCCCGAACCCGATCCTCCGCCCGCCACCCTGGTTTCCACCTTGGCGGCCGTTTTCGGCGGAGGGGCGTCGCTGTAGGTAATCTTGCCGTCGGGGCCGACCCATTTGTACAGCTGGGCATGGGCCGTTGCAGCGCACAGCAGCATGAGCACTGAACAGGATTGCAGCAAGCGTTTCATTTCACTCCCTTGATACTTTTTTATGCCGTCATGCCGTTGTGTCTCAACAACGCGTCGATGCTCGGCTCCCTTCCGCGGAAGGCCTTGAAGGATTCCAGCGCCGGCCGCGCACCGCCCATCGACAGGATTTCTTCAAGAAACTTGCGGCCGGTATCGGCCGACAGGATGTTTCCGCCGATGGCGCCGGCTTCCTCGAAGGCGCTGTAGGCATCCGCCGACAGGACTTCCGCCCACTTGTAGCTATAGTAGCCTGCCGCATAGCCGCCGGCAAAGATGTGGCTGAAGGAATTCTGGAAACGGTTGAACGGCGGCGGGATCATCGCGGCGAAGCGGCGGCGCACGTCGTCCAGCACATCCTGGGCAGTCCGGCTTCCATGGGCGTCGTGGTCGAAATGCAGATGCATGTCGAACAGCGCGAATTCCACCTGGCGCAGCGTCTGCAGTCCCGACTGGAAGTTCTTGGCGGCGATCATCTTGTCAAACAGCGCGCGCGGCAGAGGCTCGCCGGTTTCCACATGTGAGGTCATGTGCTGCAGCACATCCCACTCCCAGCAGAAGTTTTCCATGAATTGCGACGGCAGTTCCACCGCATCCCACTCGACGCCGGAAATGCCGGACACGCCCAGTTCATCGACCTGGGTCAGCATATGGTGCAGGCCGTGGCCGAATTCATGGAACAGGGTGATGACTTCGTCATGCGTAAACAGCGCCGGGCGCGGCTTGCCGTTGACGACGCCGGGTTCGGTGAAATTGCAGACCAGGTAGGCGACCGGGGTCTGTACCTCGGAACGCAGCAGGCGGCGGCCCCGCGCATCGTTCATCCATGCACCGCCGCGCTTGCCGGGGCGCGCATAGAGATCCACATAGAACTGGCCGATCAGCTTGCCGTCCTTCTCGATGCGGAAGAACTTCACGTCCTTGTGCCAGGTGGTCGCGGTATCAGGCTTGACCTCGACCGAGAACAGGCTCTGGATCACCCGGAACAGGCCTTCGATCACCTTGGGCTCCTGGAAGTACTGCTTCACTTCCTGTTCCGAGAACGCATAGCGCTGCTCGCGCAGCTTTTCCGATGCGTAGGTTACGTCCCAGGCCTGCAGCTCGTCGATGCCCAGTTCCTTCTTCGCGAAGGCACGCAGCTCCGCCAGATCGTTTTCCGCGAACGGACGCGCGCGCTTGGCAAGGTCTTCCAGGAAGCCGATGACCTGCTGCGGCGTTTCCGCCATCTTGGGCACCAGCGAGACTTCGGCGAAATTGGAGAAGCCGAGGATCCTGGCTTCCTCGTCGCGCAGCTTGAGAATTTCCGCGATGTTATTGGTATTGTCCCATTCCGGCTTGGCGCCCAGTTCCGATGCCTTGGTGACGTTGGCGCGATAGATCGTCTCGCGCAGTTCGCGCTTGTCCGCGTACTGCAGGATCGGGAAGTAGGATGGGAAATGCAGGGTGAACTTGTAGCCCGGCCTGCCGTCGCGTTCGGCTGCGGCGCGCGCTGCCTGCTTCACGTCGTCGGGCAGTCCGGCGAGATCGGCTTCGCTGTCGACGAACAGGGCGTAGTCATTGGTGGCGTCGAGCACGTTTTCCGAGAACTTCGTCGTCAGCGCGGCATGCTTTTCCTGGATTTCCGCAAAGCGCGCCTTCTTGTCGTCGGGCAGCTCGGCGCCGCCGAGACGGAAGTCGCGCAGTGCGTTTTCGACGATCTTCTTGCGCGCGGGAGACAGCGCAGCGTACTCGCTGCTGTCCTTGAGCGCCTTGTATTTCTGGAAGAGGGCGAGGTTCTGTCCGAGGCCGGTCCAGAACTCGGTGATCTTCGGCAGGTTCTCGTTATAGGCGGCACGCAGCTCCGGCGTGTCCATCACGGAATTGAGATGGCCGACGATGCCCCAAGCCCGTCCCAGTCTTTCCGTCACGCTTTCCAGCGGTTCGACGAAGCTTTCCCAGTTCACCCTGTCGGCGGGCGCCTCCAGCTTCGCCACCACGGCGCGGCCTTCATCGAGAAGCGCGCTGATGGCCGGCGTGACATGTTCGGGCTTGACGCGGTCGAAATGCGGCAGGTCGGAAAAATCGAGGAGGGGGTTGGTTGCGCTATTCATAGGGTTCAGGTTCTTTCTGCGGCCTCAATGGTATTAACGAGCAGCATCGTAATCGTCATCGGGCCGACGCCGCCCGGCACCGGGGTGATGTAGCCGGCGACTTCCTTGGTGTTGGCGAAATCGACGTCGCCGCACAGCTTGCCGGCGTCGTCGCGGTTCATGCCGACGTCGATCACCACCGCGCCCGGCTTGACCATGTCGGCCGTGACGATATTACGCTTGCCTGTGGCGACCACGAGAATGTCGGCCTGTCGTGTATGCAGGCCAAGGTCCCGGGTCTTGGAATTACAGATGGTGACGGTCGCGCCAGCCTGCAAGAGCAGCATGGCTTGCGGTTTGCCAACGATGTTCGATGCGCCGACCACGACGGCATGAGCGCCGCGCACCGGGTAATCGATGGATTCCAGCATCTTCATCACGCCGTAGGGAGTGCAGGGACGGAACAGCGGCTGTCCGGTCATCAGCAGGCCGGCATTGCTGATGTGAAAGCCGTCGACGTCCTTCTCCGGCGCGATCGCTTCGATCACCTTATGGGCATTGATGTGCTGCGGCAAGGGAAGTTGCACCAGGATGCCATTGATTTTCGGGTCCTTGTTGAGCGCGTCGATACGCGCCAGCAGCGCCTCTTCGCTCATGTCGGCATCGTACTTTTCCATCACGGAATAAATGCCATTGTCTTCGCAGGCCTTGACTTTGTTCCGCACGTAAACCTGCGACGCGGGATTGTCGCCGACCAGGACGACCGCCAGTCCGGGCTGCTTGCCCTTCGCAGTCAGCGCGGCGGCGCGTTTTGCTACGTCGGCGCGGAGTTGTTGGGAGAGCAGGGTGCCATTGATGAGCTGTGCGGTCATGGTGAAAGTGGAAAGTAGAGAAGAAAGCGATTAAAACGGAATTATAAGGCGGCGGCTCCTGATGCCGGCATTCCGGCCGGGGAAACCGCCAGAAGCACCGGAATTTGCTGCGTCGCCGCATGAGATTTCACATTATAAAAAGTGATATCGCAATTTGAAAAGTTGAAAAAGTGCTGTTAAAATCTTTTCACTACGCACCATCCCGGCAATTCCTTGTCAAAAATCCCGACCGCTTCTTGGTCGGAATGCCCCACAACCCAGGAGACACCACATGTCCGCCCAGCTCGATCAAGTACTGGCGCAAGCCGCCAACGACCCCGATGTAATGGAAACGCAAGAGTGGCTCGACGCCCTCGAAGCCGTCATCGAAACCGAAGGCCCGGAGCGCGCGCATTACCTGATGGAACGCATGGTGGACCTGGCCCGCCGCCGCGGCGCCCATATCCCGTTCTCCAGCAACACCGCCTACGTCAACACCATTCCCGCCCACCTCGGCGAACACTGTCCCGGCAATCTCGAATATGAAGAGCGCCTGCGCTCCTGGATGCGCTGGAACGCGATGGCGATGGTGGTCAAGACCAACCGCGCCGACGGCGATCTCGGCGGCCACATCTCCAGCTTCGCCTCGCTGGCAAACATGCTGGGCATCGGCTTCAACCATTTCTGGCATGCACCGACCGAAGACCACGGCGGCGATCTGCTGTACATCCAGGGCCATTCCTCGCCCGGCATCTATGCGCGTTCCTTCCTCGAAGGCCGCCTGACCGAAGACCAGCTCCTCAATTTCCGCCGCGAAGTCGACGGCAAGGGCCTGTCCTCCTATCCGCATCCGAAGCTGATGCCCGACTACTGGCAGTTCCCGACGGTATCGATGGGCCTCGGCCCGCTGATGGCGATCTACCAGGCGCGTTTCCTGAAATACCTGCATGCGCGCGACATCGCCAAGACCGACAACCGCAAGGTCTGGGCCTTCTGCGGCGACGGCGAGATGGACGAGCCGGAATCGATGGGCGCGATCGGCGTGGCCGGCCGCGAGCACCTCGACAACCTCGTGATCGTCGTCAACTGCAACCTGCAGCGCCTCGACGGCCCGGTGCGCGGCAACGGCAAGATCATCCAGGAACTGGAAGCCGATTTCCGCGGCGCCGGCTGGAATGTCATCAAGGTCATCTGGGGCGGCTACTGGGATGAACTGCTGTCGCGCGACAAGGACGGCATCCTGCAGCGCGTGATGATGGAAACCGTCGACGGCGAATACCAGAACTACAAGGCCAAGGACGGCGCCTATGTGCGCAAGCACTTCTTCGGCAAGCATCCGAAGCTGCTGGAACTGGTCAGCAAGATGTCCGACGACGATATCTGGCGCCTCAACCGCGGCGGCCACGACCCGCACAAGATCTACGCCGCCTTCAAGCAGGCGCAGGAGCACAAGGGCCAGCCGACCGTACTGCTGGTCAAGACCATCAAGGGCTTCGGCATGGGCAAGTCGGGCGAGGCGCGCAACACCGCGCACCAGACCAAGAAGCTCGACGACCAGGCGATCCGCGAAATGCGCGACCGCTTCAATATCCCGGTTCCGGACGACAAGCTGGCCGAAGTGCCGTTCTTCAAGCCGTCCGACGACGCGCCGGAAATGAAATACCTGCACGAACGCCGCAAGGCGCTCGGCGGCTATCTGCCGCAGCGCCGCGCACAGGCCGATGAAAAGCTGCCGGTACCGGAACTGTCCGCATTCCAGGCGGTGCTCGATCCCACCGCGGAAGGCCGCGAGATTTCGACCACCCAGGCTTACGTGCGCATCATCACCACGCTGCTGCGCGATGCCAACCTCGGCAAGCGCGTCGTGCCCATCCTGGTCGATGAAGCCCGTACCTTCGGCATGGAAGGCCTGTTCCGCCAGATCGGCATCTTCAACCAGCAGGGCCAGCTGTACGAACCGGTCGACAAGGACCAGGTGATGTACTACCGCGAGGACAAGGCCGGCCAGATCCTGCAGGAAGGCATCAACGAAGCAGGCGCGATGAGTTCCTGGATCGCCGCGGCGACCTCGTATTCGACCAACAACCGGGTGATGATTCCGTTCTACATCTTCTACTCGATGTTCGGTCTGCAGCGAGTCGGCGACCTGGCCTGGGCGGCGGGCGACATGCGCGCACGCGGCTTCCTGCTGGGCGGCACCGCGGGACGCACGACGCTCAACGGCGAAGGCCTGCAGCATGAGGACGGCCACAGCCATATCCTGGCCTCGACCATCCCTAACTGCATTCCCTACGATCCGACCTTCGCCCATGAAGTCGCGGTCATCATCCATGACGGCCTGAAGCGCATGGTGGAGAACCAGGAAGACGTGTTCTATTACATCACTCTGATGAACGAGAACTACAGTCATCCCGGCTTGAAGCCCGGCACCGAGCAGGACCTGCTCAAGGGCATGTACCTGCTGCAGCAGGGCGCAACCGGCGGCAAGCAGCGCGTGCAGCTGATGGGCTCCGGCACCATCCTGCGCGAGGTCATCGCCGCAGCCGATCTGCTGAAGAACGACTGGGGCATCGATTCCGATATCTGGTCCGCGCCGTCGTTCACGCTGCTGGCCCGCGACGGCCAGGATGCGGAGCGCTGGAACCTGCTGCATCCGACCGAAACGCCACGCCTGTCGCATGTCGCAAAGCTGCTGCAGGGCACGGAAGGCCCGGTCATCGCATCGACCGATTACATGCGCGCATTCGCCGAGCAGATCCGCCCGCACGTACCGAAGGGCCGCAACTACAAGGTCCTGGGCACCGACGGTTTCGGCCGTTCCGACAGTCGGTCCAAGCTGCGTGAGTTCTTTGAAGTCAATCGCTACTATGTCACCGTGGCCGCATTGAAGGCGCTGGCGGAAGACGGCGCGATCCAGCCGGCGGTGGTGGCGGAAGCGATTGCGAAGTACGGCATCAATCCGAACAAGCCGAATCCTGTCACGCTGTAACTCTCAATCAACAAGACTAACAACTCCCTCCCTTGCAAGGGAGGGTTGGGGCGAGATGAGAGTCGGCAACGGATGCTGAACTTCGTCCGCCTCGGCCCTGCTTGCTGAAGCAGAGGGCGAGAACGGAGCTAACACAATGAGTACAACGGTCAAAGTCCCGGATATCGGCGATTTCAAGGAAGTCGAAGTCATCGAACTGCTGGTCAAGGTCGGAGACACCGTCAAGGTGGACCAGTCGCTGATCACCGTCGAATCCGACAAGGCCAGCATGGAGATTCCCTCCAGCCATGCCGGCGTCATCAAGGAAATCAGCGTCAAGGTGGGCGACAAGGTGTCCGAAGGCAGCGTGCTGCTGGTGGTGGAAGAGGGTGCTGCAGCTTCGGCTGCTCCCGCATCCGCGCCGGCGCCCGCTGCAGCGGCTCCCGCCCCGGCCGTAGCAGTTGCACCCGCACCCGCTGCGGCAGCATCGGCGCCTGCCGCCGGCGCCTCGACGGTCAGCGTGGAAGTGCCGGACATCGGCGACTTCAAGGATGTCGAAGTCATCGAACTGATGGTCAAGCCGGGCGATACCGTCAAGGTCGAGCAGTCCCTGCTGACCGTGGAATCGGACAAGGCCAGCATGGAGATTCCCTCCAGCCATGCGGGCGTCGTCAAGGAAATCAGCGTCAAGGTCGGCGACAAGGTGTCCAAGGGTACCGTGATCCTGACGCTGGCCGCCGAAGGCGGCGCTGCTGCGCCCGCTGCACAGCCGGCGCAGGCGAGCGCTCCGGCAGCGGCTCCCGCTCCTGCACCCGTTTCCACTCCCGCACCCGCTCCGGAAGCCAGGCCGCTGCCTACCGCATCGCTCGATCCGGCGCCGGCCAACGGCGCGAAGGCGCATGCCTCGCCCTCGGTGCGCAAGTTCGCGCGCGAACTCGGCGTCGACCTCGGCCGCGTCAAGGGCAGCGGACCCAAGGGCCGCATCCTGCATGAAGACATCCAGGGCTTCGTCAAGTCCGTGATGTCGGGTGCCGCCGCGGCACCGGCAGCATCCGCGGCCAAGGCCGGCGGCGGTGGCGGCCTGGACCTGCTGCCATGGCCGTCGCTGGACTTCTCCAAGTTCGGCGCCACCGAATTGCAGCCGCTTTCCCGCATCAAGAAGATCAGCGGCCCGAACCTGCACCGCAACTGGGTGATGATCCCGCATGTCACCCAGTTCGACGAAGCCGACGTGACCGATCTCGAGGAATTCCGCAAGGATTCCAATGCGGCGATGGCCAAGTCCGGCGTCAAGCTGACGATGCTGGCCTTCGTCATCAAGGCCAGCGTATCGGCATTGAAGAAATTCCCGGCCTTCAATTCCTCGCTGGACGAGAAGGGCGAGAATCTGATCCTGAAGAAGTTCTACAACATCGGTTTCGCCGCCGACACGCCGAACGGCCTCGTGGTCCCGGTGATCAAGAATGCCGACACCAAGAGCATTTCCCAGATTGCGCAGGAAATGGGCGACCTGTCCGCCCAGGCGCGCGACGGCAAGCTCAAGCCGGCAGACATGCAGGGCGCGACCTTCACCATCTCGTCGCTCGGCGGCATCGGCGGCACGGCGTTCACGCCCATCATCAATGCGCCGGAAGTGGCGATCCTCGGCCTGTCGAAGTCGGCGATCAAGCCGGTATGGGACGGCAAGCAGTTCGCACCGCGCCTGATGCTGCCGCTGTCGCTGTCCTACGATCACCGCGTCATCGACGGCGCCATGGGTGCACGCTTTGCCGCCTATCTGGCTGAAGTTCTCGGGGACATGCGCAAGACCTTGCTGTAATCCAATAGTCACGGGGTGAGCGCCCGCTGCAGCGGAAAGTGAGAGAATCCTCCTCTTTCCCTGAAGACCTGGCGCTTCATTCCTTGCTTATGGAGATTCACAATGACCACTTGCGTCGTCGTCAAGAAAAACAACCAGATTGCCATCGCATCCGATTCGCTCGTCACCTTCGGTGACACGCGGCTGTCGCATGCATATGAAGTCAATGAAAAGATTTTCCCGGTCGGCGACTCCTACGTCACGCTGGCCGGCACCGCCGCTCATTTTCCGGTCATGCGCAAGCTGCTGACCGGCATGGGCGACGAGTGCAGGCTTGGCAGCCGCGATGAAGTGTTCGAGACGTTTTCCCGCGTCCATGAAATATTGAAGGAGAAGTACTTCCTGAATACCAAGGAGGATGAAGACGATCCCTACGAGTCTTCGCAGATCACCGCACTGATCGCGAACCCGCACGGCATCTTCGGCGTTTACTCCTATCGGGAAGTGTTCAGCTTCGATCGTTTCTGGGGCATAGGCAGTGGCCGCAATTTCGCGCTCGGCGCGATGTATGCGGTGTATGACAAGGCAACCAGCGCGCGGGAAATCGCCGAGATCGGCGTGCACGCGGGAGCAGAGTTCGACAAGAGCACATCGGGACCATTTCGCGTCTACAGCGTCCCGATGAGAGACTAAAAAATGATGTCCTTCCCGGAGCCGTCCGCCCGGGAAGCGTGACAACGGAGCTAAAGCTATGAGCATGATCGAAGTAAAGGTCCCCGATATCGGCGACTTCAAGGAAGTGGAAGTCATCGAACTGCTGGTCAAGGCCGGCGACGCCATCAAGGTAGACCAGTCGCTGATCACGGTCGAGTCCGACAAGGCCAGCATGGAGATTCCATCGAGCCACGCCGGCACGGTCAAGGAACTCAAGGTCAAGGTGGGCGACAAGGTGTCGGAAGGATCGCTGCTTCTCATGCTCGAAGCGGAAGCGGAAGCGGGAGCAGGGGCGGGAGCGCCGGCCCCGGCAGCGAGCCAGGCTCCGGCTTCGGGCCAGGCAGCGGCACACGCGACGGCCGGTTACGGCACATCCACACCGGCTGGCTCGGCATCTTCCTCATCTTCCTCGGCCACCTCTGCGGCGCCTGCACCGGCACCGGCTGCGGCGACATTCAGCGGTTCCGCCGACGTCCAGTGCGACATGCTGGTGCTTGGCGCCGGTCCCGGCGGCTATTCGGCGGCTTTCCGCGCCGCCGACCTCGGCATGAACACGGTGCTGGTCGAGCGCTTTGCCACGCTCGGCGGCGTCTGCCTCAACGTCGGCTGCATCCCGTCGAAGGCATTGCTGCATGTGGCAGCGGTCATTGACGAAACCGCCGCCATGGCGGCCCACGGCGTGACCTTTGCCAAGCCAGAGATCGACATCGACAAGCTGCGCGAGTACAAGGACAAGGTCATCAAGAAGATGACGGGCGGTCTCGCCGGCATGGCGAAGGCCCGCAAGGTCAATGTCGTGCAGGGCGTGGGACAGTTCGTCGGCGCCAATCATCTGGAAGTGGCCGCTGCAGACGGCAGCAAGAAGACGGTGCAGTTCAAGCAGGCCATCATCGCCGCCGGCTCGTCGGTCGTGAACCTGCCTTTCGTGCCGCAGGACCCGCGCATCGTCGATTCCACCGGCGCGCTCGAACTGCGTCAGGTGCCGAAGAAAATGCTGGTCATCGGCGGCGGCATCATCGGCCTGGAAATGGCAACTGTCTACTCAACGCTCGGCGCGCGCATCGACGTGGTCGAGATGCTGGACGGCCTGATGCAGGGTGCCGACCGCGACATGGTCAAGGTCTGGCAGAAGTACAACGAAAAGCGCTTCGACCGCGTCATGACCAAGACCAAGACGGTCGGCGTGGAAGCGCTCCCAGAAGGCATCAAGGTTATTTTCGAAAGCGCGGACCCGTCGGTCGCCGCACCGGAACCGCAGCTCTATGACATGGTGCTGGTGGCGGTAGGCCGCAGCCCGAACGGCAAGAAGATTGCCGCCGACAAGGCAGGTGTGGCGGTGACCGACCGCGGCTTCATCAATGTCGATTCGCAGATGCGCACCAACGTGCCGCATATCTTCGCCATCGGCGACATCGTCGGCCAGCCGATGCTGGCGCACAAGGCGGTGCATGAAGCGCATGTCGCTGCAGAAGCGGCGGCAGGGCAGAAGTCGCATTTCGATGCGCGCGTGATTCCGTCGGTCGCCTACACCGATCCCGAAGTCGCCTGGGTGGGCATTACCGAAGATGAAGCCAAGGCCAAGGGCATCAAGCTGGAGAAGGGCCTGTTCCCGTGGGCCGCAAGCGGACGCGCGGTGGCCAATGCGCGAGAAGAAGGCTTTACCAAGCTGCTGTTCGATGCCGAGACGCATCGCATTGTCGGCGGCGGCATCGTTGGCACGCATGCGGGCGACATGATCGGCGAGATCGCCCTGGCGATCGAAATGGGCGCGGACGCGGTCGATATCGGCAAGACCATCCATCCGCATCCGACGCTCGGCGAGTCGATCGGCATGGCCGCCGAAGTGTTCGAAGGCGTGTGCACGGACTTGCCGCCGGCGCGCAAGAAGTAAGTTTTGCCGATGCCGCCAAGACGATAGAGCGCTATTGCTCTGTTCAGCCCGAGGCGGGATTGGCAGAAATAAAAAGGCGGTTGCAACAGCAACCGCCTTTTTTATCGGCTCAACGAATCATTCACCGATCTTGGTCAGGATGTCCGACAGCATCGAGATCATCTGGTCGATTTCCTCCTTGCTGACATTGAGCGACGGCATGAAGCGCAGCAGGTCAGGGCGCGGCGAATTCAGCAGCAAGCCGACCGGCTCCATGTCGCGCCCCATTTCCACGATCTTCGGTCCGATGTCCCGGCCCAGCTTCAGCGCGCGCAGCAGACCCTCGCCGCGCTCGCCTTCCAGACCGTGCTTTTCGCACAGCTTCAGCAATTCCGCGCGCATGTAGGCGCCCGTGTCCTTGACCGACTGCAGGAAACCGGGCTTGAGCAGTTCTTCGAGCACCGCGATGCCGACGGCAGTCATCACGGGATTGCCGTTGTAGGTGCCGCCTTGCTCGCCCGGTTCGAAGACCGCGACTTCCTCGCGCGCCAGCAGTGCGGCCAGCGGCACGCCGCCGCCGATGCCCTTGCCGAGCGTCATGATGTCGGGCTCGATGTTCGACAGCTGGTAGGCGAACAATTCGCCGGTGCGGCCCATGCCGGCCTGCACTTCATCGACGATCAGCAGCAGGTTGCGCTGCTTGGTCAGTGCCCGCAGCGCCTGCATGAACTCGCGCGTCGCGGGGATCACGCCGCTCTCGCCCTGCACCGGCTCCAGCATTACGGCAACGGTCTTGTCGGAAATCAGCTTTTCGACGCTGGCGATATCGTTGAGCTCGGCCTTCAGGAAGCCCGGCACCTGAGGCGCGAACATGGTGTCCCAGCCGGACTTGCCGCTGGCCGACATGGTCGCGAGAGTACGGCCATGGAAGCCGTGATTGAAGGTGATGATTTCGTAGCGGTTCTCGCCGGCGGCATTCTTGTTGACCTTGCCCCATTTGCGGGCCAGCTTGATTGCGCCTTCATTGGCTTCGGCGCCGCTGTTGGCGAAGAAGACGCGGTCGAAGGCCGAGTGTTTCGTCAGCATGGAAGCCAGCACGATGGACGGCTCGTTGTAGAAGGCCGGCGAGGGATTGAGCAGCTTGCCGGCCTGCGCGGTGATTGCATCAATGATGCATTGCGGCGAGTGGCCGAGGCAGTTGACGGCCCAGCCCTGCAGATAGTCGAGATAGCGCTTGCCGTTATTGTCCGTCAGCCACATGCCGCGGCCTTCCGTAAACACGATGTTTGGCCGATTGGTGATTTGCATGAGTGCATTGACGTCGTACTGGCTGAATTCCATCTCGTTGGCTCCTGGGAAAAAATGGCAGTCGTGAAATAAAAAGGGAAGAGGATCAAAAAAAAAGCCACAGGGTGGACCTGTGGCTTAGTGAGCAGCAAACACTTACGCGCACGGTTTCCCTGGCTGGGGCAGCAAGGGACGGCGTCGCAGGAAGTTGGCTGTCATATTCATAAAGTCAATGGTAAGACCTTTTTCCGGGTCCGTCAAAAACTATTTCGGCGTCAGCACCGCATCCGCGCCATCGGCTTCGGATGTGAATGCGTCCGCATAGAACTCTTCTTCCGGCAGCTTGCACTGCGCCACGAAGTCCCGCTTGGCCGAATCCACCATCACCGGCGCGCCGCAGGCATAGACCTGGTAGCCGGAGAGGTCGGGCAGGTCCTGCATGACGGCCTGGTGGACGAAGCCGGTGCGGCCGGTCCAGCCGTCTTCCGCTTCCGCATTCGAAATGACCGGCACATACTTGAAGTTGGGCAAGGTGGCGGCCCATTCCTCGCACAGCGCCTGCATGTAAAGGTCGCTGGGGCGACGGCCGCCCCAGTAAAGCACCATCTGCCGCAGGGTCCGGTTATGGATGGCCTGTTCGACGATGGCCTTGATCGGCGCAAAGCCGGTGCCGGATGCCAGCAGCACCATCGGCTTTTCCGAATCCTCGCGCAGGAAGAAGGTGCCGAGCGGTCCTTCGAAACGCAGGATGTCGCGTTCCTTCATCGTGTTGAACACATGATCGGTGAACACGCCGCCGCGCATGTGGCGGATGTGCAGGGTCAGGTGCTCGTCGAGATGCGGAGCATTCGCCATGCTGTAGCTGCGGCGCTTGCCGTCCTTCAACATGAATTCGATGTACTGGCCGGCCTTGTATTGCAGGCGCTCGTTGGCGGGAAGCTGCAGCGAGATGATGGCGACATCGTCGGTCACCTTGTCGATCTTGGCCACGCGTGTCGGCAGCTTCTTGATCGGGATCTCGCCGATGCCGGCCACTTCGCGTGCCTCGATCACGATATTGGACTGCGGTGTAGCGCAGCAGAAGAGGGCAAGGCCTTTTTCTTCCTCGGCGACCGACAGCGCCTTTTCCTGATGGGCGCGATGCGTGACCGTGCCGTCGAGCAGCTTGCCCTTGCAGCTGCCGCATGCACCGTTCTTGCAGCCGTAGGGCAGGCCGATGCCAGCCCGGATCGCCGCCGTGAGGACAGTTTCGCCTTCCTCGCATGTGAACTGCCGACCGCTCGGCTGTACTGTTACATCGAAAGTCATACAATCCTGATGATGAAAAACAATGAAATAAAATCTGCTTGCAAGCTGCGTCGTCCGCGCTTGCTGATCCTCGGATGCGGCGATGTCGGAATGCGGCTGCTTCCCTTGGTGCGCAACCGGTTCCGCGTGTTCGCGGTGACCAGCCAGGCATCGCGTTGCGGAGAGTTGCGTGCCGCAGGCGCCGTGCCCATCGTGGCCGATCTCGACCAGCCGGCTGCCGTTGCCCGCCTTGCCGGCCTGGCGCATTACGTCGTGCACCTGGCGCCGCCGCCGTCGGAAGGGCCGAAGGACCGCCGCACCCGCAATTTGACCGCCATTTTACCCCACGGCGGCACGCTCGTTTACATCAGCACGACCGGCGTCTATGGAGACTGCGGCGGTGCCTGGATCGATGAGGCGCGCACGGTCGATCCGCGGAATGCGCGCGCAAAGAGGCGCATCGATGCGGAGCAGGTGCTGCGAGAGTGGGCGAGGAGATCCGGTGCGCGGCTTGGCATCCTGCGCGTTCCGGGCATCTATGCCCAGGACCGGCTGCCCGTCGAACGCCTGAACAAGGGTACGCCCGCTTTGCGGGACGAGGACGACGTCTACACCAATCACATCCATGCGGATGATCTGGCGCGCATTGCGGCGCTGGCTCTGTTTCGCGCGCAGTCATGCCGCGTCTATCACGCGGTCGATGATTCCGAACTCAAGATGGGAGAATATTTCGATGCGGTGGCGGATGCGTTCGGTCTGCCGCGTGCGCCGCGCCTGCCGCGCGACGAACTGGCTCGCGCCGTTTCTCCGATGCTGCTGTCGTTCATGTCGGAGTCGAGGCGGTTGCGGAATGATCGCATCAAGCTGGAGCTCGGTGTGCGGCTGCGCTACCCCTGCGTCGATGACGCATTGAAGCAGATGAGGCAGCCGCCCGATCCATCATGAAGCGCTTGTTCTCAGTACCGGATACCCGGCTTCTTCCACAGCGGATTTGATACGCTGCAGGTCTGCGCTGGATGCGATGGAAACTTTCTGCTCGGCGAGCACGATATCGACCTTCGCATCGGAATCAACTTCCTGTACCGCCTTGGTGACTGCATTGATGCAGTGGTTGCAGCTCATCCCTTCGACTTGCAATTCATACATGGTGATTACTCCTTCGATTGACTGGAGTCCTCACGATAGGACTTCCCACGGTGGTAAGGTCAAGCGCATTGATGAAAGTTCACGCGCTTGCGGTGCATGAGCAGCAGCGGGGCAACGCATTGAGCGCCACACGCCATTAGATGCCGGCAGAGACATGACGCATGAAGATGCAGCCAGGAAAACCGGAAAGGGAAAACAGAAAAGGGTCTAAGTTTTCACTTAGACCCTTCTGATTCTGGTAGGCCGTGCGGGACTCGAACCTGCGACCAACGGATTAAAAGTCCGCTGCTCTACCAACTGAGCTAACGACCCGAAAGACCAAGATTATAAGGAGTGATTATGCAGGCTGTCAATGAATCACATGCAGATTTCCTTCAATGACTGCCTGCGACGCTTCTTCTGCAGGCCAATGCGATGCAATCCTTGCCGGATTGCGATCGCATTGACATGAATCACTTGAGCGCAACCAGCCTTTCGCGGGCAGTTTGCGCCGATGGGGAATCAGGATATTGCGCCACCAATGTTTCCAGGCTCTTCTTGGCCGCAGCCCTGTCCTTGAGTTCCATGTGGCAGCTTGCAATATTGAGCAAGGCATCCGCAGCCTTGGGGCTGTCCGGATAATTCTTGACCACGACCTGCTGCGCAGAGATGGCATTGCGATAATCGCGCTGCGCATAATAGGTGTTGCCAAGCCAGTACTGCGCGGACGGCGCCAGTGCGGACTGCGGATAGCGGCGGGTGAATTCATAGAACGATGCGCCCGCGCTCTTGTAGTCGCCTGACTTGAATGCGGCGAGGGCAGCGTCGTAGGCGCGCTGCTCTCCCTGCTCAACCATGGCTTCCTTGCCATCGACCGTTACCTGCTGCGGTTCGAGCTTGCGGATGCGGTTGTCGAGATCGACGTAGAAGTCCTTCTGCCGCTTCTGGGCATTGGCCAGTTCATTGGTCAGTATCTCGATCTGCCCGCGCAAGCGCGAAATCTCCTGCTTGAGCTGTTCGTTCTGGTTGTTCAGATCGAGACTGTTCGTCTTGTCAGCCTTTGCATTGATTTCACTCTGCATGTTGGCCAGGCGACTGCGGATGTCGAGAATGGCCCGGCGGGCTTCTTCATCTTCGAACAGCGCAGCCGTGGCCTGCATCGGCGTCAGCGTGAAGGCGGCCATCGCGGCCGCAGCAAGTGTGGATCGAATGAGGTTTTTCATGGATTACTGGTAAACGAGATCGGCGCGGCGGTTCTCGGCCCATGCGGCTTCGTCGCTGCCTGTCGCCTTCGGTTTTTCCTTGCCGAGAGAAACGGCTTCCATCTGCGCATCGGACACGCCCAGTAGGCTCAGCGCACGGCGCACGGCCTCGGCGCGTTTCTGTCCAAGTGCCAGATTGTACTCACGTCCGCCGCGATCGTCGGTATTGCCCTGGATGATGATGCGGCGGCCCTTGTTCGCTGCCAAATACTTCGCGTGGGCTTCCACGACCGGCTTGAATTCATCCTTGACGGTATAGCTGTCATAGTCGAAGTACACGCTGCGCTTGGCGAGAATGCCCTTCGGATCGTTCAGCGGATCGGTCGAGCCGGTGGTGACCGGCGCGATGGTGCGTGCATCGGCAGTTGCGGGGGCGGTCGTGCCGGTGCGTTCTTCGACTTTGGCCTTGTCATCCAGCTTGACGTTGGAGCCGCAAGCCGTCAGAGCCAGTGCGCTCGCGATGATAAGGGCTAAAGAAGTGGTGTTGCGCATTCAAATTTCTCCTGAGTGAGTGTCCTGAGTGGGTGTTGCCTTAAACCTATATTATTTCATGAACGGGCCCCAGGTAGGCTCCCTGATGTCGCCTGCTTGTGTTACCAGACGTTGCCGGACGCGGCCGTCGACCGACACGACCGACAGCGAACCCCGACCGGTCGCATACATGATGTACTTGCCGTTCGGAGAGAAGCTGGGGGATTCATCCTTGGTGCTGTCCGACAGGCGCAGTTCCTGGCCGCTTGCAAGATCGAGTGCATACAGCTGGAAACGGCCCTCGCGGCGCGAGATATAGGCGAGCGTCTTGCCGTCGGGCGCAATGCGCGGGCTGATGTTGTAGCTGCCGTTGAAGGTCACGCGCTGCGCTTCGCCGCCGTTGGCGCTCATCCGGTAGATCTGCGGGCCGCCGCTGCGGTCGCTGGTGAAGTAGATGGCTTGCCCGTCAGCCGAGAATTGCGGCTCGGTCTCGATGCCGTTCGAATTGGTCAGCTGGCGCAGATTGCTGCCGTCGGCATTGACGACGTAGATCTGAGTGTAGCCGCTGCGCGACAGTGCCAGCGCCAGCTTCGATCCGTCGGGCGACCACGAGGGCGCGGAATTGCTGCCGCGGTGGTTCGCAACGACGGTACGCTGGCGCGTGGTCAGGTCCTGCACATAAACGACGGGCTTCTTCGCTTCGAAGGAAACGTAGGCAACCTTGGTGCCGTCGGGCGACCAGGCGGGGGAGATGATCGGCTCGTTCGAGCGCAGCGCCGCCTGCGTGCCTTCGCCATCGGCGTCGGCCACCTCGAGGCGATACTCGTTGCCGACCTTGGTCACGTAGGCGATGCGGGTCGAGAAGGCGCCTTTCACCCCGATCAGCTTCTCGTAAATGTCATCCGCGATCTTGTGGCCTGCGACCCGCAGGCGGTCCGGCCCCGCGACTTGGCCGAAGCCGGACAGGCTTGCCGACTTGACCGTATCGAGCAGCCGGTAGCGCACATCGTAGCGGCCGTCGGCCAGGCGCTGGACGCTGCCGACAACGAGGGCATCGGCGCCCTTGGCCTTCCATTCGCCGTAGTTCACGGGCACGGTTTCCGACATGGCGTTGCCGGTATCGATGATCTTGAAGTAACCGCTGCGCGCGAGGTCGGCCTTGATGATGGCGGTGATCTGCTGGGGCGCAATGGTTTCGTCGGCAAATCCCGCAATGGCGACGGGAATCTGGGTCGCACCCACGCCCGAGGTTTCGACGCGCAGCTGTGCCTGTGACAGCGTCGCGGTGAAGCCGAAGGTGAGTATGACGAACGTGCGCGAGAAAAGATTTTTTATCATGGTCGCTTACTGATCTTTCGGTTTGTGAATGCCAAGGAAGCTGGACGGTACGCTGCCCGAGCTGTCTTTCGGATAGGGTTGCGAACGCTCGATCGCACGCGCCACGGCCTCGTCGAATCCGGGCACGCCGGAGGAGCGCAGCTTGCGCAGGCCCGCAATCGAGCCGTCAGGCAACAGGCGCACTTCGTATTCTACCGGCGGGTTGCCCGACAGGCCTTCCGGGACGATGAATGCAATATTGGAACGGATCTTTGCCGCAATGCGTTGACTGTAGGCGCCGTCCGCGCGTCCGCCCTGGGCTTTCGGCGCATCGCCGGTGCCGCCGGCGCCCGTGATTCGGCGCATGTCTTCGTCGCGGATCTTGGCCAGCAGCTTGGCTTCGGCCTCTTCTTCCTGCTTGCGCTTCTTCTCGGCGGCTTCCTTCTTCGCCTTGTCGGCCTTGTCCTTCTCGGCCTTTTCTTTTTCGAGCTTCTTCGCTTCTTCCTGCTGTTTCAACTTTGCAAGCTTTTCATCTTCCAGGCGCTTCTTTTCCTTGGCCTGTTTTTCTTCGGCTTCGCGGCGTTCCTTTTCCTTGGCCAGCTTTTCCTTCTCTTCCTCCTCGCGGCGCTTCTTCTCTTTCACGAGTTTTTCTTTTTCTTCCTGTTCCTGGCGACGCTTCTCTTCCGCCTTGCGCTTCTTCTCCTGCTCGAGCGCGATATCGGGCTTGGCGACGGGCGGCTCCTCGACCTTGGGTTTCGGTACTTCCCTGACAACCGGTGGCGGTTCGGGTTTGGGTTCAGGCTTGGGCTCCGGTTTTGCCTCTTCGGTCTTTACCGGCTCCGGCTGGGGCGCGGCTTCGCGCGGCTGCGGGCTCCACACCTCGGCCTCGATGGTCGTCGGCGTCTCGCTTTGCCAGCGTATGCCGATCCAGAGAAAGGCTAGCAGCGCAAGATGCACCAGCGCCGCAAGTGCCAGGCCGCGCCAGCGCCCCGGCTCTTTCGGAACGGTGTAGGGAGTCGAGTCGTTCATTGCACTCATTGCTTTGTCGCCAGCCCCACGCGGTTGATGCCGAGCTTTTTGGCTTCGGAGATGACCTGGATGACTTCGTCGTACTTGATTTCCTTGTCGGCCGAAATCATGACCGGCAGTTCCGGATCCGCCTCATGCAATGCGCGCAGCTTCTGCAGCAGTGCGCTGCGGCCGCCGACTTTTTCGGCTTCGCTGCCGCCGCTCTTCTTGCCGTTGACGCCGATGGTGGCGCTGGTATCGGGCTTGAGCGAAATCTGGATGTACTCCGTCGGCGGCAGCGCAGATTTGGCTGCTGTCGGCAGGTTGATCACGCCGGGATTGGTCAACGGCGCCGCCACCATGAAGATGATCAGCAGGACCAGCATCACGTCGATGTACGGAACGACATTGATCTCGGACTTGAATTTGCGGCTCCGGCCGCCGCGCATCGAACTGTTGCCTGCCATTAGCGGACCTGACGTTGCAAGATATTGGAGAATTCTTCGATGAAGCTCTCGAAGCGGATCGCGAGACGGTCGATGTCATGCGAATAGCGATTGTACGCAACCACCGCCGGGATGGCCGCAAAAAGGCCGATTGCGGTTGCAATCAGCGCTTCGGCGATGCCGGGCGCGACTGATGCCAGCGTCGCCTGCTGGACATTGGCCAGGCCGCGGAACGCATTCATGATGCCCCAGACGGTGCCGAACAGGCCGACGTAAGGCGACACCGAGCCGACCGAGGCAAGAAAGGCAAGATGTGATTCCAGTGCATCCATTTCACGCTGATAGGCCGCACGCATGGCGCGGCGCGCGCCGTCGATCGTGGCGTTGGGATCGACCTGTCCCTTGTTGGCGAACGCAGCCTTGACCTTGATGAATTCGCCCATTCCCGATTCGAAAATCCGCTCGAGCGCGCCGGTATGGTTGCCGCTGCGGCGGCGATTGGACGTAGCTTCCTCGTAGAGGGCATTCAGGTTGCCGCCCGACCAGAAGGCGCGCTCGAATTCCTCGGTCTGCGTCTGCGCGCTGCGGATGGCGAACATCTTGCGGAAAATATAAGACCAGCTCATGATGGAAACCAGCAGGAGCAGAGCCATGACCAATTGCACAAGCAGCGAGGCATTGCTGATCAGCGAGATAAACGAAAGATCGTGTGTGACGCTCATGTTTTATTAATGTAAATGCAGGTAGTGGCCGCATACCGCCGATCCCCGATCGCGCAGGGGCACGGCGTTCTGCAGGAAATTCAAGCTATGCCGCTCTGATGCGGTCTAATACTTCGTCCGGTATCGGATGTGGGCGGAAGGTTTCAGTATGGACGCAGCCGACACGGATGCTTCCGCTAGTCAGCAAGGTTTTTTCTGCTCCCCGTACGCGCCAAGCTTCCTGAAAAAACTCCACCGAGGCGCGACCGAGCTTTTGGACAACGACGGTAAGTTTCAGTTCATCATCTAATTTCGCGGGAGCATGATAATCCACGGACGTGCTTCTGACGACAAACATGGCGCGATGCGTTTCTGCCAACAATTGCTGTCCGATCCCGTGCGCGCGCAGCCATTCCGTGCGGGCGCGCTCGAAGAACTTCAGATAGTTGGCATAAAAGACCACGCCCCCGGTATCCGTATCCTCGTAATAAACGCGCACGTTCCAGCAAAATTCCTTGTTCATGATATGCGGGCGGCTCCGAACAGCCTGATCATGCCTGGCATCGAAAGCCGCTCCCTTCCTAGGTGTTGCGCTTGATGTTGAAAGGCGAGAAACCCTGGCAGGTCGGCATCATCTCGATATAGTTGATGTTGACATGCGGAGGCAGGGTGGCGATCCAGTAGGCGGACTCGGCGATGTCGCGCGCCGTCAGCGGCACGGTACCTTCATAGACCTTGGCCGCAGCCGCATCGTCCTTCAACCGGACATTCGAAAACTCGGTACCGCCGCACAGACCCGGCGCGATATTCGTCGCCCGGACGCCGGTGCCGACCAGGTCGGCCCGCAGGTTCAGCGTGAACTGATCAACAAAAGCCTTGGTCGCGCCGTAGACATTGCCTCCCGGGTAAGGGTAGGCGCCGGCGGTGGAACCGATGTTGATCACCGTGCCGCGTCCGCGCGCCACCATGGCCGGCAGGACGGCATGGGTCATCGCCACCAGGCCCTTGCAATTGGTGTCGATCATCGTTTCCCACTCTTCCAGCGACGCCTTGTGCGCAGGCTCGATGCCCAGCGCCAGGCCGGCATTGTTGATCAATACATCGATCTCGCTCCAGTCCGCCGGCAGGCCTGCAAGCGCGCCCGCGATCGAAGCCTTGTCGCGGACATCCATTTCAACCGGGAGGAGAGCGGCGCCCAATTCGGCTGCGAGGTTCTCCAGCCTTTCCTTTCGGCGGCCGGTCGCGATGACCTTGTGGCCATTCTGTACAAACTTGCGCGCTATTTCTTCGCCAAAGCCGGAACTTGCACCAGTAACCAGGACGATCATTGCGATTTCCTTTCGTACATGAGTTTAAATTGGGCAAAATTGTAGCCGAAAGGCGGGCCCTCGATTAGAAATGCGCTCGCTCCGGCCCTGCCCGCAGGAGGCAAACGGCTCCTTGCTCAATTGTTTGTCCTATCTTACAATCGAGGTCCATTTCGTCCCACGTAACTGGCGAATGCCGGATTCCAGTCCGGCGACAAGGTGGACATCCACCGGGGAACGTGGGATACGAGAGCCGCCACGCGCTCTCACGCCGTTCGCCTGGGCAGCCCAAATGGAATGCACGACTGAGGCTGCCTGTCCATGTCCATTGGCCCTCATTCGATTTCGGCAAACCCACTTTGCATCCCTAATCGATTGGAGTTTTCATGTTCACAAAAGACCATACCATCGCTAATGTCGATCCCGAGCTCTGGAGCGCCATCCAGCAGGAAAACACGCGTCAGCAGGATCACATCGAACTGATCGCGTCCGAGAACTATACGTCGCCGGCCGTCATGGAAGCGCAAGGCTCCCAGCTGACCAACAAGTACGCCGAAGGCTATCCGGGCAAGCGCTACTACGGCGGCTGCGAATTCGTGGATATCGCCGAAACCCTGGCCATCAACCGCCTGAAGGAACTGTTCGGCGCGGAAGCGGCCAACGTCCAGCCCAACTCCGGCTCGCAGGCCAATCAGGGCGTCTTCTTCGCGATGCTCAAGCCGGGCGACACCATCATGGGCATGTCGCTGGCGGAAGGCGGTCACCTGACGCACGGCATGGCGCTGAACATGTCCGGCAAATGGTTCAACGTGGTGTCCTACGGTCTCAACGAGAAGGAAGAGATCGACTATGACGCCATGGAGCGCCTTGCTCGCGAAAAGCGCCCGAAGATGATCATCGCCGGCGCTTCGGCTTATGCGCTGCGCATCGATTTCGAGCGTTTCGCGAAGATCGCCAAGGAAGTCGGCGCCTATTTCATGGTCGACATGGCGCACTACGCCGGTCTGATCGCCGCAGGCGTCTATCCCAATCCCGTGCCGCATGCCGATTTCGTCACATCGACCACGCACAAGTCGCTGCGCGGTCCGCGCGGCGGCGTGATCCTGATGAAGGCCGAGCATGAAAAGGCCATCAATTCCGCGATCTTCCCGGGCATTCAGGGCGGTCCGCTGATGCATGTCATCGCCGGCAAGGCGGTCGCATTCAAGGAAGCGCTGTCGCCCGAATTCAAGGCCTATCAGCAGCAGGTCGTGAAGAACGCGGACGCGCTGGCCAGAACGCTGATCGAGCGCGGCCTGCGCATCGTTTCCGGACGCACCGAGTCGCACGTGATGCTGGTCGACCTTCGCGCGAAGAAGATCACCGGCAAGGAAGCCGAAGCCATTCTCGGCTCCGCCCACATGACCTGCAACAAGAACGCCATTCCGAACGATCCGGAAAAGCCGTTCGTCACTTCGGGCATCCGCCTCGGCAGCCCGGCAATGACGACACGCGGTTTCAAGGAAGAGGAGGCCGTCAAGGTCGGTCACCTGATCGCCGACGTACTCGACAATCCGCATGACGCGGCCACCATCGAGCGCGTCAAGGCGGAAGTCAAGAAATTGACCGGCGCATTCCCTGTCTACGGCTGATTCACCCCGACGGCGCCGGAAAATCCGGCTGCCGTGCTTCGGTCTCCTCATGAACAGCCGGTCGGAGTTTCCGCCGGCTGTTCATGCATGCAGCCCAGTCCATCAGCCGATCCGCGGATCTTCATTTTTCCGATTGATCTGTGCGATACTGGCAATCATGTCAACGAACGTTCACCCTTCCCGGACTTGTAGCCCCTAATGCTATGAAATGCCCTTTCTGCCACCACGAAGATACACAGGTTATCGACACGCGTGCGCTGGAAGAGGGCGATGCGATCCGCCGCCGGCGCCGCTGCGCGCACTGCGACAAGCGTTTCACCACCTTTGAACGCATCGAATTGCTCATGCCGGTGATCGTCAAGAAGAACGGCAGCCGCACCGATTTCGACCCTGCAAAACTGCGCGCCAGCCTCATGCTTGCATTGCGCAAGCGCCCCGTCTCCGCGGAAGCGGTCGACGAAGCCATCCATCGCATCGAAGAAAAATTGTTGTCCAGCGGTGCTCGCGAAGTGCTCAGCGGCCATATCGGCGAACTCGTGATGCGGGAACTCAAGCGCCTGGACAAGATTGCCTATATCCGCTTCGCATCCGTCTACAAGAGCTTCGAAGACGTCGCCGAATTCCAGGACGCCATCGCCGAAGTCGGTCCCGAACGCAAATCTCCCTGAGATCGTCTGCAGTACCCCGCCGCAGTCAATCAGACATTGACCGGTCTGGCACTGATTTCTCGTGCGGTTCGCACACAACATTTCCTGTAGAAATTGTTGCATTTATTTCAACTTACAAATATATAATGTTGCTAGTTTGATAAATTCAGCAAGTGGAGGTGGGTATGTTGTCGTGTGCGTCATCGATAACGGGACGGCGCGGCCTGGTTCATGTCCCGACCGCGTCGCTTCGCCCGATTGCGATGCATGGCTCGGCAATTCGACTTGGCCTCCGTCGGACATTTCCTCTTTCCGCCGCCTTGCGCAGACTTCCTGGCTGCTCTACAGGCTTTTCCCTGGTCGAGGTGCTGGTCGCCGTACTCGTTCTTGCAATTGGCGTCATTGGAGCAGGCGGTATGCAGCTTACGGCAATGCGTTCGAGCACCCAGTCGGCGTTCCAGTCGGCAGCAGTGCAACTCGCCGGCGAACTCGCCGACAAGATGCGCGCAAACAGCACAAGCATGAAACAGGGCAATGCCGATAGTCCCTACCTCAATATCGATTTTCAGGGCAATCCCGAGTCGGTGGCCGCGCCGTCCAAGTTCTGCTACACGGATGCATGCAACAGCCAGGAACTGGCGCAGTTCGATATCCACCAATGGCAGCGCAGGCTGGCCGCTGCCTTGCCGAATGCGAGAGCGCTTGTTTGCCGGGATGCCGAACCGTGGAATTCGGCGGCGCAGTCATTCAGATGGGATTGCAGCGGGGGCGCCGGCAATTCTTCACTGGTAATCAAAATCGGCTGGCAGGGCAAGCATGCGGACGGCAGCCTGATCCGGGACGACGCGAAACAGTTTCCGCCGAGCGTTGCCTTCGTCGTGGAGCCTTACGTGCCATGAGTGCAGGATCTTCATCGCGCACATGGCGACCAGGGCCGCTGCATGGCTATCCCGGCAGTGCAGGCCAGAAGGGACTGACGCTGATCGAGCTGATGATTTCGCTGACGCTTGGCCTGCTGATCGTCATCGCCGCGACATCGGCATTCCTGTCATCCAAGAACGCCTACACGGCCGGCGACGACGCAACGCATATTGATGATACCGGCCGCTTTGCGCTGGAAATCATCGCCAGAAGCTTAAGGCAGGCCGCCTATGTGGATTGGGATCGCAACGAGTCGCCGGCTGTCGTCAAGCCTGGCATGAGCCCAAGCATCGAGGGCCTGGATGCACGCAGCCTGAAGGCCAGTACCACGGGCATGACGTCGCCGCAGACGCAATCGGTCAATGGAAGCGACACGTTATCCGTTCAGTTCTTCGGTGCGGCGGATGGAACGATGCTCAATTGCGCCGGCTTTCCGGTTGCTGGCGGTCAGCGCGGCTCCAGTATTTTTTATGTGGCCACGGATGGAACCGGCGAGCCGCAGCTGTACTGCAAATATTCCGGGGATGACGGCTGGAGTTCGGACGCCATCGCGCGCGGCATCGAGGCATTTCATGTGCTGTACGGCCTGGATACGGACAATGACGGCATATCCAACCGCTTGCTCAATGCGGCGGCAATCAATGCGCTCGATGATGCCGCTGTTGGCGCCGGAGAGTCCGCTGTCCGCAATGCCAAGACACACTGGAAGAAAGTGGTCGCAGTCAATGTGGCGCTTCTTGTCCGCGGCAGCGCCAATGCAGATCCTGGCGGTAATGCGGCATCTGACGTATATGACTTGTTCGGCAAGGAGTATTCGGAACAGCACGGCGCCGGTGATCAGGGAGTCCGCTTGAGCAAGGAAGACCTTCCTGCATCGACGCGAAACCGCTTGCGGAAGGTCTTTTCAACAACGATCCAATTGCGCAATGCGGCGGACGGAGCCGATTGATGAACGGTAGCAAGCGACTCCCTGCATTTGCCCATCAGCCCCGGAGGACTTCGGCAATGAAAGCTGGACGGCCGATGCAACCACAGCAGCGACAGCAACGACTCCCGCGACGGCAGCAACAGCAGGGCATGTCGCTTATTGTTTCCCTGCTCATGCTCGTTGTCATTCTCCTGTTGGGAACGTCGGCAGCGCAGATCGCCCTGCAGGCGGAAAAGGGGTCACGCAATGACCGGGATCGCCAGATCGCGCTGCAGGCGGCCGAGGCGGCATTGATGGATGCCGAAATGGATATCGAGCAGTCCCCGGACCCGGCAAGGTCGCGCAGCGATCTGTTCAGCTCGGACAACATGCAAAGCTTTCCCGAAGCGGGCTGTATTGCCGGTGCGTCGAATATCAAGTTGGGCCTGCGCGCACCGTCCGGTCCGGATGCCAAGCCGGCCTGGGCTGCTGTCGATTTTCTCGATGACTCCGGCAGCGCCAGTTCGGTGCCTTATGGGCAGTTCACGGGAGCGGCGTTTCAGTCAGGCGCGGGATCGCTTCCTGCGCGGGTTCCTAGATACGTGATCGAACCCATGATCTTCACCTACAAGGGGCATAGCGCCGAAATGCCGACCGTTTTCTATCGCGTCACGGCGATTGGCTTCGGCATGCGGGAAGAGACGCAGGTCGTGTTGCAGACGTATTACCGGAAGGGAGAGAAATAACATGCGGTTCAGTCGACAATTGGCAAGGGCTTTTTTGGGATCGATCTTGCTCCTTGCAGGCAGCCACTTCCCTGCAGCCGCAGCGAATCCACCGGTCAGCATTGCCGAAGTTCCGCTGTTCGACGGACGACTGAACGTGCATCCCAATCTGCTGCTCAGTCTTTCGGTGGAGTTTCCAACGGTCGGAATCGCTTATCGCGGCGACGGCGGCACCTACAGCCGGACGCATCAATATGCCGGCTATTTCAATCCCGGGAAATGCTACCGATACAAGGGCAGCAACCGCAATCCGGGCAACGATCCAAATACGTTTTATCCAGGGCTTTACTTCGAAATTGAGAAGGATGCGGACGCGCTTCATGAATGCGACGGCACTACCTTCAGCGGCAATTTCATGAACTGGGCGGCATCTTCCGCCATCGACATGCTCCGCCTGTCGCTTACCGGCGGAGACCGCATCGTCGACAAGCCGGGCGAAACCGTGCTTCAGCGCGCGGTATTGTCCGATACGCCGGAAGCGAATTTCTATGCACATGCCACCTACTTCCCGCGGCGCGAACTCCGGCAGGACGGCAATGCTAGCGCTCCCAACCGTGTGACGCCTTTCAACGTCAAGCGCCTGTATATCGTCTCCTGCAGGAACAAGATCCTGTTCAGCGATGTGAGTAGCGGCACGATAGACGGCAATGAGGCACACCAGTATTGCGTGTCGCAATGGGACGGCACCGGGAAAATGCCTGCCAGCGCAACGGACAAGAAGCTTGGCGATTATCTGGTGCGTGTCGCAGTCTGCGACGCTGGCGAAGGTCCGGTGCGCAAGGATCTGTGCATGCAATACGGTGACGGCTACAAGCCGGCGGGGCAGATTCAGCGCAATGCGGAGCGGCTCAGAATCGGCGCCATGGGCTATCTGCTGGACGATACCGCGCAGCGTTACGGAGGAGTGCTGCGCGCTCCTGTGAAGTACGTCGGCGCGACACAGCGCAAGCCGCCGTCATTCGCCGAAGCCTTGAATGATCGCTCGGAATGGAATGCGGCGACGGGCGTTTTCTACAGCAATCCCGACAATGCGGACGAAACCGCCGGCAGCGGCGTGATCAACTACCTCAACAAGTTCGGCAGAACAGGGCGATACAAGCAGTACGATCCGGTCAGCGAACTCTTCTATGAAGGCATACGCTATTTCCAGGGCAAAGCGCCTACCGACGCGGCCATCAGCAATGTGACGAACAGCATGAAGGATGGCTTTCCTGTCCTTGGCACATGGGAGGACCCGGTCGTCGCCTCATGCCAGCGCAATTACATCGTAAGCATTGCCGACGTCAACACGCACTGGGATCGTCATGTGCCCGGCAACACGCGAACCAAGTTCGGGCCGGCCGGCAGCCAGGCCGATGCCTATGATGCCGCTCGTTCCGCCGATGCGGAAGTCGCCGGCAAGACGCCGCCACTCGATGTCGCCTACTGGACGAAGCGAATCGGCGACATGGAGACGGACGCATCGGGTACTTACGGGAACCCGGCCAAGAATGGCAATCTTGCCGGACTTGACCTCAGGGATACCGGTGCCTCCGGCCACGGCACCTATTACATGGCGGGACTGGCTTACTGGGCCAATACCAACGACATACGCCTGGACAAGCCGGTCCGGATCAAGACCTTTGCGATCGATGTGGATGAGGGCGGCAATGGCCTGATCGACGGCAGCAATCGCATCCTGCCTCCCCGTGACAGCCAGCTTTATCTCGCCGCGAAATACGGCGGGTTCGATGCAAGGACTGCGCAAAACAATCCTTTCATCACCATGTCATCCGAAGGCGTGCCAGCGGGGGGCAGCTATGCCGAGTGGAGCGACGGTACGGGGACGTCGGCTGTTCCTCGCAATTATTTTCTTGCCGGCCAGCCGACCGAGATGATGCAATCCATCGGCAAGGTTTTCGCGTCGATTGCCGGCGGCAGCGGCACGATTGCCGGCGTTTCCGCCTCTACTACGAAAATCTCCAGCGACGGTGCCTACGTCTACCAGCCGGGTTTCGAATCCGGCAGCTGGGGCGGCAGTCTGAAGAAACTGAAAATTACGCTGGACGCGAACGAACACATCCATATCGCGAAATCTCCGGAGTGGGATGCCGGCCACATCTTGACCGGTACGGACAAGCAGGCTCCCAAGCCGGCGCATGCCGACAGGCGCATCTTCACCAGCCAGTTCAATGCGGGCGGCGCCATGGCTAGTGTCGAATTCAAGTGGGACTTCTTGAACGAGGCGCAGCGGGCGCAGCTCGACGAATCTCCAGTCGACGGCAAACCGGACGGCAAGGGGCCCGCACGCGTGAACTACCTGCGCGGCGAACGGACATGGGAATCCGATCAGCCGAACGGTTTTTTCCGCAGCAGGAAGCGGGTGCTGGGGGATATCCTCAACAGCAATCCCGTCTTTGCCGGCGCACCGTCGGCATCGCATTTCGGCAGCAGTTACGAAACCTTCGCCAAAAACCATCAGCAGCGCACCAGGGCGGTTTATGTCGGCGCAAATGACGGCATGCTGCATGCCTTCGCAGCAAGCGACGGTACGGAATTGTTTGCCTTTGTTCCCAATGCCGTCCTGAAGCACATGAACCGTCTGACTTCTCCCGATTACAAGCACCGCCCTTATGTGGACGGCGGCATCGCGGTAAGTGAAGCGCGGGTAGGCAGTACCTGGAAGACGGTGCTGGCGAGCGGTATGGGAGGGGGTGCCCAGGGCGTCTTTGCGCTGGATGTGACGGATCCCGCAAATTTCGCGGACGGCGGTAAAGCCCTGTTTGAATTCACCGATGCGGACGATCCGGACATGGGCAATATCATGGGTGCGCCCGTAATCGCCAAGTTCAATACCGGCGCATCTTCCGGCGCGCCGCAATTCAAGTATTTCGTCGTCGTGTCCAGCGGCTTGAACAATTACCAGGATGACGGCGCCAATCGTTTCAATACCGACGGTGCCACTGCCTTGTTTCTTCTCTCGCTGGACAAGCTGTCGTCGGCGAAGTGGCAGCAGGGCGTAAACTATTTCAAGCTCCGCATGCCTGGCAAGGATGCAGCTTTGCAAAACGGACTTTCCTCGCCCGCACTGGTGACCGGTGCGGACGGCGCCGTACGCTATGCCTATGCAGGCGACCTGCAGGGGAATGTGTGGCGTTTCAACTTCACCGGCGCCGCACCCTGGAGCGATGCGCTTTCAGGCACCGAGCCGATGTTCAGCGCAACGGATCACAAGGGAGCGCGGCAACCAATCACCGTCCAGCCTCGTATCGTCTTCGCACCGGGCGGCGGCTTCATTGTTCTCTTCGGTACCGGAAAATTTATCGAACAGAACGATGCGGTCAGCTCAGGCTATTCGGTCCAGTCGTTTTACGGCGTGCTCGATAGCGGCGCCCAACCGTCCGCAGCGATCGGACGCGGCGATCTCGCGAAACGCACGCTGGACAGGACCAGCCAGGGGACTTTCGAAATTGCCGGACCCGAAATCAGTTACGGCGGTGGGGCTGATCAGCAGAAAGGGTGGTATTTCGACTTCGTGGAATCCGACAAGACCGGTGAACGCAACGTTACCAATCCGCTGGTAGTCAATGGCTATGTTTTCTTCAATACGCTTATTCCCGGCGCCGATCCCTGCCAGACCGGCGGCGGCCGCAGTTATGTGCTGGATACGCTCAGCGGGATGGCTGCGGGCGGCGAGACCCGTCGCCTTTCCGTGATCGGCATACTCAGTCCACCCATCCCTTTTGACACCGGTGTGGAAGTCGGGGAACGCAACGCAGTCGGAAGGAGGGCCGTGACGAAAAGGATCAGCGTCGTCAACTTCGGCACGGGCGGCACCAGCTCAAGCAACAGCGTGCCCAAGGGCGGAGATGCCGCGGCGGGAGAAAAGGTAGAGACGATAGTCCCGGCCGGACGTTTCAGCTGGCGGGAAATCATCAACTGGGAGGACATTCGGAATGCCTTGTTCAAGAAATAAACCAAGGCTGCGGCACGGGCACGGCGTTTCGGGCTCTGCGGACATGACCGGATTTACGCTGATCGAGCTGCTCGTTGCGGTCGTCGTGGTCGGCATTCTGTCTTCCATTGCCTATCCGTCCTATGTCGAGTCCGTCCGGCGTGCAAAGCGCGGCGAAGGAAAGGCTGCGCTTCTCCAGGCGCTTCAGGCTCAGGAGCGGTATTACTCCCAGCAAAATTCCTATGTTGCCTATTCGGCTTCCGCGCCGAAGGGTTTCAAGACCCATTCCGGGGACAGCCTTGCCGGCAGTCTCTACGACATGTCGGCGGATGCATGCGCAGGAGAAGTCATCAGGGATTGCGTGACCGTCACCGCCAAGCCGAAGTTCGATGATCCGACATGCGGTTCACTCGCGCAGTCGAGCAATGGCCTTCGGACTCCGACGGACCCTGTCTGCTGGAGATAACATGATGCCCGCGAGGAAAAGAGCACTTGGCAGCGCGCAAATGCATGGCAGCGGGCGCGCGGGCTTTTCGCTTGTCGAACTGATGGTCGTCATATTGATTGCCGCCGTGCTCGCCGGCATGGCGGTGCCTGCGTTCGGCCTGCTGATCGACAGCCAGAGGCTGACCAGCACTGCCAACGACTTCCTCGCTTCCATCCAGCTGACCCGTTCGGAAGCCATCAAGAGAGGGCGGCGCGTCGATCTCGTGCCGGCGGGGCCAAACTGGTCCGACGGCTGGATCGTTCTGGTCGACGAGAACGGCAACCAGTCGTTCGATGCAGGCGAAACGATTATCCATCGGCGCGAGCCGGCCTCAAGCGGAATATCGATAACCTCCAAGCTGACCGATAATGCGAACCCCTACATCGCCTACAACGGCACCGGGCGGACGCGGACCAACGCGGCCGGCGGGCAGCAGTTCCAGTCCGGCTCCATTGCGTTCGAACTCGGCGGCGAAAAGCGGCGCATCGTCCTGAATGCGCTCGGACGGCCGCGCGTCTGCAAACCCAAGCCCGGAGAGTCCAGCTGCTGAGCCGGTGTTTCCGGCGGCGGAGCGCATGAGGACACGAGCTAAAATGCCATCAGCGGCAGGCAGTTGTCCCGACTGTGCAATCACCGGGATAATGCATGACCTCATTCATCAATGCTTTGGAAAAGTCTCCGTGGAAATACTCAACGACTCGCAAGCAATGACGCTGGCACTGGAATGGGCGGCAAAGTCGATGTTCATCACGACACCCAATCCGCGTGTCGGTTGCGTCATCGTCAAGAACGGCCAGGTCATCGGCGCAGGCGCCACCCAGCCTCCGGGGCAGGCGCATGCGGAAGTGCAGGCGCTGCAGGATGCAGCAAGCCGCGGCGCCGACGTGCGCGGAGCGACGGTGTATGTGACGCTGGAGCCTTGCAGTCATTACGGCAGGACGCCGCCGTGCGCCGACGCGCTCATCCGCGCCGGCGTCGGCCGCGTCGTTGCGGCACTCGGCGATCCGAATCCGCTGGTCGGCGGGCAAGGGGTTGCCAAGCTGCGCGCGTCCGGCATCGAAGTCACGACGGATGTCTGCGCCGACGCGGCGCGGGAAATGAATATCGGATTCCTGTCCCGCATGCAGCGCGGACGCCCCTGGGTGCGCATGAAGGCGGCGGCCAGCCTGGACGGCAAGACGGCGCTTCATAACGGGCAGAGCCAGTGGATCACGTCGGCGGCGGCGCGCGACGACGGCCATTGGTGGCGCGCCCGTGCATGCGCCATCCTCACCGGCATCGGCACGGTGCAGGAAGACGATCCTCAGCTCAATGTGCGGGCGGTGGAAACACCCCGGCAGCCGCGCCGGATCGTGATCGACAGCCGCCTCCAGATCGACCCGTCGGCGCGCGTGCTGGCCGGCGGCGGAACATGGATTGCCGCTGCCGTGCCGAATCCTGAGAAGGAAGCGCAACTGCGTGCGCTGGGCGCCGAGATCATCATGCTGCCGAATGCCCAGGGCAAGGTCGACTTGCAGGCGCTGATGCAGGAACTTGGCCGGCGCCAGATCAATGAACTGCACGTCGAAGCCGGCTTCAAGCTCAACGGTTCGCTGATTCGCGAAGGCTGCGTCGACGAACTCCTGCTCTATCTTGCACCAACGGTTCTGGGAGATGCGCAGGGCTTGTTCGACCTGCGCGCAGCCGACAGTCTCGATGAAAAGACGCCGCTGTCCTTCCATGAAATCAAGCAGATCGGTCCCGATTTGCGTATCCTTGCTCGTTTCATCTGAACGGATTTCGATCATGTTTACCGGAATTGTCGCTGCTGTCGGAAAGATTTCCTCGATTACTCCCCTGGGCGAACAAGCCGACGCCGGCGTGCGCCTCACCGTCGATGCCGGCGGCCTGCCCATGGACGACGTGGCTCTCGGCGATTCGATCGCGCTCAACGGCGCCTGCATGACGGTCGTCAGCAAGACCGCAAGCGGGTTTGCGGTCGACGTGTCCCGTGAAAGCCTCAACCGCACCGCTGGTCTGGACGTACTCGGTGAAGTCAACCTCGAAAAGGCGCTGACTCTCGCCGACCGCCTCGGCGGTCACCTGGTATCCGGCCATGTCGACGGCCTGGGTACGGTGCTGCGCTTCGATCCGGTCGGCGAATCGATGGAGTTGGTCGTCGAAGCGCCAAGCGACATGGCCAGATATTTGGCCTACAAGGGATCGGTCGTCGTCAACGGGGTGTCGCTGACCGTGAACCGCGTGAGCGATACGGAGAAGGCCTGCGAATTTTCCATCAACCTGATTCCGCATACCGTGCAGGTCACCACTCTCAAGCACCTGAAACCCGGCACGCGCGTCAATCTTGAAATCGACCTGATTGCGCGCTACGTCGAGCGCATGCTCAGCCTGCAAAAGTGAGGGGATGGAAGGCCGGTACCGGAGCCCGGAGCAGGGCGGCCGCAGGACCGCGGTTTGTTTCGAACTTGAAAGTTCAGGGGCAGCCAAATCCTTTAAAATAGCGGGCTACATAGGATTTCAGTCATGGCTATTTCAACAACTCAAGAAATCGTTGCCGAGCTGCGCGCCGGCCGCATGGTCATCCTCGTCGATGAAGAGGATAGGGAAAACGAAGGCGACCTGGTCCTGGCGGCCGAATTCGTGACGCCGGAAGCCATCAACTTCATGGCCAAGTATGGGCGCGGCCTGATCTGCCTGACGCTGACCGAAGAGCGCTGCAACCTGCTGAACCTGCCGATGATGACGACCCGCAACGGCACGTCCTACGGTACCAACTTCACCGTTTCCATCGAAGCGGCCGAAGGCGTGACCACCGGCATCTCGGCCGCAGACCGGGCCCGCACCGTGCAGATGGCTGTCGCGAAGAATGCCAAGGCGTCCGACATCGTGCAGCCCGGCCATATTTTTCCGTTGAAAGCCCAGAAGGGCGGCGTCCTGATGCGCGCCGGCCATACCGAGGCCGGCTGCGACTTCGCCGAACTGGCAGGCCTGACGCCCGCCGCCGTCATCTGCGAGATCATGAAGGATGACGGCACCATGGCCCGTCTGCCCGACCTCATCGAGTTTGCGAAGGAACACAATCTGAAGATCGGCACCATTGCCGACCTGATTCACTACCGCAACCAGAACGAAAGCATCATCGAGCGCGTGGCCGAACGGACCATGCACACTGCGCACGGCCCGTTCCGCACCATTGCCTACCGCGACAAGCCCAGCGGCGGCGCACATCTTGCGCTGGTGCATGGCGATATCTCGCCGGAACTCGAAACCATGGTGCGGGTGCACCAGCCGGTATCCATACTCGACCTGCTCGAAACCGAGGTCACCACGCACTCCTGGAATGCGGCGTCGGCGATGGCCGCAATCAAGGCAGGGGAACGCGGCGCGATGATCCTGCTCAATTGCGAAGAGTCCGCCGAACAGATGTTTTCCCAGTTTGAAGCGCTCAACAATCCCGAGTCCGTTCCGCAGCCGCGCGGCTCCCGCCTCGATCTGCGCACCTACGGCATCGGCGCCCAGATACTGAAAGACATCGGCGTGGGCAAGATGAAGCTGCTCGCCAGCCCGCGCAAGATGCCGTCGATGACGGGTTTCGACCTCGAAGTCGTCGGCTACCAGGCCAAGCCGTAACACCGAACGATCCTGGCGCGAACAAACGCGACCGGGACGCGAACCGAATACGAACTGAACGGCGGTGTTGCAGCCGCCGGCAACCGACAATCAATAACAACCGTACCTTGCCGCGCCATGCCGCCATCGTTTCATCGGCTTCATCGGAAAACATGCATGCGGCGAGGTGTCAGTTTCATTAAGCGCAGCTGCGCATGAAGGAATTACCATGACTGTAGGAACATACGCGACGAATCTGAACGGCGAGGGCGTGCGCATTGGCATCGTGCAGGCTCGCTTCAACGAAGACGTTTGCCATGGCCTGCTGTCTGCCTGCCTGGCAGAACTCAAGCATCTCGGCGTTGCCGATGAAGACGTGTTGCATGTCACCGTCCCGGGTGCGCTGGAGATTCCGCTGGCACTGCAGAAAATGGCCGAGACGCAGCAGTTCGATGCGCTGATCGCCATCGGCGCCGTGATCCGCGGTGAAACCTACCACTTCGAACTGGTATCCAACGAGTCCGGCGCCGGCATCACCCGGGTGGGCCTGGATTTCGGCATTCCCATCGCCAACGCCGTGCTTACAACCGACACGGATGAACAGGCTGAAGCCCGCATGGCGGAAAAAGGCACGGATGCGGCGCGCGTCGCCATCGAAATGGCCAATCTGTCGATTGCACTGGAAGAACTTGCCGAAGCCACTGACGAAGAGTAAGCCATGAACCAGAAAACCGTTCACGCCAACCCGAACAAGAACCGGACCCCCCGTCACCGCGCCCGCGAGTTCGCATTGCAAGGCCTCTATCAGTGGCTGCTGGCCGGCGAGGATGCGGGCGCCATCGATGCCCACATCCGCGAAGCGCATGGCTTCGACAAGGCCGATGCCGAACACTTCAATGCGCTGCTGCACGGTACCATCAAGCACGCTGCCGCGCTGCGCGAAAACCTGGCGCCGCTGATCGACCGGCCCATCGACCAGCTGTCTCCGGTCGAGCATGCGGCGCTGCTGATCGGCGCCTACGAACTCGAGAACCATATCGAGATTCCGTACAAGGTCGTCATCAACGAAGCGGTCGAACTGACAAAATCCTTCGGCGGCATCGATGGACACAAATACGTGAACGGCGTACTCGATAAATTTGCCGCCAAGGCGCGCAATGTCGAAGTCGACGATGCCAAGAAGCGCTGACCGTCGGCACGTTCTACCCGATCTTCAATCCATCTGCGGCGGCCGGGATTCCATCCGATTCCCGCCGCACATCCTGATTTCATGACTCCGACTCTGGCTTCCCGCCTTGCCAATATTGCGCCTTTCCATGTCATGGAACTGGCCAAGATGGCGACAGAACTTGAACGCGCCGGGCGCTCCATCGTCCACATGGGCATCGGCGAACCCGATTTCACCGCACCGCCGCCGGTGATTGAAGCGGCATCGCGCGCCTTGGCGGACGGCCGGCTGCAATACACGGCCGCGGTCGGCATTCCGGCATTGCGTGAAGCAATCTCTGCGCATTACCGTGACGTGTACGGGCTTGACGTGGCGCCGTCGCGCATCATCGTGACGGCAGGCGCCTCGGCGGCGCTGCTGCTGGCCTGCGCGGCGCTCGTGGAAAGCAATGCCGAAGTGCTGATGCCCGATCCTTCCTATCCCTGCAACCGGCATTTCGTTGCGGCATTCGAGGGCCGGGCGAAAATGATCCCGAGCGGTCCCGAGCAGCGCTTCCAGTTGTCCGATGCCGTGGTCAGGGAACATTGGGGCGCAGCTACGCGCGGCGTTCTGCTGGCATCTCCCTCCAACCCGACCGGAACGTCGATAGCGCATGACGAACTCGGAAAAATCGTCTCGACGGTGAGAGAGAAGGGCGGTTTTACCATTGTCGACGAGATCTACCAGGGTCTCACCTATGACGAGGCGCCATATTCCGCGCTCTCGCTCGGTGATGATGTAATCGTCATCAACAGCTTCTCCAAGTATTTCAACATGACGGGCTGGCGGCTTGGCTGGCTTGTCGTGCCGCCAGCCATGGTGGCGCAGATTGAAAAGCTTGCGCAGAACCTGTTCATCTGCGCATCGGGTATCGCCCAGCATGCGGGGATTGCCTGTTTCAAGCCGGAATCGATCGCCATCTATGAGGAACGCAAGGCCGAGTTCAGGCGCCGGCGCGACTATATCGTGCCGGCGCTGCGCGAGCTCGGCTTCAAAGTACCGGTGACCCCGGATGGCGCATTCTATGTCTATGCCGATTGCTCGGCGCTGTCGAATGATGCCGACCGCCTGACGATCGACATGCTGAATCAGGCGGGCGTCGTGCTGGTGCCCGGCCTGGATTTCGGGCCCTTCACGGCACGGCAGTACATCAGGCTCTCCTACGCCACGTCGATGGACAACCTGAAGGAAGCGGTTGGCCGTCTCGAACGTTTCTTTGCAGAATACAGTCCAGGTCGCTGATGTCCGGCTCCAAAGGGCGGGCAATAAAAAAGGAGCCTTTCGAGGCTCCTTTTTTCATGGGCGCAATTAACGTCAAACAAATTCAAAGGGCCGGTACAAGCTGGTCCTCATTCTGCGCAAGCGGGCGGTTTTCCTTCATTGCCGTCGAGGCGCTCTCGGAGGAAGACTGTGTCTTCATTTCGGCAGGCGCAGCCTTGGCGGGCGAGGAGGTAGTGGGAGATGCGCTGGCAGTTGCCGTGGAGGTGAACACCGGCACCTTCTTGCCCGTTGCCACTTCCTTGAGGCGCCGGTATTCGGCAAGGACCTTGGCGCCGTAGCCGGAGTCCGATTCGAATGCGCCGGCGCCGACATACATCTTGAGGCCGGCTTCCACCGAACCGCCACGTTCGACGTAATCCTTGAGGATCAGGGAGCCGACGCGAATGTTGGCCACGGGATTCAAGGCCGCCTTGACGCCGCCGAGTTCGGCAAACTTGTCGTGGTGCACCTTGGACATGACCTGCATCAGTCCTTGCGCGCCGACCGGGCTTTCGGCAAACGGATTGAAGCCCGATTCAATGGCCATGACCGACAGGATGAGCAGGGGATCGAGCTTGATTTCCTTTGCGGTCAGGTAGGCCGCCGACACGAGCATGTTGGTTGCGTCGGCCGCCACGCGGTAGCGTTTCGAGAGCCATTCGGTGACCCATTGCTGCTGCTTGGAATTTCCGGCCTGGACGGCATCCGCATGCGGCGTGGCCGGTGCGTGGACCGAGGCCGCAACCGGAACGGCCGCAACCGTCTTTGCTGCAGTCGCGGTAGCTGCCGGGACGGAGGCGCTGGCCGAAGCCCCCATGCGCTCAGACTCCGCTGCGGCATTCGTCACCGCAGGAGCCGCAGTCGCCGCGACAAACGGCGAGAACGCCTTCAAGCGGTCGGCCGCTTCCGGCTTGACGAACATGATGCCCAGCATGGCCAATGCAGCGATGCCGAACAGGGTGAGCGTATGGCGGGCGGTAATCATGAAACCGCTGATCGTGTCGCGGGCAAACACTGCCCATGCGGCCGACTGCGTGGCCTGCTCACAGGTAAAGTCATACGCTGCCCGCGTATATCGATTTATCATTGAACCTCCTGAAATTTCACGGCAAACGAAGTGCCACAACAAGCTGCTGCAGGCACTTGGCTGTCAACGTGAATCAGTCACTGTCTGCAGCCGCGCGCAGCGCTGGCCGGCAGACATCGCGATTGCCCGTCCTGGTGTCTCGGCACACTGCCGGCAGGAAGAGCAACTTTTTCGGGGGGAAGGCGGACGCCTTTTGAAAACACTCCTTAAAATGTCATGTGGGACCCCGATCCCGTGAGTCTTGAGCGGGTTACTATGCCTGTCCCTGAATGTGGGGAGAGGACCGCTCATCAAGCTGGCCGAATTTTAGGTGCGTGTTTATATCGAGTCAATACTAACAAATCCGTATTTCATTACTTTTCGATATAATAAATATCCGCAGTGCAACAAAAGATAAATAAAATCAACTACTTGGGCTTGCATTTTACAAATATAAACAAGACGCAAACTTTGTGAAAAATCATGAAATATTCGGATTTGCGGGATTTTATTGCCCAAATGCAAGAAATTGGCGAGCTTAAGCAGATTTCGACGCCTGTATCGCCTCATCTCGAGATGACTGAAATCTGCGACCGGGTCCTGCGCCAAGGCGGTCCCGCCTTGCTGTTCAGGCAGCCGGTCGGCCACAGCATCCCGGTGCTGGGCAATCTTTTCGGCACGCCGCGCCGGGTCGCCCTTGGCATGGGGGCGGAGGATGTCGGCGAGCTGCGCAAGATCGGACACCTGCTTTCCACGCTGAAGGAGCCCGAGCCGCCGAAAGGCTTGAAGGATGTGCTCGGCCTGGGAAGCATGGTGAAGGCGCTGTGGGACATGGCGCCGAAGGAACATCGGTCCGCGCCGTGCCAGGAGGTGGTATGGGAAGGGCAGGACGTGGATCTGGCGAAGCTGCCGATCCAGCATTGCTGGCCGGGCGACGTTGCGCCGCTCATCACCTGGGGCCTGGTCATCACCAAGGGGCCGCACAAGAAGCGGCAGAACCTCGGCATCTACCGCCAGCAGGTGATCGGCCGCAACAAGGTCATCATGCGCTGGCTGGCGCACCGCGGCGGCGCCCTGGATTTCCGCGAACATGGCATCGTCAACCGTGGCCAGCCCTACCCGGTGGCGGTGGCGCTGGGCGCCGATCCGGCGACGATACTCGGTGCGGTCACCCCGGTGCCGGACAGCCTTTCCGAATACCAGTTCGCCGGCCTCCTGCGCGGCAGCCGGACCGAACTGGTGAAGGCGATCGGCAGCGAACTGCGCGTGCCGGCCTCCGCGGAAATCGTGCTGGAAGGGCACATCTATCTCGACGACTCCCATCCGAGCGGCTACGAGCATGCGCTGGAGGGGCCGTACGGCGACCATACCGGCTACTACAACGAACAGGACTGGTTCCCGGTGTTCACCATCGACAGGATCACGATGCGCCGCGATCCCATCTACCATTCCACCTATACCGGCAAGCCGCCGGATGAGCCCGCGGTGCTCGGCGTGGCGCTCAATGAAGTCTTCGTGCCGCTGCTGCAGAAGCAGTTTTCCGAAATCACGGATTTCTACCTGCCGCCCGAGGGCTGCAGCTACCGGATGGCGGTGGTGCAGATCAGGAAGGCCTATGCAGGCCATGCCAAGCGGGTGATGTTCGGCGTCTGGAGCTTCCTGCGCCAGTTCATGTACACCAAGTTCATTGTCGTCGTGGACGAGGATGTGAACATCCGCGACTGGAAGGAAGTGATCTGGGCGATCACCACGCGCGTCGATCCCTCACGGGACACGACGCTGGTCGACAACACGCCTATCGATTACCTCGATTTCGCTTCGCCGGTCAGCGGACTTGGAAGCAAGATGGGCATCGACGCTACCAACAAGTGGCCGGGGGAAACCAGCCGCGAATGGGGAACGACGATTGCGATGACTCCCGAAGTCAAGGAGAAGATCGACCGTATCTGGGGTGACCTCGGCATTTGACGGTCGGATTAGGAAATAGGGAGGCGCGTCCGCCGCTTTGCTGTTAGAATGCGGGTTGGCGGGCCCCTGCGCATTGCGGCATGGCCAACCTGGTCAGGTCGGGAACGAAGCAGCCACAGCCATTTCCCGCAAGTGCCGTAGACAAGGCTCGCCTCTTTCCTGCAGTTTTCTTATATTCCCCTCAAGCATCACATTCCTTATTCCGGCCAGGCTCGGTTCAGTATGTCCTGCTGCAATGCGGCTGACGACAGCGTGCCGTATACGCGCCCCGACTCCATATCGAGGCGGCTGGCGATGAAGGCATCGGCGATCACTGAGGGGGCGGCTTGGCGCATCAGGCAGGCCTGAGCGGCAAGCACCAGCTTCTGTGCGAAGCGGCGGGCCAGCAGTTCGCGCTGTTCCGGCGGCGTGGCGAGGTCGCTGCGCAGCCCGTTCACCAGACCCCGCAAGCCATCATGGCCGCTGGCGGCATCGGCCAGCTGGTCGAGCAGCAGGAAGAAGCCTTCGGTTTCCCGTTCGACGGCGCGCAAGACATCCAGGCACATCACGTTGCCGGAGCCTTCCCAGATCGAGTTCACCGGCGCCTCGCGGTAGAGCCGCGCCATCGGTCCTGTCTCGACATAGCCGTTGCCGCCCCAGACTTCCATGCATTCCCCGGTGAATTCCAGCGCGCGCTTGCAGATCCAGAACTTGGCTGCCGGCGTGACGATGCGCCGCCATGCGCGCTCCAGCGGGTCCTGCGGCGATTCGAATGCCTGCGCCAGGCGCAGCATGAGCAGGGTCGCCGCTTCGCTCTCCAGCGCCAGGTCCGACAGGACGTTGCGCATGAGCGGCTGTTCGGCGAGATGCCGGCCGAAGGCGCTGCGGTGCCGGGCATGGTGGGCCGCCTGCACGAACGCCTGGCGCATCAGTCCGGCGCTGCCGATCACGCAGTCGAGGCGGGTATGGTTGGCCATCTCGATGATGGTGGGAATGCCCCGTCCTTCTTCGCCGACCATGATGCCGTAGGCGTCCTGGAATTCGACTTCGCTGCTGGAATTGGAGCGATTGCCCATCTTGTCCTTGAGCCGCTGGACCAGCACCGCGTTCTTGCTGCCGTCAGGCCGCCAGCGCGGCACGAAAAAGCAGGAGAGGCCGCCTTCGGTGCGGGCCAGCACCAGGTGCGCATCGCACATCGGCGCCGAGAAGAACCATTTGTGTCCGGTCAGCGCGTAGGCGGCGCCGCGTCCTTCGCCGTTCAGGGGGCGTGCGGTGGTGGTATTGGTGCGTACGTCGGAGCCGCCCTGTTTCTCGGTCATGCCCATGCCGACGAGAATGGAGGTCTTCTGCTGCAGCGGCAGGTCGCGCGGATCGTGTTCCGTCGAAAACAGCTTGGGACCAAGTTCGGCGAACAGGCCGGGTTCGTTGCGCAGCACCGGGATCGAAGCGAAGGTCATGGTGGTCGGGCAGAGCGAACCGGCCTCGACCTGCGCGTGCAGGAAATAACCGGCGGCGCGCGCCACATGGGAACCGCTGCGCGGCTCCATCCAGGGCAGGGCATGCAGCGCTTCCCGGCGCAGGGAAGCCAGCAGCGCATGCCAGGCCGGATGGAATTCCACCGAATCAATGCGCCGCCCGAAACGGTCATGGGTCTCCAGTTCCGGGAGATGCCGGTTGGCGAGGTCGCCCAGATGCAACACCTCTTTCGTGCCCAGACGCGCGCCCAGCCCCCGCAGTATTTCCTCGTTCCAGCCGGCGCCGAAGCGGCGGATGCCGTTGGCAAGCGCGATATCGGTGGAGAACAGGTCGTAGTCTGCCAGTTCGGGCACCTGGTTGGTGACTTCATGGGTCGGCCATTGCATGTCGGTATCCTTTTTTCAACAACTGAATCCGCAGTCTATAACTTGCATCAGGTCAGGTAAAATGCTTGCTACAACCAACAGCCAGCGCAACCATGTCTTATCAAGTTCTCGCCCGTAAGTATCGCCCAAAGAGCTTTGAAACGCTCGTCGGGCAAGAGCACGTCGTGCGGGCGCTCACCCATGCGCTGGACCAGCAGCGTCTGCACCATGCCTATCTGTTTACCGGAACGCGCGGCGTGGGCAAGACGACGCTGTCGCGCATTCTCGCCAAGTCGCTGAATTGCCAGGGGCCGGACGGCAACGGCGGAATCACCGCCAGGCCATGCGGCGTCTGCGAAGCCTGCGTCGCCATCGATGCCGGCCGCTTCGTCGATTACATCGAGATGGATGCCGCGTCGAACCGGGGTGTCGATGAAATGGCGCAATTGCTGGAGCAGGCGGTGTATGCGCCGTCCAATGCGCGCTTCAAGGTCTACATGATCGACGAAGTGCACATGCTGACCAATCATGCGTTCAATTCCATGCTCAAGACGCTGGAAGAACCGCCCGAGCATGTGAAGTTCATTCTCGCCACCACCGATCCGCAAAAGATTCCGGTAACGGTGCTGTCGCGCTGCCTGCAGTTCAACCTCAAGCAGATGCCGCCCGGGCATATCGTCGGCCATCTGGAAAACATTCTCGGCCAGGAAGACATCGCCTTCGAGCCTCAGGCCTTGCGCCTGCTGGCGCAGGGCGCGCACGGTTCCATGCGCGACGCCCTGTCCCTGACCGACCAGGCCATTGCCTATGCCGCCGGCAAGGTCACGCTCGAAGCGGTGCAGGGCATGCTCGGCGCCCTCGACCAGTCCTACCTGATCCGGGTGCTCGATGCGCTGGCCGCGCGCGACGGTGCCGGCCTGCTCGCGGTCGCCGACGACATGGCCGCGCGCAGCCTGTCCTACAACGCAGCCCTGCAGGATCTCGGCACCGTGCTGCACCGGATCGCATTGGCACAAACCGTACCGGCTGCGGTGCCCGACGACGTTCCTGAAAGGGAAGACATCCTGCGCCTGGCGGGCCTGTTCGATGCCGAAGAGATCCAGCTGTTCTACCAGATCGCCGTACACGGGCGCAATGACCTGAGCCTTGCCCCGGACGAATATGCCGGCTTCACCATGACCCTGTTGCGGATGCTGGCATTCCGTCCTGGCATGGGCGGAGCGGACGGTGCAGCCGGTGTGCCGCCGCCTGCGGCTTCCATGCCGCAGGCGCCACAGGTATCGCCGAGGGCGAGCGCTCCGGCGACCAGGCCGTCGGTAGCGGCTGCTGCGCCTGCATCCGCGCCCGCGGTGCGCCCGGCCGGCATGAGTCCCGCCCGCGCCGCGCTGGAAGCGGCACGCAACGGCGGCAAGGCGCCATCGGGCGGTGCCATGGCAAGGCCTGCGGCGCAGGTGCCTTCCGCGCCGGCAGCAGCGGTATCCGCGGCACCTTCGGCACCCGCAGCATCGGCAGTCTCCGTGCCGCTGGCACGCGCGCCGTGGGACGATGCGCCGGCGCACATGCACGAAACCATTCCCTTCGACGCCTTGCCCGTCGCCGCTCAAAAAAAAACTGAGTCACGCATCGCGGAACTAGTGCTCGCCGATACGGCTGTGCTTGAAGAGCCGCCGGGCATGCGCATGCCGGCGCCTTCGCCCGCAGCCATGCCCGAGCCCGAGGTGGCCATCGTCAAGCCGGAGGCATTGCCGCCGCTGGCGCCGACGCCGATACCTTCGCTCGGCTGGGACGGCAACTGGCCGGTGCTGGCTGCGGCACTTCCCTTGCGCGGCGTGGTCCAGCAACTTGCGCAGCAGAGCGAACTGCTGCAATGCGAAGACAACGGCGACGGCGTGCTGTTGCATCTGCGCATTCCGCTGGAAACGCTGAGGTCTGCGGGCGCAGTGGACAAGCTGATGGCGGCATTGACCGAGCACTTCGGCAAGACTGTGCGCGTCACCAGCGAAATCGGCGCAGTCCGCCAGACGGCCAATGCCGCCGCGGTGGCCGAACGCGAAGCCCGCCAGCGCCAGGCGGAAGAGAACATGCAGCGCGATCCCTTCGTGCAGACGATGATGCGCGAATTCGGCGCGACCATCGTGCCGGGATCGATCAAACCCCTCTAACCAATATTCGGGAGAAAGACCATGATGAAGGGCCAACTCGCAGGACTGATGAAGCAGGCGCAGCAAATGCAGGACAACATGAAGAAGATGCAGGATCAGCTTGCATCGATCGAGGTCGAGGGCCAGTCCGGCGCCGGCCTCGTGAAGGTGGTCATGACCTGCAAGAACGACGTCAAGCGCGTGACCATCGATCCGTCACTGCTGGCGGACGACAAGGACATGCTCGAAGACCTGGTCGCAGCCGCGTTCAACGATGCGGTGCGCAAGGCCGAAGCCACGTCGCAGGAAAAAATGGCCGGTATGACCGCCGGCCTGCCGCTGCCGCCCGGCTTCAAGCTGCCGTTCTGACGGCCAGAGACAGGATACGGGACCATGCCCGGCATGGTCCTGCGCACCATCCAGAAATCCTGCAATCCCAATTTCCACAATCCGGCAATAGGGAACCGAATTGAAATCTCCGTCCAGCCTCGATTTTCTTACCGAAGCCCTGCGCAGGCTGCCGGGTATCGGCCCCAAGTCGGCGCAGCGCATGGCCTATCACCTGATGCAGCATGACCGCGACGGGGCAGGCCTGCTCGGCCGCGCGCTGCTGCAGGCGGTGGAGCGCATCCATCACTGCGCCAGCTGCAATACCTTCACGGAAAACGAGCTGTGCGAAATGTGCATGGACCCGGAGCGTGATGCCACGCTGCTGTGCGTGGTGGAAACACCGGCCGACCAGTTGATGATCGAGCAGACCCTGACCTACAAGGGCCTGTACTTCGTGCTGATGGGACGGCTCTCGCCGCTCGACGGCATCGGCCCCAAGGACATTCATCTCGAGAAACTCATCGCACGTGCCACCGACGGTGTGGTGAAGGAAGTGGTGCTGGCCACCAATTTCACCAATGAAGGCGAAGCCACCGCGCACTACATCAGCGAGACGCTCAAGGCGCGCGGAATCAAGGTGAGCCGGCTCGCCCGCGGCGTACCCGTCGGCGGAGAGCTGGAATACGTGGATGCGGGAACGATCGCCCGCGCGATGCTGGACCGCCGCACCACCTGAGTCACTGAACCCTCATGCCGCGCTTTGCAGACTCACGGGATGATTGGGTAACAGGCGCGCAGAATCTGTCCCGGCTCAAGCTGCGCTGGCAGTCGCTTTGCAGCAGCCTGACATGTCCGGAAAGGGCTGCCGCCGACGTGTGGCAACTGATCGACCGGCATTACAGCGAGCCTCACCGGCATTATCACAACCTCGGCCACGTCGCAGCGCTGCTGCGGCATGCAGATGCCCATCGTGCGCATCTTTCTCACGTCCAGGTCGTGGAACTGGCAATCTGGTTTCACGACATCATTTACGAATCCCGATCCGGCGGCAATGAAGTGGCGAGCGCAGCGCTAGCCGCCGCGGCAATGCGGGCGATGCAGGTCGATCCCGATATCATCCCCCAGGTCGAACGCTGCATTCTCGCTACCATCAGCCATGCTGTCACCGACATGGAAGTGCCTGATCTTCCGCTGTTCCTCGACTTCGACCTGGCAATACTCGGCGCGCCTGCCGAGCACTATCGGCATTACCGCGAGGCGATCCGCAAGGAATATGCATGGGTGCCGGAACAGGACTATCTCACCGGCCGGGCCAAGGTGCTGCGGCGCTTCCTCGAACGTCCGGCACTGTACTTCACGCCATGGATGGCGGAACGCTTCGAAGCGCCCGCCAGGGACAACATCCAATCCGAACTGCTCCTGCTGGAGCCGCATTCCACATCAAGGTAGAACATGCAGGCAAACCCATCCGCCGGCCCGCTCGCCGGCATCAAGGTACTCGAACTCGGCACATTGATCGCCGGCCCTTTCTGCTCGCGCATGCTGGCCGAGTTCGGCGCCGAGGTCATCAAGATCGAAGCGCCCGACGGCGGCGATCCGATCCGCCAGTGGCGGGTACTCAAGGACGGCACCTCGCTCTGGTGGACGGTACAGGCACGCAACAAGAAGAGCGTGACGCTCAACATGAAGGAGGCGCGCGGACAGGAAATCGCGCGCCGCCTGGCGCTGGAAGCCGACATCATCATCGAGAATTACCGCCCCGGGGTGCTGGAGAAATGGGGCATCGGCTACGAGGCGCTGAAGGCAATCAACCCCGCCGCCATCATGGTGCGCCTGTCCGGCTACGGCCAGACCGGACCCATGAAGGACTTGCCCGGCTTCGGCGCTATCGGCGAATCGATGGGCGGCCTGCGCTATGTGTCCGGCCACCCCGACCGACCGCCGGTGCGCATCGGGATTTCCATCGGTGATTCCGTCGCGGCGCTGCACGGCGTCATCGGCGCGATGATGGCCCTGCGCCACCGCGATGCCACCGGCGGCCGCTGGAACGGCAAGCAGGGCACCGAATGCGTCGCGGGCCAGGGGCAGATGGTGGACGTGGCACTGTACGAAGCAGTCTTCAACATGATGGAATCGCTGGTCCCGGAGTACGACCACGCCGGCGTGGTGCGCGAGCGCACCGGCGGCGCGCTGCCGGGCATCGTGCCGTCGAATACCTATACCACCGGCGACGGCGAGAACATCGTCATCGCCGGTAATGGCGATGCCATCTTCAAGCGCCTGATGCTGGCCATCGGCCGCGACGACATGGCCAACGATCCGGCCCTGGCCCGCAACGACGGCAGGGTGCCGCGCACTGCCGAGATCGATGATGCGATACAGGCCTGGTGCGCCGGCAGGAACATCGACGAGGCGCTGGCCGCGCTGAAGGCTGCCGATGTGCCGGTCGGTAAAATCTATTCGGTGCGCGACATGCTGAGCGACCCGCAATTCCTCGCCCGCCGTATGTTCGAGCAGCACAGTTTCGCCGACGGCACGCCGATCAAATTGCCGGCGATTACCCCCAAGCTGTCCGAAACGCCGGGCGAAACGAAATGGCTCGGCCCGGGACTCGGCGAGCACACTGCTGAAGTCTTGCGCACACTGGGTTATGATGATGAACACATCACACAACTCAAGCGAGATGGGGTGATTTAGTCAGACGAGAAAGGGAAGCCCTCCGCGCTGACGGCATTCAAAAAACAAGTTTGGAGACAGCATGAACAAGACCTTCTGGAAGCAGTTCGCGATCGCACTGGCGCTTTTCCTGGCCGGCTACTTCACCTTCAACGGCAACCTGTTCGCGCAGACCCTGGAAAAGCCCAAGGTATCGATCGCCGTCGGCGGCAAGAACCTGTTCTACTACCTGCCGCTGACGATCGCCGAACAGCTCGGCTATTTCAAGGACGAAGGCCTGCAGGTCGAGATCAGCGATTTCGCCGGCGGCGCCAAGGCGCTGCAGGCCCTGGTCGGCGGCAGCGCCGACGTGGTGTCCGGCGCCTTCGAGCACACCATCAACATGCAGGCCAAGGGACAGCCGATCACCGCCTTCGTGCTGCAGGGCAGGGCGCCGCAGATCGTCCTGGCCGTCTCCAACAAGACCATGCCCAACTACAAGTCGGTGGCCGACCTCAAGGGCAAGAAGATCGGCGTGACCGCCCCCGGTTCCTCGACCAACATGATGGCCAACTTCGTGCTCGCCAAGGCTGGCCTCAAGCCGACCGATGTCGCCTTCATCGGCGTGGGCACTTCCGCCGGCGCGATCGCCGCGCTGCGCTCCGGCCAGATCGACGCGATCGCCAACCTCGATCCGGTGGTCACCATGCTGCAGCAGAAAAATGAGGTGAAGGTGATCGCCGATACCCGCACCCTGAAGGATACCAACGAGGTCTTCGGCGGCCCGATGCCCGCCGCCACGCTCTATACCAGCGAAGCCTTCCTCAAGAAAAACCCGAACACCGCCCAGGCCTTGACCAACGCGATGGTGCGCGCGCTGAAGTGGCTGCAGAAGGCAGGCCCCTCCGACATCATCAAGGTGGTGCCGGAAAATTATCTCCTTGGCGACAGGGCCTTGTATATCGAAGCCTTCATGAAGGTGCGCGAAGCGATCTCTCCCGACGGCATGTTCCCTGAAGCCGGTCCGCAGACCGCGCTGAAGACCCTGCAGGCCTTCGAGCCCGAGCTTGCCAGCAAGACTATCGATCTGTCCAAGACCTATACCAACGAGATGGCGCAGAAGGCCAACGCTAAGTACAAATAAGAAAAGCCCTTGGAAGAACCGGCGCGGGCCCCCACTTGGCTGCGCCCGGATCTTCTTCCGGGACCGCATGAGCCGCCCGCTGCTTTCTTCGGCGCGGCGTTGACTGCCGATGATCGCCCGCCCCGGCGGGCGCGACAACAGACGACAGATGATTCCTGCGCTCGCACTCGACAACATCACCTGCACCTTCATTTCCAAGGATGACCGTTCCCAGCGCTATACTGCGGTCGCCGACACCACGCTGCATATCGCGCCCGGCGGATTCGTTTCGGTGGTCGGTCCTACCGGCTGCGGCAAGTCGACACTGCTCAACGTTGGCGCCGGCCTGCTGGAGCCGTCGGCAGGCGAAGTCCGGGTCTTCGGCGAACCGCTCAAGGGCATCAACCGGCGCGCCGGCTACATGTTCCAGGCCGATGCGCTGATGCCCTGGCGCAGCGCGCTGCAGAATGTGATCGCCGGCCTGCAGTTCCGCGGACTCGACGAGGCTTCCGCGCGCCGGCAGGGCGAGGAGTGGCTGGCCCGCGTCGGCCTGCGGGGTTTCGGCGACCGCTATCCGCACCAGCTTTCCGGCGGCATGCGCAAGCGCGTCGCGCTGGCGCAGACGCTGATCCTCGATCCCGACATCATCCTGATGGATGAGCCGTTTTCCGCGCTCGACATCCAGACCCGCCAGCTGATGGAAAACGAAGTGCTCGACCTGTGGAGCGCAAAGAAGAAAGCCGTCCTGTTCATCACCCACGACCTCGACGAAGCGATTGCCATGTCGGACCGCGTGGTGGTGCTGTCAGCGGGACCGGCGACGCGGCCGATCGGCGAGTTCCGGATCGACCTGCCGCGCCCGCGCGACGTGGCGGAAATCCGCATGCATCCGCGCTTCGTCGAACTGCATGCGCAGATCTGGAATGTGCTTCGCGAGGAAGTCCTGAAGGGTTATCAGCAGCAGAAGATCAAGGCTTGATATCAACCATGTGGAAACTCATCAAACCCCAGCCGCGCACGCTGCTTTTCTGGCAGATCCTGGTACTGATCGTGGTATTCCTGGCCTGGCATCTGGCCACGCGCGATCCCAAGGTGGCTTTCTTCTTCGGCGAGCCGCTCAAGGTGATGGTCCGCATCTGGCAGTGGTTCACCGTCGGCAGCGGCTCGCTCGAAGTCGGCATGTTCGACAGCACCTGGTTCACCCTGAACTTTCCCGCCGAGATCTATCCCCACCTGCTCGTGACGCTGACGGAAACGCTGCTGGCATTCGGCATCGGCACGCTGCTCGGACTGGTCTTCGGCCTGTGGCTGGCGCTGTCGCCGATGACCTCGGCGGTCTTCGACCCTTACATCAAGGCCGCCAACTCCATGCCCCGGGTCATCCTGGCGCCGATCTTCGCGATGTGGTTCGGCCTCGGCATCTGGTCCAAGGTGGCGCTGTCGGTCACGCTGGTGTTCTTCATCGTCTTCTTCAACGTCTACCAGGGCGTGCGCGAAGTCAGCCCGGTGGTGCTGGCCAATGCCCGCATGCTGGGCGCCAACCAGCGCCAGCTGCTGCGGCAGGTGTACCTGCCGTCGGCCACCTCCTGGGTCTTTTCCAGCCTGCATACCTCAGTCGGCCTGGCTTTCGTCGGCGCCATCGTCGGCGAATACCTGGGCTCGGCGCGCGGCGTCGGCTACCTGATCCTGCAGGCGGAAGGCACCTTCGATATCAATACGGTATTTGCCGGTATTCTCGTGCTGACAGCATTCGCCCTGGTGCTCGACATGCTGGTCGGCATGATCGAACGCCGGCTGATGAAGTGGCAGCCGAAATCGGGCGAGACGGAAAAGATTTGACGGCAGGCAGGCTCGGCTCTTGCTATGTGGAAGCCGAGTCCGGCAAATGCACCCGGACAGTGCCGGTTTCGCCATGCCTCCCCATTAATTCCCATTGCGGCGAGGCGATGACCTGCAATGGTGCGCGTACGCACCATTGCAGAGCCGGCAAACCGATCAATGATTTCAAGGAGGATTTCCCATGCAAGCATCCGTGTCGCGCCGCGCCGCCGCACTCGCCGTTATCCTGCTGGCCGGCCTGAGCGCCGCGCCGGCCTTTGCCCATCCGGGCGACCATCATGCCGGCGCCAGCTTTGCGCTCGGCTTCATGCATCCGATTCTCGGCTGGGATCATCTGCTGGCCATGCTGGCCGTCGGCCTGTGGGCCGCGCAGCAGCCGCGCCGCGTTGCCTGGGTCATGCCGCTGGCTTTCCCGGCGATGATGGCCCTAGGTGCGTACAGCGGAGTCCAGGGTGCGGCCTTGCCCTGGATGGAAGCCGGCATCGCCGCATCGGTCGCCGCACTCGGCCTGCTGATCGCCTTCGCGGTCCGCATGCCGATTGCGGGCGGCGCGGCCATCATTGCGCTGTTCGGCTATGTACACGGGTATGCACATGGCATCGAGGCGCCTGCGGGCGGAGCGCTGCTTGGCTATGGTGCCGGCTTCATTGCGGCAACCGCGCTGCTGCACCTCGCCGGCCTCCTGGCCGGCGTCTGGGCGACGCGGCCTGCCGTCGGCGGGCGTATCCTGCGCGCGGCCGGTGTGCTGGTCGCTTCCGCAGGATTTTCCCTGCTTGCCTTCATCTGACGGCTGGCGCCGACCGGCGGCTCGAACCGCCGGTCCGCTGCATCCTTTCCGCCGGCCGTTCGGCTTGTCCGCTCGCTTCAACCTCGTCCAGCAACTCCCTTAGCGCGTCCGTACCCCGCCTGATTTCTTCTGGCGTGATGGCGGCAAAACCCAGCAGCATGCCGCATGCCCTCGGCTGCGGAATGTCCGTTTCTTCCGCGTTGTAGAAGTGTGACAGCGCGCGTATCTCCAGCCCGCGTTCCGATGCCTTGCGCGCCACGGCTTCATCGTCGCAGGACCGGCGGAACATGACCGGCAGATGCAGCCCGGTATCGGCGGTTCCCACATCGAGCCGGTCCGACAGCTGCTCGCCAATGGCCTGCAGCAGCGCGGAACGCCGTTCCGCGTACACTTCGCGAGTGCGCTTGATATGGCGGCTGAAATGGCCTTCCAGGATGAAATCCGTCAGAACCGCCTGCGGCACCAGCGGCGCATGGCGGTCGATAATGGCCTTGCCCTGCGCGAAGGCATCCGCCAGCGCCGGCGGCGCGACGATGTAGCCGAGGCGCAGGCCGGGAAACAGGACTTTCGACAGGGTGCCGACGTAAATGACGCAGCCGGTCTTGTCCAGACTCTGCAATGACGCCAGCGGCGGCCCGGTATAGCGGTATTCGCTGTCGTAGTCGTCTTCGATCACCCAGGCCTTGGCGGCGGAGGCCCAGGCCAGCAATTCCAGCCGGCGCGGCAGGCTCATGGTCATGCCGAGCGGCAGCTGGTGGGTTGGGGTGACATAGACCAGCCGGGCATCCGGATAGGCTTGCATGCCGTGCGACACCATCATGCCTTCGCCGTCCACGGCCACCGGGCAGACCTGCGCTTCCGCCGCATGCAGCGAAGCATTGATGCCGCGGTAACCCGGCTCTTCGACCCAAGCCCGGTCCCCCGGCGCGAGCAGCATGGTGGCGATCAGGTACACCGCCTGCTGCGATCCCGAGGTGATGATGATCTGGTCGGCCGCGCACTGGACGCCTCGAGCGGCGCGCAGGTATCCCGCCAAGGCTTCGCGCAGGGGCCGGAAGCCGGCGGGATCGCCGTAGCCGAGGTCATGCGGCGGCTTGCGCCAGCGGCGGGCTTCCAGCCTTCCCCAGACGTCAAAGGGAAAGACATCGAGACCGGGCATGCCGATGCGGAAGGCGCGCGACGCCCCCCGGTGGAAGGGAAGCTGGGTCTGCATGCCGGTGAAACGCTCTCCGCGCGCCGACAGCGGGCGCATTGGCTGCCGGCTGCCCGCCGGCTCGTGTTTGCTCGCCTGCAGCGGCAGGCTGGCACTGACGAAGGTGCCCTTGCCGACCGTACCGGAAAGATAACCTTCCGCCATCAATTGCGAATAGGCATTAAGCACGGTCTGCCGGGACACGCCGCACAGCGTGGCCAACTCGCGGGTGGGCGGCAATTGGGTACCGGAGCCGAGTTTGCCGGCAAGGATGGATTGCTTGATGGCATCGTACAGCTGGCGAAACAGCGGCGTGGCCGATTGCGCGTCGAGCTGGAGCGTGGCGAGCGATTGGGCGAAATGCATGACGGGCATCCGGAAATTGGTATTTTGAAGTTAGCATTTATTGGTACTTTTAGAAAGCCAAATTCAGCAATATGCTATCTGCATATTTTGCTGAAGGAGCCGTATATGCACACCTACGTCGCCACTATCGCCTGGGAGCGGGGGCAGGACACATTCACCGACAACCGCTACAGCCGAGGCCATCGCTGGAGTTTCGACGGCGGTGTCGACGTGGCGGCATCTTCATCGCCGTCCGTGGTGCCAGAGCCAATGTCGGTGGCAGCCGCGGTCGATCCGGAAGAAGCCTTCGTCGCCGCAATTTCGAGTTGCCACATGCTGACTTTCCTGTGGCTTGCGGGCAAGGCCGGTTTCGTGGTCGACCGCTACGTCGATCAGGCCGTCGGCGTGATGGAGAAGAATGCGGAAGGCCGCGTCGCGGTGACCCGCGTGGCGCTGAGGCCGCGCATCGATTTCGGCGGGGAGCGGCAGCCGACGGCTGAGGACATCGACCGCCTGCATCATCGCGCGCATGAAGACTGCTTCATCGCCAATTCCGTGAAAACCGACATCGTCATTGAGGCGCCGGTCGAAGCCGGCGGCTGAAAGGAGGCAATCATGTACATCCCGGCCCAGTTCGCGGAAACCCGCATCGACGTCATGCATCAGTTGATGCGCGAGCATTCGCTCGGCACCTTGGTGATGCTCGGCGAAGACGGCCTGCAAGCCAACCATATTCCGTTCGAGATCGTCGAGGACGGTTCGCCGTTCGGGACGCTGCAGGCGCATGTTGCGCGCAGCAATCCGCTATGGCGGCAGGATGCGGGCATCGAATCGCTGGTCGTGTTCCAGGGCGCGCAAGCCTATATCAGTCCCTCGCTGTATGCGACCAAGAAAGAGCACGGCAAGGTGGTGCCGACTTACAACTACATGGCCGTGCATGCGCATGGGCGGCTGCGCGCGGTGGAGGATCCGGAATGGGTGCGCGGCTTGCTCGATCGCTTGAGCGCTCGGCATGAGGCGGGCAGGGAAGCGCCATGGGCGGTCGGCGATGCGCCGGCGGAATTCATCGATGCGCTGCTCAAGCAGATCGTCGGCATCGAGATCGAAATCACCCGGCTGGAAGGGAAATGGAAGGTCAGCCAGAATCAGCCGCAGCGCAATCGGATCAGTGTGGAAGCGGGGTTAAGGGAGCAGGGGGATGAGGCTTCGGTGGCGATGGCGGAGGCGGTGGGGCTGCGTGGTGGGTAGTGAAGTCGTCCCTGGCGTAAGGCGTACAGCAATCAAAGCTTAAAGAAGAATACTCCTTCCCCTTCAAGGGGAAGGCTGGGATGGGGATAGGTTTTGTTTGCGTGCTTGAAACCCATCCCCACCCTAACCCTCGACCTCGCCGCTTGCAAGCGGCTCCGACTGCGCAGGCGCAACGCATGCATTGCGAAACCCCTGCTACGTCCCCTTGAAGGGGAGGGGATATCAATGTCTTGGCAAATAGCGCGTAATGCTTGGTCATTACGGAGAATTATCGATTACCGCAACGCCTCAACCATCTTCTCCAGCTTCACCGCATCGGCACAGAACAGCCGAATACCTTCCGACAGCTTCTCCGTACCCATCGCATCTTCATTGAGCATGAAGCGGAAAGTCTTCTCATCCAGCGTCAGCTTCTGCAGATCGGCGCCGGCTGCTTCTTCCGGGCTGAGCTTGCGTGCCACCGGCGCATCGCTGTCGGCCAGTTTCTGCAGCAGTTCCGGGCTGATGGTCAGCAGGTCGCAGCCGGCCAGTTCGGTGATCTGCGAGGTATTGCGGAAGCTCGCGCCCATGACTTCGGTCTTGTAGCCGAACTTGCGGTAGTAGTTGTAAATCCGCTTGACCGACTGAACGCCCGGATCGTCTGCGCCGGTGTATTCCTGGCCGGTCGATTTCTTGTACCAGTCGTAGATGCGGCCGACGAAAGGCGAAATCAGCTGCACCTGCGCATCGGCACAGGCAATCGCCTGGGGCAGCGCGAACAGCAGTGTCATGTTGCAGCGGATGCCTTCCTTTTCCAGCACTTCGGCGGCACGGATGCCTTCCCAGGTCGATGCAATCTTGATCAGGATACGCTCGCGGGAAATGCCTGCCGCTTCATAGAGCGCGATCAGCGCGCGGCCCTTGGCGATGGTGCCCTCGGTGTCGAAGGAGAGGCGGGCGTCGGTTTCGGTGGAAACGCGGCCGGGGATGATCTTCAGGATTTCGGTGCCGAAGGCGACCAGCAGGTTGTCGATGATGTCGCCGGTCGGCTTGCCGCCGTGGTCGCGCACCGCCTTTTCCAGCAGGTGCCGGTATTCCTCCTTCTGCACCGCTTTCAGGATCAGCGAAGGGTTGGTGGTGGCGTCGCGCGGTGCGAAGGCCTGGATCGACTGGAAATCGCCGGTGTCGGCGACGATGGTGGTGTGCTGCTTGAGTTGTTCGAGCTGGTTCATGGCAATACGGCAAAAAAGGCGAGCGGAAAAACTGCATGATAACCGCATCGCGGAACGGCGGTTAGACATGCGTCAGGACAACATCCGGACGGCGCAGCGTATCAGAGTTTGGGCGGATGGCGCAGGAAGGAATCGAACTGCATGTCCAGCTTCTGCAGCGCCTTTTGTGCGTTTTGCATCTTTTTCCGGAATTCGGGGCCGCCCTTGAGCGCCAGGCCGACCGCGAGGATGTCGATCACCACCAGGTGGGCCAGGCGGGCGGAAATCGGGGTGTAGGGATCGATGTTGAAGCTCAGGTCGATCGGCACCAGCACGGTGGCCAGATCCGACAGCGGCGTGCCGCTGGGCGTGAGCGCAACGACGTCGGCGCCGACCCGGCGCGCCAGCTGGACGCTGTGCAGCAGCGCGGTGCTGTTGCCGCGCTGGGAGATCGCCACCACCGTATCGCCCTTCTTGAGCAGGGCGGCGGAAATCGCGTGGATGTGCGGATCGGCATAGGCGACCGTCGGTACCCCCGAGCGGAAGAACTTATGCTGCGCATCGGAAGCGACGATGCCGGAGGTGCCCTGGCCCCAGAATTCGATCTTGTTGGAACGCGCCAGCACATCCAGCGCCTTTTCTATCGCCGCCGGCTGCAGGTTGTTGCGCAGGTCGAGCAGGGTATTGATCGAGCGGCTGCAAATCTTGTTGACCAGGTCGGCGGCGAGATCGTCCTGCAGCGGCGACTCGTCGGCGTTCGGCAGCGCCAGCGCCAGGGTCTGCGCCAGCTTCAGCTTGAATTCATGCCAGCCGTCGTAGCCCAGCGCACGGCAGAAGCGCACCACGGTTGGCTCCGACACCTGGGCATTCTTGGCCAGCGCGGTGATGTTGCCCGAGACCGCCAGGTCGGGATTCTTGAGGACGGCGACGGCGACCTTTTTTTCCGACTTGGACAGGGCGTCAAGCTGGGTTCTGATGGAGTCGAGCAGCATGCTGGTTCAGTGTGTCATTCAGGTATCGATTCTTCGCGCCATTGCAGGCCGTCGCGCGCGACAAGCGCACTCGCTGCCGCGGGGCCCCAGGTACCTGCAGTATAGGGCAAGGGCTCGTCACCTTCCTGCTCCCAATAGTTGAGGATGGGCTCTACCCATTCCCAGGCGGCCTCCAGTTCGTCGCTGCGCATGAACAGCGTCAGCTGGCCGCGCAGCACGTCGAGCAGCAGCCGCTCATAGGCATCCATGCGCGGCGTCTTGAAGGTTTCGCGGAAATCCATTTCCAATTCGACCGGGCGCAGCCGCATGCCGTCGCCGGGCGTTTTCGCCATCAGCTGCAGCTGCAGCTCCTCTTCCGGCTGCAGGCGGATCAGCAGGCTGTTCGGCTGGAAACTGCTGTTGGGCCGGGCGAAGATCGAGGCCGGAATCTTCTTGAAGCGCACCACGATTTCCGCCAGCTGGTCGGCCATGCGCTTGCCGGTGCGCAGGTAGAAGGGCACGCCGGCCCAGCGCCAGGTGTCGATCTCGGCCTTGAGCGCGACGAAGGTTTCGGTGCGGGATTCGGTATTCGCGTTCGGTTCCTTGCGGTAGCCCGGCACGGCGACGCCGTTCACATGGCCGGAACGGTACTGGCCGCGCACCACGTCCTGCGCCAGCGTGAAGGGCGTGAAGCGCTTGAGCGACCGCAGCACCTTGAGTTTTTCATCGCGCACCGCATCGGCGGAAGCCGACACCGGCGGTTCCATGGCGACGATGCACAGCAGCTGCAGCAAGTGGTTCTGCAGCATGTCGCGCAGGGCGCCGGCGGTATCGTAGTAATCGAGGCGGTTGCCCACGCCGAGCTCTTCCGCAATCGTGATCTGCACGTCGGAAATCCACTCGCGCCGCCAGAGCGGCTCGAACAGCACATTGCCGAAGCGCAGGGCCAGCAGGTTCTGGACGGTTTCCTTGCCGAGGTAATGGTCGATGCGATAGATCTGCGATTCGGAAAATACCTGTCCGACTTCGTGGTTGATCTGGCGGGCGCTGGCGAGATCGCGTCCCAGCGGCTTTTCCAGCACGACGCGCGAGCTGGCGCTTGCCAGGCCGGCTTCCTTGAGATTGCGGCAGATCGTTGCGAACAGGCTGGGCGGCATTGCGAGGTAGAACACGCGCACGATCTGGCTGTCGTCTGGGCCGTCGCGCAAGGCCGACTTCAACGCGGCGTAGGTGCCGGCATCGGCGGCGTCGAGCGAGACGTATTCGATGCGGCCGCGGAAACGCTCCCAGGTGGCGGCATCCGGATTGCCCGACGCGATGTGCGGTTTCGCATTCTGGTCCATCGCTTCGAGGAACTCTTCTCGGCTCCAGCCATGGCGGCCGACGCAGATGATGCGCGCCGTGCCGGGAAGGCCGTTGGCGCGGTCGCGGTTGTAGAGTGCGGGCAGCAGCTTGCGCATTGCAAGGTCGCCGCTGCCGCCGAAAAGAACCAGATCGAAATCGGAAAGTGCCATGATGTGGGAGGAACGCCGGCGCGGGCCGGCGGGACCATGATGAAAAGTGGAAAGCTGAGGTTGGACGCTGCGCGCCGTATCTCGGTTACACCGGCATCAGGCCGGCGAGGAAGACAATGCCGCCCTGGCGCGCGCGATCAGGCCATTGGTGGAACTGTCGTGCGCTTCCGGCCGCGGTGCGCCGTTGATTTCCGGCTCGATGTTCTTGGCCAGCACCTTGCCTAGCTCCACGCCCCACTGGTCGAAGCTGTTGATGTCCCAGATCACGCCCTGGACGAAGACCTTGTGCTCGTAGAGCGCGATCAGTGCGCCGAGTGCGGCCGGCGTCAGCGTTTCCATCAGGATGGTATTGCTCGGCCGGTTGCCGGGGAAGACCTTGTGCGGCAGCAGCGTGGCAATCTGTTCGTCGGTCAGCTTCTGCGCCTTCAGTTCGGCGCGTACCTCGTCGGCATCCTTGCCCAGCATGAAGGCTTCCGACTGGGCGAAGCAGTTGGCGAGCAGCACTGCATGGTGGCCGGGCAGGGCATGCGTGGGCTTCAAAGCGGCAATAAAGTCGACCGGGATGATGTCCGTGCCCTGGTGCAGCAACTGGAAGTAGGCATGCTGGCCGTTGGTGCCGACATCGCCCCACACCACGGGGCAGGTCTCGACCTGCAGCGCCTGTCCGGAGCGGGAGACGCGCTTGCCGTTGCTCTCCATTTCAAGCTGCTGCAGATAGGCAGCGAACTGGCCCAGATCCTGGTGATACGGAGCGATCGAAACGGAGCCGCTGCCGAAGAAGTTGCGGTACCAGACGCCGATCATCGCCAGCAGCACCGGCATGTTGCTTTCCAGAGGCGCGGTCCGGAAATGCTGGTCCATCGCATGGGCGCCATCGAGGAACTGCCGGAAGTTGTCGAAGCCGACCGCCAATGCCACCGGCAAGCCGATCGCCGACCAGACCGAGTAGCGGCCGCCGACCCAGTCCCAGAAGGGAAACATATTGTCGGGATCGATGCCGAAGCTGCGTACCGCGTCCGTATTGGTCGATACCGCGACGAAATGTTTCGCCAGGTCCGCCTCGCTGCCGGTCTGCAGGAACCATGCACGCGCGGACTGCGCATTCATCATCGTCTCGCGGGTGGTGAAGGTCTTGGAGGCGACCACGAACAATGTCGTTTCCGGATTGACTCTGGACAACACCGCGTCCAGATCGTGTCCATCGACATTGGCGACGAAATGGAAGGAAAGCCCGGGCTGCGAATAAGAGCGCAATGCGCGGCACACCATTTCCGGCCCGAGGTCGGAGCCACCGATGCCGATATTGACCACGTCGGTCACCGCCTTGCCGCTGCGCCCGCGCCACTGCCCGGAACGTACGCGCTCGACGAAGGCCGCCATGCGGTCCAGCACCGCATGAACCTCTGCAATGGCATCTTGTCCATTGACGACCAGCCGGCTGCCGCGGGGCGCACGCAGTGCGGTATGCAGCACGGAACGGTTTTCGGTATTGTTGATTCTTTCTCCGCCGAACATTGCATCGCGATGTGCCTCGACGCCGCGCTCCCTGGCCAGGTCCATCAGCAGGGAGAGGGTGGTGTCGTCGATGCTGTTCTTCGAGTAATCGAGAAACAGGCCCGCCGCGTCGAGGGAGTAGCGGGAAAACCGGTCTTGCCGGCTTGTGAAGAGATCGCGCAGCTGCCAGCGGTCGGCTTCGGCCTGGTGGCGGGTCAATGCTTGAAATGCAGGGGTTTCCGTGAGTGCGTTCTGGTGCATGGGCGGTCCGGGCAAACAAAGAGCTGAAAGAGTGAAAGAGCTGCAAAAATCGAGGCGTCCAACTATACAATACTTTTTGGTAAATTCACTACAGCATTGCAGGTCGCGCAACCGAGTTTTGCGTTTTCTCAGTGACGCCTCGGGAATGCGTATGGTAGCGAACCTTAAGGAACACAAGGAGTCCGCGCCGGCCGAGAAGCGCAATCCGCAATTTTGTAGTAAAATTTCAAAAAACACAGTGGAATTCGAACTATGTCACTTCATCCCGTACACCCGGCGCTCGACGCGGTCACCCGCCGCATCATCGCACGCAGCAAGCCTTATCGCGCATCCTACCTCGCCCGAATCGAGTCCGCCCGCCTGCAGGGGGTGCATCGCGGCGCCCTGGCCTGTACCAACCTGGCCCATGGTTTCGCGGCCTTTCCCGCCAATGACAAGCTCAAGCTGAAGCAGACCAAGTCGCCATCGGTGGCAATCGTTTCGGCTTACAACGACATGCTCTCGGCCCACCAGCCGTTCGAGCGCTTCCCGCACATCATCAAGGAAGCCGTGCGCGAGGCTGGCGCCGTTGCTCAGTTTGCGGGCGGCACGCCGGCCATGTGCGACGGCGTCACCCAGGGCCAGCCGGGCATGGAGCTGTCGCTGTTCTCGCGCGACGCCATTGCCATGGCCACGGCCATTGCGTTGTCCCACAACATGTTCGACGCCGCCGTCTATCTCGGCGTATGCGACAAGATCGTCCCAGGCCTGGTGATCGGCGCGCTGCATTTCGGACACCTGCCGGCGGTCTTCATTCCGGCCGGCCCGATGACCACCGGCATTTCCAATGCCGAGAAGGCCAAGACCCGCCAGCTGTATGCCCAGGGCAAGGTGGGGCGCGAGGAACTGCTCGAATCGGAATCCCAGTCCTACCACGGCGCCGGCACCTGTACCTTCTACGGCACCGCCAACAGCAACCAGATGCTGATGGAAGTCATGGGGCTGCATCTTCCCGGCACTGCCTTCATCACGCCCAACACGCCGCTGCGGGATGCGCTGACGGCAGCCGCCGCGCACCGCGCGGTGGAAATCAGCGAGCAGGGCGGCAACTATATTCCCGTCGGCCGTGTGGTCGATGAAAAGTCCATCGTCAATGCCATCGTCGCCTTGCTGGCCACCGGAGGTTCCACCAACCATACATTGCACCTGGTCGCGATGGCGCGTGCCGCCGGCATCGTCATCGACTGGAACGACTTCGACGAATTGTCCGGCGTAGTGCCGCTGCTGACGCGCATCTATCCGAACGGCGATGCCGACGTCAACCACTTCCACGCGGCTGGCGGCACCGGATTCGTCATCCGCGAACTGCTGGATGCGGGCCTTCTGCATGATGACGTCACCACCATCCTCGGAAAAGGCCTGCGCGCCCACTGCACCGAGCCTTTCCTTGAAGGCGACTCGGTGGTCTGGCGTCCTGCTGCGGAGAAGAGCGGCGATGAAAAAGTGGTGCGTCCGGCCTCCAATCCCTTCTCGGCGGACGGAGGCCTGCGCCTGATGTCGGGCAATCTCGGGCGCGCCGTCATCAAGGTATCCGCCGTCAAGTCGCAGCATCGCATTGTCGAGGCGCCTGCGATCGTATTCAATTCCCAGGAAGAGCTGATGGACGCCTACAAGGCCGGCCAGCTCGACCGCGACTTCGTCGCCGTCGTCCGCTATCAGGGTCCGCGCGCCAACGGCATGCCGGAACTGCATTCAATGACGCCGGCTCTGGCCAATCTGCAGGATGCGGGGCGCCGCGTCGCACTGGTGACCGACGGCCGCATGTCCGGCGCATCGGGCAAGGTTCCCGCGGCCATCCATGTGTCGCCCGAAGTGCTTGCCGGCGGGCCGCTGGGCAAGGTGCGTACCGGCGACATCATCCGCCTCGATGCAGAAACCGGCACGCTGCAGGCGCTTGTGGCTCAGGAAGAATGGGATCGCCGCGGCATCGAACCGGCCGACCTGTCGGCCAGCCAGGTTGGCATGGGGCGCGAGCTGTTCGCCCTGTTCCGTAACGGCGTCAGCGCCGCCGAGGAGGGCGCTGCCACCTTCGGCCTGCCGCCGGCGCTGAATCTGCCCGAAGAGCAGCACAACACGCTGGCCACGCCGCAAGCCGTTAACTATTCCGACGAAGACTCACTCATCACACGCCAATAATCATGACACTGCTCGACATCATGCGCACCTCGCCGGTCATTCCGGTCATCGCCATCGACAATCCCGATCACGCCGTACCGCTGGCCAAGGCGCTCGTCGCCGGCGGTATCCGTGTGCTGGAAGTTACCCTGCGCACCGAATACGGCCTGCCCGCCATCCGGGCGATGGCGGAGCAGGTGCCCGATGCGATCATCGGCGTCGGCACGCTGACCCAGCCCGACGAGTTTCGCACCGCACGCGATGCGGGCGCGGTGTTCGGCGTGTCTCCCGGATTGACCCCGAGCCTGGTGGAGGCCGCGAAGTCGAGCGGTCTGCCCCTGCTGCCCGGCGTGATGACGCCTTCGGAAGTGATGTCGGCGCGCGAAGCGGGATTCCGCCAGCTCAAGCTGTTTCCTGCCGTGCCCGCAGGCGGCGTCGGCATGCTCAATGCAATCGCCGGCCCGCTGCCTGATGTGACTTTCTGTCCGACCGGCGGTATTTCGCAGGAAACTGCGGCGAAGTTTTTGGAGTGCAAGAATGTTGCCTGCGTTGGCGGTTCTTGGTTGACGCCCAAGGAAGCGCTGAAGAATGGCGACTGGGGGGTGATTACGGAATTGGCGGCTGCGGCTAGCGGTTTGCGGAAATGAGATGGTGAGAGCGGCATCTTTTTAAGATGTCGTGCAGGTGTTTGCTTGTTCTTCTTCCAGAGTTTTGAGGTGGGAGTTCGGATACCTTCATGCGTCGCGAGACCTCCACCCCCGCACCTTCAAGGGGAGGGTTGGGGTGGGGATGGGTTACAGCTAAGTCATCTAACCCCATCCCCCTCCTAACCTCCCCTTGAAAGGGGAGGACTATTCTTTAATGCTTGCGATTGCTGCTCGTCTCGAACGCAATATGTGCATTAGCTGCGTTATAAACTCGCGCTATTCTTCTTGAATCAAGAGAAGACACCTACGGCATATGTTGATACTGTCAAAGAAGCATATTCAAACGACTAACTCAACCTGCCGTCCAAATAAACCGCAACACAATTCCTGCCCCCCCGCTTCGCTTGATAAAGCGCACGGTCAGCAGCATGAATCAAACTTCCCGTCGTAGTAGCCAGTTCCGGCACCAAGGTACTCACGCCAAGGCTGATGGTCACATGGCTGGCAACGCCTGAAAAGGCATGCTCGATCGCGAGCGCCGCAACTTCCGCACGCATGGCTTCCGCCACCCGCAGCGCTCCATCCTTGTCGGTATCGGGCAGCACCACGGTAAATTCCTCGCCGCCGTAGCGCGCCACCAGATCGCGGGCACGGTTGAGCACGCCGCTCAGCGCGCCCCCAATCCGGACCAGGCAATCGTCGCCGCGCTGGTGGCCATAGTTGTCGTTGAAGTCCTTGAAGTAATCGACGTCGACCATGATCAGCGATACCGGTGCGGCATTGCGCTTGGCACGGCGGAATTCATCTTCGAGATGCAGATCGAAACGCCGCCGGTTGGCAATGCCGGTCAGGCCGTCCACCAGGGTCTGCGACTCGAGTTCCACCGCCATTTCACGCAGCTTGCGTTCACGGGCGACGGCCATGCTGACGTCGGTGATCTGCACCAGGCAGTGCCTCCCCCGCGATGTCACATCCAGCGGCATGACGTGAACGGCCTGCTGGATGCGGATATCGCTCGACGTATCGGCCGGCTTGGCATACAGCGGGAAGGGGGCCTTGTTGAGCGTTTGGGAAAGCAGCGATGCAAAGTTGTTCCGCAGCGCCGACTCGATCGCAATATGCGTGCGGCCGTCGATCATCTCGGGAAACACTTCACCAAAGTTTCGTCCCAGGACGTGCCGCGCCTCCATGCGGGAATGCTGGGCCATCCAGTCGTTCCAGAGAACGATGCGCTGCCCGGCATCCAGTACGATGATGCCGGTCCGCACCGCCTTCAGTACGCTTTCGAGCAAGTTCAGCATGGAGTTTTCCGCCGCCTAGCCGGTTACGCCGGCCAGATAGCTGTCGATGTACTGCGTCAGGTCCTGCAGCGCCGGCAGATCAAGCAGGAAGGCGACATAGCCGTAGATATGATGGCGTTCGATATTGAAATCGATCTTCAATGTCATCACCACGCCGTCCCATTGCTTGCCCGGCTGCCCCAGGATGTCGTTGCCGGTGCCGATGCGGTACATCGGCAGCGAACCCTGCAATTCCTTGCCGGAGGCATTGGCCAGCGTCGCCATGCAGGAATTCAGGATGATGTTGCCGATTTCGCTCATCGCTTCCTGTTCCATTTCGCTCAATTCTTCGAGCGACAGGCTTTGGCCCACCATCAGGCGCACGATTTCCAGGCTCTTCTCTTCCGGGAACATGAGAAAGGCTTCGGTATTGAATGCGCCGCTGAACTGCTGCGCGACTGCGCAGATGCGGCGGCCTTCCTGCGCGCCGAGCGTATGCGCGACTTCGGCGCGTCTCTGGAAGGTGATCTCGGGCACCGACATCGTGACTTCCTCGCTGACGATGCGGCTCATTGCCGCCGCCGCCTGGCCGACACCGATGTTGAAGATTTCGACGAGAGCGTCGTGCTGAAGCTCGGTGAGCTGGAACATGCCTATTTCCCGAAATTGGCGATGATCTGGTCGATGCGTTCCTCAGTGATCGGCTTGGCCGCAAATCCGATTCCCAAGGTCCTGGCCTTGTCCTGAATCGCGTCCTGCACATTGGCGGTCAGCAGCGTGATGCGCGCGGTCGGGCATTTGGCCTGGATCTTGTCCACGGCGGCGAGTCCGCCCATCCCGGGCATGTTCAGGTCAAGCAGCACCAGATCCGGGGTGAGGCCGTCGAGCCGAGCGATCGCTTCCTCCCCGCTGGCGGCTTCAGCGATGGTCCACGACGGCTGCTTCTGCGCCAGGAATTGCCGCGAGAGCATGCGGGAGATACGGCTGTCGTCCACCACGAGTACGGTTGTCATGTTTGCATCACTTCAGGGCAAGATTCAGGATTAATGCTTTATGGCAAGTTTATCATCGGAAACACATACATCTGCCATGTGTAGTAGAAAATACCTAATTCAGAGCGACGGCACATTCCTGCCTCGCCGTACTTCGGACGCGCTACGGCGAGGCGCAAACTGAACTAGAATACGACCTTCGATTTTTCATGCAATGCATCATGACCCAAGACGAACTCAAGCAAGCAGTGGCGCGCGCTGCGATCGAATTTGTACCGGCAGGCGAAATCATCGGCGTCGGCACCGGCTCCACCGCCAATTTCTTCATTGATGAGCTCGGCAAGATCAAGGATCGCGTCAAGGGCGCGGTCGCTTCCTCCGAAGCCACGGCAGACCGCCTGCGTTCGCACGGCATCCCGGTACTTGACCTGAACGATGTCGATTCCATGTCGATCTACATCGACGGCGCCGACGAGATCACTGCCTCGGGCGCCATGATCAAGGGCGGCGGCGCGGCGCTGACCCGCGAAAAGATCGTCGCTTCGGTCGCGAAGCAATTCATCTGCATCGCCGACGGCTCCAAGCTGGTGGATGCGCTCGGCGCCTTTCCGCTGCCCATCGAAGTCATTCCCATGGCGCAGGCTGCCGTGGCGCGCCAGCTCAAAACAATCGGCGGCGAGCCGCGTTTGCGGGTCAAGGACGGCAAGCCGGTAATCACCGATAACGGCTGCATGATCATCGATCTGGTCGGACTGCGTATTGCTGATCCGCGCAAGCTGGAAGCGGAAATCAACAACATTGTCGGCGTCGTCACCGTCGGCCTGTTCGCGCAGCGCGGCGCCGACGTGGCCCTGCTTGGTACGGCGGAAGGCGTCAAGAAGCTGACGTTCTAAGCCTGGCCTATGGAATCCCGGCATCGTAGCGCGGGAACCGGACATGAAAAAAGCCGCTGAAGCGATTCAGCGGCTTTTTTCGTTAGCGACACCTGATCACCGGTCAGGCAGCAGTCTTTACTCGGAAGGCGGAACGTAGCCTGCGGCGGCATCAGCGCCGGAACCGAAGAAATGATTTTCCATCTGGGTTGCCAGGTATTTGCGCGCGCGCGCATCGGCCAGGTTCAGGCGGTTTTCATTGACCAGCATGGTCTGGTGCTTGAGCCAGCCGGCCCAGGCTTCCTTGGAAACATTCTCGTAAATCTTCTTGCCGAGTTCGCCGGGATAGGGCGGGAAATCCAGACCTTCGGCTTCCTTGTTCAGCTTGACGCAGTGGACCGTGCGGGCCATGTTCTACTCCTTGTCGATTCAAAACGGGTCGGACGCGCCCTCGGTTGGAGGACACGCGGTTTTCAAAGTTGCTTGATCAGTACCAGCGACTTGCGTTGCCAGTTGTACATGTGCTGCCGGTCCTTCGGCAGGTCGTCGACCGTCGCCGGGACGAAGCCGCGCTTCATGAACCAATGCGCGGTACGGGTCGTGAGCACGAACAGCCGTGTGAAACCCGCGGCGCGCGCCCGGTTTTCCATGTGTTTCAGGATGCGCTCGCCGTCGCCCTGGCTCTGCACTTCCGGATTGACGGTGAGGCAAGCCATTTCCGCCATCTTTTCCGCCGGGAACGGGTAGAGCGCCGCGCAGCCGAAGATTACGCCGTCGTGTTCAATCACGGAGAAATAGTCGATTTCCCGTTCGATCAGTTCGCGGCCCCGCTTGACCAGGGTGCCGTCGGCTTCCAGCGGTTCGATCAATTTGAGGATGCCGCCGACATCTTCAATGGTCGCTTCGCGCAGGGTTTCCAGGTTCTCGGTGCTGACCATGGTGCCGACGCCGTCATGCGTGAAGATTTCCAGCATGGCGGAGCCGTCCAGTTCGAAGGGTACGATGTGCGAGCGCGGCACGCCGCTGCGCGACGCCTTGACGCAATGCTGCAGGTAGAAGGCCGTGTCCGGGGGCAGAATGCTGGATTTGAGCAGCACGTCAGCCTTGGCCGCCGTGAGCTCACGGATTTCGCGGCCCTCGGCATCGGTCATCATCGGTGTTTCGGTGATGAAAATCAGCTTGTCGGCGCGCAGCGCGGTCGCGGCCGACACCGCGACGTCTTCCATGGTCAGGTTGAACGCTTCGCCTGTCGGGGAAAAACCCAGCGGCGACAGCAATACCAGTCCGCCGGCACTTAATATCGGGTGGATGGTCTCATAGGCAATCTTGCGCGCCACACCGGTGAATTCCAGGTCGAGGCCGTCGATGACGCCGATCGGCCGGGCGGTGACGAAATTGCCGGAAATGATGCGGATGGCCGAATGCGCCATCGGCGTATTCGGCAAGCCTTGGCTGAAAGCCGCCTCGATATCGAGGCGCAGTTCGCCGGCGGCTTCCTTCACGCATTCCATCGCCGGCGCATCGGTGATGCGCAAGCCGTTGTGATAGCGCGCCGTCAGGTTGCGCAAGGCCAGCTGCTCCTCGACCTGCGGACGGGAACCATGCACGATCACGACCTTGATGCCGAGCGCATGCAGCAATGACAAGTCCTGGGCCAGGACGGGCAAGGCGCCGGCCATGACCAGCTCGCCGGGGAAGGCCACGACGAAGGTCTTCCCGCGGAAGGCGTGGATATACGGCGCCACCGAGCGCAGCCATTGCACGAATTCTATTGGATTTTCCATGATGCGCATTATATACAGAGCTTCCCTTGCAGTCGGTCCGGCAGCGCCAGCAGCGCCGGCATTCCTGCGGGCCGGCATGGCCGGCTCTGTATAATTCCCCCGATATGTCAGCTCCAGAACAATTACAGAAACCCGCGCCGGATGGGCGCACCGCGCAGCAGGCGGAAAAGACGGAAAAAACGCACAAGCAGCCGGCGAAGCCGCAAAGGCCGCAGGATCAGCCGAGGCAAGCCAGGCAGCCGCGGCAGCAGAATCCGCGTGACAACGGCAGGCCGCAACAGCAGCCGAAAGCCGCGCCGGAACCCGCCGTCCGCAATCCCTTGCCGCCCATCACCTTTCCCGAGGAACTGCCGGTTTCCGGCCGGCGCCGGGAAATCGCGGAGGCCCTGCGCGCCAACCAGGTCGTCATCGTGTCCGGCGAGACCGGTTCCGGCAAGACCACGCAGCTGCCCAAGATCTGTCTCGAACTCGGCCGCGGCCAGGCCGGACTGATCGGCCATACCCAGCCGCGCCGCATCGCCGCCTCGTCCACCGCGAAGCGCATCGCCCAGGAACTGGGCTCTCCGCTGGGCGAGCATGTAGGCTTCAAGGTGCGTTTCACTGATACCTTGTCCCGGGGCGCGTCGGTCAAGCTGATGACCGACGGCATCCTGCTGGCCGAGACGCAGACCGACCCGCTGCTCAGGCAGTACGACACCATCATCATCGACGAAGCGCATGAGCGCAGCCTGAACATCGACTTTCTGCTCGGCTACCTCAAGCAGCTGCTGCCGCGCCGGCCCGAACTGAAGATCATCATCACCTCGGCCACCATCGATGCCGAGCGCTTCGCCCGCCACTTCGCGCGGGGCGACAAGCTGCCTCCGGTCATTGAAGTCTCCGGCCGCCTGTATCCGGTGGAAATCCGTTACCGGCCGGTGGAGCCGGCGGAGAAATCCGACAGGCCCGATGGCCGCACGTCGGCGCAGAAGGAGCAGCGCGACCTGATGGATGCGGTGGTCGATGCGGTCGATGAACTGGCGCGCATCGGTCCCGGCGACGTGCTGGTGTTCCTGCCCGGCGAACGGGAAATCCGGGATGCCGCCGAAGCGCTGCGCAAGCACCATCCTCCGCATGTCGAGATCCTGCCTCTGTTCGCCCGCCTGTCGGTGCAGGAGCAGGAGCGGGTGTTCAAGACCTCGAACGCGCGGCGCATCGTGCTCGCGACCAACGTCGCCGAAACCTCGCTGACCGTACCCGGCATCCGTTACGTGGTCGATGCCGGCCTGGCGCGCGTCAAGCGCTACAGCTACCGCAACAAGGTCGAGCAGCTGCAGATCGAACCGGTCGCGCAGTCGGCCGCCAACCAGCGCGCCGGCCGCTGCGGCCGTGTCGCCGCCGGCGTCTGCATCCGCCTCTACGACGAACAGGATTTCCTGCAGCGGCCGAAATTCACCGATCCGGAGATCCTGCGCTCCTCGCTGGCGGCGGTCATCCTGCGCATGAAGGCGCTGCGGCTGGCCGATGTCGAAACCTTTCCCTTCATCGAGCCGCCCCTGGGCCGCGCGATCGCCGACGGCTACCAGCTGCTGCAGGAACTGGGGGCGGTCGACGATAACAACCAGCTGACACCCTTGGGCCGCCAGCTCGCCAAGCTGCCGCTCGATCCGCGCGTCGGCCGCATGATCCTCGCCGCGCGTGACAACGCCGCGCTCAACGAGGTGCTGATCATTGCCGCCGCGCTCTCGGTGCAGGACCCGCGCGACCGGCCGTTGGATGCGCAGGACGCCGCCGACAACGCGCACAAGAAATTCGCCGACGACAAGTCCGAGTTCCTCAGCTATCTCAAGATCTGGAAATGGTTCGAGGAAGCCATCGAGCACAAGAAATCCAACCGGCAATTGATGGACAGCTGCCGCGCCAACTTCCTGTCGCAGCTGCGGCTGCGCGAGTGGCGCGATGTGCATTCGCAGCTGCTGACGCTGGTGAAGGAGCAGGGCTGGCGCATGAACGAGTCGCCGGCCACCTATGAACAGCTGCATACCGCGCTGCTGACCGGCCTGCTGGGCAATGTCGGCTACAAGGCCGAGGACGAGGCGATCTACCTCGGCGCGCGCGGCATCAAGTTCCATATCTGGCCCGGATCGAGCCTGGCGAAGAAGGCAGGCCGCTGGATCATGGGCGCCGAACTGGTGGAAACCACGCGGCTGTACGCGCGCTGCATCGCGCAGATCCAGCCGGAGTGGCTGGAGCGGGTGGGCGGCCATCTGCTGAAGAAATCCTACGGCGACCCGCGCTGGGAAAAGCGCACCGCTCAGGTGTCCGCCTTTGAGCGCGCCACGCTCTACGGTCTGGTGGTCTACAGCCAGCGGCGCATCAACTACGGCCAGATCAATCCCAAGGAAGCGCGCGAGATCTTCATCCGCAGCGCGCTGGTGGCCGGCGAGTACGAGACCCGCTTTCCCTTCCTCGCGCATAACCAGAAGCTGGTGCGGGAAATCGAAAACCTCGAACACAAGTCGCGCCGTCTCGACGTGCTGGTTGACGAGGAACTGATCGCAGGCTTCTACGACAAGCTGATCCCTCAGGAGATCCATGCCGGCATCGCCTTCGAAAAGTGGCTCAAGGATGCGACGGCGGGCAATCCCAAGCTGCTGCACCTGAACCGCGACGACCTGATGCGTCATGAGGCAGCGGGCGTCACCACCGACCTGTTCCCGAAGACCATGCAGGTGGCCGGCGTGCCGATGACGCTGACCTATCACTTCGAGCCCGGCAGCCCGCGCGACGGCGTGACGCTGGCCGTGCCGCTGTATGCGCTGAACCAGGTATCGGCCGAGCGCGCCGACTGGCTGGTGCCGGGCATGCTGAAGGAAAAGGTGCACCTGCTGCTGAAATCGCTGCCGCAGAAGCTGCGCCGGCATTGCCTGCCGCTGCCCGACTATGCGGCCGGGTTCTGCGAGCGCGCCGAGTTCGGCAAGGGCAACCTGATCGACATGTTGATCGCCGACGTGCGCGAGCAGACCGGCATTACCGTCAAGACCACTGACTTCAAGCTAGAGACCCTGCCTGCGCATCACTTCATGAACTTCAAGATCATCGACGAGCACGGCAGGCAGCTTGAGATGGGGCGCACCCTGGCCAACCTGCAGGCGGAGTTCGGCGGGCAGGCCAGGGAGAGCTTCCAGCGCATCGCGGAGAAGAATGCGGTAGCGGCGATGGAGGCCATGGACGCTGGCACGCCCGACAAGCCGCAGGCTTCGAATGCCGGCAAGGCGGAAAGCAAGGCGGGAAACAATGCCGCCAGCCAGGCGCAAAAGACCGCGGCCGCGGAGCACCAGAACCTCACCGCATGGACCTTCGGCGAGCTGCCCGAACTGCTCGAAATCCAGCAGGGCAAGCAAAGCCTGATCGGCTTCCCGGCGCTGGTGGACAAGGGCTCGCACTGCGACCTCGAAGTCTTCGACGATCCCGCCGAAGCCGCGCGCGTGCACCATGCGGGCCTGCGCAAGCTGTTCGCGCTGCAGCTCAGGGAGCAGATCAAGTTCCTCGAGAAGAACGTGCCCGGCTTGCAGCAGATGGGCATGCAGTACATGTCGCTCGGCTCGCAGGAAGAGTTGCGCGAGCAGATCATACAGGCGGCGCTGGACCGCGCCTGCATGCAGGACCCGCTGCCGAAGAACGCGGAGGAATTCAACCGCCGCAAGGACGAAGGCAAGTCCCGCATCGGACTGCTGGTCAACGAGATCGCACGTCTCGCCGCACAGGTGCTGTCCGAGTACTACACCCTGCCCAAGAAGCTGCAGGGCGCGAAGACACATGCGCAAAGCGCCGCAGACATGCAGTCGCAGTTGCAGTCGCTGGTCGGCAAGCGCTTCATCGCCGACAACGACTATGGCCAGCTTGCGCATTTCCCGCGCTATCTAAAGGCGATCAATATCCGCCTGGAGAAGCTGCGCGCCGACCCTGCACGCGATGCGCGCCTGATGGCGGAGTGGATGCAGGTGGCTGCGCCCTGGCAGCGCGCGCAGAAGGACAGGCAGAAGAATTCCGACCCCAAGATGCAGGAATTCCGGTGGCTGCTGGAGGAATTGCGCGTGTCGCTCTTTGCGCAGGAACTGCGCACGCCGATGCCGGTGTCGGTCAAGCGCCTGCAGAAGGTGTGGGAATCGATGCAGCGTTGAGAGGTCGCCGACGGCTCTGCGGGCATGGTGCGTACGGCGCATCTGCTTGCGAAGTCCAGATGCGTGGATGGAAGGAAACTGTCGAACCCCTGTCGAAGCTGCCTGCTTCGGCAGGGCTTTTTCAACAGGGCACCCAAAGTACGACGTATTCTTGCGCCGAGGAATTTTTCTGGGCAATCATTCCTTGATCCGCCTCTGCCTCGCGCCAGCGCCTTTGTTCTGGCTCATATCTCCCGATTGAGCTTGTTCAACGGAGCTGACAGGCACGGCCAATATAGTGAGACCTAAAGACGTCCTATCCAACAGGAGACGGAAATGCGGTTCATCACGAATTCGGCCAACAGCCTCAACAGCCTGCACGCACGCCGCGAAGGCAGGGTGGCTCCATGAGACATGTGATTCTCGGCAACGGCCCGGCAGGGGTCATTGCCGCCGAAACCCTGCGCAAGAATGCGCCGGCCGACGACATCATCCTCGTCGGCGACGAGGTAGAGATGCCTTACTCGCGCACGGCCCTGCCCAGCCTGATAGCCGGGCAGATCAGCGAAGCCAGCATGCGCCTGCGGCGCGACAAGGATTATTTCGAACGGCTCCGAGTGGAGCAGGTCTTCGGCCGCGCGGCGCACGTCAGCACCCGTACGCGCACCGTCAAGATGGAAGACGGCAGCGCCATCGAATTCGACAAGCTTCTCATCTGCACCGGGTCCAAGCCGCGCGTTCCCGCCATTCCCGGCATCGACTTCCCCGGCGTGCATGCCTGCTGGACGCTGCAGGATGCGCGCCGGATCGCGGCGCTTGCGCAGCCCGGCTCGCGCGTGGTGCTGATCGGCGCAGGCTTCATCGGCTGTCTCGTCATGGAAGCACTGGCCAGGCGCGGTGTCGACCTCACCGTGGTCGAGAAGCGCGACCGCATGATGGCCAGCGCGCTGTGCCGCGGCGCGGGCGACATGGTCATGCGCTGGTGCGAAAGAAAGGGCATCAAGGTCCATACGTCGACGCGCGTGGTCGCCATCGGCACCAGCACGCTGCAGACCCTTGGCGCGCCGCACATCGCGCGCCTCTCCAGCGGCGCACAGCTGCAGGCCGACCTCATTGTCTACTGCGCCGGCAGCGTTCCCAACATCGACTTCCTGCGCGGCAGTGGGGTCAAGTTCCTGCAGGGCGTGGTGGTGGATGAAACCATGCAGACCAACGTCCCCGGCGTGTATGCCGCCGGCGACTGTGCCGAAACCTTCGACGAAGCCGCCGGCCGCAGCATCATTGCCGGCGTCCAGCCGAATGCCGGCGACCAGGCTTACTGCGCGGCGCTCAACATGGCCGACAAGCATGCCGTGCAACGCGCGGTGCGCCAGATCGACGTGTACGACACCATGGGCCTGATTTCCGCGTCCTTCGGCCACTGGCAGGGCATACGCGGCGGGCAGTGGGTGGAATTCGCCGATCAGGCCAACTACAAGTACATGCGCCTGGAATTCAGCCGCGACATCCTCGTCGGCAGCAATACCGTCGGCCTGACCGAGTATTCCGGCGTGCTGCGCGGCCTGATCCAGCACCAGGTGCGTCTCGGCGAATGGAAGGACCGTCTGCTGCAGGATCCGATGGTGCTCAAGGATGCCTACACCGAATGCGTGCAGCAGCATTACGTGCACCAGTCTTCGATCTTCCACAACCCGCCCGGCCTGCAGCCGGAGCCGGCACGCCAGGCGGTTTAGCGTCTCTTCCGGCCAAGTCGGCATTTCTCTGGAAGAGATGCGCCGGATTGCTGGTTGCGCCTTGATTTCGCGTAAAATCGCGGGAATTCGCGCATTGCAAGGAAGTGCCACGGTCCGGGACCGGAGCGTTTCAGTGATGCGCCGGCCCCGTTCCCCCAAGACTTCGCGAAAACAATGAGCATCAAATCCGACAAGTGGATCCGCCGCATGGCCCAGGACCACGGCATGATCGAACCCTTCGAGGCCGGCCAGGTGCGCCAAGCAAACGGCCACAAGATCGTCAGCTACGGCACTTCCTCCTATGGCTACGATATCCGCTGCGCCGACGAATTCAAGATCTTCACCAACATCAACAGCACGATTGTCGATCCGAAGAATTTCGACGAGAAATCCTTCGTCGACTTCAAGGGCGACGTCTGCATCATCCCGCCCAATTCCTTCGCGCTGGCGCGCACCGTCGAATACTTCCGCATCCCGCGCAGCGTGCTCACCATCTGCCTCGGCAAGTCGACCTATGCGCGCTGCGGCATCATCGTCAATGTCACGCCCTTCGAGCCGGAATGGGAAGGCTATGTGACGCTGGAGTTCTCCAACACCACGCCGCTGCCGGCGAAGATCTACGCCGGCGAGGGCTGCGCGCAGGTGCTGTTCTTCGAGAGCGATGAGGTGTGCGAGACTTCCTACAAGGACCGGGGCGGGAAGTACCAGGGGCAGCATGGGGTGACGTTGCCGAAGACTTGATTTCGGCTCCGGGTGTTATCCATTTCTCAAATTGAGGGAGGTGGATGACCGGAATGGCCCTGAGTGTCTGCTGTGCTTGCTAGATAGAGAAGGGGCCTTCCTCTCAAGAGGGGACGTCAAAACATAAAGAATGTTCCTCCCCTTTCAAGGGGGAGGCCAGGAGGGGGATGGGGTTAAATGACGCGGCTGAAATTGATGCCCTTGTAACCCATCCCCACCCCAACCCTCCCCTTGAAGGGGAGGGAGTGGAAGCGCAACGAACTGTCACTCCCAAGGACTCAAATCCAACCGTTACCCAGTCCCATCCACCCACGCCCGAAAAAAAACCCTTCCCCCAAATCCGGGGGAAGGGTCAGGCAAGGGCGGGATTGCATGCGATACCGCGTACTCCACGCAGTCGCGCCCGCACCCGAAACTTCCCCGCACGGGGAAGCAGCCCACTCAGGAGAGACTGAAATTCGAACCGCGTACCGGATTCATGCCATGAACCCCAGGTCGCGCGCCGAAAAATTGCCGATGTTCGGAAACACGTCGGCGATCTGCCCATTACTCAGCCCGAACCACTTCGCCAGCGTGGCCGCATACTGATCCACCGAAATCGCCGGCAGCAGGCTGCCCGAGCCGACATCCTCCGCATGGTTAAGGCCCGTCACCGGAAAGGTGCCGTAGATATCCTTGCCCTTGACCGCGCCGCCCATCACGAAATGATGCGAGCCCCAGCCGTGGTCGGTGCCGTCGCCATTGCTGGTGAAGGTGCGGCCGAAATCGGATGCGGTGAACAGCGTCACCTGCTTGCGCAGGTCGGCGCCGCCCAGCGTGGCCAGTGTCGTATCGAAATACGACATCGCATGCGCCAGCTTGGCCATCAGGTCGGCATGGTTGGTTTTCTCGAAATCATGCGTGTCGAAGCCGCCCATGCTGACGAAGAAAATCTGCCGCTGCGCGCCCAGGCCGCCACGTCCGGCAATCACCCGCGCTACTGTCTGCAGCTGCACGGCGAGCGGATTGTTGGCCAGCGCACCGGTATTGGGATTGGTGTACTGCGTCGGATTCGGCACGCCGGCGGCACCGGCCGGCGCCATCGCCGTGCTCAGCACGCCTTGCGCGTCGATGGAGCGCTTGACGATGGCTGCATGATCCTGCTCGAACACATTGCTGCGGCTGCCCGTCAGGATGGCCTGCAGAGAATTCGATCCGGCCGGCGCACCGAACAGCGTGCCGTTCACTCCCCCGATCGGCACCGCGCCGGAGGCATTGACCTGATACTGGTTGATTCTTTGCCCGGCCAGGAATACTGCATTGCCGGCCGCCGATACCGAGGTAAAGGTCGCATTGCCGTTCATCGACGCCAGCAGGTCTCCCATGCGACCGCCCCAGCCGAACTTGGCGCCTTCCGGGCGCGACGACTGCCACAGCGATTGCTGGTCGTTGTGCGAGAACAGCTTCGGCGGCAGCGGAATGCTCTGCGCCTTGTACTGAGCCCTCGTGGTGGGCATGACCAGCGGGCCAACATTGGCGACCACGGCGGCGCGTCCGCTGTCGAACAGGTCCTTCAATGGCCCGAGGCTGGGATGCAGCGAAAACTCGCGGCCCGGCTGCACGGTATTGGGCACGATGGGCAGTACGCCTCCCTGCATGCCTGCAGCGGGCAGCGCAATGGAGCCGGCTTCGTTGGTCGTGCGCACAGACGTGTAAGAAGACCAGGAACCGGGATCGGTCGCCAGCACCGTATTTGCATGGTCGTTGCCGCCGGCGAGAAACAGGCAGACGATGGCCTTGTAATCGCCGGCGGTCTGGGCAGCGGCCGCACCCATCGTCAGCAGGTTCAGCGCGAAAGGCGCACTGGCGGTGCCGACCACCGACATCAGCGATGCGGCGCGCAGGAAGTGCCGGCGGGAGGCGTTGGGTTTGTGAGTCATGATCGATCCTATTTCTGCACCAGGTATTCCGGCGACGCCATCGTGAGGAACACCGCGAGATAGACGCGGTTCCTGCGCGCGGTGGCGGCACTGGTGGCATTGCTTGCCGAGATGGCGACCGAGTTCACCGCATTGATGATCATGCCGCGCAGGCTCGTCGGCATCTGGTTCGCCATCAGCAGGAGATTGATGCGGTCGACCAGCTTGTCGGGCGTGTCGGCCAGCGTCAGTTCGATGCCGTAGTCCGGCTTGACGTCGCGCGTGTTGCCGGTGCCGTTGGCAATCACGTCGCGCATGAAATTGAGATAGCCGACCACGGAGGTTTCGCCGGTGATCTGCATCTCCGGCGCGACTAGGCCGGCGGCGGCGATCGCCGTGTTCGGCGGCACATAGCCGGGACGGTAGAAATTGAAGACCGACGGGCTGCGCATCGGCGTCTGGCCGAGCGAGGTCAGCGGATCGTCGAGGCTGCTCGACATCAGGAAGCGCCCGGAAGTCGACTTGGCACCGAAGGTCCGCATCCAGTTGGCCAGCCTCAGCACTGGCTCGCGCAGCTTGCCGCTGCGCGGATCGGCGAGTACCGCATCGCTGCGTGCCTCCGGGTCGAGCAGGATGGCGCGGATCACGGCTTTCATGTCGCCGCGCACGCCTTGCCCGTTGTTGGCGAAGGCGGCCGCCACCCGGCCGATGTATTGCGGACTGGGGTTGCTGGTGACGAGGCGCTGGATCAGCTGCCGGCCGATGAAAGGGCCGACGTTCGGATGATTGAACAGGGTATCGAGCGCGATTTTCAGGCTGACCTCCGGCGTCGCACCGGCCGGCACGGTTGCGCCGAGAAAGCGCTTTTCGGAGGTTGAGTGGAACTTCGGGTAGGACTGCATCGGCAGCCAGTCCCGGTTGGGATCGGCATTGCCGCCGTAGAAGCGGCTGTCGCTCTTGTCGGCGCCGGCCCAGCTCCAGCCGGTGAACACCTTGGCCAGCCCGCTGATGTCGGCGCTGGTATAGGTTTCGACGGGCTGGTTGTCGATCATTTTCAGCGAGCCGTCGGGGTTGAGTTCATTCAGGCCGATGGTCAGCAGCTGCATGACTTCCCGCGCGAAATTCTCGTCCGGCACCCGCGTGCCCGATTCCTTCTGGTTGCGCATCGAGGTCAGGTAGATGCCCATCATCGGATGCAGGGCAACCGCTTCCAGCAGGTTGCGGAAATTGCCGAAGGCATGCGCGGCCAGGGTGTCGTAGTAAGAAGCCACGCCGCGCGGATAACTGTTGACCGAACTGTCCTGCGCCGACACGACGAAGATCTGCGACAGCGCGAAGGCCATGCGCTGGCGCAGCTGGTCTTCGCCGGTGACGGCCTGCTTCCAGAATGATTCCTGGAAGTGGTTCTGCGTTGCCGAGGTGCCGAGCGAAGCGGTGATGCTGTCGATGTAGGCGCGGTGCAGTGCCTGCGGCTTTGCGAACTGGTCTTCGATCCAGGCGGTATAGCCGGTGGCGGTCAGGCGTTCGATGTCGGCTGTGGTTGCGCCGAAGCTAGCCTGCGCGAGCATGCGCGACGCTTGTGGAACGGACGGCATGTCGGCCGCTGTGCCGGCGATGCCGTTGCCATACCCGCCGGAATTTCCGGCATCGCCACCGATGCCGGGACCGGAAACGCTGCCCCCGCCACCGCCGCAGGACGCAAGAAGCGCCAGCGCGGCAGCGGAAACCTGTATCGACCCAGCAGAATCTGCTCAGATCATGCTGCTAAAGCGAATGCCTCAGCAGGCGTTTTCATGCCCAGTGCCTGATGCGGGCGCCGGGTGTTATAGAAGCCGATCCAGTCACCAATGGCCCG
>NZ_JACYXF010000026.1 GCF_015352985.1 Noviherbaspirillum malthae | reverse complement strand
TGCGGCGCTGGACGCTGGTTACGACCTCGATACTTTCCATTTCTACTCCAAGACATAGTCATATGCCTAGGTCTATTCCTAGGCGTTATGAAAAGCACGATGTCCGATTGAAATGGGGGCTGCTCCAGCCTGTCAAAGCACCTCATTGATCATGTAACAGGCATGATCGGTCATTCTGTGCAGCACGCCTCGCCTGCTCCAGTCGTGCAGCGAGATCTCCCTGGCCCGCGCCGCATATTTCTCAAAAATGGCATCCAGCCGGCGCGTGGTCGCCTCGTTCAGCATGCCCAGCATGATTTCATCATTGGTCTCGAACGACCTGTCGTCGAAATTGCTGGAGCCGATTGCGCACCATACGCCGTCGACGGTCATGATCTTCTGGTGCAGCAGCGTATGCGGATATTCGAACAGCCGGACGCCGCAGCGCAGCAGCTTCTCGAAATTGCGATGACCGGCATGCTGCACCATGGGGTTGTCGGTGCCGCCGATGGACGGCATCAGCACGCGCACATCGACACCGCGTGATACGGCCTGGCCGAAGGCATCGATCGCGTCCGGCTCGGGAATGAAGTAAGGGTTCTGGATCCAGATGCGCTTGCGGGCAAGGCAGATCGCGGTATGGTGCAAAATTTTCACTGCCGGCGCCGAGCCCTCCGGCTTGGCGAATGCAGCGTGGACAAGCACGTCGCCCTGCGGCGCAAGCGGCGGAAATACCTTGTCGCCGACGAAGAGTTCGCCGGTTTCGCCGGTCCAGTTTTCGCTGAAGGCGGACTGAACGCTGTGCACGATGGGTCCGCGCAGCCGCACGCTGACATCTCCGGTGTGCTTGCCGTCTTCTGCATTGCCGAGCCAGTCGTCGACGATGCAATGGCCGCCGACGAAGGCTTCGCGGCCATCGATGATCGCCATCTTGCGGTGCGTACGGTCGTTGAGCACGCCGATATTGCGCAAACGAAAGCGATGGAAGAACACCACTTTGCAGCCTGCATCTTCCATCCTGCGCCGGGCAGCATCGCCGAGCTTGCGAGCGCCGGTGCCGTCGAGCAGAACACGGACGCCTCTGCCCTTCGTGGCTTGCTCTGCGAGGGCTGCAGCGAGACGCCCGCCGATTTCGCCTTCCTTCCATAGAAAGGTTTCGAAATGCACCGTATGCCTGGCGGCGCGGATGCTGTCGAGGAGCGCGTCGAAGAAGGCGCCGTTCTCGATCACTTCAACCAAGTTTCCCGGTATGGCGGTGCTGAAGGTCAGCCCGGTCAGCGACGGAATCAGTTCATCGATCGCGGCGTCGCAGTTGATGCGCAGGCCTGGATCACGATGACGGCGGATCGACCAGATAACAAGAAGCAAAACGGACACCATGCCGGCGAATGCGGCGCTCCATGCGAGAGTCGGGGTATCCGGCAGGGTCATTGCGTTGGGGTGAAACTCCGTTATCTGCTGTTGTTCAACGATGTCGGGGCCGCACCTGCCCACCCCGGCTTTTTTACTCGAGCGCTTCCACCGTAAGCTTGACGCTGCCGGTATTGCCCGAGCGCCAGATCTGCGCATTCACCGTGGTGCCGGGACGCGTGCCTCCAATTAACCTCGCAAGGTCCGCGGTGCTCTGGACCGGCTGCTCATTGAGCGCAAGGATGACATCGCCGGGACGGATGCCCGCGCGGTCGGCCGGGCCGCCGCGCTGCACCGCAGCCACCAGCGCACCCTGGGTATCCTTCATGCCCAGGCTCGATGCCAGGTCCATGGTCAGCTCCTGCAGCTGCACGCCGATGCGCCCGCGCGTGACCTTGCCGGACTGGCGCAGCTGTTCGGAAATTCCGATGGCGAGATCGATGGGAATGGCGAAGGAGATACCCATGTAGCCGCCGGTCTGGCTGTAGATCTGGGAATTGATACCGACCACCTCACCTCGGGTGCTGAACAGCGGTCCGCCGGAATTGCCGGGATTGACCGCGACATCGGTCTGGATGAAAGGCACGTAGCTGCCGTTCGGGAGCAGGCGGCCCTTGGCGCTGACGACGCCCACCGTGACGCTGTTGTCGAAGCCGAACGGCGCACCGATCGCGGCCACCCATTCGCCGGCTTCCAGCTTGCCGGGGTCGCCGACCTTCACCATCGGCAGACCCTTGGCGTCGATCTTCAGCAGCGCCACGTCGGTATAGGGATCGGCGCCGACCACCTTGGCCTTGTATTCGCGCTTGTTGGTCAGCTTGACGATGACTTCATCGGTATCGGCAATCACATGCGCATTGGTCAGGACGAAGCCATCTTCGCTGATGATGAAGCCGGAGCCGAGGCTGGCGGCGATCGCTTCGCCGGAATCGGGCTGCTGCTGGCGGCCGAAGCGGCGGAAGAATTCGCGCAGCGGATGGCCTTCCGGCAGATTCGGCACGCCCTGCTGCTGCGCGTGGCGGGTGGCGCTGATGTTGACCACCGTCGGCCCCTGCTGCTTGACGAGGTTGACGAAGTTGGGCAGCTCGACGCCCGAGCCGGTCACGGGAGCGGCTGCGGGTGCCGGTGCCGCCGGTGCGGCGGCTTGCGGTGCCTGGGGGGATTGCGGCGACTGCGGCGCCTCGTCGGTGCCGGAACGCGAGCATGCAGCGAGGCAGACGCACAGGCTGGCGGCAATCAAGAATCGGCTGCTGCGGCGATGGTCCATATCGGTCACTCCATGAGCGGCATTGTTATTAGAGGTGCGCGGGAACTGCGCCGGAAACGGTTCCCGCTTGTACGGTGATGCGCATTGCACGACAGGCATGTCAGGTCGGTCCCGCCCTCTCCTTTTCGGTTTCCGCCGTTGCGTCCTTGCTGTCAGGGGCCAGTTTTGCATCCTGAGCGGCACTGAACGCGGATGCTTCATCAACAGTGCCCTTGAACAACAGCGCCACCGGCAAGTCCTGCAATACCTGGCTGAGCAGCAAGCGGCCTCCTTCTGCAGCTTGCATTTTCCCGCTCAGCAGGTCGTGCATGCCGGCAGACAGTTCCTGCGGCAATCGGACAGCAGTCTCTCGCCATGCATCGGGAGCAATCGCGGGTTGGCGCTCACTGCCGAGCAGACGGCATGGCAGGTGCGTTGCCACCACCAGCAGGGACTTGTCCTGATGGCGGCGCATGAAGGCAATCACATGCCCGGCCATCGGACCTTCAATCTCCAGCGGCAGATAGTCGCCGCGCATGAACAGGTCGGGTTCCTGCGTACGGAAGCGCAGCGTGCGGGCAACAACATGCTGCTTGATAGCACCGCTGCTCCAGGCGTCGGCTCCCGATACCGATTCCCCGGCATCGGTACGTTCCAGCGCCTGGCGGCGCGCGGCATAGTCGACCGGGCGGCGGTTGTCGGGATCAACCAGGCTGAAATCCCAGAAGTCGGTGCCCTGGTAAAGGTCGGGCACGCCGGGCGAAGTCATGCGCAGCACCGTCTGTGCGAGGCTCTTGATCATGCCGGCCGGCGCCACCGTCTGTACCCAAGCCGACAGCTCGGACAGGAAGCGGTTGCCTTCACCCGGCTTGAGGACTGCGTGCAAAAACTTCGTACATGCGGCTTCATAAGCTTCGTTCGGCATCACCCAGTCGCTGACCTGCTTGGCTTCGCGCAGCGCCTTGGTTTGCCAGGCTTCGATGCGCGCAGCGAACTGCTTGAGCCCTTTGGCGTCGTTAGTCTGCAGCCCAACCGGCCAGGCGCCAGCAAGCATCTGGTAAAGCATGAGCTCATCGGCGGGATGCGGTGCGATGCCTGCAGGGCCGGCATCGTCTGCCGGCAGTTCCGTGCGCAGGCCGGCATTGAGCTGCATCCATTCACGGGCGGTGCGGCACCATTCCTCGGGAATTTCGCTGAACGCCGCGATGCGGGTACGCACATCCTCGCCACGCTTGTGGTCATGGGTGGCGGTGGCCAGCATCGAGTAAGGGAAGCGTTCCGCGCGGATGCGGTTGGCTTCATGGAATTCCTGCACCGGGATGAAGAACTGGGCCGGGTCGGAGCCGACTTCGTTGCGCGACAGCAGGCGGCCGTAGCGGTAGAAGGCCGTGTCCTCCACAGACTTTGCCGACAGCGGCGGCGTCAGCTGCTGGAAGCGGGTGATGGCGCGCTGGTGCAGCGCGCGCACGCGAGGATTGGCGGAATCGCGCGGCGCATCGCCGCCCAGCCAGCGGGCGATCACGTCGAGCAGCGCGCCCTCGTTGCGGTCCACGCTCTGGCGCGCTTTTTCCAGCGCGCGGTCGATCACCTGCTGGTCGAGTTCGTCGCGCCCGTTGCTGTCGGCATAGGTGCGGTACACCGGAAAATGCACCAGCAGTTCGGCGAACACGCGCCGGATCGCGCCGAGCGAATAGTCGCGCGTGCGCAGGTCGGTGCGCGCCACCGCATGCAGCGCGCGCGATGCCGCTTCGAATTCGCCGGACAGGTTGCTGGCAAGGAGCTGCCTTCTGGCCTGCCGCACTTCCTCGTCGAAGCTGTGCTGGTGGTCGGTGAGGTGGCACCACAAATCGGTGAGTGCCTGCTTGCCTTCGCCGTCATGCAGCAGTGCGCCGACGCGGTCCATGAAGTCGTAGCCGCTGGTGCCGTCGATTTCCCAGTTGCTGCGCAGCTGCTCGTCGGGAGCGAGAATCTTTTCCACGATGATGTAGGCCGGCGCCGGCGGCAGTTCCGGCGGCCGCTGCGAGGTCAGCGCCTGCAGGCGCCGGCGCAGCTTACGGCAGTAGGCGCCGGGATCGGCCAGGCCGTCCACATGGTCGATGCGCACGCCGTCGATCAGGCCTTCGGTATAGAGCCGGAAGATTTGCGCATGGGTCGCTTCGAAGACATCGTCCTGCTCGACGCGCACGCCGGCCAGGTCGGTCACCTCGAAGAAGCGCCGCCAGTTGATGCCGTCGGCCGCGCAGCGCCACCATGCCAGCCGGTAATGCTGGCGCTCCAGCAGGCCATGCAGCGCCTCGATGCCCTGGGGCGTCGAGGCAGAATAATTGTTGATCGCCACGGCGATGTCGGCGGCGCCTTCGGGCGTGTGCCCGAGCTCACGCAGCAGGCCGAAGCCCATGTCGGCATTCTGCTGGGTGATGTCGCCGTTCTCGTCGCGGCCTTCCTCGAAGGCTGCAATCGCCGGCGCCAGGCGCTCCGACCCGGCCGACTTCAGCAGCTCGGCATAGCCTGCCGCAGCGATCGGAAAGCGGTGCGAGTAATAACTGGCGAAGAACTTGCCGCGCAGCTCGTCGAACTGCAGCTTGAGTTCGCCCGAGCCGAGCACCTCGCCATAGGGCTGGCCGAGGAAGGGCGCCATCACCTTGCCCTGCAGGGTTTCATCGGCGGGGTTCCAGTCGATGTCGAACCAGCGCGCATACGGGCTCTTCTGGCCCCATTCCAGCACATGTTGCCACCACGGGTTCTCCGGACCCACGCCCATGTGGTTGGGCACGATGTCGAGAATGAGGCCCATGCCCGCTTCGCGGATGCGGCGCACCATGCGGCGGAAGCCTTCCTCGCCGCCGAGTTCGGGATTGATGCGGGTGGGGTCGACGATGTCGTAGCCGTGGTTGGAACCGCTGCGCGCAGTCAGGACCGGCGATGCATAGATATGGCTGATGCCAAGCGACGCGTAGTACGGCACCACCTCGGCCGCCTGGTCGAAGGTGAAGTCTTTATGCAGCTGCAAGCGGGCAGTTGCGCGCGGGATGGACATCAATGCTCTCCTCTTGGGGAACGGGAACGGTTGAGTATGGCCAGCCGCGCCGCCACGGCCGGTTCATCGAGAATGGTGTCGACGTTCTGCGGCATGCGGCGGCGCCAGTTGGGATGTTCATGGATGGTGCCGGGCAGGTTGGGCTGCTCCGGCAGGCCGAGGGCATCCTCGATCGGCAGCATGGCCAGCGGCGCCGGCGTCTGGCCGATGAAATCGATCGCCGCCTCCAGCGGTGCGGCTTGCGCGGTGGAATCCGGCAAGCTGCCGCCAGCGCACCCGATCTGGTTGAAGGCCTGCCACATTTCGTGCCGTTCGCGGTCGCGGCTGCGGCGGGCATCGCCTTCGGTCTCGCCGGTGGCCAGCAGGTCCAGGTCTCGCCGCCAGTCGAGGTCGCGGCCTTGCCACCAGCCGGCGATGGTCGGCAGATCATGCGTGGTGGTGGTGGCGATGGCGCTGGCCGGCCATTCGTCGGGCCGGAAGAAGCGGTCCTGGTTGCGCTGGAACAGCAGCACGCGGATCCCGAGCAGGCCGGCATCGGCCAGCAGCTTGTCGAAGCCCTCCGGCACGGTGCCGAGGTCTTCACCGATCACGATGGCCTTGTGGCGCCAGGACTCCAGCGCGATCAGGCGCAGCAGGTCCTGCATCGGATAGGTGAGATAGGCGCCGTGCTCAGGCGTGGCACCGTGCGGCACCAGCCACAGGCGGCCGAGGCCGAGCACATGGTCGATGCGCGCACCGCCCGCATAGGCGAAGGTGGCGCGCAGCATTTCCAGATAAGCAGCAAAACCCTTGGCCTTCATCGCCACCGGCGAGAAGGCGCCGATGCCCCAGCTCTGCCCCTTGGTGTTCATCACGTCGGGCGGTGCGCCTACCGACAGGCCGTTGATGATTTCGGTCTGCCGGCTCCATGCCTGGCTGCCTGCACTGTCTGCGCCGACGGCGAGATCGGTGATCAGGCCGATCGGCATGCCGGCTTCGCGCGCGGCCTTCTGCGCGGAGGCTAATCCCTTGGCCGCCTGCCACTGCAGGAAGGCATGGAAGCCAACCTCGTCCGCATGCTGCCGGGCGAAGCTTTCCACATCCGCGCCGCGCGGATCGCGCAAGCCTTCCGGCCAGCTGCGCCAGTCGCCGTTCTCGCCGGCGGCAATGCGCGCCGCGTGAATGGCTTCGAAACGCGCATGGTCGCGCAACGCATCGCCGCCCTCGCGCAGGAAGGCATCGAACTCCTCGGTATTGCCGACCTGTACATAGCGCTCGTACAGACGCCGCAGCAGCGAAAGTTTTAATGTCGCGGCGCCGGGCCAGTCGACCAGCTCTTCCTGCTCCAGGCGCCCTAGCTGCTGTGCGGCGTCGCCGCCCAGCGAGGCGATTGCGGATACAGCGGCTTCCGCACCCAGCACGGCGTTCGGATCGATATGCAGCGCATTGAGGAACAGGCGGCTCGAAGGCCCGTAGGGACTGAAACGATGCACATCGGCGGAAAACATCGCATGCACCGGGCTGATCGCCAGCGCCGCCGCACCATGCTTCGCCGCCTTGCGCGCCAGCGCCGCGAGCGCACCGAAATCGCCGATGCCGCCGTCGCCATTGCGCCGCAGCGAGTACAGCTGCACGCCCAGGCCCCACAGGCGCGGATCGCGCCGCAGGCCGGGCGACGCAGCCAATGCATCGGCCACGCCGAAGCAGCGCGGCGGCGCAATCGCCAGCGTGGTTTCCTGGTCGCCGGCCAGCAGGCGGTGATAGCCGGGGCGGTCGATGGGCGGCAGCTCGAATCCGGCCGTGGCGTCGCCGCCGAACTGCCCGTTCTGCTCGCCGCCGTCTTCCAGTTCGATGCGATAACTTCTGCCGGCCAGCGAAGCCGCAAGGCCGAGCTTCACAGGCTGTCCGATCACGCCGGTGACGAGCGGCGGCAGCGTGCTGCCGTCATCCAGCTGCCTGAGCTTTTCGCGGCTTGCGGCGCAGTCCTCGGCCGTGCCGCAGGGCAGGTCGAGCGCTTCCAGGATGGCACGCATCGCATCCGGCGCGACTTTCTTGGGCTCGCCGCTGGCGGACACCCAGTCCTGCACCAGGCCAGCGGCCTTGGCCAGTTCAATGATATCGGCGTCGTTCATTCTTCAGGCTCCAGGACCGCGAGTAGGGAATACGCCGGCAACTGCCCCGCCGGCGCGGCGTCTTCCACGCCGTCGGTCTCAAACAGGATGGTGCCGCCCTTGCCGTCGGCCAGCCGCTCGTAGTCGATCTTCACCGGCACATCGTTGAGGTTGACCGCGACCATCAGCACGCGGCCGTCGCCCATCTTCCAGCGGGCCTTGACCGAAGCGGGGCCGAGCACTTCCGCGCCGAGCGCCTTTGCGCCCTGGAGGCGCGGCACGATCTGCTCGCGGCGGATGGTGAGCAGAGCGCTGGTCCAGTCGCGCCATGCGCCGGCCAGTTCGGCATCGGCCAAGGGAATGGAATCGCGAAAAGTCTGTTCCGCATTCGGATCGGGAATCTTCTCCCGCTTGTCGGGGTCGGTGAAGGCGGAGAACTTGGCGAATTCCTGCCGCCGGCCTTCGCGCACCGCATCGGCCAGCTCGGGCGTGAGGTGGCTGGTGAAGAAGAGGAAGGGCTGGGTCGCGCCGAATTCCTCGCCCATGAAGAGCATGGGAATGTTCGGCGACAGCAGCAGCAAGGCGCTGGCCGCGCGCAGCGCATGCAGGTCGGCCAGCGCGGTCAGGCGTTCGCCGAAGGCGCGGTTGCCGATCTGGTCGTGGTTCTGCAGGAAGTTGACGAAGGCGGTCGGCGGCAGGTGGCCGCTGGGCTCGCCGCGCTTTTCGCCGCCGGGATAGATCGAGGCTTCGCCCTGGTAGATGAAACCTTCGGCCAGGCCTCGCGCCAGCTTTTCTTCCGGCTGGCCGACATAGCCGACGTAATAGCCCTCGCGCTCGCCGGTCAGCAGCACATGCAGCGCATGATGCATGTCGTCGTTCCATTGCGCGTTGTACAGCAGGCGCGGCGACTGCTCCAGCAGCTTGGCGGAGTTGTCGTCGTTCTCCAGCACCAGGTGCACATGGCGGTCGGACGGCACGGTGGCACGGATGCGCTCGGCCATGTCGACCAGGAAGTCCTTTTCGCTGATCGCATGCACCGCATCGAAGCGCAGGCCGTCGAAGCGGTATTCCGTCAGCCAGTAGATCGCATTCTCGATGAAATAGTCGCGCACCTGCGGTTTGCGGAAATCGATCGACTGGCCCCAGGGCGTCTTGATGTCGTCGCGGAAAAAGGAGGGCGCATACGCGCCGAGATAATTGCCGTCCGGACCGAAGTGGTTGTACACCACATCGAGAAACACCATGATGCCGTGGCCGTGCGCGGTATCGATGAGCGTCTTGAGCGCTTCCGGCGTGCCGTAGGCCGCATCCGGCGCATACGGCAGCACGCCGTCGTAGCCCCAGTTGCGGGCGCCCGGAAAATCGGCGATCGGCATCAGTTCGATGGCGGTGATGCCGAGGTCGGCCAGCGCCGGCAGCAGCCTGGCCACGCCGGCATAGCCGTCGAAGGCGCCGGGATGCAGTTCGTACAGCACCGTTTCATGCCAGGGCCGGCCCTTCCAGCCGGCATTCTTCCACTCATAGGCGTTCGGATCGCAGACGATGCTGGCATCGTGCACGTCGCCGGCCTGGGCGCGCGATGCCGGGTCGGGCACCGCAAGATCGTCGCTGACGCGGTAGCGGTACTGCGTGCCCGCACCGACCTCGGCCTCGACTTCGAACCAGCCGTCTTCCAGCGCCCGCATGGGCAGGCTGTCTCCATGCTCGATGTCGAGCCTGACCTGCTGCTTGCCCGGCGCCCACAGGCGGAAGCGTGTACGGTTGGGCGCAATGAGTTGTGCTCCAAAGCTCGGATTAAATGTTGACATTGTCGGCTACCAGTAAAACCGCGCTGTGCGCGGAGACGTTGATCATGTTGTTTTCCACGCCGCGATGCGCTTGCCCGCGGGCATGGTGCGTTCCCTTGCCTGCCTTGGTCTCTCTCGTCTCTCCGATCCTCCTGATCTCTTCTCTGCCCTGGTCTTCGGCGGCATCGAGCAGCACCCGCCAGGGCATGACCGGCTTCGGCAGAACGAAGCTGCGGTTCTCCGAGTACGCATTCAGGAGCAGCAGCGAAGCAGAAATCACGCCCGCTTCGGGATGGCCCGCGATACGCCGCAGCGCCAGCAGGCGTCCCTCGAAAAAGTCCCAGCGCTCCTGCGTCATTTCGCTGCCGGTCTCGTCGAACCAGCTGATATCCGGCATGCCATGCAAAATTTTCAACGCGGGAGCGAGAAAGCGCGTGCTGCGCAGCGTCGGCGTGGCAAGGCGGGCCGCGATGCAGCGGCGCGTGAAATCGATCAGGGCACGTCCTTCATCGGTATCGGCAAGACTCCAGTCGAACCAGGACAGCTCATTGTCCTGGCAATAGGGATTGTTGTTGCCGCTCTGGGTGCGGCCGAACTCGTCGCCGCCCAGCAACATCGGCGTGCCGTTGGACAACATCAGCGTCATCAGCATCGCCCGCTTCACCCGCTCGCGCGTGGCGCGGATAGCCGGATCGTCGCTCGGCCCTTCCGCGCCCCAGTTGCGGCTGCGGTTCTCGTCGCTGCCGTCGCGGTTGCCTTCGCCGTTGGCGGCATTGTCCTTGCGGTTGTAGCTGACCAGGTCCTGCAGCGTGAAGCCGTCGTGGGCGGTGATGAAATTGACCGAGGCCCAGGAGCGGCGTCGATGGTGATTGAACAGGTCGGCCGAGCCGAGCAGGCGCGCGGCCACCGCGCCGCGCTTGCCGGCGTCGCCGCGCCAGAAGCTGCGCACGTCGTCGCGAAAGCGATCGTTCCACTCCGCAAATCCCGGCGGATGCGTGCCCACCTGATAGCCGCCGGGTCCGATGTCCCAAGGTTCGGAGATCAGCTTGACGCGCGACAGCACCGGGTCCTGCATCAGCGCATCGAAGAAGCCGGCGCCGGGATCGAAGCCGTAATGTTCGCGCCCGAGTGTCACGCCCAGGTCGAAGCGGAAGCCGTCGACATGGAATTCCTGCACCCAGTAGCGCAGCGAATCCATCACCATCTGGATCACGCGCGGATGCGACATGTTGACGGTGTTGCCGCAGCCGGTATCGTTGATGTGGTGGCGCCGGTTGTTCGGATGCAGCCGGTAGTAGCTGGCGTTGTCGAAGCCGCGGAAGGAGATCGTCGGCCCCAGCTCGCCTTCCTCGCAGGTATGGTTGTAGACCACGTCGAGGATGACTTCGATGCCGGCCGCATGCAGCTGGCGGATCGCCTGCTTCATTTCGTTGGGCGAGCCGTCCGACAGGTAGCGCGGCTCGGGTGCGAAGAACGACAGGGTGTTATAGCCCCAGTAATTGCTCAGGCCGAGATTGACCAGCCGCCTGTCCTGCAGGAAGGCATGCACCGGCAGCAGCTCCACGGCGGTGACGCCGACGCGCTGCAGATGGGCGATGATCCGAGGATCGGCCAGCGCGGCGAAGGTGCCGCGCCGGCGCTGGGGAATGTGCTCGGCGCGCATGGTCATGCCGCGCACATGCGTTTCATAGATGACGGTCTGGTCCCAGGGAATGTTGGGATGCGTGTCGCCGTACCAGTTGAAGCACTCGTCGGTGACCACCGCCTTGGGCATGACGCTGGCACTGTCGCGATGGTCGAACGACAGGTCCGCGCGCGGCGAATGGTAGCGGTAGCCGTAGAGCATGTCGCTCCAGCGCAGCTGGCCATGCACCTGCCGCGCGTAGGGGTCGATCAGCAGCTTGTTGGGATTGAAGCGATGGCCCTGCTCCGGCTGGTACGGCCCGTAGGCGCGGTAGCCGTAGAGCGTGCCGGCATGCACGCCGGTCAGGTACCCATGCCAGACTTCGTTGGTGCACTCGGGCAGCGCGAAACGCGCCACTTCATGCCGGCCCGACGGATCGAACAGGCAGAGCTCGATCTTGGTCGCATGCGCCGAGAACACCGCGAAATTGGTGCCGTAGCCGTCATAAGCGGCGCCCAGCGGATAGGCGGAGCCGGCCTCCATCCTTGGCAGCGAAGTCAGGGAATGCGGAATGCCGATCGCCATGCTCAACCGAGAGGCTGCACGGGCTTGAGCATCAGCACCGACATCGGCGGCAGCTTGAGCACCAGCGATTGCGGCAAGCCGTGCCTGCCCTCGTTGTCGCTGCGGACTTCGCCGTTGCTCATGCCGGTGCCGCCGTAGACCTGGTAATCGGTATTGAGGATCTCGCGCCAGGTCACCGGTCCCGTCGATCCGCCTGGCACGCCGATGCGGTAGTTCTCGCGCGACACCGGGGTCATGTTCAGCACCACCAGCAGCGGCGGATCGCCTTCGCCGCCCTTGCGCAGAAAGGCAAACACGCTGTTGGCGCTGTCGTCGCCGATCACCCAGGCAAAGCCTTCGTGGCTGACGTCCTTGCGGTGCAGCGAGGGCTCGCCCGCATACAGGCGGTTCAAGTCGCGCACCAGCCGCTGTATGCCGCGGTGGCCGGGCACGTCGAGCAGGTTCCAGTCGAGGGAGCTGTCATGGTTCCATTCGGTATGCTGCGCGATCTCGCAGCCCATGAACAGCAGTTTCTTGCCGGGATGGGTCCACATGAAGCCGAGATAGGCGCGCAGGTTGGCCAGCTTCTGGTGCACGTCGCCGCCCGGCATCTTGTTGAGCAGCGAGCCCTTGCCATGTACGACTTCGTCATGCGAGATCGGCAGCACGAAGCGCTCGGAGAACGCATAGATCAGGCCGAAGGTCATGTCGTGGTGATGGTGCTGGCGGTAAATCGGGTCGTAGCTCATGTAGCGCAGCGTGTCATGCATCCAGCCCATGTTCCACTTGTGGGTGAAGCCGAGGCCGCCTTCCGAGACCGGCGCGGACACGCCGGGCCAGGCGGTGGATTCCTCGGCAATCACCATTGCACCGGGGCAGCGCTCCGCCACGGTCTGGTTCAGATTGCGAAGGAAATCCACCGCTTCCAGGTTTTCGCGTCCGCCGTACTTGTTAGGTATCCATTCGCCGGCCTTGCGGCTGTAATCGCGGTAGAGCATGGAAGCCACTGCATCGACGCGCAGGCCGTCGACGTGGAAATGCTCCAGCCATTCCAGCGCGCTGGCGATCAGGAAGCCGCAGACCTCGTTGCGGCCGAGGTTGTAGATCAGGGTGTTCCAGTCCTGATGGTAACCCTCGCGCGGATCCTGGTGCTCGTAGAGCGCGGTGCCGTCGAAGCGCACCATGCCGTGCGCATCCGACGGGAAGTGCGCCGGCACCCAGTCAAGGATGACGCCGATGCCGGCCGCATGACAGCGGTCGACGAAGGAAGCGAAGCCGGCCGGCGTGCCGAAGCGGGCCGACGGCGCGAACATGCCGAGCGGCTGGTAGCCCCAGGAGCCGCCGAAGGGATGCTCCATGATGGGCAAAAATTCCACATGGGTGAAGCCCATGCCGGCGACATAGGGAATCAGGCGGTCGCCCAGTTCATGCCAGTTGAGACTGCGGCCGTCTTCTTCCAGGATCCGCAGCCAGGAGCCGGCATGCACCTCGTACACCGATAGCGGAGCGTCGAGCGCATGGCGCTGGCGGCGCGATGCCATCCAGCCATCATCCGTCCATTTGAAGGGCACGTCGGAAGCGACCACCGATACCGTCGAGGGCGGCGCCTCGGTGGCGCGCGCGACCGGGTCGGCCTTCAGCGGCAATACATTGCCGTCGGCGCCGACGATTTCATACTGGTAGCGCGTGCCGCTGCCGACGCGAGGAACGAAGAGTTCCCAGACGCCCGCCTCGACGCGGTTGCGCATCGGATGGCGGCGGCCGTCCCACTGGTTGAAGCCGCCCACCACCGACACGCGGCGCGCATTCGGCGCCCACACCGCGAAACGGGTGCCGGCGATGCCGTCCACCGTCATCGGATTGGCGCCGAGGCAGCGGCCGAGTTCGAGATGGCGACCTTCGGCCAGCAGGTGGATGTCGAGGTCGCCCAGCAGCAGGCCGAAGCGGTAGGGATCTTCGGTGTACTGCACCAAGTCGCCGTTCGGCGTCGGCCAGGTAATGCGCAGCAGGTAATCCTGATTCTGCCCGAGCGTGCCGCCGCTGACGAACAGGCCGGTCTGGTTGACGTTGTAGAGCGATTCGATCAGCCGCCCGCCGGCGTCGTTGCCCGGAATGCGCTCCACCAGGTCCACGGCGCGCGCGCCGGGTTGGAAGGTGCGCACAATCGTGCGGTCGCCGGCGCGGTGCCTGCCGAGAAAGGAAAACGGATCGGACAGCCTGCCATGCAGCACGGCATCCAGGGTTTTCGGATCGATATCCATCATGTCTTCGGTACGCTCAGCCATGCGACTGTTCTCCTTCTGCCCCGCTCAGCAATTCATCGACAATCTTGGCCATGCCGTTGACCGGGACTGATACCCAGGTCGGACGGTTGGCCGCTTCATAGCAGACTTCATAAGCCGCCTTCTCCAGCACGAACAGCTGCAGCAGGCCACGCTCGGCTTCCTCCGATGCCTTGAACGCGCCGGCGTAGGCGGCCTCGCGGTAAGCCTTCAGGAAGGCTTCCTGGCTGTCCGGCGCATAGTCGCGGATGATTTGCTGCTTGCGCACCTCCTCGGCTTCGCCGAGGTCGGTCGGGCCGCTGCGCCCGGCGAAGGCGGCGGCGTAGTCGAAGGAACGGATCAGGCCGGCGACGTCGCGCATCGGGCTCATCTTCTCTCGCCGCATGTGCAGCGGCTTGGCGGGCTCGCCTTCGAAATCGACGATATACACATCGCCCTGCGCCACCAGCACCTGGCCGAGATGGAAATCACCGTGGATGCGGGTGCGCAGCGTACCGATGCCGGCGGCCGCGAGCGCATCGAGCTTTTGCAGCAGCGCATCGCGCTGGCTGACCAGCCGTTCGACCCGGCGGCCCTCGGCCTCGCTGCTCCATTGCGACTGCCCGCGCAAGACTTCGAACGCAGCATCAAGCTGCCGGCGCGCGCCTTCGGCCCAGGCCCTGGCATCGTCTTCCGTAGCCGCCTCCGGCGCAAAGTCGGGGTTGTCGGTCGGCGTTGCCAGGGCGGCATGCATTTCACCGAGGCGGCGGCCGAGATTGATGGCCAGGCTGACCAGCTCTTCCTGCGGATGGGCGATCTCGGTGCTGATGTCGGAAGCCGCGCCCTCCGGCACTGTCGCCTGCTGCATGGCGCGCGCGAGCGTATCGAGCGTCCACTGCCAGGCATCGCCCTGGTTGTCGATGAACTGCTGCAGGATGATCATCGTATAAGGCGTGCCGTCAGCCGCGCTGCGCGTCACCTCGCCCAGCATCGCCGGCATGTTGGCGAAGCCGAGCATGGTCAGGTAGCGGCCCATCTCGGCCTCGGGATGAATGCCCGGCGCGATATGACGGATCACCTTGAGCACGATCTTGTCCTCGATGATCAGCGAGCTGTTGGACTGCTCGGCGGACAGGCGGCGGATGGCCGGTTCGGCGCTGGTCTCCGTCGTCTGCAGCGCGTCGGTCGCAATGAAGCGCACTTCGCCGTCATCGGAAGCAATGACGGTGTTCTCGCGCATCAGCTCGACGATCACATAGGCGAAGGAATCGAGCACGAAGGCATCGGTCAGCAGGCCGACATGGCGGCCGCGCCGTATTCTCGCCAGCGCCAGCTGCTGCGGCAGCGCGGTGACGATGTCTTCCTCGCGGATGAAACCGAAGGGCAGCAGGTAGCGCTCGGTGCCGCTGGCGGTGGTGGTCTCCAGTTCGGCCAGCATGGTCGGCATCACGTTGGGGCGCGACTGCGCCGCAGGCAGGCGCGTTGCCAGCGCGATGCGTACCGACTGCAGCGCTTCCTGCTTGGCCGCATACCAGCGGCGCTTCGGCAGATAAGCCGGCAGGATGTCTCTTTCCAGCGTGCCGCGGCGCGGCTGCTCCAAGAGTTCGGTGATGGCCTGGCGCAGCACCAGGGTCTGCAGCTCGGGCAGCGGTTCCGGCGCGGGCGTATGCCAGGATGGCATCCGGGTTTCGGCGGCCAGCAGGAACCAGTAGAAGCCGTAGGGCGGCAGCGTCAGCAGGTAGGATAGCTGCCCGATCGGCGGAAAGGCCGAGCCGCCGATCATTTCCAGCGGCACGCGGCCCGCATAGGCCGACAGATCCAGCTCCACCGCCTGCGCCGAGCGCGACACGTTGGCCACGCAGAGGATGGTCTCGGTATTGTCGCCTGTGCCGTGCTCGCGCAGGTAGGCGAGGATGCGGCGGTTGTTCGGATACAGCATGGTCAGCGAGCCGCGGCTGAACGCGCAATGCTGCTTGCGCACCGCCAGCATGCGCCGCATCCAGTTGAGCATGGAATACGGATCGGCGGACTGCGCCTCCACGTTCACCGCCTGGAAGCCGTACAGCGGGTCCATGATGGGCGGCAGCACCAGCCTTGCCGGATCGGCGCGCGAGAAACCGCCGTTGCGGTCCGAGGTCCACTGCATCGGGGTGCGCACGCCGTCGCGGTCGCCGAGATGGATGTTGTCGCCCATGCCGATCTCGTCGCCGTAATAGATGATCGGCGTGCCGGGCATCGACAGCAGGAAGCTGTTCAGGAGTTCGGCGCGTCGCCTGTCGCGCTCCAGCAGCGGCGACAGGCGACGGCGGATGCCGAGGTTGATGCGGGCCCGCTTTTCCGACGCATAGTAGTTCCAGAGGTAGTCGCGCTCCTTGTCGGTCACCATTTCCAGCGTCAGCTCGTCATGGTTGCGCAGGAAGATGGCCCACTGGCAGTCGGGCGGAATCTCGGGTGTCTGGCGCAGGATGTCGGAAATCGGGAAACGGTCTTCCTGCGCCAGCGCCATGTACATGCGAGGCATCAGCGGGAAGTGGAAGGCCATGTGGCATTCGTCGTTGTCGCCGAAATACTGCTGCACGTCTTCCGGCCACATGTTGGCTTCGGCCAGCAGCATGCGCCCCGGATAGTCGCGGTCGACCGCGGCGCGGATCTGCTTGAGAATGTCATGCGTTTCGGGCAGGTTTTCGTTGCTGGTGCCCTCGCGCTCGATCAGGTAGGGCACCGCATCCAGGCGCAGGCCGTCGACCCCGAGGTCGAGCCAGAACTCCATCACGCTCAGCACCGCCTTGAGCACCTGCGGATTGTCGAAGTTCAGATCCGGCTGGTGCGAATAGAAGCGGTGCCAGAAGAACGCATTGGCCACCGGGTCCCAGGTCCAGTTGGACTTTTCGGTATCGCAGAAGATGATGCGCGTGCCGTCATAGGCTGTGTCGGTATCCGACCACACATAGAAGTTGCGCTGCGCGGAACCGGGCTTGGCCTTGCGCGCCCGCTGGAACCAGGGATGCTGGTCGGACGTGTGGTTGACCACCAGTTCGGTGATCACGCGCAGGCCGCGCCGGTGGGCCTCGGAAATGAAGCGCCGGGCATCGGCCATGCTGCCGTAGTCGGGATGCACGCCCTTGTACTCGGCGATGTCGTAGCCGTCGTCGCGGCGCGGCGACGGGTAGAACGGCAGCAGCCAGACGGTATTGACGCCGAGGTCGGCAATGTAATCGAGTTTGTCGATCAGGCCGGCGAAGTCCCCGATGCCGTCGTTGTTGGAATCGAAGAAGGACTTCACATGCAGCTGATAGATGATGGCATCCTTGTACCAGTGCGGATCGTCGCTGAAGTTGTGGCCCGGCTGCGGACTTGTTTTTCTCGGTATGCTGCGGCGATCCATATTCAGGCTCCAGTGTGACCAGTGAGGCTTGCGTGACTTGTGCTGCTGGTGTGGCGAACGCGCCAGATGGCATAGGGGCAGACGAAGGGGTCGAGCCTCAGCTGCTGGTGCTTGCCGTGCCAGCCGAAGCGGCTTCCATTGACGAGATCCTCGACTTCCAGTACGCCGTCGTCGGGCACGCCGAATTCCCACAGCGGCAGCTCCAGCGTCGCTTCATGCGCATTGAAGGGATCGAGGTTGACGGCCACCATGACCACGTTGTCGCCGAAGCGCTCGCAGCTGTCGGCGGGCGGCGTGGTCTTGATATAGAACAGGATGTTGTCGTTCGACGCCGGCAGGAAGCGGATGTTGAGGTGCGTCTGCAGTGCCGGGTTTTCCTTTCTGATCCTGTTGAGCAAGGTGATTTCCTGGATGATGTTGCCGGGCCGCTGCCAGTCCCAGGCACGGATCTCGTATTTTTCCGAATCCAGATATTCTTCCTTGCCTGGCACCGGCGTGCCTTCACATAACTCAAACCCGCTGTACATTCCCCACAATCCGGAGAGCGTGGTGGCCAGCGCCATGCGGATCAAAAAGCCCGGGCGGCCGGATTTCTGCAGGAAGACCGGGTTGATGTCCGGCGTGTTGACGAAGAAGTGCGGCCGGAAGAAGTCCTTGACCGGCGTCTGGCTGAGCTCGGTCATGTATTCGGTGAATTCCTGCTTGGTGTGGCGCCAGGTGAAGTAGGTGTACGACTGCGAATAGCCGACCTTGGCCAGCCGGTACATCATCTTGGGCCGGGTGAAGGCTTCCGACAGGAAGATGGTATCGGGATGGCGCGCCTTCACTTCGCCGATCATCCATTCCCAGAACGGCAGCGGCTTGGTATGCGGATTGTCAACCCGGAACACCTTGACGCCTTCATTGACCCAGAACAGCACCACGTCGCGCAAAGCCGTCCAGAGGCCCGGGATGGCGCCCTTCGCATAGAAGTCAACGTTGACGATGTCCTGGTATTTCTTCGGCGGATTTTCCGCATAGCGGATGGTGCCGTCAGGCCGCCAGGCAAACCAGTCGGGATGTTCCTTCAGCCAGGGGTGGTCGGGCGAGCACTGGATGGCGAAGTCGAGCGCCAGCTCCAGCCCGTGCCTCGCCGCTTCGTCGCGCAGGCGGCGGAAGTCTTCCAGCGTGCCGAGCTGAGGATGGATCGCATCATGGCCGCCCTCTTCCGAACCGATCGCATACGGGCTGCCCGGATCGTCCGGCCCCGGCGTCAGGCTGTTGTTGCGGCCTTTGCGGTGCTTGCGCCCGATCGGGTGGATGGGCGGAAAGTACAGCGTATCGAAGCCCATGGCCTGGATGGCCGGCAGGCGCTTGATGACATCGTCGAAGGTGCCGTGGCGGGCCGGATCGCCGCTCTGCGAACGCGGGAACAACTCATACCAGCTGGAAAAGCGCGCGGCGACACGCTCGGTGTCGATGCGCAGCGATTGCTGGCTGCGCACCGCGAACGGCCTGGCATCGGCCTGCCGCATCGCTTCGGCGGTCGGCTCGGACAGCAGCGCGGTCACGCGCTCGGCATCGCTGGCAGCGTTCTTCAGGCTGTTGGCCAGGGTTTTGAGATAACCGAAGCTGCCGATGCCCCTGCCCTCGGCATGATCGGCCGCGGCCTGCACCAGCAGCCTGCCTTCTTCGAGTTCCACGCTGACGTTGAGCCCGGCCGTGGTCTTCTTTTCCAGCTCATCGCGGTAGGTGGCGAACACATCCTTCCATGCTTCCACGGCGAAGACATAGCGGCCGACGCGGGTCAGCGGCAAGGGCGCGGTCCAGCGGTCGTTGGACACAAGGTGCATGCGGGTTTCCTGCCAGTCGGCCTGGTCGGCGGTGCGCCAAAGCAGCGCCACCGCCAGCTTGTCGTGGCCGTCGACGAAGACGTCGGCCTCGACGTCGACCACTTCGCCGACGGTGCGCTTGACCGGGAAGCGGCCGTCGTCGCAGGCGGGAGAGATCGCCTCGATGGCAATGCGCGGCGACAGCGCGGCCTTCGCCGCATCCTCGCCTGCCTGCGGCAGCACGATGGGCGGCAGGCGGCGGGTCAGAAAGAGCTGGAAGCCGGCCGCCTCCAGCGCCACCGCCTGCGCGTCTTCCCTGTCGTTCCTGCTCTTGTCGACGGGCTGCCTGCGGTCGCTGTCGCGCATGCCGTCGCTTTCCAGAATGCGCTCCCTGCGCTCGACCGGCGAAGGCCATATCTTGCGGTCGCGCACGAAGCCGCCGGCGCGTTCCAGCAGCTGGCCCTCGCTGACCGTGCAGGCGCGCATCGGGTCTGAGTTGGCCACGATCAGCAAGGCCTCGTCGCCGTTGGACGCGGCGCTTTCCCGCAGCAGCACCGCGATGCCGGACTCCACCGTGCTCATCATGCACAGCGTGCCGCGATAAAAGCGCGCGCCTGTTTCGGCCAGAAAGGAATTGGCTTCCTGCAGATCCGCGCTCAAGTCGATGCTGCCCTGCCCTCCCTGTTTCTCCGGCCCGGCAAGACCGGAAATGCCGGACTCGAAGCCCTGCGGCACCAGGATGCCGTTGCCGGTGGCAGCCGCCAGACGCAGCGCACGCTGGTAGATGCGGCGCCGCGCTTCCGGCTCCTCGTTGCCGGCCAGCCGCGCAATGACGGCTTCATTGGGACTGTCGGGAAAGGCAATGGGCGGCGCAATGCGCTGCAGCCGCGCCTCTTCCTCCACCAGCCAGCGCGAACGGAAATCCCACCATGCGCCCGAGGAGAAAGTGGCATCGAAGCCGCATCCGGCCAGCGCTTCCATCTGCTGCGGCGTGCAGCCGGGCGTCCATGCCAGAAAGCGCGCATCGGGACGGCTGCGCTTGATGGCGCCGATCATGCATGACCACAGGGCCGGCGGCGGCTCGCTGACTGAGGTGCAGCGAAAGCCTGCGATGCCTGCCGTCAACCAAGCTTCCAGGCGTTCCTGCCAATAACTGCAAATGCAGTCGAAAGTTTCCTTGTCGCCGTAGCGCGGCACACGCCGCACTTCCTGCAGAGGGTCGCGGCGCGGATCGGGCAGATCATTATTGTCGTCACGCCGCTCGAACCAGTCGACATGCGTTTCCACCACGACAGGATCACTGCCTATGCTGCCGACATCCAGATCCAGCAGCACATTCAGCCTGTGCCGCCGCGCTGCTTGAATAATGCCGCGCACCGCATCACTTCCGCTTGCGTCGCCTGCTTCCCGCACCAGCAGCAGGTGATCGAAGCCCAATGCCGTGCATCGCTCCAGGATGCTGTCGAGTTCACCGGTCGTACCCGCATGCTGCAGGCTGATGGAATAAATTCTGGGCAGAAAAGGCATGGTTGTCGGCATCGTCATCGCTGCATTCGCTGGTTGAAAAGAAGGTGCCTTCCTGCAAAGAATGTTTGCAAGGAAAGCAGTCCGGAAAAATCTTTTCAAATAGAGCATCCAAACTGACAATTTGTTCGCAGGCCGAAATGCAGAAATCGCAAGCTTGGGTGGTTTGGTAGTGATCCAGGATGGCGTCAACGGTATCCGCTGGCGCCAATGACCGGTCGAAACCGCGTTGCCGCTTCCGGCAATGTTCCGGACATGGCATTACTTCAAGGAAAAACCATTTTCGGAACGGCTGCTTGTTTCCCGTCAGCCTGACATGAAGGGCGCTGTACCTTTGCCAGTTTCGGAACTTGCCGTGCCGGGGCCAAGGCGGCGATGGAACCGCTGGCGTTACCTGCCGGATTGGAAGCGCGTGGCCCGGCGGCAGACAATTACTTATTCTTCGACGGAACCGAAGTGAAGCTGGCAACACTCATCTGCTTGTTCATTTCTATCTACTAAAGAGCCGACGATGGCAGGACGGATCATTCCCAGCTGGATGCGCAACGTTCGCATGAACGAGGAGATTATCGAAACTCGATCAGGAGCCGACGCGGCAGCCGACATCCGGCATCAGGACCGCAATACCGATGGTCGGGCGCAGCCACGCCTTCGGCAACTTGAAAATACCATTCGCTCCAGCTTGTACAAGGCCTACGCAAAAGCAAACGGCAAAGTTCGGCCGAACTCCGCAGCAGGAATGCGCAGGCATGCGGATATCGAAAGCAAGCGGGCCTGGACGGCTTGGGCACAGGAAGCACACCTGCCATATGAGCAGCGGGATACTGCGCTCGAAAGGCTTCGCGCATGGCGCCGGGCCGTACCACGTCCTTCACTCATCGACCTGAGCAATCTCGGACTTAAAACTGCGCCTCCGAATCTTCCCGAGGGGGTAGTGATCAATGTCGATGGCAATCCATTATCAACACTCAACGCATGGAGGGATTGGGCCTCGGTGTCCGGCCTGTCCGAAACCGAAGCCGCTGGAAGACATAACGCGTTGCAGGCGCTGAATCAATGGTATGACGCAGACCCGCGGCCGGATGTTCTGGATTTAAACGCATTGGGCTTGAGAAGCTTGCCAGCGGATTTTCCGCCTGTTGGCAGGCTTATCCTTGCGAGTAATGACTTGGAGGCCATGCCGGAGCTTCCTGCTACGCTGCGGGCGCTCGATATCAGCCAGAATCGCCGGCTCACTACGATAGGAAGCCTGCCCGCAAACCTTGAGCAACTCCATGCCGCATTGTCGCCAATTGAACGCCTGCAGCAGCTGCCCGACACCCTGGCGGAACTGGACCTGAACATGCATGACGATCAGCCGAGGCTTGCTCTAGACTTGTCCGCACTTCCGCGCGGCCTCAGGGTACTTAAGCTGTCGAATCGCGTTCTCAATGAGGAACTGCTGCGGTCGGTGGCGAGGTGCGAGAGTCTGCAGCACTTGAATCTTGCAGGCAACGGCCTGGCGGAGCTGCCACTCGTGCCTGCTGGCATTCGCATCCTGGACATCGCAGCCAATAACCTGAAACGTTTACCTGGCTTGCCTCCAGCACTTGTCAATCTTAATGCAAGAAATAATGAGCTAGGCCAGCTGGAGCTGAGTGACGCCGCCTTCCCAATGCTTGAGGATCTGGATGCCAGCGAGAATGCACTGAGAAATCTACCGAATATTCCATCAACGATAAGGCGTTTGAACGTCCGGCAAAACATGCTCACCCGCCTTCCAGATCTGCCGGATGGCTTGGAAGTGTTGGCAGCCAGTGGCAACAGGCTGTCGCAGCTGCCCGGTCTGCCTCGGCAGCTACGGGTTCTGGAGATCGCTTCGAACGAGATTCGAAATCTGCCCGAGCTTCCTGATACGCTGATCAGGCTGGATGCCAGCAACAATGAGCTGGATAAAATAATGGCTCCCTTGAGACAAATTGAAGAATTGAATGTCCGGGGAAATCAATTGGAGTGGCTGCCACGCATTCCACCAAGCCTGAGGAAATTGGATGCCAGCGACAACAACCTCCATGATCTTCCTCCTCTGCCAAGGGAATTGCATGAACTGAATGTCAGCCTGAACGGGTTAAGGCAAATTCCTGAACTGCCGGCCGACCTTCGTGTTTTAAACATCTCTGACAATCTGCTGGAGACCTTGCCCAGCTTACCCGAGGGCCTGATCGAACTAGATGCACGTAATACGTCAATAACGCAGCTGAACGGCCCGTTGCCATCGGGGCTCCGAATATGCGATATAAGCCTGAACAACTTTACGGAACTGCCGCCTATTCCGGATACGGTTCATACTCTGATCGTCAACCGAAACAATCTCTCTGGTCTGCCACGCCTGCCCGATGGCCTGCTGCACCTGGAAGCCAGAAGCAATCGGTTGGTGAGCCTGGAAAACCTTCCGGATACCTTGCGGGTAATCGATCTCAGCCGCAATTCTCTGGCCTCGCTTCCCCGCTTTAATGGCAGGCCGACTTTGCTCGATCTACAACGCAATCTTTTCGATACGTTGACGCTTGATATGGATTCGTACGGGCCGGATTGTCATGTGAATGTTCGTGGCAATCTTTTCACCGTGCATACGCAGGATCGGCTGATACTGATCAGCCTCATGCATGAAGACGAGTCGGCGAACCTGCCGCGCATTACCTATGACCTGCCCGCCCCGGCGCTGTTACGCCGTCAAATTGCCAATTGGTATCCCGATGACCAGACAAGGCTGCGGGCAATGGCACATTGGCACGATGTCCCCGATGATGGAAGTTTTGAGGCCTTCAGCGGCTTTCTCGAACGCCTGAGCGAGACCACCCATTTTTCCAATGCGATTCTGCTTGCCGACATCACGCAATGGCTGGATCGGCTTGCCATGGATCAGGAACTGCGCAACTCCACAATGGTATTGAGCGCAGAAGCGCTGGGACATTGTGATGACCGTATCACGCTTTCATTCAACCACATGAAAATGCTTGATCTGGCGGCGCAGATCAACAGCGGGGCCTATGACGAGCGACTGCCCGAAGTCATTGCATTGGCACGAGGCTGGTATCGCATGGAGCGGCTGGAATTGTTCGCCCGCCGCAAGATTGAAGAACAGACCGCAGCACACGAAGCGTGGCAAGGTGACGAAGCCGCCACGCCGCGTCCCCCTCTTCCCGATGACGTTGAAGTCTATCTTGCGCTTCAGGTGCGGCTACGGCGATTACTGGCACTACCCATCGATGATGCTGGCATGCTTTTCGAAAACATTGCCGCTCTGAGTGAGGAAGATTACACCGCAGCAGCGCGGGAAGTCATTGCATCCGAGCGGGATGGTTTCGTGCGCTACCTTGCGTTGCAATGGTCGCCCTGGCTGGAATTACTGAAGCGGCTGGACCCGGAGAACTATGAAAATGCGCAGGAGCGGATTGTCGATCAGCTCAGCAGCGACCAATATCACCAAAGCATCAACGCTCGCCTTGCCAGTTTCGAAATCGAAGAACCCGGTGGAGAACGCGATATCGAAATTCAGCTGGGCAGAGTGATCAGCGACGAAATCAGAGAAAGGGAAATCGTTGACTTAACAAGACATCTTCTTGAATCAAGAGGTCTTGTTGATTTGCTGGACCGACCGGCTCTTCCCGACATCAACGATGCAACTGCGATCCCGGAAAATCCGCATGCCGCACATGACGGCCAGGCAAACCAGCCTGAAGCTCAAGGACATCCACAGCATCCGCGGCATCCATGATTTTTCGTAGCATCGCCAGGTAGTTGATTTTCAAACTTAGCTCCAGGTCATTGCAGCACGAGAAGGATCGATGAACGCCTTTTCTGGAAAGGCGCACCCGTCATCCATGGCAGAACCATGGACGGCGGGCACAACGCAGCCAAACCTGAAAACCGCAGCCAAACCTGAAAACGCAAGCTTACAGGATTGACTCGCTTGAAATTGGCATAAGGCTGATGACAGTAGTCACAGCCAGGTAGATCAGCGCCAGGCCGCAAGCCACATTGATGAACATGGTTGTTCTTGCCGACATCGTACGATGCAGCACATGCACCAGGCCGGCGCAAGCGAAGCACCAGAGCAGCGAGGAAGTCATGAAGCCGGCAAAGAAAACCACGTAATGCGCAGGCTGGGGCTCCGCTACCCCAAGTGCGCCGAGCACGCCGCCCAGCGCCGCCCAATAGAAAATGTTGGCCGGATTGGTCAGCGACAGCGACGCGCCGCTGGCCAGCGCTCCCTTGTCCATTGCGCGGGACTGCGTGCTTGGTGCTTCCTGATCCGGATCCGGATCCGGACGGCTGAAGCAGGATTGGAGGCCAAGCCATGCAAGATAGATGGCGCCGAGGATGGAAAGGGGCACCTGCACGGAGGGCAGTTGCAACAGCATGCCCGCGCCAGCCAAGCCCAGCACCGCCCACGTCGCATCTCCCGCCAGCGAGCCGACCTGTACATAGAATGCCGGGAAGTACCCGCCAGCGATACCCCGGCGCACGGTTTCGGCGAACACTGCACCCGGCGAGGCATTGAAGATCAATCCAAGCCCGAATGCCGACAAGAATAAGCCCGTCATGCGAACAAGGTCTCCATGGTCTCGTGCGAAGTAGGCTTGTCGAGCTCGTCCATTGCTGCCCACACCATGTTGACCACCACACGGCTTGTGCCTTCCTGTATCGGGCTCACGCGGTGCATGCCGGTGTCGGTGCGCAGTATGTAGGCATCGCCGGGCTCCAGCCTGAAGGCATAGGCGGGGCCGCTGAAGAGTGCGGCCTCGACGCTGGGTTTGTCCTTGTTCCATGACGTATTCGGTACCACCTGTACGTAGCCGCCCGATTCAGCGGGAGGCGTCTCGACGGCGAATACAACCCCGTACTTGTAGTCATCCCAGTGCCAGCCGTGGGTATCATCGGCACGATACAGGCAATTGATGATGTACTCCTCGGGTGTGTATGGGCAGGTCGTAAAGCGCTCGCCGGTAATGATCTCGAACAGCCGCCTGACCATGGGATCATCATAAATCCTTGGTATCAGCAAGCCATGCTCGTTGATCCTGTCGCGCTTGACATTGACCATCCTGCGCGGCGTATAGGCGGTTTCCTTCATGTGGAGATTGCGCTCGACTCCGTGCCTGTCGATCAGCTTCGCGCATTCATCCTGCAGCTGCCGCAGCAGTTTGTCGCGGAACAGGCCGCGTATTACCGCGAAACCCTTTTCGCGCATGGAGGCCTGCAATGCAGGCAAGTCGGTGTGACGCAGGCAGCTGGTAACATTATCAATAAGCTGGAGATGCAATTGATCGCTGGTGTTGCTCATTAATTCCTCGCAAGTCGAAAGTCAAACAAACGTGTCTGGATCAGGCGGAGAAAGATTGTAAGCACTCACTAATCATGACGCAATTGCAATAAAAAGAATGCTGGTGCGATTTCAACAACGCTGCAATAAGCATTGACTCCTGTCCGCCGATGTGGCCGACGACTGCAAACCTTAATCAGGCTTGACACTGCATGCGTGCCTGCGCCAGGCATGCATGACACGAATTAATTGTTCAATGAACCGTTGCAGCCAAGCGGTTAACCACGATGAACATGTATTCGAAACCCGTCCCCGACCTGCCGGGTGTTTTAAAACAATCCCGACAGACGTGCGTGCATTTGATGTGGTAAATGCCGGACAATGAGATTGCCGATTCAGGCTGGACCAACTAAACATTTCGCATGTAGCTGCATGAGGCGATTTATTAACTGTTCAATGAAGGCCTTTGATATGACCGCAACATCTCAGGGCGCTGAATCAATGCATCGCGTCATTTTCGATTTTTAACACGGAATCAACAAAGCCTCGATTCGACCGGCAGCGTTGCACGCGACGCGGAGCGACTTCCGCTTCGTAAATAAATGCTGTCCCTTTTCCAATGGAACCAAAATGGAGGTAGCAACACTCATTACGCTCTTCATAGCACGGAGGTCACATGCCGGGAAAACGCGATCCCAATCGGTGCCATCCTGCCGCGCTTGAGTTCGACGTTCCGGCATATTGCACCGTTGCGCCGATTATTCAAATTTCATTGAAACCGTTATGGGAAACTTCATTTCTACCATTCGCAATCCAGCCTCTCTGCCAAGTGTTCAGACGCCAGCCATACCTTCCGAATCCGATCCTGTCGCCAGGCTATCCGAACCAAATCCCGCAAACGAGGAAGCTGCTACCTTCGGCAGGACCGTTTCCGAAGGAGCGACTCGCAGGCGCCTTCTGGGAAAAATACCGGGCTTTTACCGTCGGGACAGGCCCGGAGCGGCAGCCTCTCCAAACGCACCCGTCTCGACAGACACTCAAGGAACGATGCCTGCGGTCGTGCAGCCAGTGAAGCAGGTCCATAAAACGTCGATGTTCAGGGATGCCTTGCCTGAGCTTCCCTCCCTGTTGCAGAAACGGTTCCCGAATGGCGCGAACATTCATGTTTACGGGGCTTCGCACGGCGATGAAGTCGTCGGCTTTGCCATCCTGTTCGACCGGAAGCTTGGGCCGGAAAATGCCGCGAAATTCAGGTTCATCGCATCGGATTATGAACCACAGGTCGATGGAACACGGATCTTCGACAGGGTCAGGGAAACAGGGCAGGTTGTGATGAAAGCAAAAACCTCGAGACGTGTTTCCATTAATCATTCCTCTTATATGGCGCTGGAACAGCCAGCTGACAGCAACGCGAGATTCCGTCACTACGTGCTGACGGAAGCCGGCACCCGTCTGGTGAATGAACGAATCACTTTTATCGGTCAGTCAACGAACATCATCGAAGATTTAAGAACCAAGCTGAACAACGACGACTTCAGAAACCAGCCCCAGGTAATCATGTTTCGCAACGCAGCTTATCTTCTCGATGCGCCCGTCAATCCGGGCGGGCGTTCTCTGTATCACGAAATTGAAGCCGGATTCACGACTTCGGGAAAAAAGGATTTCAGCAACATCAGAAAGGAAGTCGCCAGGCGCTATCCCGAATTTCACAATGCCAGATTACTGGAAGGCTTGCTGAGGCAATGCGCCCGCGGCACGGTGGTGGTCATTGGCGGCATACCTCAAGAAATCATCATGAGCAGGCATGTGCTGCCAAATGCGGGTTTTAAAGCCCGCCACAATAGCGATAACAGATATAACCCCGACTATGAGCATCGGAATACGCGGCAGATTTTCATCAAGACGGACCCGGTATGGAAAAGGATACTTCAGGCGGGATGAACTTCGCTCATTCAATGCCCCCCTCTCCAATCATGCGGAAAAACAAGGCGCCGTACTGGAGGCGGGGGTGATAGGTGCTCAAGGCGATCTGTCGAAGCAATCATTTTTGTTATGCCGACTTGTCCAAGGCGGGACGTTTCATAGTGCCGCACCCAGTCTCCCTCTTGCGGACCGCATGTGACTGCTTGAGTGTCCTTTGCTGCAGGTCCGCTGTGACAGCTTATGGAACTGCCATGGCCCGGATGTCACTCATTATAGATCCGGCCCGAAAATATATTGAGCCGGATCCCCTCACCCCGCCCCTCTCCCAGAGGGCGAGGGTGAGATCGGCGGTCCGAAAAATCAACCATTTTTCGGGCCGAATCAATAGTGCAGTCCAGCGACTTTGTCTGAGGACACGATCATGTTCGATGCATCCAGGGAAGAGAATGCGCATCTTTAACAACAAACGTCCGGATCTTCCGGGAAGCGAGACGAAGCTGTCACTGGACAATTCCTCAGCGCCCGGCATGATGCATCCACCAGGGGCCGTACCGCCCGGGATGCAGACTGCCAGCAGTCGCACTGCCCTCAATGCCTTCATGCGCAATGCGGGCAATCGCATGGGGAGCAAGCTGATGACGATGTTGAATTCAATGAACGCCGCCAAGACCCAAGGCTCCGCGCCGTCGAGTGTTGCCGACCTGATGCGACAGTCGCATCAAGACAGCTATCAAAAATTCACAAGGAATGAGGCCGGCATCAACAATGCCATGGCGGAGTGGGCCAACAGCAGCGAGACCCTGACGCACTTGCTCAAGCCCTACATCAACCCCGGCAGCAAGAAAGCAGGCATTCCTCAGACCGACGGACTGCGTTCCGGCGTAACCACCCTCTTGAACGGCATCTACAAGGAAGGATCCCGGGCACCGCAGGACCTGCAGGATGCGGCAAGGGCGCTGGGCAACACGCCCATCTTCAAGGTGCAGCAGGAAGACGGAACATTCAGGGATATCACGTTAATAAACTTTGCCACTACCTATGAACATGGCACCGGAATGCTGGACGCATTGGACATATCGCCGGAACACAGAAAACAGATTGCACAACGCGTAGCCTTCGCACTCGCCGATCTCCGCAAAATCGGAGATGCCTACATCAATAACGGCACGTCTGCACCGGAAAGACGATTGGATAGCGCCGATTACGTCCTCGTGTCCCCTCGGACTCCTGAAACCACAAACCTGAAAAGACGCAATGCCATCCGAAGAACGTCTCAGGAGATTGGCTCTTCCAAGCAGGCGGACACATCACTCGCTTCGGCAACGGATCAGCTGCCTGTACGGCAGCGCATGGAACGTCCTCCCCGTCCCTTGGGGCCAAGGTCAATGTCGAAGCCCACATCCTGATCATGTAGAGAGACTGCGTCTGCTCTGCCTCGGCACGAGGCACGAGGCACGAGACATGTGAACAAACCGTCATTCCCTCCGTGCAATTGTCATTCCGGCCATCCAAATGGACCTCCAAAGTTGCAACTCGGGAACAAAACGTCCCCATCTTGCATCTAGGACATTGCACATTTCCGGAAGTCAACGGATAGTAACGTTCATGCGGTCGACCGATGGTCGTATCGCACCGATGACACATGCATCCCGGCCCTTCCGGTCCAACTCGCGGCTTGCGCCGCAGGGACGGATTGCATAGTGACCTTATGAGCTTATGAGAGTGTCATGATCATTTACCAGGTATATCCCCGCAGTTTCCAGGATTCGAACAACGACGGCATCGGCGACCTGGCCGGCATAGAACAGAAGCTTGCCTACATCAAGAGCCTTGGCGTGGACGCCATCTGGATCAGTCCCTTCTTCAAGTCGCCGATGAAGGACTTCGGCTATGACGTATCGGATTACCGTGCCGTCGATCCCATCTTCGGCACGATGGACGATTTCAAGAGCCTGATGCGGCGGGCCAAGGCGCTCAAGCTCGGCATCATTGTCGATATGGTCATCTCGCACACCTCGGAAGAGCATGCCTGGTTCAAGCAGAGCCGCGCCAAGGAAAACAACAAGTCCGACTGGTATCTGTGGGCCGACCCGAAGCCCGACGGCAGCCCGCCCAACAACTGGGTTTCGGTATTCGGCGGCCCGGCGTGGCGCTGGGATGCCGAGCGGCGCCAGTACTATTTCCATTCCTTCTTCTCCAGCCAGCCCGACCTCAACATGCACAATCCCGACGTGCAGGCCGCGGTGCTGAAGGAAATGGACTTCTGGCTGGACATGGGCGTATCGGGCTTTCGCTTCGACGCCTGCAATCACATCTTCCAGGACCAGCTGCTGCGCAACAATCCGCCGCGCCAGGACACCAGCGCCGCGCTGCATCCCTACGGCTTCCAGCTGCATGTCTACGACCAGGCGCGCCCCGAGATGGATGCCTTCCTGGAAAAGATCCGCAAGCTGCTCGACGCCTACGGCGCCTTCAGCCTGGCCGAAGTCGGCGGGCATGACGCGCTCAAGCTCATGGGCCAGTACACCAGACCGGGCCGCCTGCATTCTGCCTACAGCTTCGCGCTCATGCAGCCCGACAGCAGCGCGCCTTATGTGCGCAATGTGATCACCACGCTGGAAGAGAGCATCAAGGCGCCGGGTTCGCCCTGCTATGCCTTGAGCAATCATGACAAGCCGCGCGTAGCGAGCCGCTGGCTCAACGGCCGCGACCCCGAACAGAATGCCAAGCATGCGCTGGCACTGCTGTTTGCAATGCGCGGCGATATCTGCCTGTATCAGGGCGAGGAGCTGGGCCTTCCGCAGGCCGACGTGCCCTTTGAACGCATCCAGGACCCCTTCGGCAAGACCTTCTGGCCCAAGTTCAAGGGCCGCGACGGCTGCCGCACGCCGATGCCTTGGACGGCTGCTCCGCATGGCGGCTTCAGCCAGGCCGAGCCATGGCTGCCGGTCGACAACGTGCATATCGAAATGAATGTCGAGAAGCAGGATGCCGAGCGGGATTCGATTCTCAACTTCGCCCGCGAGATGATCGCCCTGCGCAAGTCGCGTCCGGAATTCAGCCAGGGCGGCATCACGCTGCTCGATGCTCCCGATGGCGTGCTTGCCTTCTCGCGCGAACATGAAGGTTCGGAGATCGTCTGCCTGTTCAACATGGATGTCGTCGAGAAGAAGGTGGCGCCGGTCGATGTCGGCACGGTAATCATGAGCAGGAACATGAGCGTCGACGCACGCACGGTGGTGCTGGGCGTGAGCGGGTTCTGCTTTCTTCAGGGTTGAGCAGGAACGAGACAGGAACGGAGCGATGCGGGAAGTTGGCCAAACCGGCCTCCATGCCTGCATCCTTCACAACGAATGGTAGTGGTGCAGGCATGGAGGCCTGCACATCGATGACGCAACCGGCATTGCCCGGGCGGCAATTGCCAGCCGCATCATCATCTGCAGCGAAGGATAGCCGTCCAGCCGCCGTCCACCGCTAGCGTCGTTCCCGTGACCAGCGACGCCGCGCCGGAGGCGAGGAACACGACCGGCCACGCAATTTCAGTGGTTACCCCTACCCGTCCCAATGGGATACGGCTGATGACGCTATCGAGGAACTGCGGATCGTCCAGCCATTTGCGCGTGCCGTCGGTGCTGACGAACGTCGGCGCCACCGCATTGACGCGTATGCCGGCCGGCGCCCATTCCACCGCGAGACAGCGCGTCATGTGCATCATGGCGGCCTTCGTCATGCAGTAGACGGATTCATCGCGCAGCGCAACCGCCCCGGCCTGCGAGGCGACGTTGACGATCGCTCCGGTCCGCCTTTCGGCAATCAGCCGGCGCGCAACCGCCTGTGCGGTGAAGAACGCGGCCTTCACGTTCAGCCCGAACATGCTGTCATATGCCTCGGGCGCGACATCCAGCGCGGCAGCGGGCAGGCTGTGGCCGGCATTGTTGACCAGCACCGTGACCAGGCCGAGTTCCGCTTCGGCTTCGGCAACGGCCTGTGCGATTGAAGCGGGGCTTTGCATGTTCATTGCAACGGCCATCGCCTTCACGCCCTTGGCGCGCAGCACGGCGGCAAGCTCGTTTCCCGCTTCAAGATCGCGGCTGTCGATCGCAAGCGAGGCGCCCGCCTCGGCCAGAGCAAGAACGCATTCGCGCCCGATTCCGCGCGTAGCGGCTGTCACCAGTGCCGCCTCGCCGTGGAGTGAAATCTTCGCGCCGCCGGTGCGAGCCCCCGCGCCGCCCATATCGGATATGCCTGTCAGCGCTTGCACGATTAAGCCCTCCTAACGGTATCCGTTGACAGGCTGATAGGCACGGACATAATCCACCACGAAGTCTTTCGGATAAACCGATGAACGTCCTTCGGACTGGGAAAGCGTTTCCTTCGGCCTTTCATAGATGCCCAGCATGAACTGCATCGGATAGCTTGGCGATTGATGCACCGTGCGGATCAGCTGGTTGTCGACGAAGAAATCGATATGGGTCGGCGTCCATTCGGCGGCATAGACATGGAATTCGGAAATGTCGATGGGCAGTTCGACTTCGCGGAAGTCATCGGTGATCCTCTCGTCGCCGAAGGGGTGCACACCGACGCCGACCTTCGACGTGCCGGCCGTGACGTGCTTGCCGAAGATTTCGCAGATGCAGATCTCGGCGGAATTTTCCGACACCTCTTCATAGCCGATCATCCACAAGGCCACATGGTAGCCGGCTTCCCTGACGCCCTTAAGCCGGGTCTCGAAATAGCCGTAGGTCGGCGTGTAGAGGGCGCGGTTGGCCTGCACTTCGCGCACGACGCTCTCGCGGTTGAACCGGTGCTGTCCCCTGGTACTGCCGAGCGGCCCGGAAAACACGCCTGTCTGGAGCGAGGAAACGCGTATATCGCCGTCATATTCCGGACACCAGGGTTGCTGATCGGCCCCGATGCTCAAGACAAGATGGCCGTCCTCGAAACGTGCGCTTGCCGCTGACTGGCGCGAGGAAGACCACTGCGGCAAATGGCATGCAATCCATTTGCCATCGTCCATCGAGTTGCCGTCGAACTCGTCGTGGAACTCCAGCCGGTAGCCCGGCTTTTCCAGAGGGTTTGCAGGAAATACTTTTTGCATGAAGATGTTTTCTCCTTTGATTAGCCTTTGGTTTGCCGTGCAAGTGCAGGCGATGCGCAATGCCCGGTTCAGCGTTCCGATTTCAATGGCACCGGAGGCTTGTAGGACGCATGGCCGAACAGGATGGCCCGCCAGTAGCGCAGCCTGTTGGTACCCAGCTCTCTCAGCATCTGCAGCCATGGCCGGAACAGAAACCGCAAGGGCGTGCGGCGGTAGTCCGCCGTGTCGCTGAAGAGTCCGGTACGCGGCAGGATTTGCAGCGGTTCGATGTCGGTGCCGAACAGGCGGTCCCAGAGCGTGGTGCGTGCGCCGAAGTTGCAGCCGTCGGAAATATTGTGCCGCCCTTCCCTGGAATGATGCGTGTAGTGAACGGCGGGCGTCAAATGCCGGAGAAATGCGAATCGCGTTTCCAGGTAGTAGAGCACCACCGAGTGCGAAGGATCGGTCCAGGTATCGAAGACGATAACGGCAATCAGCGCCCATCCGCTGTCCCGGATGTCCAGTGAGAACAGCTGGGTCACCAGCGGCAGGAAGAGCAGCACGAACACCTTGCCGCCGGCGGTATCGAGAATCAGCGATTGAGGATCGACTGCCTGAGTGAGCTGGCAGAGTTCGCGGTTGCGGTGATGATTGATGTGTCCCAGATACCAGAAGAAGCGGATCTTGTGGCAGAAACGGTGCGACCAGTAGAAGCAGAAATCGCCGAGCAGGCAGGCGAGTATCAATGCCACTGCGCCGTTCATCTGCACCAGCGTAGGCACATGATCGAGCAGCGACGAGTAACCGTCGATCCATGACTCGACAAGCGGATTCGTGAACGTAAAGACGACGGTCAGCAGGAAAACGCAGTTGACGATGGGCCGTATTGATCATCCCTTCCCAATCGAAAGGCCGGACGGTGACCTTGCGGTACATCGCCAGATCGAGCAGCGCGATCGTCATGCCGAAAAGGGTTCGGCAGATTGCTGCCGCGATGAGTATCGATGCCATGGACGGATTCAAATCTGCCAGCACGACTGCCTTGACGTTGTAGAACACCACGACCGATTTCTGCACAAGGGCTTCACGCAAGCCGAATCCGCCATGATGATAGGCCAGTTCCAGCAGCAGTGCGGCTGTCCATAGGAAACAGAGCAAGAGCACCTTCCATCGAGCACCTTGTAGTGATATTTCTTTATCCCACAGCCATCGCTTGCACTAGGAAAGCGAACGAAGCGGTGAAGTGTTTAATGCAGCAGTAACGCCAGTGTTGTCTGCCATACGCATCTTTCCTTATATCGAAGCTGGCGATACTCGCTTTCTTCGATAGGGCAAGCCCTTCCTGACAGCCGCCACCGGTTTCAAGCAATCTTGAACCGAGCTTAAACGAGGAATATTGTTTTACAAACAATTACTGTATTTTTATTTCTTTAATTTTTCGATCCATTGTTGGATTCGTGCCATTGGCCATTCACGGGAGACTTCGCAAATGCGAGTGTGTAAAAGACGACGCCTGCGAAAGGCACATATGCCTGCATTGGTTGTCTACCTCAGCTCTTGGCAAAGGAGCATTCGACTTGACCTGCATCGGATATCACTGCTCTCACGAGCAATACCTTCCTTCCCAGCTGCTGCGCAACGCAAAGCTCGCCGCACAGGCGGGCTTTCGAATGGCAATGTGCTCGGATCATTTCCATCCATGGAGCGAACGGCAGGGGCAGAGCGGCTTCACTTGGTCATGGCTGGGAGCGGCATTGGAGTCCACGCCGCTATCTTTCGGCACGGTATGCGCGCCGGGCCAGCGCTATCACCCCGCCGTCATCGCGCAGGCCGCCGCCACGCTGGCCGAAATGTATCCCGGCCGCTTCTGGATGGCCGCAGGCAGCGGCGAGGCGCTCAATGAAAGCATTACCGGCGAACCCTGGCCAGCGAAGTCCCGGCGTCGCGAACGCTTGAAGGAATGCGTCGACGTCATGCGCGCATTATGGGCAGGAGACACCGTCAGCCGCACCGGAGCGGTGCAGGTACGCAATGCCCGGCTCTATTCCCGGCCGGCGCGGTCACCGGCGGTGCATGCGGCCTGCCTGTCGCCGGAAACGGCGGAATGGGCCGGCGGCTGGGCCGACGGCATGATTACCGTCTCGCAGGACCATGCGCAGATGAGGGAGGTGCTGGACGCATTCCGGCGCGGCGGCGGGGCCGGCAAGCCGGTCTACCTGCAGGTCGTGCTTAGCCATGCGGCCAGCGAGGAGGAAGCGCTGCACGCCGCCGCGACGCAATGGCGCCAGGCTGCGCTCGACAAGGCATTGCTGGCCGACCTTGATACGCCGGCTGCCTTCGACCGTGCGACCGAGCACCTGACGCCGAAGGATGTTGCCGCCAGCGTTCGCGTATCCGCAAATGCGGAGCAGCATCTGGAATGGCTGCTGAGAGATGCCGAGCTTGGTTTCGATGCGCTCTTCCTTCACAACGTGCATCATGACCAGCAAGCCTTTGTCGAAACGTTCGCCGAAAAGGTGCTGCCGCATTTCGATCGTTAGAGCGCTTTCGCACTGACAGACGCATCCTATTTCCGCCGGCGGCAGAGGAATTCACATAAGCCGTTCCATGCTGACTTAATGGGAAATGGGCAACCGCAATCAAACGATGTTTGAACCTGGTTCGACTTGCACGTGGCGCGGAGAAGAGGGAGTAGGCGTGCACTTGGAAGATGCCGTGCAAGGAAAAGCAAAGGCGGTGGAATGACAGCGTCGGAACTCGTTCGCACGGCGCCTGGCGGCGCCGTGCATGGTCGCGGCAAGCCCGAGGCTTGCGCGCTTGCATTTCAACAGTTTACGGTGCGTATGACATGGCAACATTCTCGGCCGTCGCGAGCACGCCGACCGGCGAATTGATGTCTTCCAGGTCTTCTTCGCTGTCCTTCGTGCGGCGCGCCATCCTGCGGTCGCGCGCATTGTTGAGGCCGGCGTCCTCGCTATCCGACAGGCGCACCATGTTGCCCTTGCGATCGACGCTGTAGTCGCCGCAGACGATCACTTCCTCCAGTTCGGTGCCCGGCAGTACGCGGGTATATTCGAACAGGATGCTGCGTACGACTTCTGCGCCGGCACAGACATGGCTGCCGTGACCGATCCATGTCGGACCGATGATGGTGCTGCCGGCTTCGATATGGCAGCCGGCGCCGATATAGACCGGGCCTTCAATGGTGGTGCCTTCCCATTCGATGCGGGTATTGAGGCCGACCCAGACGCCTTCGCGGATCTGCGCACCGGGCACTTCCAGCTGCGGCACATCACCGGTGAGCAGGCTCTGCAGCACGCCCCAGTAATCGGTGACGCTGCCGATGTCCAGCCACTCGAACTCCTGCTTCTGGGCGTAGAAAGGCAGGCCCTTTTCGGCCATCAGCGGGAACAGCTGCGAACCGATGTCGAACACCTCGCCGGAAGGAATCAGATCGATGGCTTCCGGTTCGAAAATATAGATGCCTGTGCTGGCCAGGTTGGACAGGGCATCTTCGCGCTTCGGCTTTTCCTGGAACTTGATGATGCGGCCATCTTCGTCGCTGACGACGACGCCATAGTCGGAAACCTTGTCCCAGGGAACTTCGCGAGTGATGACGCTGGCCATTGCACCCTTGCGCTTGTGTTCCGCGACAGCAGCCTGGATATCGAGATCGATCAGCGCGTCGCCGCAGAGAACGATGGTGGTGTCGTCAAAAAATCTTCCGAACTCCTGTATTTTTTTCATGCCGCCGGCCGAGCCGAGCGCTTCGGGAACGACCTCGCCGTTCTCGTCCATATAACCTTCAAAGGAATAGCCGATACGCACGCCAAAGCGGCTGCCTTCACCGAAATAACTCTCGATCTTTTCGTGGAGGTAACTCACGTTGACCATGATGTCCTTGACGCCGCACTTCGCAAGGTGCTCCACAATGTAGGCCATGACCGGCTTGCCCAGGATAGGGATCATCGGCTTGGGCAGGTCGTAAGTGAGAGGACGTACGCGAGTGCCTTTGCCGGCAGCGAGAATCATTGCTTTCATATGTATTTAGCCTTGAATAATTGTCCGGATACGCAATGAATGCGCAGGCCTTAAGGAGAACACGTGTTGCCATCGAAGGGCTTGAACAATCTCAAGCTATGATGCGGTAAGGCAACCTCAAGCTGCTGCATTTTCATTCCATTCAGGCGCGTTCACGTTCGGGTGACGCGTCTTTTTATTAACGCAAGATTTATACCCAGACCCCGAATCGGCGCCGGTAGTTCCCCGAAGCAGTTAATAAAAGGGAATCATCTTTGCGCTGCACCAATCTACCGCGCATTTGCCTGAGATGCTCGGAAAACCGGCTCGAATTACGCTCGAAGGGCAACGAACGACCACAGGAATTGCATGAAGAGTTCGAAACTCGATGGATCATGCCTTTCGTTGAACGACTGCAAGCCAATCCTACGGAGCCCTGACCTTTCTCTTGTCGTTTCTCATTGCTTCGAGTCTTTTCCCGTCTTGTTTCGACCTGGCCTGCACACGTCACGACCCCTCGCACTGCAGGACGATGGTCGCTAGCGGCGGCAGCGTCAGCAGCAGTGAAGCCGGCTGTCCATGACTGGGTTCATCCTGCGCGATGACAGCGCCGAGATTGCCTGTGTTGCTGCCGCCATAGCAGTGCGCATCGGTATTGAGAACTTCACGCCAGCGCGCCCCCTTCTTCGCGGCCGGTATGCCGATACGGTACGCTTCGCGCGGTACCGGCGTGAAATTGCACACTACCAGCACCGGAGGCGCATCACTTGCGACGCTGCGTCGCAGATAAGCGAAAACGCTATTGCCCGCATCATCTCCGATCAACCATTGAAAGCCCTCCGCATGCGCATCGCTGTCATACAGCGCCGCTTCGCTGCGGTAGAGGCGATTGAGATCGCCAACCAGATCGCGAATACCGCTGTGCCCGGGATCGATCAGCAACTCCCATTGCAACTCGCTGTCGTGATTCCATTCGCTCTTCTGGCCGAACTCGCTGCCCATGAACAGCAGCTTCTTGCCGGGATGGGTCCACATGAAGCCGAGAAAGGCGCGGAGGTTGGCGCGCTGCTGCCAGTCGTCGCCGGGCATCTTGCCAAGCAGCGAACCCTTGCCATGCACGACTTCATCATGGGAAATCGCCAGCACAAAACGCTCGCTGAACGCATAGCACAGGCCGAACGTGAGATCGTCGTGATGGTAGCGCCGATGCACCGGTTCGCGCTGCATGTATTGCAGGCTGTCATGCATCCAGCCCATGTTCCACTTGTACGAGAATCCAAGCCCGCCTTCGTCCTCGGGCATGCTGACGCCGGGCCACGCGGTGGACTCTTCCGCAATCACCATTACGCCGGGACAGCGCTCCCGCACCACATGGTTCAGCAGACGCAGGAAATCGATGGCTTCCAGGTTTTCGCGGCCGCCGTAGCGGTTGGGAATCCATTCGCCCTGCTTGCGGCTGTAATCGCGGTAGAGCATCGACGATACCGCATCGACCCGCAAGCCGTCGACGTGATAGCGTTCCAGCCATTCGAGCGCACTGGCGATCAGCATGCCGGCGACTTCATTGCGGCCGAGGTTGTAGATCAGCGTGTTCCAGTCCTGATGGTAGCCTTCGCGCGCATCGGCATGCTCGTACAGGGCGCTGCCGTCGAAGCGTGCGAGGCCATGCGCATCGCTTGGGAAATGCGCCGGCACCCAGTCGAGAATCACGCCCAGTCCGGCTTGGTGGCAGCGGTCAACGAACGCCGCGAATGCCTGAGGCGATCCGAAGCGAGCGCTCGGCGCGAACTGCGACAGCGGCTGATAACCCCATGAACCGCCGAAGGGATGCTCCATGATCGGCAGCAGTTCGATGTGGGTGAATCCGCATTGCCGTACATAGGGTATCAGGCGGTCGCCGAGTTCATTCCAATCGACAATGTCGTCCGCACTGGCATTCACTTTGCCGCCGGGTCTGCGCCATGATGCGGCATGCACTTCATAGATCGAGATCGGCGCAGCGGCATGCTGGCGGATGGCGCGTTCGCGCATCCAGTCATGGTCGCTCCAGCGACGATCGATCGGCGCGGCAATCACCGATGCCGAGTCCGGCGGCAAGCTGGTGGCTCTGGCTGCCGGATCGGCCTTCTGCGGCAGCAGCGTGCCGTCGGCGGCACGTATTTCGTAGCGGTAGCGTTCGCCGGCGCTGAGCCTCGGGATGAAGAGTTCCCAGACTCCGGCCTCATGGCGCAGCCGCATCGGATGCCGGCGGCCGTCCCATTGATTGAAATCGCCCACGACCGACACCCGCATCGCATTCGGCGCCCATACCGTAAAGCGCGTTCCCTCAATGCCGGCTACCGTCATCGGCAGTGCCCCCAGGCAGTCAGGAGCCTGCCATTGCAGGCCCTGCGCGATCAGCTGGAGCTCCGCATCGCCAAGCAGCAGGTCGAATGCATACGGATCTTCCAGGATCTGGCGCAGTGTTCCTCCAAATCCGTCGGGCCAGGTGATACGCAATCGATAGCATTGCGGCGTGTGCCCAGGCTCGCCGCTCAAATCGACGATACCGGAAAACAGCCCGCCGCTGCTCACCGGCGTCAGCGTGGCCAGCACGCAGTCCTCTTCGTCGCCCGTCGTGCCGGCGAGCACCTCCACCCTGAGCGCGCCTGGCTGAAAGGTCCTGATGACGTACATGCCGTCCTGCGCGATTGAACGCGGCCCGTAGAACGAAAAAGGATCGCGCAGCCTGCCGGTTTCGGCGGCATCGATGGCATGTCTGTCGAACGTGAGCGGATCAATCCATCCGGCAAGCTGCCGGATGGCAAGGATTTCACTGGGTTGATCGGAATCGGCGTTGTTGCCTGTTGTTGTCTTGACGTCCGGCAGATGACGTTGTCGGCTTGCTCCCTGCGCCATGCGTTATGCCGTCATGTATTCAGGCATGGCCGCTGCTTCGGCAGCCTCCTCGTCGGCCGGAAGGTTGACGCTGTCATTGACGGCGGCGCTGCGTTCATCGAACAGAGCCTGCGCCTCGACAGGAGCGATCTCGCGATAAACGCCGATGTACTGCTCGGCCGGTCCGGACCAGGAGAAATCGGCGGACATCGCATTGCGCTGCATGAGGTGCCACTCATTCGGGCGGGCATACAGCTCGAAAGCGCGGCTGATCGCAGCCACCATGTCCTGGGCCTGTTCGCCGTCGAACAGGATGCCGCTGGCATCGTCGGGAATGGTGCCCTGCAGGCCCGCATCGACGATGGAATCGATCATGCCGCCGACGCGCGAAGCAATCGGTATCGTGCCGTAACGCATGGAGTACAGCGGCGTCAGGCCGAAGGGTTCGAAGCGCGTGCCGTGCAGCAGCATGTCGGCGCCTGCATGCAGCGCATGGGCGCGGCGTTCGTCATAGCCGATATGGATCGCGACACGTCCCGGGAAACGTTCTGCCATGCCGAGGAAAGCCTGCTCATAAGCATGGTCGCCGCGGCCGAGCACGATCAGCTGCGCGCGCGGGAAGCGTTCGAGGACGCCGGGCAAGGCATCGATGGCGACGTCGGCCATCTTCTGATGGGTAATGCGGCTGCCGATGGCAAGCACCGGCGCAAACGGATCGACAGGCAGACCGAACAGCTGCTGCAGGTCGCGCTTGCAGCCGCTCTTGCCGCGCATGTCGTTCAGCGAGAAGTGGCGAACGGTCAGCCGATCGCTTGCCGGATCCCAAGCGCCGGTATCGACGCCGTTCGGTATGGCGACCAGTGCTTCCCTGCGGGCACCAAGAAGGCCGTCGAAGCCATGGCCGAAGCGCGGGGTCAGAATCTCGTTCGCATAAGAGCGGCTGACCGTGGAAATACGGTCGGCATAAAGAATGCCGGCCTTCAGGAAACTCATCTTGCCCCAGAATTCAAACTGGTCGGGCGTCAGCATGGAATCTGGAATGGCCAGATCAGCGGCCGCACTCATGGCGAAATTGCCCTGGAAGGCAAGATTGTGGATAGTCAGCAGCGTGCCCACGCCGGTAATGCCCTTCATGCGCAGCAAAGCCGGGACCAGGCCTGCATGCCAATCATTCGCATGCACCACATGCGGCACCGGCAAATCGGTTTCGCCAGCGCAGATGCTGACGGCCGCGTGAGCCAGCGATCCGAAGCACAAGGCATTGTCGTCGAACTCGGCACCGTTCTCGTCAACGTAGGGATTGGCCGTGCGCTGGTCGAAGCGTTCAGTCTTGAGCAGCACCACGGGCACGTCGCTGCCCGGCATGACGCCGTGGAGGATGGTGCCCGGCCCGCCAGGCAATTCAGGCAGATTGCCTGCCTGCTTCAAATTGCAGGCATTTTCGATTGCGGCCGGATAGCCCGGCATCATGACAGTGGCATCAACGCCTTGCTGGCGGAGTGCTTGCGCCAATGCAGTGATGACGTCGGCAAGTCCGCCGGTCTTGACAAGAGGTACGGCTTCCGAAGTGACGAGTAGGACGCGGGCGGTCAAAGTGGATGCTCCCTGGGATTGTTGGATGTTGATGCTGGCAAGGGCATCAAGCTTCGGTATTCGACTATGCAGCGTTACATGTTGTTGCATGAGGCAGCGCAAACTTTTTGTTTTTTACAAGTTTTTTGTTGCAGCAAATTAATATTGATGTAGCGTGTGAAGACGATAAAGGCAGGCTGCTCATCGCCCATTGCGTAAAGTCAACTTTGTTGCGCTGCTACATAAGATTGATCGAACAGGGATGGTGTTGAAGACCGGAAAAATGAGAAGCGGGGAAGAGGCGAGAAAGAAAAGCGGAGGAGACAGAGAGCAAAAGCCGGGGGAGGAAAGCTTGAAGGGGAAAGTCGGGAGAGGGGGAGCAGGAAACTGCAGCGTTTGTGTTCGCGGCCGTATTGCGAAGAGGAGCACGCTGCGCAGCTCCTTCGCGGCACGAAACTCAAACGACCAGCGTCGCGTGGTCAGGCAGCATGTGAAGAACCTTGTCTACGCTCGCCTGCATTTCCATCTTGTATTCAATGCGAGCCATGCGCACGAGGTTGTGCAGGGACTCACGCAGCAGGTACTTCTCGCGGGCCGGCGCATCTGCGCCAAGTGTAACGTCAACAAGGTTTTCAATCGTTGCTGCGGTATTGAGGATGGTTTGCATAAATGCTCGAACGGAGGAAGTGAACTAAGGAGACCTCAGTATGGAGGCATCCAGCTTCGCATACTTGATCATGCGCAAGATTTCATCGGAATCGTCCTACACGCAACAAGGTGAATGCTGACGCCCGGACTTCTTGCATATCGCATAACTGTTGCTTGAGAGAACAGTCACGCAATGTACGCTTCCCGACATATCCCGCTTTCCGCCGATTTTGTTGAAAGGAATTCATCTCCCCTGAGCGCATTGTCCTTTTCTTTTCCGAAGGTTTTAATGCATACTGGAATGATGCAAAACGGAAACGGGCAGCCTATGAAAGACAAGCATGTCGTCGCTGTCGCGGAAGCGATTCGTTACTACCTTTATCGCTGGCCGGATGCGAGCGGTACGGTGGCGGAGATTGCCAAGGAGTGGATTCCTGCTTCCGGCATGGTGGATCACGATACGGTGCTTGCCGCACTTGTGCAGTTGGAGGCGCAGGGCTTCATTGAGCGCAGTCTGGCCAACAATGCACTGATCTGGCAACTGAAGCGCGGTAACGGTAACGGTAGCAGCAGCGGCTGAAGAAAGTTCACAACCGATCGACTAACGCCGGAAACGTCCCCCACCATGGCCCCATCCATGACCGCGATGGCCGTAACCGCCCCTCCCGCCCCAGTAATTGAAGCCGAAGCTGAATCGGACCGGAGGGCCGACATACACCGGCGGACCCGCATAGACCGGAGCAACCGGAACTGCGTATGTCGTCACCGGTGCGCCATAGGCACCGTAGGTTCCATAATAGGCGTCATCGTAAGCAGGCACGGCTACGCATCCCGATAAGGCGGTCGCCAGCAGAATCAAAGAATATCGGATCATGTTCCCCTCCGGAAGCAAGAGACTTCCACCAAAGCACGCCGCTTAACTGCAGCATGGCAGGGTTTTCGTCAGACCGTTTCCATCGGGCGAACGTTCCGTCCGGACAGGCACTCGTCATCAATCCTGCGTTCAAACACGCACCAATGCAGTTCGCTTGTGCCGGCTCAAGCAGCAGAGCGCGGAGCCTCCTAATGTAGGAATGAGTTTGCGTGCATTGCGCATGCCCAAGGCCCCTCATGCCAACCATCAACCAGCCCAAGGACGCAAAGGAAAAGGTCCGAGAATACATGGAGCGGCGCCACGCCGAGCGGCGCGTCAACGAGCGCACGCCGCTGCATGGCCCGGAGGAAATCCGCAAGGAAATCGGCTGGGATCAGGTGGAGCGCCGCAAGAACGATCGGCGCGAACGCTGAGGGCGTGAAGGCAACGGAGGCTGCAGTGCGCATACTCCGCTTCGCTCCCCCGGCGGCTCAATCAGCTATGGGCCTGGTCGTCCGTTTTTTCCGCTTTGGTTTGCGGTGTCACTGTTGCGGCAGGCTGTTCCGTCGCAGCCGGATCGCCGATGCCGCTCACCTCCGAAGGCAGCTGGCCTTGCCCCATTTCGGGAAAGAAAAGGATGACTGCGCTGAAGAGAACAACGACTGCGAAAGCAGTCAGGTACTCGAAGATATTGTGAGCGGCTTTCATGGTGGTACTTGGCGATGTGGATAGCACCACTGTAGCGGGCATGTTTGCGAGGCGAATTGAGGGAAGTTAAGCCGACGACGTCGACTGCATGAGCGAACGCACCTTGCCGCAGCATGTAGAAATCGGCATGCGGCGAGTAAGAAATTCACTCGCCGCGCGCGCAATGAATCATCTGGACGAAACGTTCGCAGGGGACCATGCGCGGACTGCCACTGGCATGCTTTTCGCGATGGCCATGCATTTTCGGGAGAGCGGCATGCGTATCCAATTGAAGGCGTTGGCGGATCAGGTCATGGTGATCACGGGAGCGACCAGCGGCATCGGCCTGGCGACGGCGCGCATGGCCGCACGCCGCCGCGCCAGGCTGGTTCTTGTGGCGCGCAACGAAAGCGCGCTGCGCCTCATCTGCGATGACTTGAACATGCTGGGCGCGGAGACCATGCATGTCGCAGCCGACGTGGCGAACGAAGCCGATGTGCAGCGCGTCGCCGACGCCGCCATCGAACGCTTCGGCGGATTCGACAGCTGGCTCAATATTGCCGGCGTCGGCATCTTCGGCAAGAGCGAGGCGGTGCCGGCCGAGGACATGCGCAGGCTGTTCGATGTCAACTTCTGGGGAGTCGTGCATGGCTCCATGATTGCGGCAAGGCATCTGAAGAAGCACGGCGGCGCACTGATCAACATGGGCAGCGAAACCTCCGACCGCGCAGTGCCGCTGCTGGGAATCTATTCCGCATCCAAGCATGCGGTGAAGGGCTTTACCGACTCGCTGCGCACGGAACTCGAAGAAGAAGGCGCGCCGGTATCGGTCACGCTGGTCAAGCCGGCCTCGGTGGATACGATGTTCGTTGCCCACGCAAAGAACTATATGGAAGTCGAGCCGCAGCTTCCGCCGCCGGTATATGCGCCGGACGTTGCAGCCGATGCCTTGCTGTATGCCGCCGAGCATCCCATGCGCGATGTGTATGTCGGCAGCCGCGCACGCTTGTCCGGTACCGGCGCCCATCTCATGCCGCGCCTGCTCGACAAGGGCATGGAGCGCTTCATGATTCCCATGATGAAAACCGACCGGCCGCCGCGCGATCGCGACGACAACAATCTTTATTCTTCCAGTACCGATCTCATGGAGCGCGCCGGCGCCGGCAGCAATCCGCCGCGTGAATTCAGCGTTTATACCAGCGCGGTTACCCACCCGCGCACCACGGGTGCGGTCATGGTGGGCGCAGGCCTGGCGCTGGCGGCGCTGCTGCAGATGCGCCGCCAGCGTACCCAGCAATAACAGGGCCATCCGCTTCAGGCATCTGTCAATGCAGGAAGCGGATGGCATGAGACATATGCGCACTGCTGTCTTGTCGCGCTTGCATTACAAACCATTTTCGACCATATCCAGCAGCGCTGCGATATGGCTTTTTTCTGCTCCGCCTCAAGGCCGCGCAGCGGGCCGTCCAACACAGGCACCGGCAATCCATGTACGGCCGACCAGGCGAGAAATTCCGCTCCCGAACGTTTTCCTGCGGCAGTAAGCCGGCCCCGCCTGCGCCACGTCGTACACCGGTTCAAAGCCTGCTTGCAGCCGAGTTTGATAAAGATCGCCGTGCCGGTATGTCTCCCGCTTTGCGATGTTGGCTTTATTTCGTGAGATCGAAAATGTTGTGTACAGCGTCCACAAACCGTTCTACTATAAGTGGACACTGTACACAACATTGAAAGCTGGTGTGCAGCGTCGAGCAGCATGGGGCATGCAGTCCATGATGCTCCATAGCGCATGCGGTCCATGGCCTGCAATTGCAGTCGGTGCAATCGATGCCGCTGTCGCGGGCGTTTGACCACCGCTGCCAACTCTTACTTTCAAGGATAGCCAATGCAAGTCCAGCCTTATCTGTTCTTCGATGGCCGATGCGAAGAGGCGATCGAATACTACCGCAACGCATTGGGCGCGCAGGTCGATATGCTCATGCGCTTCAAGGACAATCCCGATCTGCAAGGCCAGCAAGCTCAGCAGAGTCGAGAGAACTCGTCGGCATGCATGAGCCCGCCGGATGCCGCCGACAAGATCATGCATGCCAGCTTTCGCATCGGTGACACCATCGTCATGGCTTCCGATGGGCGCTGCAGCGGCGCCACCGACTTCCGCGGTTTTTCGCTCTCGATCTCCGTGCCGCGAGCCAGCGAAGCAGAGCGAGTGTTTTCCGTTCTGGCGCAAGACGGACAGGTGCAAATGCCTTTGGGACAGACCTTTTTCTCACCATGCTTCGGCATGGTGACGGACAAGTTCGGCATGAACTGGATGGTGGTGACCACCGCCTGATCTGCCTGGCGAACCGTCTCGCCAGGCCGGCTCCCCATGATGTTTCCAACATTGTTTTGCAGCACAAAAGGAGAAGGCCCATGAATTACGTCGATGGCTTCGTGCTTGCCGTGCCGACCGCAAACCGTGAAATCTACAAGACCCATGCCGAGAATGCCGCAGTGGTGTTCAAGGAGCATGGTGCATTGACGCTGGTGGAATGCTGGGGAGACGACGTGCCGGAAGGAGAAGTCACATCCTTTCCGATGGCGGTAAAGCGCAAGCCGGATGAAACCGTCGTCTTCGCATGGATCACCTGGCCGTCCAGGGAAGTGCGCGACGCCGGCATGAAGAAAGTGATGGAGGATCCCCGGCTCCAGGCCGGAGCGGAATCCATGCCCTTCGACGGCAAGCGCATGATCTACGGCGGCTTCCAGAAGATCGTCGATGCGTGAAAGGCAGTCGCGCACCTGATGCCGCACGCCGGCCCCTTCTTCAAGAATGCGGCCGAAGGAGCCGGCGTGCCCGTATTAATCCGTTGCCGCAGCAGGCGCCGGAAGCAAGGCCAGCATCCTTCCGTAATCGAATCCCGCCGCCAGCAGTGCCAGGGCGTCGGCCGCTTCGGGATCAACCATCCTCACTTCATCGATCGCAAGGTTGACGGCCTCGACGTCCAGTCCTGCCAGGGCTGCGCTCAGCTTCTCCCGCAGCTCCGCAGGCAGTGCAGCCACCCGTTCGGCGCTGACTGGTTCAGCCACCCTCTCTTCCCGAGGCTGTTCGTATATGAAATTCACTCCGAGATGCTGATGCAGCTGCGCGAACAAAGCCTGTTCCTGAAAAGGCTTGCGCAGGAAATCGTCGCAGCCCGCATGGAGGATCTCGTCACGCTCGTCTTCGAAGGTACTGGCCGTCAATGCAATGATGACGGTCGATTTGCCCTTCTCGGTCGCCTTGATCCTGCGCGTCGCTTCCATGCCGTTGAGGACCGGCATGCGCATGTCCATCCAGATGAGATGCGGGCTCCACTCTTCCCAGACTTCAATTGCTTCGGCGCCGTTGGCGGCTTCGCGCACTTCAAAGCCGAGGCTGCCGAGCAGTCCGCGCAGAAGTTTGCGCTGGTCGGGCAAATCGTCAACCGCCAGAATGCGGAAGCGCTGCTGGCCCGGCGCCAGACCGATCACGCGGCCGCTGGCCGTCTGCGTCTGCGCATACCTGCCTGGATTGTCGATTTCGGTGACACCGATCTCGAATGAAAACCGCGAGCCCTGGCCGATCTCGCTCTCCATGCGAAGCTCGCCTCCCATCAGCTTGACGAAACGGTTGCAGATGACGAGTCCCAGCCCGGTCCCTTCCCTTGAACGCCGCCCTTCTCCCGCCTGCACGAAGGCATTGCCCAAGGTTTTCAATTCGTCTGCGGAAATGCCCGGGCCGGTATCAGTGACGGTCATGGAAAGATGGTGCAGGCCGGCGCGCCTGACATGCAGCGTGACGCTGCCTTGCGCCGTGAACTTGAGCGCATTGCTCATGAGATTGATCAGGATCTGGCGCAGCTTGACCGCATCCGCACGCACATGAATCGGCAGATCGGGCGCGCGTTCTACCGTCATCGTCAAGTGCTTCTGGCGCGCGCTCAACGAGAACATCTGCTCCAGTTCATCGAGCAGCAAGTGCAGGTTGAATACGGTGTCGTTGAGCGTCATGCGCCCTGCCTCGATTTTTGAAAGGTCGAGAATCTGGTTGATCAGGTGATACAGATGCTCGCCGCTGCGCAGCACCGTCTGCAGGTTGCCTCGCGTCTCGTCGGAAAGTCCCGGCTCCCTGGTTACCAGCCGCGAGAATCCGAGGATGGCGTTCAGCGGCGAACGCAGCTCATGGCTCATGTTGGCAAGGAATTCGCTCTTGGCATGATTGGCTTCGGCCTCGGCAGCCACCAGCCGCTTCTGATGCTCCATCTCGATGCGCGTATCGGCGGCGCGCTTGCGCATGTAAAACACCAGGCCGCCGATCAATGCCGCGCTGAGCACGACAGTCAGCGTCAGGCCCAGGGTAAGGGCCAGCCGCCTGCTTTCGGCTTCCTGCCTCTCGGCGACCAGCCTTGCGTTCTCGGACTCGGTCAGTGCCACGTCGAAGCGGACCTTGAGCTCGTCGGTCAGGCGCTGGTTGCGCAATGCATTGAGCCTCGCCTCGACCTTGCGCAAGGCTTCCAGCTGGCGGTAGGCATCATGAAAGTCATCCAGGTCGGCGTAGATCTCGGCGGAACGCAGGTAATACAGGACAGTGCTCGACGGGTCATTGATGCGGGACTGCGCCGCTTCGGACAGGCGAAGAGCTTCAAGCCCCTCCGCGCGCCGGCCGAGCCTGAACAGCACGTCGGCGCGCAGCAGCATCGCCTTGATGTAATGCCGTTTGTCGGGATGATTTTCCACCATCTGCAGCGACAGGTCGACGTGGCGGAACGCCTCCGCAAGGCGCTTTTCCGCCTTGGCAATATCGGCAAGCTCGCGTTCGGCAAGACCGGTCAGGAAATGATACTGGACGCCGCGTGAAATGGCGGTCGCCTTCTCGAACCGGGTGCGTGCCTCGCGCAGATTTTGCAGGAAGTATTCATTGTGGCCATGCAGCAGATTGATTTCGGCGGCCAGCAGCCGATATGTATCGAAGTCAACCAGGTTCGACGCACGGTCGAGGTATTCTCGGATTTTTTCGGCGTCCTTTTCGGTATTGCGGATCAGGGTGTACGCCGCGATATCGGTCAATGCCGCCGCCATGCCGAAGCGGTCGCCTTCGCTATCGAATACGGTATAGGCTTTCGATGCAGCAGCCAGCGAATCGGAAGTGAGACGCACGGCGTTGAATATCTTTCCGCGCGCCAGTTGCACCCAGCCCAGACAAGCCTGCATCGAATGCTTCTCGCCGATGGCAGCGGCTTCGTCGAACAGTTTGCCCGCTTCCCTGAGCGCGGCATCGGCATCGAGTGAGCCCTTGCTGTACAGGCCGAGGCCGCCGTAGGCCAGAAACCAGCAGAGCGCGTTCCTGTCGCCGGTCTCGCGTGCGATCTCAATGCCCTGCTCCGCATCCTTGGCAAGCGCATCGTAGTCGGACAGAAAATGGTGTGCCGTGGCCAGCCCGAGCAATGCCTTGGTCTCGTCGATCGGGTCCATGCGAGCCTGCGCATACCGCAAGTTATGTTCGGACTCGCGAATCAGTTGCCGGGGATTGGTTTGCGCGGTCTCGAAAAGCGCCTGCGATTCTCTCTTGGTCAGCGCGGCCGATGTCATTGGCAGGCTGAGCAGGAGTGCCATGGTCAATGCGACACAGCAGCACACCACCAAGGTAGGCCGCAATGAGCTTGAGGACGACGGCGAAGATGAGGGCGAAACCGTGCACACCGCCGGTGCCGCCGCGGCTTCTTGAACACGAGCCTGTGCGGAATGCTTCATTCCAAAGCGATTCCCGAAGAGGCTCCGTACTACCCTTAGTTCAAGCATAGGCTTCCGGGCGTGCCGGGTCCCGGGCCAGATGGATCGCACGCTGTCGCTTGCATATTCTCCTCGCTGCGCATCATTGTTGTTCGTGAAGAGAAAAGTCTCCTGCCAGCACTTTAACTCTTTATTTATTGAGGCTATGCTATCAAGACAAATTGCATTAGGGAATAGACAAGCGGGCAACAGCTACGGTTTTCACTGATGGGTTGGCAAGCGCTGCCCAATCAATGATTTGATGATGAACGAAAAATAATTATCAAATAAATAAAGATGCGACATGGCACTTGGCGGTTTAACAACCGGCTTGTCATTTCGCCCGCAGTACAAACCCCGGTTATCGTCGTCAACTCACCGCAGGGAGGCGGAGTGATGAGACATAAAATCTGCATGGCCGCCGCTATCGCACTTTCGATGGCCAGCGCCCATGCGCAGACTGACGTGAGAGTTTACGGCCTGTCCTCTGCAGTGCTCGAATCGGTGAGATCGACCACTGTTTCTAGGACCGCGCGTTTCGTGTCCAACAGCTCGCTCCTCGGCTTCGAGGGGGTGGAAGACCTGGGTGAAGGCTACAAGGCCATGTTCCAGATCGAAGGCGGATTCGATGTCGACAACGGCTCGGGCCGGATCAGCAATCGCGATACCTTTGTCGGCCTCCAGGGTGATTTCGGCCGCGTCAAGGCGGGCTTCATGACCTCGCCGATGCGCGGCATGGGCAGCCGCATGAACTTCGTGCCGGGCAGCACATCAATCGCCAACAATATCGGCATCATGGCCACCCTGAACGGACAGGCAACCGGTCTCAACAGCCGCATGCAGAACAGCATACGCTACGACACGCCGAACCTGAACGGACTGGCCGGCGCGCTGATCTGGGCGCCCGGCGAGAACCGCCCCGCAGGGCAGAACAATTACATCTACGGCGCCGGCCTGAGTTACGTCAACGGGCCGTTCTACACGGGTTATGCCTACGAGTCACGCAATGCCCAGCGCATCCTGGCGCAGGGCGAGTCCGAGGATTTCGGACATCGCCTGGCCGCGCGTTATACGATAGGCACGACGACATTCGGCGCCGCCTGGGACAGAATGGAATCCCGCGGCGACTTCGGTGCGGGAGCCGGCACGGGTCCGGGCAGCATCTACCGGAAGGCTTGGTCAGTATCGGTCAAGCACACGGCCGGCATCCACGACTTCGTCGTCCATTATTCGGGAGCAGGCGACGTGCGCTGCGCCGGCGCGGCCAACGAAGGACAATGCTCGTCCGCGAGCAGATCCGTCACTGGCGCGCGACAGCTGTCGCTGCTGTACCAGTACATCCTCAGCAAGCGCACGATGCTGCAGGCGTATTTCAGCCGCATCAACAACGAGGCCGCCGCACGCTATGAGTTTGACGGCGATCCTATCGTCTCTGCCCTAGCCGCGCGCGTTCCGGGATCGGACGTGCGCGGTGTCGGCTTTGGAATCCGACATGAATTCTGATTTTCCCCTGATGCCGGAAAGCCGCACCGGCCATGCTCCTTCGCTTCCGGTGCGGCGCACGCTGCTGCTGGCGCTGGCCGGTCTGCCGTTGGGTTGCGCCATGCTGCCCAACGGCAGACCGGCCGATGCCGAACACAGTTTTGCGCTGACTTCTCCCGAACGCGCCAGACAGCTCGCCCAGCTGGTGCCTGCCGATGTCGCAGCGCTGACCGTAGAGGCGGCACGCCTGACGCTCGGCAGGGAAGCCCGGCCGATACCGCTGGTGCGCACCGCAGGCCTGCTCCCCGGCGAAGGCTTGCGCACGGTCAGCATCTGGGCGCAGGATGACTGGCGCGAAATACGCATGCAGGCGCTCGCCTATCGCCTGACCGGAGAGGCGGCGCATGCGGAGCGCGCAGTCGCCAATCTCAACGCATGGATGGCGTCCTACTCGCCTTCCTTCAATCCCATTGATGAAACCCAGCTGCCCAGCCTGCTGTTCGGCTTCGACCTTATCCAGGATCTTCTGCCTGAAGCGATGATCAAGCGCGTGCGCGCATTTTCATCCGCGCTGGCTACCGGCTATCTCGCCGACAAGGTGCTGGCCGGCGACCGCAATACCGAAAGCAACAACTGGCACAGCCATCGCATCAAGATAGCTACCGCCGGTGCATTTGCCAGCGGAGATCCTGTGCTTGCTGCAAGGGCAAGGACGGTGTTCATGCGCCATGTGCTGCGCAACATCCGTCCTGACGGCAGTACTCTGGATTTCGAAGAGCGCGATGCAATGCACTATGTGGTGTACACACTGGAACCCATGCTGATGGCCGCGTCGATGGCGGCGGCGCACGGCCAGGACTGGTATGGCGCGCCGGAAACGCAAGGCCGGCTTGCCCTTGCGCTCGACTGGCTCAAACCGTATGCGCTCGGCGAGCGCACCCATGAGGAATTCGTGCGCAGCACAGTGCCCTTCGACCGCAAGCGTGCATTGGCCGGCGTAAAGGATTTCAGCGGCCCGTTCGACAGATACAAGGCGGTGAACGTGTACTGGATCGCCGCCCGGCTCGATGCCCGCTTCCAGGAGGTCAACGACGCGCTTTCGCCGCCGCCGCTCTGGCTGCGGAAACACGAGGAATGGAAGCAGGCCCGCTCCGACACGACGGTCGGCCATCCATGGTCCTGGATGCGCTCGTTGTTCTCACAGACCTATCATGCGCCCACGGCAGCCGCCTGATCTCTGAGCAGCCGGCCCCGATCATTCGATGCGGCAGTCTGCGTTTTCCAGACGCAGCATGGCGGCGAAGTCCTCCGCCGGCACCGGCTTGCTGTAATAGAAACCCTGGGCCGCCTCGCAGCCGAGATCCTTCAGGAAGGCGGCCTGCTGCGCATGCTCGACGCCCTCGGCCACTACCTTCAGGCGCAGGCTGCGTGCCATGGCGATGATCGCCGCAACGATTTCCGCATCGTTGCGGTTGTCGCCGATGCCATTGACAAACGAGCGGTCGATCTTGAGCACGCTGACCGGGAAGCGCCGCAGGTAGGCAAGGCTGGAATAGCCGACGCCGAAATCATCGACCGACAGCTGTATGCCCATCGCCTTGAGCTGGGCCAGGGTCTGCAGATTGTCTTCTCCCGGCTGCATCAGCATGCTTTCCGTGATTTCCAGTTCCAGCGCCGCGGGCGGCAAGCCCGTTTCGCGCAGGATGCCGGCGACGATATGCTGGAACCCGGCCTGATAGAACTGTCGCGCCGACAGATTGACCGAGACCTGAAGTTCGGGGAATTCGGAGTCATGCTATTGCTTGAGCTGCTGGCACGCGTCACGCAGCGCCCATTCGCCGATAGGAAGGATCAGGCCGCTTTCCTCGGCGATGTCGACGAACTCGCCGCAGGAGACGATGGCGCCGTCCGGCCTTTTCCAGCGCAACAGGGCTTCCGCGGCAAAGATGCGGCCAGTCTTGAGATCGATCTTGGGCTGGTAGTACAGGAGAAACTCCTTGCGTGCCAGCGCCTGCCGCAGGCCGCCCTCGAGCATCAGCCTCTTTTCGGCGGCGATCTTGAGCGAAGCCGTGTAGAAGCGATAGGTATTCCTGCCCTTTTCCTTGGCGCTGTACATCGCCGTATCTGCCGCGCGCAGCAGGGCATCGACATCGCCGCCGTCGTCGGGATACATGCTGACGCCGATGCTGCCGCCGGAATGCAGCTCATGGCCGTCGATCAGATAAGGCACTCTCAGCTGATCGAGCACCAGCTCCGCCGCAGCGGCGGCCTTCTGGCCGTTATCCAGTTCGGGCATCAGCAGCACGAATTCGTCTCCGCCGAGCCGGGCAACCTTGCCCGTGGCACCAAAGCCGGCCCGCAGCCGCATGCCGGCTTCCCTGAGCAGGGCGTCGCCGGTCTGGTGGCCGAGAGAATCGTTGATGTTCTTGAAGTAGTCGAGGTCGATGACAAGCAGTGCCACCTTGCGCCCGTCACGCCGCGCCTGCTCGATGACTTGCGCGGCCTGCTGGCGCAGAAGCGCCCGGTTGGGCAGACCTGTCAGCGCGTCGTAATGCGCCATGACATGCAGTTGCTCTTCCGCTGTTTTCTTTTGCGTGATATCGACCACCATCACGCCGCGCATCTTCACCGGCGTGCCATTCTCCACGATGACCTTGACGATATTCCTAAGCCACACTGTACGGCCGCCGGCATCGACCATCCGGTATTCGAGATCATAGTTGAGCGCCCGGGCAGCGTCGGTCTTGAAATAGCCGACCACTCTTTCCCTGTCCTCGGGATGCAGGCGATCGATCCAGAAGCTGTCCGACTGCAGCCAGACATTCTGCGGAAAACCGAGCATCGATTCGACCTGCTGGCTGACATAAGCCAGCCGGAACGACGGCAGTTCGAGCTCCCAGAAAATGCCGTTGATGGAATCGACCAGGGATTTGTAATCCTGGCGCGTGTTGGTAAGCGCCTTTTCGGTGCGTATGCGTTCGGCGATTTCGCGTGACAGCGCTGCGTTGATGGAAGACAGTTCCGATGTTCTTTCGGCGACCCGCTGCTCCAGCCGCTTCTGCAGGTCGCGCAGCGACAGATGCGTCTTGATGCGCGCCAGAACCTCCTCCTGCTGGAAGGGCTTGACCACATAATCGACGGCGCCGCAGGAGAAGGCCTTGACCTTGTCGATCACATGGTCTGCCGCGCTGACGAAGATGACCGGAATATCATGCGTGCGCGGATCGGTACGCAGGCGCCGGCAGACTTCATAGCCGTCCATGTCGGGCATCATCGCATCCATCAGGATCACGTCGGGCAAGGTGGTCTGGAGGAAGCGCAACGCCATGCTGCCGCTATTGGCCGGGTAGGTGGTATAGCCGCCTTCCTTGAGCATCTGCTGGAGCAGCCGCAGGTTGTCCGCAAGGTCGTCAACGACCAGTATTTTTCCGCCCTGCACATCCATTCCCTGTCTCCCGATAGATTGTTATGGAGATTCGCTCACAGAACCACAGTACGATGGATCTTCGATGCCGCTGCGGGACCGGACTCCTGTACATGCCTACCCGGGCTTGTGTCCACCTTTTGCACCCTGTTGGAATTGCTTTTCTCGCCTTCCTGTTACCTTAAATCAATTTAATTGCTTTGTCAGCTTGAGTTTGCCAAGGTCGATTGCTGAAGAAATAACAGTTGTGCGAACAACAATAAACAGAAAGCCCTTTTGCTTGCAATAGACAAAAGGGCTTTCGACGAGCCACGCGATTTGCCTTTCACGCAAATCATCTTTTGCGTGGAAAAAGGGTCATATCTCGTCCTCGATCAAGCCGTCAGGCAACTCTTCGAGCAAAGGCGGACAATCCGGCCACTGCTCCAGTATCTTCCAATCATTTCTATCGCTGAACATAAAAGCCTCCAAAAAAGTTACAGAGACTCTTAAGCAGGTTTTATGCCGCGTTGCACCATCAAATAATATTCGAAAGAATAACAGCTTAAGGAAAGATGCTGCTGATTTATGCTGCAAACGCAAATATTGTTTCCAAGCGGTCAGGCAATTTACAACGAGGATGTAATAGATACCGATACGGAAATGAATACAGGCAAGGTCCAAGGGCAGCAAGGTAAAGGATACTTGCTGACAAATTTATATGAATGAATTATTCGAAAGAAACATGCACCTTAGCGCATGAAAAACCGTTCTCTTTTCGCTTGACCTTCCCGCTGTGGGAAGCCTTACACTGCTGGGATGATGGTGGTCTCAAGCAACCTTCCCTTGCGATAGATTTCTGGAATGAACCGAGTCCTTAAGACGTTTCTGCTTTGCCTACTGATGGCCGCTCTGCCCATCGAAGGCATGGCTGCGGTCATTAAAGCGTCCTGCGGACCGCGTCATCACGATATCTCGCATGGCGTGATGGTAATGGCAAGCCATTCTCATGATGAAAGTTCAGGACCTCACCACCGTGATGCTTCGGAAAACGTCGCAGTCGCTGATGACGCGCAGAAAGCCTCAACCGCGAAGTGTGTTGAAGCCAAGCAAGGGCCCCATCTTTCACATTGCAGCGCCTGTGCAGCTTGCGGTTTCGGAACTGCTGCTCCCCCGCCGTCGGGTTCTTTGACGCCAGTGTTCAGTCCTGTTGAAGCTGCGGCAGTTCCTGCTGTTATATCGTTCACCGGCTTCATTCCGCCTGGTCTCGAACGCCCTCCAAGACATCTTTCCATCTAAATCGCTGCAAGGAACGGAGGACAGGCTTCATTCGCCGGTCCGGTCACGCTCCCATGCAGGCTCACGTGCATTTGTTCGCCCGTATGTTCTACCGATTTGAGGAAAGAAATGTCAACCAGACAATGGCTGGCGGTTGCCGCATGGGGTTTACTTCCCATTGCCGCTCTCGCACAACAGGAACAAGCCAAGTACAACCCTGCTGACGCAAGTGCGCCGGTCAATGCAGTGCCATACGAGTCCGCCTTCAAGGGCTTCCGCTCGAACGGCGATGAACAAGCATCTCCGGACAAGATTTGGCGCAGCGTCAACGACGAGATGGGCAAGCTTGGCGGGCACGCCGGTCATATGAACTCCGGCCAAGGCCAGCCTGCTGCTTCCTCTGCCGTCGCAACAGTCCCGGAAAAGCAAGGCAGTGGTGCCGACCATGGCATGCATCACTAAGGGGACAGCAATGGCAAAGGCAAACCTTATACCGCACCTCTCGATTATGGCCACCGGGCTTCTGGGCGTTTTTCTGACCGGTTGCGCCACATTCTCGGCCGACGGCGGACTTGATGACGTGTCTGCCTTGGCCAGGGAGCGTACCGGCCAGGATGTCCGCTTTTTCAAGCCGACAGGGGATACCGGCGGTACGACGTCAGACACAGTCAACCAGTTGCTGGCCAAGCCGCTGACGCCGGATACGGCTGTGCAGATTGCTTTGGCAAACAACAAGTCGCTGCAGGCCTCTTTCGCGGAGCTTGGCGCTGCAGAAGCCGACCGGGTGCAGGCCGGCCGCATCCGCAATCCCGGCTTCTCGTTCGGCCGCATGCGCGGCGGCGAGGACGCCGAAATCGAGCGGAGCGTCATGTTCGACCTGCTCGGCATCGTCACCATGCCATTTCGCAGCGGTATAGAAAAGCGGCGCCTTGAACAGGCAAAGCTGCAGGCTGCCTCGCAAGCCGTACAACTGGCCGCAGATACCCGGCGTGCCTACTTCAACGCAGTAGCAGCCGAGCAAACGGCGAAATACATGGAGCAGGTTCAGACTGCTGCGGATGCAGGCGCCGAACTGTCGCAACGTCTGGCGAGGGTTGGCAACATCAGCAAGCTGGATCAGGCGCGGGAGCAAGTGTTCTATGCCGACGCGACCGCCCAGGTTGCGCGCGCCCGGCATCACGCCACCGCGGCGCGTGAACAGCTTACCCGTCTCCTCGGCCTGTGGGGCAAGAACACCGCTTTCAAGCTACCCGACCGCTTGCCGGACCTGCCCAAGGCGCCGACCGAGATTGCGAACGCGGAACAGCTGGCGATGGAGCAGCGTCTGGATATCCAGATGTCCAGGCGAGATGCGCAAGCGACAGCCAGCGCGCTTGGCCTGACCAGGGCAACCCGCTTCATCAACGTGCTGGACGCCGGCTATGCCAGCAAGAGCGAGACAGGTGCGCCTCGCGCCAATGGCTATGAAATCGAACTTGAGCTTCCCCTTTTCGACTGGAGCAGCGCCCGTACCGCCAAGGCGGAAGCACTGTACATGCAATCCGTATATCGGACCGCCGACCTGGCCGTGCGTGCGCGGTCCCAAGTCCGTGAGGCGTACTCGGCATACCGCACGACCTATGACCTGGCAAAGCACTACCAGACCGAGGTCGTTCCTCTCCGGAAGAAGATTTCAGATGAGGTCCTGCTCCGCTACAACGGCATGCTGGCCAGCGTGTTCGAATTGCTATCGGATGCCCGCGACCAGGTCGGCAGCGTCAACGCCGCAATTGAAGCGCAGCGCGACTTCTGGCTGGCCGAGACCGATTTGCAAGCTGCCATCAATGGCACTGGCGTCGGAAACGTACCAATTCGTAGTGCAGCGCCCACAGAAGCCGGCGCCGCAGGACACTGAACGAGGAATGGAAATGGTATCGCGCAGAAATTTTTTTGCAGGCGCCGCCGCGCTGGTAGGCGCGGGCGTAGTCAGCCGTATTGGTGCGGCTTCCTTGCCCGAAGCACCGGTGATGGATAGCGCTGCGACCGCAGCTCCCCTCACTCCACCCAATGGACGGCCGTACAACCCGGTCGTCACACTCAACGGCTGGTCGCTACCCTGGCGCATGAACAACGGCGTCAAGGAATTTCACCTGGTGGCCGAACCGGTCGTGCGTGAACTCGCACCCGGCATGAAGGCCAACCTGTGGGGTTACAACGGCCAGTCTCCGGGTCCGACCATTGAGGTGGTCGAAGGCGATCGTGTCCGCATCTTCGTAACGAACCGGCTGCCCGAGCACACCAGCATCCACTGGCACGGCCAGCGCCTGCCAAACGGAATGGACGGCGTGACCGGCTTGACGCAACCTGGCATCCCGTCCGGCAAAACCTTTGTCTATGAATTCGAAGCAAGGCGCCCGGGCACCTTCATGTACCACCCGCATGCGGATGAAATGACGCAAATGGCCATGGGCATGATGGGCTTCTGGGTGACACATCCGAAGAATGCGAACTTCATGAAGGTGGACCGTGATTTCGTCTTCCTGCTCAGCAATTACGATATCGAGCCTGGCAGCTTCACGCCAAGGGTGAATACGATGCTGGACTTCAATCTGTTCACCTTCAACAGCCGTGTCTTCCCGGGCATCGACTCGATGAATGTGCGTCAGGGCGACCGGGTTCGAATCCGCTTCGGCAACCTGACGATGACGAACCACCCCATTCACATGCACGGTCACGAGTTTGTGGTCACGGGGACTGACGGTGGCTGGACTCGTCCTGAATCGCGCTGGCCGGAAGTGACCACGGATGTGGCGGTGGGCCAGATGCGCGCCATCGAGTTTGATGCCACCGAACTCGGCGACTGGGCGTTCCACTGCCACAAGTCGCATCACACGATGAATGCGATGGGGCACGACGTTCCAACAATGATCGGCGCCGACCATCGCGGCATCGCTCGGAAAATCAACAAGCTCGTCCCCGACTATATGGTCATGGGCGAGCGCGGCATGGCGGACATGGGCGAGATGGAAATGCCGCTGCCGGACAACACGCTGCCGATGATGAGCGGCCAGGGCCCGTTCGGCGGCGTTGAAATGGGAGGCATGTTCACCATGGTGAAGGTTAGGAAGGAACAGAAGCCGGGAAACTACAAAGACTCGGGTTGGTACAAGCATCCGGCGGGCACGGTTGCCTATGAGTGGACGGGAGAAACTCCTCCTCCAATTCGGAGCGGGTCAGCCGGCGGGCAGTCAATGCCGTCGGCAAGTAATCGGCAAGCGTTGAAATGACCGTCAGCAAGCCTTCGGGACACAACGGTCACCATTAAGCGACAACAAAGGTGAAAAATTGGCAAAGACAGTCAAGGAACTGAAAAAGGGCAATGTATTCAAGTCTGCGACAGCGGCATTAATGACCATTGCGTTTGCGTGTGGCGCCGGTCTCGCGCATGCACACGGCAATGAGAGGCACGCCAGGAAGGCTGACTCACCTGTCTCGACTGATGAGCATGCTTTCGGAAAGCAGGGAGACCGCAAGAACACCACGCGCACGCTCACCATTGAAATGGCAGACACGATGCGTTTCGGTCCTGCCGACATCACCGTCAGGGAAGGCGAAATAGTCAGATTCATCGTGGCCAACAAGGGAAAGATGATGCATGAGATGGTCATCGGCACGATGGATGAGCTTACGGCCCATGGTGAACTGATGAAGAAGCATCCCGGGATGGAGCACGATGAACCTTACATGGCACACGTCAGTCCGGGCAAGAAGGAAGAAATGGTCTGGCAGTTCACCAAAGCTGGCGAGTTCTACTACGCCTGCCTTATTCCCGGGCATTTCGAAGCAGGAATGATTGGAAAAATCAGAGTCATCAAGGCAAAGGCTTGAAAGGCATGTCGCAGCAAGCGAAATCAGGCAGCTGATTGCCGAAAAGCCAAAAGCGAATGGCGTGACAAGCCCCCGCAAAGACCCGTATGACGTTCTGCTGGCAAAGGCAGACGGCAAATACTCTGTGTACAAGCATTACAATTGATTCAAAAGGAAGAACCATGAAAACAATCGCTCAACTGGCACTAGCCGCGGCAATCCTTGGCGTGGCGCCAATGACTTTGCATGCCGCACCCGATTCCGCTGCCGCAGCCATATCGTCCGAATCCGCGGGTGAGCCGACAGAAGGTGAAATCCGCAAGGTAGACAAAGAAACCAGGAAAATCACCATCAAGCATGCTGAACTGAAGAACCTTGAGATGCCGCCGATGACCATGGTGTTTCGGGTAAAGGACCCCGGCATGCTGGACAAGGTCAAGCAAGGCGACAAGGTCAGCTTCGTCGCAGCAAAGGTTGATGGTCAATTTACCGTGACCCGGATCGACGTCAAGCAGTAACGTCGCCCTCTTCCGGCACGCGATTTTCCGCGTGCCCGTGATATGCAGTCCTCATGGGGTTTCGATCCGGGTTCGCCTAAGGCCTGTTTGAAATCCTGCCGCGCGGCGTGATCTTGACACTGGTCGCGCGGTCTACTTCACGTACGCGCGAGCTCTTCGTATCAGGCGCAAGCCGCTCGCCGCAGTCTTCAAACAGATAACACTGCCATCCTTGTCTCCGGATTGCGCCGCTTTCACATTGCAAGGAATGCCGCCGGAATCTTGTCGAGATTGTTTGCGTGAAAACTGCCAGAATATCAAGCATGGCCCATCAATCCACTCTCGAATTTTCCGTGTCCGGACGCGGCACCCGCGACATTACCAGCGCCGTCGCCAAGGTGGTCGAGGAATCGGGCATTCAATGCGGCATCGCCCATGTCTTCGTGCAGCACACCAGCTGCTCCCTGACGATTACGGAAAACGCCGATCCGGATGTGCGGCGCGATCTCGAGACCGTCATTTCCCGCCTCGCGCCGGACGGCGATCCGGCCTACCGGCATGATCTGGAAGGGCCGGACGACATGGCGGCGCATGCGCGCAGCGTGCTGACCGATACCAGCCTGACCGTGCCGGTGGGCGCAGGCCGGCTGCTGCTCGGCACCTGGCAGGGCATATTCCTGTGGGAGCATCGTGCCGCACCCCAGCGGCGCAAGGTCGTGGTGACCGTGCTGGGCGTCTGAATCCGTTCAATCGGCTCAATTTCATGCTGTTCAGGATTCCCATGAACATGGGATTACGCTACCCTGTTTGTCGCATACTATATTTCCATTAAGAAATTACTCCATTCCTGAAGATGCTTGGTACAAAAGAAGCATTTCTCATTGCCGCGCTGCTCTGCTTCCTGATGTTTTTGGTGGTTTATTCAGTCAATGAAAGCAGGGTCAGCGGCGTGCGTGAATTATTGCTGGGGAATGTCTTCGGCATGGCGGCCTATATCCTGTACGCCTTCGGCAAGGAACTGCCGCCGCTGTTCGCCTACGAAGTCGCCAACGGCGCCTACACCGCGGCCAGTGCGGCGACTCTGGTCGGCTACCGGCGCCTGACTTGCCGTACCATCCGCCCGCCTTGGTTGGTCGCCCTGGTGGCGGCAGTCATGGCGTCGATTGCGCTGTGCCATTACGTCATCGACTCATTCACCCTGCGCACGCTCACGGTGTCCCTGTCGCAGGCCGGCATTGCCGCAGCGATCGGGCTGACCGTGGCATCGACCTGGCGCACGTGGCCTTCGTCGCGCTATCCGCTGCTGTTCATCATCTGCATGTGCGTGCTCATCACGGGCGGCCATCTTTTCCGCTCGGTCACGCAGCTCCTGGATATCAATGCGCCGTCCCACCTGCTGGAACCGACGGGCTGGAATGTGCTGATATTGTCGGCGGGGGCTTTCATGCTGCCTGTGCTGACGCTGGGCGGCCTGCTGCTGGCCCACCGTACCATCGTTTCCGTGGCCGAAGACGCGGCCAACCGCGATTTCCTGACCGGCGCCTGGTCGCGCCGGGCTTTCTTCGATATCGGGCAGCGGGAGCTCGACAGGGCCAGGCGCTCCGGTAATGCACTGGCGCTGCTGCTGATCGATCTCGACAACTTCAAGGCGCTCAACGATACCGGCGGCCACGCCGCCGGCGATGCCACCCTGCTGCGTTTTGCCGCCGCATCGAACGGCACGCTGCGTTCAATCGACTACCTGTCCCGCCTCGGCGGCGACGAGTTCGCGGTCCTGCTGCCCGGAACCAGCTTCGATGGCGCCGTGTCGGCAGCGAACCGGCTGCTGATGCAGCACCCTTGCGCCGACCAGCTGAACGCCCCGGCTCCGGTCACGCTCAGCATCGGGCTGGCGATTTCGCGCGACGACGATACCCTGCACACCCTGCTGCAGCGGGCGGACAAGGCCTTGTATGCGGCGAAGGCGCAGGGCCGGAACCGCCTCGTGGCCGACGACCTGCCGGCATAACTTACGCGGGAGCGGACCGGCATTGAAGCCGCTTGCAGGCCCGCGCTTCAGATCTCCACCTGGGTGCCCAGTTCGATGACGCGGTTGGCAGGGATCTTGAAGAAGTCGGCGGCGTCGCGGGCGTTACGCGCCATCGTCACATACAGCGATTCGCGCCATAAGGCCATGCCGCCGCCGACGGTAGCGAGAATCGTATGCCGGGCGATGAAGAAGGAGGTCTCCATCGGCTCGATTTCCAGCCCGGCTTTGGTACAAAGCTGCAGCGCGTGCGGAATGTCGCGTTCATCCTTGAAGCCGTAATACACATTGACCTGATAGCACTCGTGGCCGAGCGGCACGACGCGGATGCGCTCCTGCTCGGGTACGCGCGGAATGTCGGTCGCATGCACGGTCAGGAAGATGACCCGCTGGTGCAGCACCTTGTTATGCAGCAGGTTGTGCAGCAGGGCGTGCGGCACGCCGTCGCCCTCCATCCGGAAGTAGATCGCCGTGCCGTCCACGCGGTGCGGCGGCGCGATGAACAGCGAGGTCAGGAAATCGTCGAGCGGTATCAGGTGGCGCCGAATGTTGTCGAACACCAGTTCGCGGCCTTTTCTCCAGGTCAGCATCAGCGTCACCATCAGCGCGCTGATCACCAGCGGGAACCAGCCGCCGCTGACGATCTTCAGGCTGGTCGAGGAAAACAGGCTGATGTCGATCGCAAGGAAGAAGGCGGTGGAGGCCAGTATCACTGGCAGCGGAAATTTCCATCCGTGCCGCACCACGAAAAAGGTCAGCAGCGTGGTGATCAGCATGGTGGCGGTGGCGGCGATGCCATAGGCAGAAGCCAGGGCGGACGAGGAACCGAAGCCGACTACCGCGAGCACCACCGCGGTCAGCTGCAGCCAGTTGACCACGGGAATATAGATCTGGCCGATCTCGATTTCCGACGTGTAGATAATGCGCATGCGCGGCAGGAAGCCGAGCGCGATTGCCTGCTGGGTGACGGAGAAGGCACCGGAAATGGTCGCCTGCGACGCGATGACGGTGGCCATGGTCGACAGCACCACCAGCGGATAAATGCTCCAGGAGCCGAGCTGATTGAAAAACGGGTTGGTGGCCGCGCCCGGATTGGACAGCAGCAGCGCCCCCTGCCCCAGATAATTCAGCGCCAGCGCTGGAAAAACCGCGGAAAACCACGCCAGCCGGACCGGTTTGCGGCCGAAGTGGCCCATGTCGGCATACAGCGCTTCCGCGCCGGTCAGCGCCAGTACCATCGCGCCCAATGCAACGAAGGCAAGCCAGCCGTTGCTGGCCATGAAGCGGAAGGCATGCAGCGGATTGAATGCCGCGAGAATCGCCGGATTGCCGACGATGTTGATGACGCCCATGGTCGCCAGCGTGCCGAACCACACCAGCACGATGGGGCCGAACCAGCGACCGATGCCGGCCGTGCCGCGGCTCTGCAGCGTGTACAGCCCGACCAGCACGGCCAGCGTGATCGGAATCACGTAGGGTTCAAGCGCGGGCGTGGCCACTTCCAGGCCTTCGATGGCCGACAGCACGGAAATGGCCGGCGTGATGACGCCGTCGCCGAAGAAGAGGCCGGCGCCGATCATGCCGAGCAGCATCACCGGATAATGCATCCGCGAGCGCTGCGTGACCGACGACAGCGCCAGCGCGGTCAGTGCCATGATGCCGCCTTCGCCGCGATTGTCGGCCCGGAGCACCAGCGTCACGTACTTGAGGGAAATGACGATGATCAGGCCCCACAGGATCAGCGAGACCACGCCGATGATGTTCGCCTGGGTCAGCGCAATGCCGTGATGTTCGTCGAACACCTCCTTCATGGTGTAGAGGGGGCTGGTGCCGATATCGCCGTAGACGATGCCGATGGCGGCAAGCGTCAGCGCGGCAAGGCTGCTCTTGGGGGAAGCTGTCGTCAAGAAATCCTCGTTTTCCTTCGAGTTCGGGAGGCCGACCGGTCACGGCCGGCGGAAAAAGCCCTATCTTAAAGCGTCGCGCCAAGCGCTTGTTTGCGGCAAACAAATATCACGCTGTTCGCTGCGAAAACGCATCGCCTGCCTTCAGTGTTGGAGGCCGGCGATGGAACAACTTTGTTGCAACCTAAGCGATAGATCAGCAGGCGGCCTTATCGACTCGGGAGATTCATTGACTACACTGCCGTCTCCGCTTCCCTCACGCCCGCTTGGCCAGGTCATCAATAATCGGACACTCGGGCCGATTGTCGCCGTGGCAGCAATCAGCCAGATGATGCAGCTGGTCGCGAATGGTCTGGAGCTTTTCGATATCCCGGTCGAGCTCCTCGATGTACTGCCGCGCCAGCGTCTTCACGTCGGCGCTCCGGCGGCCGCGGTCGCCCCACAGTGCCAGCAGGGTGCGGATGCGTTCGACGGAAAACCCGAGTTCGCGCGAGCGCTTGATGAAGCGCAGCGTCTGCACTTCATTCGGCCCGTACTGGCGGTAGCCGGAATCGGTTCGCGCCGCCTGGCCGATCAGGCCCACGCTTTCGTAATAGCGGATCATCTTGGCTGTCACGCCGGAGGCGTTTGCCGCTTCTCCGATATTCATGCCGCACTCCTTTCCATCGTATTCGAGACCCCGGTGTCTGCCGCAGCGGGTTTCCAGCGCTTGAGCAGCAGGGCATTGCCGACCACGCTCACCGAACTCAATGCCATCGCCGCGCCGGCGATCACCGGATCGAGCAGGCCGAAGGCCGCCAGCGGTATGCCGACCAGATTGTAGATGAAGGCCCAGAACAGGTTTTGCCGTATCTTGCGGTAGGTCCTGCGGGAAATGTCCATCGCTTCCGCCACCAGCGCCGGGTCGCCGCGCATCAGCGTGATTCCGGCCGCATGCATGGCCACGTCGGTGCCTGTGGACATGGCGATACCGACATCGGCAGCAGCCAGCGCCGGCGCGTCGTTGATGCCGTCGCCGACCATGGCCACCTTGTGTCCCCCTTGCTTCAGTCCGGCCACCACGCCGGCCTTGTCGGCGGGCAGCACTTCGGCGCGGAAGTCCTCGATGCCGACCGCCCTGGCAACCGCAGCGGCGCTTCCGGCATTGTCGCCGGTGAGCATGACCGAGCGTATGCCCTGCCGATGCAGCCGGACCACCGCCTCGGCGGCGGCCGGCTTGATCGCATCGCCAAAGGCCAGCAGGCCGGCCAGGCGCAGCTCACCGTTTTCGGAGACGGCAAGCCATGAAACCGTGCGCCCTGCCTGTTCATGGCGCCGTGCGGCCTCTTCCAGCGAGGCGAGCGGCATCCGCAATTCCTGCATCAGGCGCCGGTTGCCCAGGTACACCGTCATGCCGCCCACGTCGGCCTGGACGCCTCGCCCTGCCAGCGCCCTGGCATTGGCCGCTGCCGGTGCGGGAATGCCGCGCTCTCCGGCAGCGGCTTCCACTGCCTTGGCGAGCGGATGATCGCTGTACTGCTGCACCGCCCAGGCGAGCGAAAGAAGACTGTCTTCCGTCCGGCCTTCCGAAACTTCGATGGCGGCCACCGCCGGCTTGCCCACGGTCAGCGTGCCGGTCTTGTCGAAGGCAACCGTAGTGACCGCATGCGCGGTTTCCAGTGCTTCCGCATCCTTGATCAGGATGCCGTATCTCGCCGCCACGCCGGTGCCGGCCATGATCGAAGTCGGGGTCGCCAGCCCGAGCGCGCATGGACAGGCAATCACCTGCACCGCGACCGCATTGAGCAGCGCCTGCTCCCAGTCGCCCGTCAGCAGTCCCCACGCCAGCAGTGTCACAACGGAAATCAGCAGCACAACGGGCACGAACACCGCACTGACCTTGTCCACCAGGCGCTGGATCGGCGCCTTGACCGCCTGCGCATCCTCTACCAGCTTGATGATCTGCGACAGCATCGTCGCGCCGCCCACCGCTGTGGCTTCGATCACCAGCAGGCCTTCGGCATTGACCGCGCCGCCGGTGACCTTGTCGCCGATGGTCTTGCTGACAGGCAGGCTTTCGCCGGTCAGCAAGGACTCATCGAGATGGCTGCTGCCTTCGAGCACCTTGCCGTCGACCGGTACCCGGCTGCCGGGCCGCACGACCAATACGTCGCCAACCCGAACGGATGAGACCGGCACCGGCTTTTCCAACACGCCGCTGCGCAGGATGGCCTCGGTGGGACGCAGGTTTTCCAGCGCATGCAGCGCGGCGACCGTCTGCCGCTTGGCACGCATTTCCAGCCACTTGCCGAGCAGCACCAGCGTGATCACGACTGCTGAGGATTCGAAATACAGGTGCGGCGCACTGCCGTGGACATCATGCCCGGTATTCGCCAGCAGCAGGTAGACCGACAGGCCATAGGCAGCGCTGGTGCCGATTGCCACCAGCAGATCCATGTTGCCCGACCGCGCCAGCAGGGCCTTCCATCCGGCACGGTAGAAGCGCGCCCCCAGCCAAAACTGCACCGGCGTGGCCAGCGCCAGCTGCCACCAGCCCGGCAGCATCCAGTCGCGGCCGGCCAGCATGCCGAGCATCGGCGCGACCAGCGGCAGGCTGAGCAGCGCCGAGACGGCAACCGGCCACCATGCGGGGAGTACCATGGGGCCGTCCCTTGCAACGTCCAAGCCACCCTGCCCTTCCGGCACATCGAGCGCGGCTTCATAACCGGCCTTGCCCGCTGCCGCGATCAGTGCCTCCAGCGGCACGCCGACCGCGCTGACCTGTGCCTTTTCGGTGGCCAGGTTGACCGAAACATCGGTGACGCCGGGCACCTTCTTGAGCGCCTTCTCGACCCGCATCACGCAGGACGCGCAAGTCATGCCGGAAATGGAGAGGCTTACGCTTTCTGCGGGCACCGCATAGCCGGCCTTGGCAACCGCCTGGGACAGGTTTTCCGCGTTAACCTCGCGGCCGGCCCTGACCGTTGCGGTTTCCGTGGCCAGGTTGACCGAGGCCTGGCGCACGCCCGGCACGGCCTTGAGCGCCTTTTCCACTCGGGAAACACAGGAGGCGCACGTCATGCCCTCCACCTTGAAGGACAGGTCTGCGGTGTCGGCTGGTTCGGCCAGGCTGGTGTTCATGATGTTCTCCACACGATGGGACGACTAGATGGTGAAGATAGACCTTCCAGTGATTGGAAGGTCAAGAGGGAATTGTACGCGTCTGCGTGGTTTACGCTGGCAGATGTCCGAGTGCAGGCAATCAGGCAATTCCTGGTTGCCTGATTGCTCAGAATGCAAGAATGGAAAATCGTTATTGACGAAGGGTGTGAAGCAATGAAGCGCCGTCTGGCTTATTGCGCCGCCAACCCGCCCAGCAATGCCGGCGCAATATCATGAACCTGCCGAAACAGATAATCCGGCATGACCGACGCCAGCACGTCGGCCCGCGTATAACCCCAAGTCACAGCACCGAAGCGCAGACGTTCGCCGCGCGCCGCTTCTGCATCGCGTACTTCGTCGCCAATGCACAGCGCATGCCGGCGCTCGACACCCATCGCAGCAAGCATGCGTCGCAGCTTGCTGCGTTTGCCGAACAGCGATGCGCCGCAGGCGTAGCATTCGATCAGGCCGGCATGTTCGGGGCCGAGCACGGCGCGCACATTGGCTTCGGAATTCGAGCTCAGCACGGCAAGCTTCACCTTTTCCTGGGCGAGCGCCCGCAGCATCGGGCCGACGCCGTCAAACAGGGGGATGTCATCGATTTCCCTGGCCATCATGCCCCTGAAATCCGACGCCACGCGCGGCACCTTCCAGAGCGGGATGCCGACATGGCGCATGATCTGCTTCGCGTCGAAGCCGCGCAGCGTCTCCAGGTCGTGGCCGGCGATCGGCTTGAAGCCGTGACGGCTGGCGAGGACATCGAAGCTGCGGATGAAGAATGGGAAGGAGTCGGCAAGCGTGCCGTCGAAGTCGAAGATGACGAGTCTGGGTCGGCTGGAGTCTTCTGTCATGTCGGTTGCCTGGCATGCACGAGCCGCCGCGGGCTCAACTGCCGCTCTGCATACTGATCGGGATGGACGGGATTCTACCCTGACCAGGCATGCCTGCGCGAAGGCACATCTTGCTCCGTCTTCGTGCATGGACGCGCCGTACGAGGCGCTTCCTGCAAGGTGCAGCGTTTGAAACCATAGATACCGCACCGTACCAGTGCTTTTCAATGCGTTGTATCATGCCGGTTCGCGCAGGCGACTGGCTTGGAACTTGCTATGCAGCACCGATGTAGTAATGAATGTCTTCACGAGTATCAATCATCAGGGACCCTTATGCTGGATATCAAAAAACGTAAAACGCTCAAATCCGGACTTGCCATTGCCGGATCGGCATTGATGCTGATCGCCTGCGGCAAGAAGGAAGAATCCAAGCCGGCCGAATCATCCGCGGCGCCTGCGCCTGCAGCGGCTGCCGCCGCAGCAGCGGACCCGCTGAAAGTCGCCTTCATCTATGTCGGCCCGGTGGGCGATGCCGGCTGGACCTTCGCCCACGACAATGCGCGCAAGGCGGTCGAGGCGGAATTCGCCGGAAAGATCACCACCACCTTCGTCGAAAAAGTCCCCGAAGGCGCGGACGCCGAGCGCGTCATCCGCGACCTTGCCTCCCAGGGCAACAAGCTCATCTTCGGCACCACCTTCGGCTACATGGAACCGATGCTGAAGGTGGCCAAGCAGAACCCGGACATCAAGTTCGAGCACGCGACCGGCTACAAGACTGCGCCCAACATGGCGGTCTATGAAACCAAGACCTACGAGGGTGCCTATCTCGCGGGCGTCATCGCCGGCAAGATGACCAAGTCCAACAAGCTCGGCGTGGTCGCCTCCTTCCCGATTCCCGAGGTGATCCGCAACATCAATGCTTATACGCTCGGCGCGCAGTCGGTGAACCCCAAGGTCACCACGCGCGCGATCTGGATTTCGAGCTGGTTCGATCCGTCGAAGGAGCGCGATGCGGCGCTGACCATGATCAGCCAGGGCGTCGACGTGCTGATCCAGAACACCGACTCGCCCGCCACGGTGCAAGCCGCCGAGGAAAAAGGGGTGTATGCGTTCGGCTGGGATTCCGACATGTCGAAGTTCGGCCCGAAGGCGCATCTGGCCTCCGCCATCATCAACTGGACGCCTTACTACAAGCAGTCCATTCAGTCGGTGCTGGACAACAAGTGGAGCAGCGGCGAGACCTGGTGGGGCGTGAAGGAGAACTCGATCGACCTGGTCAGCCTCAATCCCGCGCTGCCGGATGAAGTGAAGAAGGTCGTGGCTGACAGGAAGGCTGAACTTGCCGCCGGCAAGCCCATCGTGTTCACCGGCCCCATCGTCGACCAGTCGGGCAAGGAAGTGGTCCCGGCCGGCAAGGAAGCCGAGGTCGGCATGCTCAAGGGGATGAACTTCTATGTAAAGGGCGTGGAGGGTTCGATTCCGAAATAAGCTGCGCGAGCAACGAAAGCAACGCAGCTGGCTGCGGCGCGTCCAGCATGCCGCCGCAGCCTGGCTTCGGGACGGAGAAATTCCAACTTTGTACCAACGTAGTACAACTTTGTAAAAACATTCGTTCCCACTTTGTTAATCCACCTGCCCATCGGCGACTCCATTCATGACCGACGAACTTCTGCTGAACGACTGGCACCCGGTTGCCGCTGCCTCTACCCTGCAAGCCGGCACGCTGCTGCCGGCGCGGTTGTTGGAGCAGGATCTGATCGTCTGGCGCAGCAGCGACCGCGCGGTGCATGCCTGGGATGACCGCTGTCCGCACCGCGGCGCCAGCCTCGCGCTCGGCCGCGTGGCCGAAGACAGGGTGGTATGCGCCTATCACGGCTGGCAGTTCGACGCGACCGGCCAGTGCCGGCTGCAGCCGGCGCATCCGCGCGACACGCCGCCGAAGGCCGCCTGTACCCGCCGCTTTCATGCGCAGGAAGCCTTCGGGCTGGTTTGGGTTTGCCTCGGGCAGCCGAAGCGGGCGCTGCTGCCCTTCCCCGAGCATGCCGATCCGGGGCTGCGCAAGGTGATCTGCGGCCCGTATGCGGTGCATGCCTGCGGGCCGCGCATCATCGAGAATTTTCTCGACATGGCGCATTTTTCCTTCATCCATACCGGCATCCTCGGTGATCCGGCCCATACCGAGGTACCCGACTACAAGGTCGCGCCCTTCGACGACGGCCTGGGCGAGCAAGGCATGCAGGGCGTGATCGCAACAGAATGCTTTGCCTACCAGCCGCTTTCCAACCTGCTGTCGGACAAGGGGTCGATGGTCGAATACACCTATCGCGTGGTGCGGCCGCTGTCGGCCATCTTGACCAAGCTGCCGCAGCAGCAGGACGGTTACACCGAAGCGATCAGCCTGCATGTGCAGCCGGTCGACGAAGAGCATTGCCGCGCCTGGATCATCCTTGCGATGACCAATTCGGCGTCCGGCGACGACGAACTGCGCGCCTTCCAGGACCGCATCTTCGGCCAGGATCTGGCCATTCTCGAATCCCAGCGCCCGAGGCGCCTGCCGCTGGACTACGGCATCGAAGTGCCGCAGCGCGCCGACCGGCTGTCTGCCGCCTACCGGCGCATGCTGCGGGAACTGGGCATGACCTACGGCGTGATGTAGCGCAGCGCCGGATTCGATTTCCGTCCGTTTTCTTCCTCCGGCAGGCGGCTTTCCCTGCCGCAGGTTCATGCCTGTAAATCATGTCTTCAGGCGATGGAACTCTTCCCGCTGCCGCGCCACTCATGCCGGATGGACGGAAACGGAAACCTTTCCGGCGGCCGCCCATGCGTTGCAAAACTCCTGCACTTAACTGCAGGAGGGAACCAGCCTGGCAGCCGCAATCACCCAATTACGTATAAGAGCGTAGACAGGCGTGCCTGCCGATCAATGTCGACGTCTTCAAAGGAAAGCGAATGGCCAAAATCACGGGATTACCAGCCCAGAACGTCATCAACAACGCTGTCTCGCAGGATGCCAAGCCCGCCGCCGGCGCCTCTTCGCCGGAAGAGGTAAAGCCTGCCGTCCCTTCGGCGGATAAGCGGCCGCATTCCGGCAATGCAGCAAGCTTTTGGCGATCCAGAATTTCGCCTGCTCCGCCGGGCTTGTCGGAGCCGGAAGCGGCAGGAAGCTCTTCCCGCTCATCTCAGGAAATACTGCGCAGCGACACGAAAAAGCCTGGAGCCAGGACCGGGCGTCAACAGGCTACCAGTGCGATCGTTTCGAGATTGCTGAACCAGAAGACGGCGATTCCGTTGGAGTGGGTACCGGGAGCAGGCCCGCTGCCCGGCACGCCCGACCTAGACTGGAACAGCATGAAGCCGACGGGGAAATTGCTCGGTAGCGGCAACTCCGCATGGGTCGTGGGTGTCAAGGCCATGCGGCGCGATGGGCCTGCGGGCCAAGGGAAAAAAGGCGCCTCAGGCACCGAAGTACGACTGGCCGCCAAAATCCTGAAGGGAACTGCTCCGAATGCTCCGCACATCGGCGAAACGGAAACGGCGGACAGACTTGCCGAAGTATTCAATGGCTATCGCAGCATCATCGACGCGAAACACGATGGCAAGCCGCTCGGTACGCATCCGAATCTATGTGAAATCTATGGCATCGTGACCATGAACGTAGAGGGTGTTCCAATGCATGCCATGCTGATGGAAGCCATCCCCGGCCGCGATGCCAAGGCCGCCGCCAACACGCTTCGCCGGCACCGGGAAACAAACTCTTTGACAGAACGTGAATACTGGGGAGCGATCCAGTATCTTTGCGACGGCTTGCTGGCGGCTGTCGCACATGTCGAGAAATCAGGAATTGCGCATGGGGGCTTCAACCTGGAGGACATCCTTGTGCGAAATGACGGCACCGTCAAGGTGATCGATTACGGACGTGCAGGCAAGGCTGGCGACAAGCCGTTCGACGTCACAGCAGCCTACATGTCGGCCATGGGAAAACTCCGTGATGCTGTTCCGGCTGCGCCAGGTGAAGCAAAGGGCAAAAATCTCGTTACTGACCGGATGCTGGCTCCCGAAGAAGCGCAAGCCGTGCTGAGCGAGGTGTTTGCGCTGGAAGAAATCGGAGGCCAGAGAGAAAATCACGCCCGTCCGCTGCCGCGCACGGATAGCCGCCGCATCGCAAACAGTGCATTCCTGCATGAACATCGGAGAACGCACGGCGCAGGCAATCCTTCAAGCACTTATGCGGAGAAGGATTCCACGCCGCCTTCGCTTTCGGCTTTTCTTGAGCAGCCAAATTTTCAAAACTATGCCGCTCTGCAGCAGCATTACCAGGGCGTGCGCGGGCGGGAGCAAACGATCAACGAGGTACTGAGCTCGCTGCCGGAAAAGGCACTGGAAGCACTTAAACAGGAAATCACTCACACGGTCAGCACAAAAGGAGAAACTCTACTTGCGAAGGGAGCCTGGTTGACCGGGTTGAAGTCCCATCTTACAGCCGGGACAGAAGACGGAATCAGGCAAGCGGCCGCATCGCAATCGCTGCGGACAAAACAAAACGACGGCAAGGAGACTGCAATAGAAGCCGTGCTGAATTCGGTCGGCAAATCGATTGAAGATCTTCGTCTCTATATTGCCGAAGCAGGTTCGCTGTTTGCCGCTTTGAACGCAGTATCCCACCCCTTGACCCCTGTGGACTGGAAAGGAGTCAGCGAGGTCGGCAGCTTGACGAAGTTTGCTCTCAAGCTGAGGGCGGAGCACCTCGGAATACAACAGGTCGCGCTATTGGCAAAACAATGACAAGCCCACCGTGATGCAAAGCCGGCATACGCGTCCATGCCGAATCGTCACTGCGATGCTCCTGACAATAAGCTGACAAATCATCCCTCCTGCAATCATCCGCTCACCTGCCTTGCCGCCGTCTGATCAGTGTGACAGCAGACGCCGGCATGCGTCGATTTTTGTCCGTGCTCCGTCAACGGAACGAATCGTCTTGCGTTAGATCAGAATCCGTCTATCGGCGTGCCGTACTGCAATGGTTCGGCACGCCGTTAGGAAGAACACCGGAAACCATCGGTGTTCGGCATTTATCGACGCCGTACGAAAGACCCAATGTTCAGTATGACAACAGGCCTGCATGCCGGGGCGAGCTGATGGAGCAGATGTGGCCCCCATGCCCATGCAGGCGAGCCTGCATATGCGGTGTGCTCACATGCCGCTCGGCTCGGTCCAGGTCTTGTCTTCGCACCTGAACCAACAGCTCCTCGTCTTCCGCTCATCTTCCCCAGCGCTATTGCAAAGCTTTCAATGACCGCATCTCTCCAGACCGACCTGGTCGACCTGTCAATGCCTTCATCGCCTTCCCCGCTTCACGGGTTTGCGCGGCCCGAGATCCTGCACGGTCCATCCGAACCGAGTCTGATCAGAAAGGAAATCCTGGCCGATCTGCTGGAAGCGACCGCTGCCCGACTTCCCGAACAGACCGCGCTGATCCATGGCGAGAGGCGCCTGAGCTATCGCGAGCTGAATGCGCAGGCCGACTGCGTCGCGTCGCGCCTCATTGAAGCCGGCGTCCAGCCGGGGCAGATCGTCGGCTTGTGGCTGCCGCGCGGGATTGATCTTCTGATCACGCAGGCGGGGATCGCAAAGACGGGCGCGGCATGGCTGCCGTTCGACGCCGATACGCCGGCCGAGCGCGTTGCGGTCTGCCTGAACGATGCGCAGGCAACGGGTCTCGTCAGCTGCAGCGAGTTCATTGCGCCGATGCATGCGGGCGGCGACCCCGCCGCTTCATGGAGCGGCACGGCATGGACAGCGCAAGCCCTGCTCGCTCCGGCATCAGGACAGCTGCGCAGGCGCACGCTCGCTTCGCCCGCCGATCCGGCCTATGTCATCTATACCTCGGGTTCGACCGGCAAGCCCAAGGGCATCATGATCACCCAGGGCAGCATCTGCCATTTCCTGCGCAGCGAAAATGCGATGCTGGGGGTCAGCGAACAGGACCGCGTCTACCAGGGCTTCTCGGTCGCCTTCGACATGTCGTTCGAGGAAATCTGGATCAGCTATCTGGTCGGCGCTACGCTCTGGATCGCCCCCAAGGAAATCGCATCTGATCCCGAAGCCCTTCCGCGTGCGCTCATGGAACAGCAAATCACGGTGCTGCATGCGGTGCCGACGCTGCTTGCCTTGTTCAACCAGGATGTACCCAAGCTGCGGCTGATCAATCTCGGCGGCGAAATGTGCCCGGAAGCGCTGGTGGCGCGCTGGGCGCGTCCCGGCCGCCGCGTCTTCAATACGTATGGCCCGACCGAAGCCACGGTATCGGCCAGCCTGGCGGAACTGCACGCCGGCGAACCGGTCACCATCGGCCGGCCGCTGCCCAACTACGGATTGCTGGTCATCGATACCGCCATCGAGAAAGGCCTGTCCCTGCAGCCGCGCGGCGAGGTGGGAGAACTCTGCATCACCGGTCCCGGCGTGGCTGCCGGCTACCTCGGACGTCCCGAACTCACGGCGGAAAAATTCCTGCCCAATCCCTGGGCGACCAATGAACACCAGACGCGGCTCTACCGCACCGGAGACCTGGCGCGCATCGATGCCGACGGCCGCGTGCAATGCCTAGGCCGCACCGACGACCAGGTCAAGATTCGCGGCTTCCGTGTGGAGCTGGGAGAAATCGAAGCGGCGCTGACGCGCCAGCCCGGCGTGGGCACCGCCGCCGTGGTGCTGCGGCAGGACGACGGCATCGACCAGCTGGCAGCCTATCTGGTCGCGGACAGCGACGAGCAGCTTTCGACAGCCGCCCTGCGCAGCGCACTGTCGGCGACGCTGGCTCCGTACATGGTGCCGGGCAGCTATGAAGTGCTTGCCGAGATGCCGCGCCTGACCTCGGGCAAGATCGACCGCAAGGCCTTGAAGGCCCGCCCGCTGGCACAGGCGCCGGTTGACGGCACGAACGCAGAAAGCGACGTCCCGGCCTCACCGGAGGAAGAGGCGCTGTTCGCCGCGCTGGCCAAGCTGTTCCCCGGCCAGCCGATCCGCCGCAGCGCCGATTTCTTTTCCGACCTCGGCGGCCACTCGCTGCTGGCCGCGCGCCTGGCGTCGACGCTGAGGACCGATCCGCGTTTCGCGCATGTGACGGTGCGCGACATTTATCAGAACCGCAGCATCGAACGCATCGCTCAGGCGATTGCAGCCGTTCAGCCGAAAGCCGCCCAGGTCGATACCGAATGGACGCCGCCGAGCGCATTCAGGCGCTGGCGCTGCGCGCTCGCGCAGGCCGCGGCCGTGCCTGCACTGGTATCGATCCGGATGGGCCAGTGGCTGGCGCCCTTCTTTGCCTACCATTTCTTCACCGGTGATCCGGGCGATTCCGTCCTGCGGGCCGTTGCCGTATCGATTGCCGTCTTCGTGGCGGCCACGCTGCTCGAATTCGCGCTGGCGATCGGCGGCAAATGGCTGATCGCCGGCCGCCTCAAGCCGGGCAAGTATCCGCTGTGGGGCATGACTTATTACCGCTGGTGGCTGGCCGACAGGCTGGTGGAGGCGGTGCCAGCCTACCTGCTGACCGGCTCCTCATTGCAGGCATGGTGGCTGCGGGCGCTGGGCGCCAAGGTCGGTGACGATGTCACGATCGGATCGATGACGATAAGGTCGCCCGATCTTCTTTGCATTGGCGACGGCGCAAGTATCGGCAATGCAGTCAATTTCGAGAATGCCCGCGTCGAACGGGGCATGCTGCATCTCGGCGCGATCGACATCGGCCCCGATGCCTGCATTGGTTCCTACGCGGTCCTGGAGGGCAATACCTCCGTCGGCGCCTTCGGTCATCTGGAAGGACAGTCTGCATTGAGCGACGGCAGGTCGGTACCCGCGGAACGCATCTGGAAGGGATCTCCCGCCGCCGATGCCGGCGCCTTCGATCCTTCGGACAATCCGCCCCGCCCTGTGGCCTCACGCAAACGCCGCGCCGGCGAAACCGCCTTCTTTGCCGTCGGCGCGCTGCTGGTATCGGTGCTGTTCTTCCTGCCGGTTTTCCCCAGCTTCATGCTGATCGACTGGCTCGATACCGGCAGCCACTTCACCTGGCTGCAGGGCAACGGCATCGCGTGGCAGCTTGCGCGCTACTTCGTGCTCGCCTTCCCGGCCACGGCGGTGCTGGTGGTATGCACCCTGCTGCTGTCGGCGCTGATCCGCTGGAGCGTGCTGCCGCGCATGAAGCCGGGCACTTGGCCGGTGCACAGCAACCTGTACTGCCGCAAATGGTTCGTCAACCAGATTCAGGAATCCAGCCTGAACGTGCTGCACGGCCTGTACGCGACGCTTTATGCCTCGTCCTGGTACCGGATGCTCGGCGCCAAGGTGGGCCGCAACGCGGAGATCTCCACGGCGCTCGGCCTGGTACCCGACATGCTGACGCTGGGCGACGATACCTTCATCGCCGATGCCGTCATGCTGGGCGACGAGCGCATCGACGGCGGCTGGATGACGATGAAACCCACGGAGGTCTCGCGCCGCAGCTTCGTCGGCAACGGCGCCTATATTCCCGACGGCACGCTGCTGCCCGAGAATGTCCTGATCGGCGTGCATTCGACCGTGCCGGACAACGCCGCCATCCGCGACGGCGACACCTGGCTGGGCTCTCCGCCCATGCACCTGCCGGCGCGCGAAGAGACCGCGGGATTCCCCGAGAAGCTGACCTTTCGTCCGTCGCCGCTGCGCCGCCTCGCACGCGGACTGGTCGAAGCCTTCCGCATCATCGCGCCGCACGCCATCGTGATCGCGGTCGGCTATACCATCGTGCTCGACGTGATGCCGCTGGCCGGCGCCGGACGCTGGCTGGAAGCCGTTGCCGACTTGACCATGGCCGGCCTGGCCTACGGCGCGGGCACCTTCCTTTTCGTCGCCCTGCTGAAGTGGACGCTGCTGTACCGGTATCAGAAGCGCAATGCGCCGATGTGGACGCCATTCGTCTGGCTGTCTGAAGCGGTGACGAATCTCTACGAAGGCATTGCCGTGCCCAATTTCATGCGCTACCTGCGCGGCACGCCCTGGCTGCCGCCGGCCTTGAATCTGCTGGGTACCCGCATCGGGCGCGGGGTGTACATGGATACCACCGACATCACCGAATTCGACTGCGTGCGCATCGGCGAGTACAGCGAGATCAATGCGCTGTCTTGTCCGCAGACCCACCTGTTCGAGGACCGGGTAATGAAGATCGACGACGTGAACATCGGACGCTGCGTCTACATGGGCCCGCGCAGCGCCGTGCTGTATGGCGCGAAGGTCGAGGACCATGCGCGGCTCGGCCCGCTTACGCTGGTGATGAAAGGCGAGCATATTCCATCCGCCACGCGCTGGCACGGCTGCCCGGCACAGCCGGAGAGGGACTGATTCCGTGCGGGGTGCTCCCGTCGAGGTTTATCCGTGGCCGCTGCCGGAAGGGCTCAAGCTGCGCGAGATCGCCGCGGACCCGCTCGTCGTCAGCGTCGCGACCGCCGACTCGGCGATACGGCACGATGCACGCGCAAAAATACGCGCGGCCCTGCGCGACGTCCTCTCGCTGCAGCATGCGGTGCCGGCCGAATTGGTAGAACTGGTGACGCAGCCGGGCCAAGCACCGTACGCCGTGGTGCGCGGCATGAAAGTCCACCTGTCGATCAGTCATGAACCCGGCTGCTCGATCGCCGCTCTCAGCCGGCACCCGGCAGGCGTAGATCTCATGCGCGTATCGGCGATGCCGGACTGGGAAGCGGTGATGCAGGATTACCTGCCGCCGGAAGCGGCAACGCGCATTCGACGACAGCCGCCTGACCAGCGGGAGCGGGCATTTGCGCATGAGTGGACCGCGCTGGAAGCCGCGCTGAAATGTCTGGGCATGGCGCTTGAAGAACAAAGCCAAGCCAGGGATGCCCGGCTCGGCACCTGCAAGCTGCGATCTCTGGATTTCTCGCGATGCGGCGGGTGCCGCAATGAATATGTCGGCACCCTGGCCGATCTTGCCGAAACTACCAGGCCGGCCTGAGCTTCCGGCACCAGGCTTGAAGCGGTGAAAGAGTCAGGCCGAGAGGCTGCACATCGCAGCCCATAAGCCCAGGCGGTATGCGTCAGGCACGCTGTTCCCGCCACATGTCGTACGACAGCCGGTACAGGCAATGCCGGCGCAGCGCATGACCTTCCGGGACTGCGGGATGGTCGAAGTCTTCGCGCAGATTGCGGCGCATGCCGAGCCTGCGCATCACCGCCTGCGACGGTTGATTGGACAAGGCGGTAAAGGACACGATTTCCTCCAGCGCCAGCTTCTCGAAACCGAAACGCAGCGCCCCTTCCGCGGCTTCGGTTGCATAGCCCTTTCCCCAATGGCTGCGCGCCAGCCGCCAGCCGACTTCCGTGCATGAGCCGAAGGGCATGTCCGGCATGGTTTCCCGCAGCCCGACGAAGCCGATGAATTCCGCATGGCTGCGGGTCTCCACCGCCCAGAAGCCCCATCCGTCGCGTGCGATGAGCTGGCACAGGCGGCCGGCCAGCGCATTGCTCTGCTCGACATTCAGCGGCGCGGGGAAATGCCGCATGACCTCTGCATCGGCATTCATTGCCGCGAAAGGCATGAGATCGCGTTGCTGCCATTGCCTCAGGATCAGGCGTTCGGTTACCAGCATGGCTGGTTGGTCGATATCCATTGCATTACTTGACATTGTCTGTTTCTCTTACGAGCCTGAAAGCGTTCGCACCGTATCCCGGACGCGGGAAGACCGCTTTCGCAGGCGGCGCCATAAAAGTACGGGGCAGGGGATTTTACGCTGGAACTACTGATGTCAGCCGTCTGGAACGAGATTGCGCAGGATATTTATGGCTGCAAGTATGTACAGCCATGGTTTAAGGGATGGTCATCGATTCTTGCAAGAACAGCGCTTCTGCTGGCGTGCGTCTCATGACTGCTGCAGTGAAATGTTGTAACTGAATGCACTGTCGTCAGGAACTTTATCGTCGGCTTCGCCACACAAAAGTACTAAGCGTTAAATTTTTTACATATATTCATGTCGGATCAAGCGGTTCCATGACATAGCGCTTCACTGCAGAGAGGTATTCTACCGGGTATCAGAGAAAGCGATCGAACCGCTTGGCGATTCAGCATAAACCTGAGCAAACCGGCAAAGCAGATAGTGATATCTCGCCTGGAATATATTTGATTAAAAAACCTTTTTTAATTTCAAATTGGAGAGGCCTGAATGACTACAATAAATTCCGCATCCATATCAAATCCAATATCGGATTTTTTCTCAACATTACCAAAGAAGAATGAGGAAGTATTGAATTTTTCCTCAACATTACCGAAGATAAAAGGGGAAATACAAAACGTCGTTAACAAAGCCGCACCGGTACTTGCTGATGAACTGGATCGCCGTTTCCCTAATATGGATGTTGGTTACACAGAGGGAAATTTAAGAATGATTTCAGAGATGGGATACGTAAAAAACTTTAATGGCGAAAAAGTTGCGTTTTCTCCCGAAGCGAGAGAAGCAGCGAGGCAAATTTTGGAAGTAGGTGGCTTAGCTATTATTAATCCGAACGACAATAATAACTACACAAGTGCGGAAGAGCTTCGCAATTTGGTTAAATATGGGATTCCTGATAAAACATCCGGAAATGAGACTTCCCATAATTTTCAACAAGGTGATTTGAGGTAACCTGAAAAAAAGTAGAGAATCCTTGAAGAACTGGCCATTGCGACCTGCGGTTCATCGAGAAATCTCTACTCAGACGGCTGTCGGCGTATGCTTTCAGGCAGGATCCAAAGGAGAACTTGCCGGGCATTACCCATCAAGTACATGCCTTTGCTTTCCGAAACTCACACGAAGTTAAAGCAATCCTGCGATCAACGCCGCTACCTTGCTTAACGCTCTTCCAGCTTAGTGCTGCGTCACCGAACCGCGCCACGCGCCAGTCTCGCCGCCTTTGGCCTCAAGCAGCTGCTTGAAGCGCTTCAGATTTCCCTGAGTCTGCATCTTCACCAGTCCCAGGGTATCGCCGACCTGCTCATCGATGCTCTGCGGCTCGTAGTCCATCTGCAGCATGATGCGGGTGACGTTTTCATTGATCTTGTGGAAGGTGACGACGCCGGCATTGGGCACGCCGTTGATGCTGCGCCACGCGATCCGCTTGTCGGGAATCTGCTCGGTGATCTCTGAATCCCATTCTTCTTCCTTGCCGGCCACCGAAGCACGCCAGTGCAGGTGGGTGTCGTCGATCTGGCGGACCTCATGCACGCTGTCCATGAACTTGGGGAAATCCTCGAACTGCGTGAACTGGTTGTAGGCCGTGCTGACCGGCACATTGACCTCGATCGACGCAGTCGTCGAAGAGCTCATGCCGGAACCGCGATTTTTCTTGAACTGCTTGGAAAGAAGGTAGCCGCCCACTGCCAGCGCAGCCACTGTTGCTAATCTGTTGACCATGTTTTTCTCCGTAACATCGCTTTGATTGCTCAGAAGACTCTCTGAAGACCCGAAATAGAACGATTGCCGGGGTCGCACCCCCTTGTGCAGCCTGGAACCACTGCCTACTTGTTGATAAGTCGGCACCTAAAAAGTTCGCCGCAACGTTGATATCTCTTCAACGCTTTTCGATTTGCAATTGCAGTCAGGATCGGGATTGAAGACGCAGGCCGAACCAGACATAGCGCGCGTCGGCGCCGCTCGGATGTCCGCAATAGGGACAGAATAATTTCCCCAGACTATCCGGGCGCGAGATCGTCGGTACGAGTTTGACCGCACGATAGCGCAGGCCGCAGGACGCATTCGCGCACTGTACGATGTCATCAGGCCAGGCGGAGTCGTTTTCCTTGTACATCAAAATTTCAGGCTTTCACTGTAGTTGACGAAAGCCTAACCAGCGGTTTGGCATATAACGACAAGCCGGATGTATCAAGGGTAAATAACTGTAACCAGCAGCGACATCGATGAACATTATGTGACGTCTCTCAAGACCTCGAACTCTTCCGCTTTATCGAAGCATATGCATGCGTCGGAGCGCGGCTTCGGCCTGTTGCAGGAGGTATAACGGAATGTTGTGGATGAGGGGTAGTTGAAGAAGGCGGCGGATGCTGCTGAAATAAGGTTGTCTAGACCGAAACATTTCAGCAGAAAGGAATCCGCCACCATGGGTGACGATAGAGTTA
>NZ_JACYXF010000025.1 GCF_015352985.1 Noviherbaspirillum malthae | reverse complement strand
AAAAGACTGGAAGATGCCGCAGCGGACGTGGAAGCAGGCGGCCAATCAGTTCGCCATCATGTTTGGCGAGCGCTTCACCAACGCCATCAACTAACCCGGCCCCGCACACAGAAATTCGGACAGGCCCGTTCCTTTGCGTCGTTGAGGAACTCCACGGTGCCGCTGATAGACAATCCCTTGATCTCGTTCCAATCCTTGTACGGTGCGTTGATCGTCAGCGAAACCTTGTTATTGCGGCGCAGGTTATCTGCCTTTTGGCTGTTCTTGCCGATACCAACGTAGATGTCCATGCCATCGTTTGCATAGCTGACCGTAGTCGCTTGTGGATAACCGTCAGACCTGACAGTAGCGAGTGTCAGGTCCTTGCCGTGATCAATGATGTCGAGTATGAATTTCTCAGTTGATTTGTCCATGTCAGCATCCTCCAGCGCACGAATCGCCGCTGATGTCATCGCATCCCGCAGCGGCGGATGAATGTCACTATGCGGCCCAAGCCCTGCTTGTTACCTTGACCTGAATCAAAAAATCCCGGCCGGGAAAAAACCTGGCAACCGCCTCTTCGGCGTTCAGTGCACTTTGATCTGCATCAATCAAATTTTCAACCCGCACTTCTACCATGGGCTCGCCTGTTCATTACGCCGGCTTTCAGGCCGCCAACCGTACCGGACCCTTGTCTGATTCCGGTTTTACTTGCCACATCATGGGAGTAACGATATGCCGTACCGTACGATAGCCGTTCACGTCAACGGGTCCCGACATACTACGCAACGGGTTGTACTGGCTGCTCGGATAGCCTCGGAAAATGATGCGCATTTGATTGGTGCGGCGCCAACCGGCTTGCTGCCGGTGCTGTATTCAGGAGGCATGGTTCCCGGCGCAGCACCGGTGCTGGAGGCCTGCATGACATACATGCAGGAGCATGCCGAGAAAGCATTGGCTGAATTCGAACAGATTGCCGAACGCAATCATGTCCGATCTTTCGAGAAACGGCTTATCGAGGATGAAGCAGGCGAAGCATTATCCCTGCAGGCACGCTATTGCGACCTCGTCATTGTCGGCCAATCCGACCCTGCGGAAAACGTGGCCGGTGAACGCAATGACGTTGCCGAGTACACCCTGCTCAACAGCGGGCGCCCGATACTTTTGGCACCGTATGTCGATGACACTTCCCATTTCGGGGAGCGAGCGGTTATTGCATGGGACGGCAGTCTGGCCGCCGCACGGGCGGTCAATGGCGCGCTGCCACTGCTGCGGGCGACGCGTCAGGTACAAGTTGTGATCTTCAATCCGGAGGTATCTTTGCGAGCCCATGGAGAGGAACCCGGAGCCGATATCGCCGCTTACCTCGTACGCCATGGCATCAACGTCGATGTTTCCAGGCAGAAGACCACGCAGGACATCGATGTTGCCAATGCACTGCTGTCCCATGTGGCTGACGTTGGCGCCGGCTTGCTCGTCATGGGCGGCTATGGCCGCTCTCGCCTGAGTGAAATCCTGCTTGGCGGGACCACGCGCACGGTCCTGCAATCGATGACGGTACCCGTACTCATTTCGCATTGAGTTTTATACCGATTGCACCCCATCGAGGTTTCAATACGGATAGCTTGGCAACGTTTCTACCAATCCGAGGCGCACATGACGGTTCGCAATCTGAATTACCTGTTTCACCCCAAGTCAGTCGCCATCATCGGTGCGTCCAACAGGCCTCGCAGCGTCGGCACTACCGTGCTGGAAAATGTCGTCTGCGGGGGATTTCAAGGGGACATCTATCCTGTCAATCCGAAGTATGAAACGCTATGCGGCCTCAAGGCCTACCCCGACATTGCTTCCCTGCCCGGTACCCCCGACTTGGCGGTTATCTGTACACCTCCTGCTAGTGTTCCAGAGTTGATTGGCCAGCTCGGCGAACGCGGAACTCGCGCTGCCATTGTGCTTACCGCAGGATTGTCGGTGCACAAGGACTGGCGCGGCAAGACGATGAAAGAGCTGATGCTGGCCGCCGCCAAACCCTACCTGTTGCGCATCCTGGGGCCGAACTGTGTCGGCATGCTAGTGCCTGGCATTCGCCTCAATGCCAGCTTCGCTCATGTCGATGCCTTGCCCGGCAAGATCGCATTCGTTTCTCAATCCGGAGCCATGGTCACCGGCGTACTCGACTGGGCCAAGTCACGCAACATCGGATTTTCGAAGTTTGTCTCCCTTGGCGACAGCGCGGATGTGGATTTCGGCGACGTCATCGACTGTCTCGCCAGTGACCCCGATACGCAAGCCATCCTGCTGTACATCGAAGCGGTCAGCTCGGCACGCAAGTTCATGTCGGCCGCGCGTGCGGCTGCACGCAGCAAGCCGACACTGGTCATCAAGGCCGGCCGGGTCGCAGAAGGCGCGAAGGCGGCCACATCCCATACCGGTGCGTTGGCCGGCGCCGACGACGTGTACGACGCGGCAATCCGGCGTGCGGGCATGCTGCGAGTGTACTCGACTGAAGAACTGTTCGATGCGGTCGAGACCCTGGCCCGCCTGCGTCCGCTATGCGGAGAGCGCCTAGCGATTCTTACCAATGGCGGCGGTCCGGGTGTGATGGCGACCGATACCCTTATCTCGTCCGGTGGCAAGCTCGCTCGCCTTTCCCCTGCGACGTTGGAACGTCTTGACGCGGTATTGCCAGACAATTGGTCCAAGGCAAATCCGATCGATATCGTGGGTGACGCGCCCCCCAAACGTTACGCGCAAGCCCTGAAAATCCTGTTGGACGACATGGATGTCGATGCCATACTTTTTATCCATGCTCCTACCGCAATCGTACCAAGCGTCGAGATAGCAACGACGCTGTCCCCGATTCTCAGGCAATCGCAACGTAATGTATTGGCTTGCTGGCTGGGCGGCGAATCTGTAGCAGCCGCAAGAAGGACTTTCGCAGACATCGGTGTGCCGACCTACGATACGCCGGAAAAGGCAATCGGTGGCTTCATGCAGATGGTTCGTTACCAGAGAAACCAGCAGCTATTGATGGAAGTACCGTCCGCCATATCGGACATGCACCTTGAAGACAAGAAAAGTGCACGTGCAATTGTGGAGCAGGTCATTGCCGAGAAGCGGGAGCTGCTTTCGGAATGGGAAGCCAAGCAGGTATTGGCAGCTTACGGTATCCCGATTGTGGAAACCCGCACCGTCAATGATCCCGTCGCTGCCGGTCAAGTGGCACAAGACATCGGTTTTCCGGTCGCGTTGAAAATCCTCTCTCCCGATATCACCCACAAGTCCGATGTAGGCGGTGTCGTGCTGGACCTGGAAAGCGCTGAGGCGGTGACAGCGGCTGCCGAAAAGATGCATGCGCGGCTCCGTGAGGTATATCCGCATGCGCGATTGGCAGGCTTCACGGTGCAGGCGATGGCGCGACGGCCGGAGGGCCGCGAAGTCATTGTAGGTGTTGCAACGGACCTGGTGTTTGGACCTGTTATTCTGTTCGGGCAAGGCGGCATTGCGGTTGAGGTAACGGCCGATCGTGCTATTGCACTGCCGCCGCTTAACGGCGTGTTGGCCCGCGAGCTGATCTCACGTACGCGCATTGCACGGCTGCTTGGCGGCTACCGCAACCGTCGTCCGGCCGATATCGAAGCAGTCAGCCGCACGCTCGTACAGGTATCCGACATGGTGATCGACCTGCCCGAACTGCAGGAACTCGACATCAATCCGCTATTTGCGGACGCCGATGGCGTGATTGCGCTGGATGCGCGTATCTGCGTGAAACCGGTAAAAGGCAATGGATTGGAACGACTGGCCATCCGCCCATATCCGGCCGAGCTGGAAGAACGGGTTCAGTGGCAAGGTGCCGAGCTGTTGTTGCGTCCGATCCGACCCGAGGATGGCGCTGCGCATGTGGCGTTCTTCAACGCGCTAGACCCGGAAGACGTCCGCTACCGGATGTTCATTCGAATACGTGAGTTATCGCCTTCGCAGCTCGCGCGGCTGACACAGATCGACTACGACCGCGAAATGGCGTTCATTGCCACGCGCAAGCTTGATACTGGAGCATGGGAAACCCTCGGTGTTGCACGCGTTGTTGCGGATCCTGACAACGTTGAGGCGGAGTTTGCGGTAATTGTTCGCTCCGATCATAAGGGTCAAGGATTGGGTTACGCACTGATGAAGAAACTGATTGTATATTGCACTCAGCGGGGTACGCAGCGTATCGTCGGCGAGGCACTAAGCTACAACCATGGAATTCTCAACCTAGCGAGCACCCTTGGATTTGAAATTTCCCCCTCGACCGAAGGTGGGACAATGTTGATGAAGCTTGAATTGCAGCCACAATAAACCGAGCCCCCTTGGCCACAACGACGCCGCAAATAATGGCGCTTGCATTGCAGACTATACCTTGGCACATCAGACGGATTTGACCGAGAGCATGGGTGTGTCCTGATGGTAGGGGATGCTGAATTTCTTTATTTCATTAGCTTAGGAGAGAATCGTTATGTTCAAATCCATACTTGTTCCAACTGATGGATCGCCGTTGGCAGAAAAAACCTTTGGCCCTGCGATTGAAGCGGCCAAGACGAATAATGGGAAAATCGTGGCGATTTCAGTGGCTCATCCCTACGTGTATCCGCATCCAATTGAAGGAGCTGCGATTTCAGGCTATAAGAAGGAAATTGAGAACGATGCGCTGCGCCTTTCAAAACAATATGTCCAGCGTCTTGCCGACGAGGCGCGGAAACAAGGGGTGCCATGTGAAACGACGACGCCGTGCTCAGTTGATCCCAGCGGAGAGATGATTGCAGCCGTCGAACGCTTCGGCTGTGATGTCATCTTCATTGCTTCTCACGGACGCAGAGGCATAAGCAAGCTCCTGCTAGGCAGCGAGACGCAGCGAGTACTGGCAGACTCACCGGTTCCAGTCATGGTCTTCCGTTAAGCGGTGTCCATGATCGGCTCGCTTCCTGGCTTTAGTCACCCTTACTGGCGAAGAGGTTGCTGGTAACTTCAATCCCATAAGAGAGGAACATTTCGCCAATAAGTAGTAAGGCGAAATAACGCGTGAATTTCCCATGCACGTCCGTTGCGAAGCGATACACCGCTCCGCCTCTCCTCTCCTCTCATGAGTTTGATGTCTCTGGGATGCCTTCTGATCGAACGCGGATGCGATCTTGTCTGTTGCGGTCCTACCCGGCGTTTGCAACTGTCAGCTGCCATTTGAAGTAATGAGCGCGGATGTCAATCGACCGTCATTAGCTGTGGCAGGACGGTTCGGAATAAATTGACTTGGATCAATCAAATCTCGGGGTGCTACTTCTAACATCGCTTCCTGACGACTGAGAGCTACTGGGGGATGCCGCGGCTTTATGCTTGGCCAAGGCACTGCTCCGCTAAGCCGGGCGTCGCCAGATGACATCATCATTCCTGCGTGGGGCCGGGCGGTATTCCGTCATAGGCAATGCAGGCCTCCACTGCCATTTGACTCTGTAAGAAAGCATGTATGTGCCTCATTCCTTCTCGCGACTCAACTTCGGAATCGCTCACGCTAGGTATCGACTTCATGGATGAATCCCACCATGCACTGCACGATAGGCTTGACCAGCTGTCATCAGTTTCCGATGCTGAATTCGTCGCGGCGTTTGAGACATTGCTGAAGGAAGTCCGTAATCATTTCAAGGACGAGGAGCAGGCAATGGCAGACATTGGCTTTCCAGGAGTTTTATGCCACCGCGGGCAGCACGCCCAGGCGCTTAATGCGCTTCAGCAGGCCTGCCTGCGTGTCAGGGAGGGCGCCATAGCAGAGGGACAGGAAATTGCTGGCCTGTTTTCCCAGTGGCTCCATTTCCATATTACGACCATGGACAGGATGCTTGCATCTTTTCTGCAGCATGCTGAAGCGTTGAAGGCGGATTGCGCCGCCACTTGAAACCGGGCCAGAGAGCCAGAGAACTTTGCTGACCGATCACAGCAGCACCCATGATGGAAGGCAGATGTCGTAGTCTGCGCTTCCCAAGGAATCACACGCACAGGACCCGCCGACTCTTTGCGGTACACAGCAATGCCACTTCTTCCGACACGCCAGATTAGCCTAGCCAGTACACATACGACAATCGAAGACCTGCAGGCAATCTTTACCGGCACCTTCTTGGCAGCCATCGGCGTCACGGTGCTGAGCAAGGCTGGTCTGGTGACGGGAGGCGTTGTCGGCGTTGCACTTTTAGTGCACCAGCTGACCGGATTCAGCTTCGGCTTGTTTTTTGCCGCAGTCAACCTTCCCTTCTACATTCTAGCGGTAAGAAAGAAGGGATGGGGCTTCACCATCAAGACGCTCGGCTCCGTGCTTCTACTGTCGGCCTTCTGCGAGGCCATCCCAAGTTTAGTACGCTTCGACAGCATTGATTTGATTTTCGCCTCGATATCCGGCGGCCTGCTCGCCGGTGTTGGCCTACTGATCCTGTTTCGGCACAATGCAAGTCTCGGCGGCTTCAACATTCTGTGCCTGTATTTGCAAGAGGCATTCGGCTTGCGTGCAGGCATTACGCAGCTGACGCTGGACTGTCTGGTATTGCTGCTTTTCGCGATGACGGACAGCATTCACACGGCCCTTATTTCGCTGATCGCAACAGTGATTCTAAATCTGACGCTCGCCAACAACCATCGCGCCGACCGCTACACTGGCAAGAGTGCGGAACAGTGCTGACAAGACGTGGCAAGTCCTTGTAGCCGGTTGCGCCAGATAGTCTTTGATACAAACAACAAAATGGAACAGCACGAGTGCCGCCGATGGCTTGCAACGAGTAACGCGTGCTCACCTATTACACAAAATGTCGAAAGAATGCCCTTTTGCCAACAAGGTTCCAAGGCAGCCGCCCTTGCACAGAAATCTCAAATACGGCTGCTACCTGTTCAACTCCAGCCATTGGCGCTTAGCCACATTAATGTCAAAGAATTTCTTCAGGGGAATATACTTCGCTGGAACATACCGAATCACGGGGAAGAGACAACCCGTTACCAATTAATGCCGACGGTCCGGCAATGTTGATACAAGACCCATTGTCAAACTTCTGGTGGCTCGCGCAGGCAAATGAGGCTAGGCCCCCAAAGAAAATGCCTTCTTCAACTCGAACTTCTCGAAGTGGTCTATTTCATAAGTAATAGCGAAACTATACAACGATGTGGTTTCTCGATGGTTTGCCGATTTGTGAAACAGAGTGGGTAAGAGAGATGAAAAATGAAGACTTCGTACATCGTACAGCTTTGGACGATTTGCTAGACCAGTGGAAGGCTTCCATTGACGTTGATGATATCGGGGGAGAAGACCAGAGAGAATCAGTGCGGGCGTTTGTAACCCAAAAATGCATAGAGGAACTTGAAGATGCGATGCGTAAAAAATACGGACTGCGTCTAGTCCGCTAGTTGCCTGAATTTCGGTGGCTAGTCCATGTTCCGCCAAGGCTGCCTTCGCTATCTCCTATGCGCTTAAACATCATTACCTCCTAAAGGTTAAAGGATCATATCTACAGACGCCAAATCAATAATGGGCAGATCCGAGTTACCATCCCGAGAAGTAGAGAGGACCGCTTCATCAAGGTATTGCTATTTGTAAATAATTGCACTATTGGGAACTTGCTTGCGCTCAATCTTTCTAACCTCCATACATGAAAACAAGTCGGGAGGCGTATGCAGCGGATTCTGCTCGCAGGACGTGAAGAAGAAATCGCTTTTCCCCTCAACGCATTACGAAACGACTTCGAGCTGGTAACGTGCACTGACTGGCACAGCGCCCAGGCTGAACTGGATGGGAGTATCTCGCTGGTTCTCTGTGGGGCGCATTTCGATGAGGGTCACCTCTATGATTTTGCTAGGCAGGTTAAGATCGGCTATCACACAACGCACATTCCCTTTTACGGCATCGTAGTCAACGGTGCGGACTTCTCCCACCGTTTCATGCCGGTCATCCGAGCCGCGCTCAAAGTTATGGGCGCTCAGGGCGCACTCAATCTGGCAGGGTTGCGGGAAGAATGCGGCGACAGGCAAGCGAGCGCGATGTTGCTTACAGCTGTCGAAGGCATCCTGATGGAAGCGGCCAGCGAGCGTTATGTACACCTGCCATTACGCCGACTGTCCGTCCGCACTGCTTCACCACATCGCCACGCGGACGTCCGGCCGCCTGGTCGCAAGCGGGCTTGATCCCACAGCACACAGCTACGCCTGAAAGGTATATCGCTCCATTGCACCGGCTATGGGAAACAGCCCCATAGCCGTGACTTGGGTCGTATGACCGTTAAAGGCAGCTGTTTCCATTGTGCGCTCATAAGAATGAGTGCCTAGCTAAACGCACGGGCCTAGAAATTGTAGCCAACGTTGGCCCCGGCACCCCAGTCAGGACTGCCGTCAGAAAAGCCTTTGGTGGCATATGCCTGCAGTTTGTACCCGCCGCCGAGCTTGTGTGAGTAGAACGCGGTCAGCTCACGCTGGACGTACCCCGTGTCCGTGGACTTACTCCGATAATCCAGCATCGCTCCAACGCTTGCTTGTTGGTTCAACTTGTAGGACAGCCCCGCATTCGCACTTACGACGTCCTTGAGCTGCAGCGTGTCGGACGATCCCAGCATGCCATAACCGATGCCGCCGAACCAGGTGATGTTACCCATCTTGGCATAAGGGTCGATCATCACCCAGTAATCGTTCTCCCCGGTGCCTAGCCCCTTGTCGGCATCTGCCGTGCCGAACTTAATCTTGGCTGTCACATCAATACCGAACTGCGACTTCGGGTCGATCAGGAACGAATAGGTCGCGCTGGTGGTAAGGTCACCAAGGCCGGTATCCGTGCGCACCGCAGTGGAGGCTGGCCGTACCACACCTACGCCTGCTACAACATTGTCTGATCCGGTAATCCGCAGATAAGGGATCGACGCCTTGAACGTCCAGTCGCCCGTCTCGTAAGTGCCGATGAATGGGATGGCGGTAATTTCAGTGCGGGTGCTCGTGCCGTAGTTGCCTGTGGTGTAGTCGAAGCCCGTCTTCAAGGTGACATTACCTTCGGCCAGCGCAGTCTGAGACAAGAAGGCTGCGGCAAGGAGAGTCAGTTTTTTCATTCTAATAACAATTGTAGTACCAATGAAAAACCGGGCAACAGCAGTCGCCCGGCGATATGGAGATGGCTTGGTTGTGACTTGCTTATGGCTTAGTTGCGGCGCGCCTTCTCGATTTTTTCCGGCCGTTCGATCTTCTCAATCTTCGCCACCTTTTCGACCTTCTCTACCTTTTCCACTTTTTCAACTTTGTCGATCTTCGCGACCTTCTCTACTTTCTCGACCTTATCAACTTTCGCCGGCTTTTCCGCATTGAAGGCAGCAACCGCTTCGCGCCTTTCCGCCGCGGCTGTCTTGTTCTCTGCAGCGCGTGCCTGGCCAGCCTGAGCCGTCTCAGGCAGCACTACTGTTGCTCCACCATTAGCCTTTGCGGTAACGCCAGCGGGCAAAGTCGCGCCGGGTTTATAGACCGTGGCACCTTTTTTAGTTGTTGTTGCATCTGTCGTGGACGTTGTCGGTGCCGTAGTCGCGGTCACTGTGGTGGTCGCTGTTCCTGTCCCTGCAGTAGCGCTCACTTGCGTCGTCGTTGTTGTCGTCGGCGTAGAAGTTGCCGTAGCCGTTACGGTCGTATCCGTGGTGGCTACGGTTTGTGCGAATGTGACGCTGCTAACCACCAGCGCGGCGGCGAGTGTGGACAACTTTACAGCGGGACTAGCGATCTTCGTGTTTTTCATGATGTTCTCCCAAAAATTGGTATCAAATCGTCATTGCACGAAACATCATAGGGAGGAACTGCTGGAATGTGACCTCCTGAACCTGTATCACCTGTAAGTGAATGTTATCGAAAAGCAATATGGCGACCTGAATTTATACAATGTCTGTATTGCAACGTGAGAAGCGCGATGGTTGGTGCAAACGTAACCAACTGGTAGAAGAGATGAATATGGCATATGCTGAAAACAGGCAGCTAACAGGGCTCGCTCATGAATTCGACAGATGAACGTGAAGGCTTCCGAGATCGTCTGCAGCAAGCCTTGCGCGATGCTCAATATGCAGATGTCGGGCCGACGCAACTGGCGCGGGAATTCAATATTCGATTTGACGGTCGTGCCATCACCGTTCATGCGGCTCGCAAATGGCTGGTAGGCGAATCCATTCCGACTCAGGAAAAACTGCGTGCCCTTGCCCAGTGGTTAGGTGTCACCACGGAATGGTTACGCTTTGGGGCCGCGCAGCACACGCCACATTCGTCTAACAGCACGACGGACGGATACGACCCGCAACATGCAAGAGTCATCGATGACTTGCGCCGCCTGAACGAGCATGATCAAGCGATAGCACGTGACTTCATCCGTATGCTGGTAAGGATGCGGCAATAAGGTTCACCTACCTTCCTCCCTTTTCACACTTGTCCGTAGAATTTGACGTTGCGTGGTTTCAGACCATCTCGATGCGAGTCGCATGAAAAAGGTTCGCAGGAGAAGGCATGCAAAGATGATGGATTCCTTATGTTTGACCGATTTCAAGATGCCCATCTTCGTAGGAGGGATAATCTGACCTGGCTAGTCAATACATCGCAAGGTGATTAGCCAGAGACTTCAGTGTTCCATGTCGAATGGGGACCTCATTCACTGAAGTCTCTCCTTCCCCCCGTTATTGCCCCCTCAGCTTGCACATGTAACGGCCATGCCATCGAATGGTGGACTGTTAGGTCGCCTATCTGGAACAGAAATTTCACATTAGGCTGCTTCCTTGCCACTTTCAGCTATGAGCGTATCGCCGGTAAACTTCAGAACGTGGCGCTATGCTGATGTTACCCTGTCCAGAAAGCTGCCCTTCGTAAGATTTTTGTAGTATTCAAAGACGAAATGTGAATCCGAGTGTTGTTATCAAACGGCCTAGGCCCAGTGGACTCATACAGTATGCTCAGTTCGGCCATCGAGAACTACGCGCTTTTAACTAATTTGGTTGGACGTGGCGTGCGGCGCAACATGCCGAGCGCTATTTGACAACAGTGCCGACGCGTCGCGCACCACGTTCTCAACGATATCCTTCGCAGACGGAATGTCTGGGATTAGCCCGGTGGCTTCCCCCGCTATGACTGCCGCAATGTCAAAATCACCGGCGCTGCGTGCCTGCGCGTATCTTGCGGCCTCGGTCTCCTGATGCCGGAGCAGCTCAATCTCACGCCCGAACCAGCGGTCCGCATGGCTATTACGCAAGCACCGGCCAGTAAATGGCGCTGGCCATACATTGCGTCGGGAAATGTCGAAGACAATGCTGCGCAACGTATCATCGCCCGTCGCCGAACGTACCCGTTCCTTGGCCGCTTGCAGCGCAGCGGACTCCTGTGTGGCATAGAATCGCGTACCCATCAGGACGCCTGATGCGCCAAGCATGAGTGCAGCAGCCAGCCCACGGCCGTCGGCGATTCCGCCGGCAGCAACCACAGGGATTTTGCCTCCAACAGCATCAATGACTTCCGGCAGGAGCGTCATTAGCCCTCGAGATACTCCATGGCCTCCTGCTTCCGTCCCTTGCGCAACCAGGATATCTGCACCGCAATCAGCCGCTTCTTTTGCCATGGCGAGCGTTTGAATCTGGCAAATCAGTACTGCGCCCGCGCGCTTGATTGGACTGACAAAAGGTCGCACGTCGCCGAAGGAAAGCATGATCGCTACCGGTTTGCGCTCCAGCGCGTGATCCAGGAGCCTTGGATTCTTTGCCATACTCCAGGTGATGAAGCCGACTCCATACTGTATTCCAGAGTGAGCAAGCAGATCGAGTTCTCTGGCAAGCCACTGCTCTTCACCATATCCGCCTCCGAGAATTCCCAGACCTCCGGCAGCAGAGACCGCAGCGGTCAAGCGAGCGTCGGAAACCAGATCCATTGGCGCGAGAAGAACAGGATGAGAAATCCGCAGTGATTGTGTTATTGCGGTAGTGATCGACATAAGCACTCCATCTTGTTGTCCCTGCCAAGTACAAGGCCAAGATGTCGGCAATCGCACGGATCAGCGATGTCGGCGTTATTTTGCTAAGGCCCACCCAACCGGCGAGCAGGCACACATGCAAAGGCTAATCAAACTCAAGATCGTGATGCCTCAACAACGTCATGTTGCGGACCATCATCCGCGAGGGAAGCAGAGCGCCAGTAGCTTTGGTGGGGGGAGAAGGAGTTGAACCTTCACCCTGTCCATGCAGACTCCGGAATTACAATCCGGGGCGACTTAACCGATATTCGCCTCCCCCCCATCTAGATTCAAGATAGGTTTGGCAAGCTTGGGCATCTTTGAGCTTTCGCAAATAGGATTAATGGCCGGTTTATATATTTTCGATGGATTCGCAGCTGATGCACTGAAGATTGCGATACCCGGCATATGCTATTGAAAGAGAGCTTTTCCACCTCGAGTATTTTGCACTGAGCGCCAGACATAGGCTCCGCTGTGCGCTGATAGAAGATTACTTTGCTGCTGCCGATGTCAAGAGCGGACGCCGTTTAGTCGGAATGCGGAAGCGGCAGTCCCGTGCCATATGGATATAAGCTGCTGGGAGGAAGATGTCTTCCCGAGCGGCAGATGCCGCCCGACGTAGCTCCATAGGGAAATGGCATCCGTGTTCGAGACCTAACTGTCAGTTGTTCCAGTTCGGTTATGGACACGTCTCAGGCAGTACAACGCATGCCAAACCCGCCAAATGTGAATCCAGACTGGGGAACCCACCGACATCACCGTTGATCCAGAAGCTCATCAGGTCGCATAGTCACTTATTCCGGCAGCCTCACGATGGCCAAGGTAACTGGCTGATCACCTACGACGCGACTGCTGTGTCCTTCACCCGTCGTGTCTTCCAAAAGAAGAGCGCTACCCGGAAGGATATGCCGGACATCCGCGTTGCTTGCCTCGAAATCCATCTGACCTGTGAGTACATAAATCCACATGCGACTGGGTGACGGATGCTGCTCACCAACCCACCCCACGGGCAGGTGCAGAAAACCGCATTGCGCTGCAGTTTCAAAAGAGGAAACGCTGAACGATGGCGCAGGAGGGGCAAACTGCTTCGGAATGACAGGGATCATTACCGTTTCGAAGCGGGTGCCTTGCGCAACGTCAGCGATCAATCTCGGGAAGCATAGTTCAGTCATGGGGTTCTCCTGCAGCATAATGCGTTATAGACCCCAAACTGCCAATTTAACAGAGCACTCAGTCGTAAAATGAGCTCGTCCGAAGGGCGCCACATGCTTTGCTGAGGCATATCGAACGGGATTGGCATAAACTCAAGAATTCTGTCGGACATCGATTCTGTACCAAGTCCACCTGGGCGCCTTGATCATCACGCTTAGGCGTCATTTTTTTGTAATACGAAGCATAGAAAAGATGATCAGCGCCAGTACTGTACTTAAAACTGCAGTTGCTTCATGGCCCATCCCGGCAGCACAGCCAACCGCTGCGGTCAGCCATATGCCGGCCGCAGTCGTAAGCCCATGGATTTCACTGGCTTCCCAGCGCTTCATGATGGCGCCAGCCCCAAGTGCGTATTTCGGACCAACGTGACCGCCCGTTTCGGAGGATCGTGACCGACGATTCCGGGCGAACGTGACCGCTCATTCCGGCGCATCGTGACCGATTTCGGCGCTTTTCCGAAATCGCCGGTCACGATGCCGAAATGGCCGGTCACGATCCCGTGACGGCATCGTATGCCAGCGTGACGGTGTTGCGCATAGACCTAACCCAAGCGGGTACGCTTGCGGCTTTTTGCCGGAGAAGCGATGCCCGCACTCAGGATTTCTATGCGAATCATCAAAGATGTACTGCGTCTGAAGTTCGACGCCAAGCTCTCCCATGAGCAAATCGCAGCGGCCTTACGCATCTCCAAGGGTGTGGTGGCCAAATACGTGAGCCTGGCCACCGCGGCCGGGCTCGACTGGACCACGGTCCGTAGCCTGGACGAGGCGGCACTTGAACAGCGCTTGCTATCCAAGCCGGCCAAGCGCTCGGCCTACGCCATGCCCGACTATGGCCGCATTCATCACGAACTGCGCCGCAAGGGCATGACGTTGATGCTGCTGTGGGAGGAGTATCAGGCCGAATACGCCGACCGCCAAACTTATCGTTACACCCAGTTCTGCGAGCACTATCACGCCTTTGCCAAGCGCCTCAAGCGTTCCATGCGCCAGATACACCCCGCCGGCGAGAAGCTGTTCATCGACTTCGCTGGCCAGACTGTTCCGTTGACTGACGGCGGCCGTGCGCACATCTTCGTGGCGGCCATGGGCGCATCCGGCTACAGCTTTGCCTGTGCTACCGCACGCGAGACTATGCGTGACTGGATCGCCTCGACCGTGCGTGCTCTGCACTTCTTCCAAGGCGCGCCAGCCCTGATCGTGCCGGATAACCCCAAGGCGATGATCAATGACGCCGACCGCTACGAACCGCGCGCCAACGACACCGTGTTCGACTTCGCCCGCCACTACAGCACCTCAGTGCTGCCGGCACGTGCCCGACGCCCGCAGGATAAGGCCAAAGTGGAGTTTGCAGTGCAACTCGTGGAGCGCTGGGTGCTGGCGCGGTTGCGCCACCAGCGCTTTGCCAGCGTCGAGGAAGTCGACCGCGCCATTACACCACTCATGCAGCGCCTGAACCAGAAGCCGTTCCAGAAGATGCCAGGCAATCGCGCCACCGCGTTTGCCACACTGGACGCTCCGGCGCTGCTGCCGCTGCCGATGCAGCGCTACGAGATGGCGCGCTTCAAGACCGTGAAGGTCAACATCGACTACCACGTCGAGATCGAGGCTCATCGCTACAGCGTGCCGCATGCACTGGTCGGGCAGGAACTTGATGCGCGCATCACCGGCCATGCAGTGGAACTGCTGCATCGCGGCCAGCGTGTCGCCTGCCATGCCCGTAGCGAACGGCGCGGCGCGTTCACCACCGTGCCCGAGCACATGCCTGCAGCGCACCGCGCTCATCTGGAATGGACCCCGCAGCGCCTGATCGACTGGGGAGAGAGTATCGGCATGGCCACCGGCGCCATCGTCACGCGGCTGCTGTCGGCCAACAAGCACCCGGAACACGGCTACCGTGCCTGTCTGGGTCTGCTGTCGCTGGCCAAGCGCTATGGCAAGCCACGGCTGGAAGCAGCGTGCACGGTCGCACTGTCCATTGGTGCATGCCGCTATCGCAATGTACGCGACATCCTGGCCAACAAGCGTGACCAGGTCGCTCCTGGCGCGACGGGCGACTGGGTCAGTCCGGACCATGCGCATGTGCGCGGCGCCGGTTATTACCAATAACGTGAAGGACATTCCATGATGATGCATACGACCGTGGCGCAATTGCGCACCCTGAAATTGGATGGCCTAGCCAGTGCGCTGGAGGAGCAGCTACGCCAGCCGGAGGCCGCCGCCATGAGCTTCGAGGAACGTCTGACCTTGCTGGTGGACCGGGAAGTCCATTACCGAAACGACCGCAGACAGGAACGCCTGCTCAAGCAAGCAAAACTGAAGTATCCCCAGGCGGCCATCGAAGACTTGGACGCACGTGCAGCGCGGGGTATAGATCGCCGCACGGTCATGAGCGTAGCGTTGGGCGACTGGGTAACGGCGGGCCACAGCATTCTGATCAGCGGCCCGACCGGCGCCGGGAAATCGTGGCTGGCTTGCGCGCTGACCCAGTACGCGTGTCGGCGCGGGCACACGGCGCTGTACCAGCGGGTGCCGCGTCTGCCGGAAGAATTGCGGGTGCGGCACGGCAGCGGTGCCTTCGGCAGATGGTTGATCCAGCTCGCCAAAACCGACGTCCTTGTATTGGACGATTGGGGTATGGGCGCACTCGACAGTAGCGTGCGCTCGGACCTGCTGGAGATCATTGATGACCGGGCCGCAAACAAGGCCACGATCATTACCAGCCAGCTTCCGATCGAGCACTGGCACGCCTGGATTGGGGACGCCACCATCGCCGATGCGATATTGGACCGCATCATGCAACGCCATCAGCGATTTACACTGACCGGTGACTCGCTACGGCAATCGAAGCCAATGGCTGTGAAGGACGCCGCATAGCCAGCATGGTGGCGCTGGACCGACTTACCCACCGCGGCGGTCGTTCATGGTCTGGACACTGACCACGCCCGCCGCCGTGGATAAGTCTGCGTCGTCAGACCAGCAAAAGCCGCCCGTAGCCCATAAAAAAGGAGGAAAAATGGACGCATCGTGACCGCACCCCTTACAATTTGAGCGCGCAACACCGCACTACTGCGCAGCGGTCACGTTCAGCCGAAATGGCCGGTCATCTTCGCCGAAATACGCACCAAGGAACCCTATACCTGCCGCTAGCCCCTGGATCACGCGTGATATGTCTTCCACCGCCATCCCGGTCTGCAGCGGAACCAGGACGAAAAGGGCCGCGCCCAAAGACACCATCATGTGCGTGCGTAGCCCCGCGGAGGCGCCTACCGCCTCACGTTCATAACCAAGTATTCCGCCCAAAATTGTAGCGACGAGCAGCCTGACGCAGACTCGCGTGATGTCGTTGATATTGGAAAGATCGGAAAACTCATGTTGCAGAACTGCCAAAACCTCTTGCCACAGCATCCTGTCCCTTTCCCACTAGAGCTGGTTGCGGTCGAGCCCGTTCTTGTAGACGGGAATATTGAGAAAAATATGTTCTGTAACGCCCGTGCGCACTGGCAAGGGCACGGGTGGTCACGCCTGCTGAACTAGAAAGCGTGTCGTCGGAACAGCGGTCCTTGGGTTGATTAATGCGCGACCATACCTTTTCGGAACGACTTACGGTACAGATGAACTAAGCCAACAATAACCGCGCCCACAGCAAAGCCGATCAGTATGTTGAACAGGACAGGTGCTCCTGCTGCGAGAATGTTGCCGACGGTGGGAAGCTCATGTGCTTTGTGTTCTGCATTCTCCACAAAATGATGCAGTACAGGAAAGCCGTGAACGATGATGCCGCCGCCAACAAGAAACATCGCTGCAGTTCCTAAGATCGATAGCCCTTTCATCAGGTAAGGCGTCATCCACAGAAGGAAGCGCCCTATCGCCTGCCTTGCGCTGGTTGCGCCAGAAGACAGGTAAAGGCCCAGGTCGTCCAGCTTGACTACGCCCGCGACCACGAGGTAGACACCAATTGTGAATAGAATCGAGATAGCCACGAGTACCGCGGCTTGAGTCATCAACGGTGCGCCCTGCATAGTACCTAGGGAAATGGCAACAATTTCAGCACTCAGGATGAAGTCGGTACGTATCGCTCCCTTGACCTTGTCCTTTTCTGCAGCGAGCAATTGTTCAGGACTCATTTGTAGGTGACTCACCAGTTCGGTATGGTGTTGCCGATCCTCCTCTTTGGAATGTAGCAGCTTGTGTAACACCTTTTCCGCACCCTCAAAACAAAGAAAGGCGCCTCCCACCATTAGCAAGGGAGTCAATGACCATGGCGCAAATGCGACGAGCATCAGCGCAATAGGAACAAGGATCACTTTGTTCAATGCTGAGCCCTTTGCAACCGACCATACAACGGGGAGTTCCCTGCTAGGCGAAAAGCCGGTGACTTGGTTCGCATTCAGCGCGATGTCGTCGCCAAGCACGCCTGCAGTTTTCTTTGCCGCGACTTTCGACATCACCGCGATGTCGTCAGCCAATAGCGTGATGTCGTCTAGCAAGGTTAGCAGGCTTGCTGCCATAACCAACTCCTTTCCGATAGCGTTACAGTTCCACGCTATGTTGACGCCTGTAAGGCAGTGAAGGTTGCGCTTGAGTGGTATTGGCTATGTTTTCATCAATAACCGTGGTCTTCATTCCATTCGAATTGGGTACATCCCTGTTGGCGCCCACAACATAGGGTAGTTCGACGCCATAATCCAGGAGGCGAGATTGCCGAAGGGGAGCGCGGTAGCAACGCAATAGGTCCCACTGCATACCGAGATGCAGTCCTTAGATTTGTATAGAACTGACTGCCATGACGTATTTAGTGAGGCAACCAACGGAATAGAAAGCGAACTTTGACCAGGCACCATGACAGCAGTAGCGCCGTCGCCAACACAGCGGTATGAAGCCATGGACCGCCTGAAGTCGCGAGTCCTGTATTCGTCACGAGCAGGATCATGTAGACATGCACGAAGAACACGTACATCGACTCCTGTCCGAGCGGAATGAACAGCCAGCCCATTGAGCGGTATAACGGACGCCAGAATACCGTCAGAAGCACGAAGGCGGTTACAAACAATACCGCGATATTGAGAAGCCGGCCCGGACCAAGCTTGTACTTCAGAAAATAGCTCTGATACACGTTATGGAACTGCTCCGGCGGAATCACGGTAAGCCTCGCCCAGTCGGGCAGCTGATCCAGCGGGTGATTAAGCGAGAACCACAGCAGCATTGTTGTCGCAGCAATGCTGCAGATGATCAGCGCGCGCCCGACCGCAGTGCCAAAGAACTCGAGGACGGAGTGTCGGTGATAGCCCAGCGCCACACCATGCACGAACAGGACCTGCCAGGCCAGGACGGGGAAAGCCTGTTCGAACTGGGCAACGGTGAGCCGCAGCGTCGCTGTACCAGGTATGCGTTCAAGGGCGAAGTAATTCACAAGGTACAGCGCCCAGCTCAGCGTCAACAAAGCGCCGGTCTTGCCCCGTGAAATGGCCCAGAAGAGCAGCGGAGTGAACAGGAACAGCACCACGTAAAGCCCAACGACTTGGAACTGGTGCGGCGCCGATGCAAGCACCAATGCGTGCAACACCGCCGATAGCAGCCCGGCCTCCTTCGGCGGATACAGCGGATAGGCAGTCCCGGTCACCGGGTCGGTGAAGCTTGTCAGCACCGAGGTATCGAGCCCCGGCACCAGCCGCAGCAAGGCTACCGAGACCGCGACAAGCGCCGCCACCTTGTACAGTGTCCATGCGCGCGCCAGCAGCTTAATGGTGCACGGGCCCAATCCCTCGGAGGCGAGTTTCTTGCCATAAACTGCCCCGGTGACGACGCCCGCAAGCAGAATGAAGACCTCCGCCGACGACACCACGCCAAGGCGCTCCCAGCCGACTAGGGCGAACCATGAAAAGAAGGGGAAATGCGCGGTGAACAGCATCAGGAACACGAAGCCGCGCATGAAGTCGATGCGCAGGTCGCGCGTCCACCCCTTGTCGATATAACGCCAGTGCGGTTTGAAGCCCAGCGGCCGTTGGCCATCAAAGAATGGTGCCGTATAAGCCGTCATCCATGTCTCCCGTTCCGGTTTTTGCTATACAGTAGGTCCGTTATGCCGATAACAAATAGAGCATTAACGTGTTGTTTTGTTCAGGGAAGAAGGATCTGAGGACCCAATCAACATACGACATAACTCAAGGTAAAAATTTCTTCAGAAAGTTCACGTAATGAGATTTCGCCTGCCGAAAAGACATCCTTCCGCTATTCTGCTTTGCGTTCAGTTGCTTGGCGTCCTGCTTTACCCGTTCATTGAAGATACAAAGATCGGCCCCGCCGGTTTGAATGCCTTGGGCATCATCGTGCTCGGCATGGCGATTCGTACGGTTCACAGAACGCCGGGCCCGACCTGGATAAGTGTCGTTCTCGCGGTGCCCGTCATCTTTCTTGTTGCGCTGCAAACGGTTTTTGCGATGCCCGGTCTGCTTCCTTGGTCTTCCGCGCTCGAAGCTCTCTTTTATTTCTATGCAGCGGGGAGCTTGATTGCCTACATGATGGAAGATCATCAGACAACAGTGGATGAACTGTACGCTGCAGCGGCCACGTTTACCCTTCTTGTCTGGGCATTCACTCATCTTTTCGTGATGACGCAGGCCTTGCAGCCCGGCGCGTTCTCGGACAACGGCGCGGCTCGGAGCTGGTCAGACCTGAACCACCTGAGCTTCGCACTTCTGACGAGCACTGGAATGGGCAATATCGTGGCGGTTTCATCTCACGCGCGGTCGCTGGCGAGTATCGAGATGCTGGCAGGATTGATGTATCTGGCAGCCGTGGTCACACGCCTCATCGGTTTTACCATGCCGTCGGCGAATGCTTTGCCGGGGAAGAGAGATAGAGAAAACCGATAAAGGAAGCGCCAAAATCCCTCAATATGAGCAATGTGCCGCTGGGCGGTACACTCGACGCCCCAGACTGGCTTGAGAAAGCCCCACGAGATGAGCGACTGCCGGCAAAAGTTGTGGGCAGTCGCGCACTGTCATGAATAAAGCCAAGTACCGTCACTTCATCCCGCATCACTTGCTTGTGGAGCTGGAAGAGCTTGATGTGCTGGACGGGCTGGACGACGTCCCGCTGTCGGAGGACCCGGAGGTCGATGGCGTCGTGGCGGTTGAGCTTGGGCTGGTGCTGCTGGTTGTGCCGCCCGAAGTACCGGCTGATGAGGTATCTGGTGTAGTACTGCTACCCGAAGTTCCGCTGGACGGAGTCGAAGAACTCGAGGTGCTGGTTCCCGATGTATCCGACCCGGAGGTGCTGGTGCCGGAAGTCGATGAACCGTAGTTCGGGGCGGGCGGAACGCTTAAACCGGAGCTACCGCTGCCCGAGCTTCCGCTAGTAGAACTGGTATCTTTGGATGAACCGGATGTGCTGGCGGTGCCCGAACTACCCGAGGCGCCACTGCTGCTGCCCGCAGTGCCTGACGAACCAGGTGAAGAGGCCGCGCCGGATGGGCTTTGTACTGTTGTTGTGCTTGTTGGGGTCTGCACGGTTGTTGTGTTTACCGGGCCGGATGCACCCGCCGCAGCCGCTCCGCCTTGCGCCGGATCGGTCGTAGTGGTGATGGTCGTTGTGCTTTGCGCGAAAGCTGTTGTTGCAGCGCCCATCAGTGACAGGAAAATAGCGATAGGTAACTTATTCATGTTCACTCCTTCATTCCGTACACTCGAGATTGCAGGTCTACAAGAAACCGTTGGAAGTAAGTTTTAGATAATAATCCAGTAGCTGGTTCTCAGTTTTTCTCCTACGAAATTTTGCCTGCAGTAGTCGCATCGGCTACCAAACAGAGCTGCATTGAATCGTGCCGAATGACCAAATAAAGGGAGACGAATTTTTTCGTCTAGCGAGGCGTGGGAGGAAACCATACAGAACACGTGAAAGGAAGCGCGGCCAATCGCCTCAATTTTCAGCATAGGAAATCGTCGCTCTGCTCCAATGAACCACTAACGCTGGCGCGACGCTCCCCTACCGCATGAGCGGCATAGTCTGATGGCGGCCTTTGCCGTTGGTGAAGTTTCGACGACAGCCTGCCTCTACACGCTCCTCCTGCGTGCGTCTTGAATCAGAATATACGCATAATGTCAAATTTTTCTTATTTGCAACATTATCCCGATGGCTGGACTTTAACCCGCTAAGTAGCCAAGAGCATGCCTAACCTTAGGATTGGCATAGGTGGTGTTTCCAGAGTACCTTCGGAATTTGCTTGTACGCGTCCAGCGTACGTCCGGACATGCGGACGAATCCGATATGAAGGGCCAGCGCCAGACGGTATAGGTCCGATCGCCGCGAATCAATCAGTTCGATCTCCTTGGGTGAAAAGGTAAAGAAGATGTCCAGTTCGAAGGCAGTGAGATCGGAGGGGATCTGCCGCAAGCCAAGATAAGGTACGCGCCACTGGTCCATTGTTCCGTTATGAAAAAGGAAAGGACCGGAATCTTATCGCTTAGGGGGTAGACAGCAAATTATTGATTTAATGAGGTTATTTGAATGGCGCTCGCCGCAAACCCGCATGGATGCTTGCTCGCGCTACCGTCGTAAAATGCAGCAAAAACGAAAGCACCCCATGTAGTGTAGCCTCTTCTCTTGGCGACGCCTGTCGCCCGTGGGTTTTCGCCCGGGGGCGAGTGACCAACGATGCTTGGCCTATAGCCGCGATCCTCCCTCAGGTCCGCCGTAGGTAATCGCTGAAGTAGTTGAGGACAATCATCGTTCCACAGGTTACCGATATTGACGTTGCCTTATGGTGTTGCCAAAGGCACGGCCGCTCTCTGGCTCCATCGGAAATGTTGCGGCAGCCCGCGCAAAATCAACGGATCTTCCTTTGCCTGGAACCTTTGTCAATGCATGTATCATAGCTGATACGCGGCCCTGCTCCAACCTCTTTACTCTCAAGAGCAGCCAAGAGTCCTGCAGCTCTATACTTGATATGGGGAGTCATGGGTCGCCCACTCCTCAATCACCATTTTCGATTCTGCGGCGGCACCATAGGATTTAAGCGTAACCAAGTTACCGTTACATCGGAATTGTGCAATGATTTCAAGTTACCGAGCTGATCATCTGTGCACACCATGACTTTCGATGACGACCACCAACTTGCGATGCACATCGCCAATGACGCTGGTCGACTCCTGATGGCGCTTAAAGCTAGTGCTGTGCTCAGTAATGGCGCACTCGGCGATGCCGCAGACGCCGTTGCGCAGCAGTTCATCGATCGGGCAATACGCCTCCACCGGCCGAGTGACGCGATCCTGTCTGAAGAAGCACCGCCCGACGAGAGGCGGTTACAACAGCGGCGAGTATGGATTGTCGATCCGCTGGATGGCACACGCGAGTATTCCGAATCGGGAAATCGAAATGACTGGGCAGTACATGTCGCCTTATGCGTAGACGGTATCCCAACCGCTGCTGCAGTGTCGCTACCTGCTCAAGGGGTCACCTATAACACTGGGAGCGCAACGCGATATTCTGTGAACGAAAAGCAAGCATTACGCATTGTGGTAAGCAGGACACGCCCGACTGCATTCGCAGCCAGTGTAGCCATGACGCTCGGTGCCGACCTGATCAGAATGGGTTCGGCTGGAGCCAAGGGCATGGCGGTGCTGCGTGGTGATGCAGATGCGTACTTGGCCATCGGCGAGATGGCGGAATGGGACAGTTGCGCACCGGCAGCGGTATGCACTGCGGCAGGTCTGCATGTATCGCGCATTGACGGCACGCCGCTGGCGTTCAATCAGGCACTTCCGCGTACACCTGACCTGGTGATCTGCCGGCCCGCTATCGCAGAAGCGCTACTGGCGGCAATTGCAATTGAACGAAGCCGAATATAGGATTCGCTTACTCTATCGCTGACAATGGATGCCACAAGCATGGTATGTTGTCAAACGTATCTCTTTTAGGATCGACAAGCGCTTTTCGCCTGAATGGGAGACTAGAAACGTCAATGTCGTCATTGTTGTATTGGTTGCAGCATGTATAGTGGGTCGTCCAATGTTATTCGCATCCGCGTGTGGATATACGTCAGAAGTTATTAGACGGGATGGCTCTAAACTCTAGGTCTTATTTATTATCGGACATAGAAGCCATCATGGAAAGTGCAGCCAGAGGTCTGGGTGCTATATCCTATCCAAGGTGAACCTGCATATAGACGCCGTTCCCACAAAGATTTATTTGAGAGGCGTATGTGGCCCACTCTGCCCGAATAACACGAAGCCTTCAAAGATTGCGATTTCTACGCGGCAATACAAAGCTTTTACTCGTCTGGCCGATCGTGGCGTTGCTGATTTCTCTGGTCGGCTGGGGCAGTCTTCTCCAGCGACTGGACCATGAACGTAAGACCGTTGAGACCGATATCGAGAAAGAGGCACTCATACTCGCCCGAAGTCATGCCGAACGGATGGCTCAAACCATTGAGGTAATTGACCAACTGTTGCTACACGTGCGCTACGAATGGGAGCTGACCAATGGGCAGCTTCGCCTTGACACGGTAAAGGAAAAACACGGATTGTTTCCATCCAATAGTTTTTTCAACGTAGCCATCACTGACCGTGACGGTGTGCATGTCACCAGCACTTACAATGAAGTGGAAGGTCTCGTCGTTTTAGATCGAGCGTATTTTCAAGTACAACGCGATTCCGATATCGACTCGTTATACATTGACCGGCTTACCCTTGGACGTTCTTCCAAGAAAAGTGTGATTCACTTTTCGCGGAGAATAGTGACCAAGGAAGGAAACTTCGATGGGGTTGTCAGGGCTTCTGTGTCGCCTGAATACCTGTCCGGTACCTACGACGCCATGCTCATGGGAGCGAACGACATCGTCGGAATCCTCGGTACAGACAAAAACCTTCGAGCGATGCGTATTGGCGGGAAAGTCTATCGCTGGAACGAGGCACCCATGCGCCAGCTCCCGGTCCTCCAAGGCGGGAATGGCAGCACCTTCCTCAGAGATAAGGACTACTTTGAGGATGAGAGAAATCGGTATCTTGGGTGGTACAAAGTCGCACAATATCCCCTCTTCGCTTTAAGCGGACTCGATGAGAAGGATGCGCTAGCCGGCTACCGGACTCACCAGACTGCCGCAGTTTCACAGGCGATTCAAAATACCATTGCACTGGCGCTATTCACGCTTATCGCAATGGCGATGAGTGTGCGCCTGGCTTGGCGAAAATTCCAAGTTAGCTTGAGCAAGGCTGCATATCGAATAGCGACGGAGGAAGGTCAGGAAGGTTTTTACATCCTCAAACCGATACCCAGAAAGGATGACATCATCACAGACTACGAGGTCATGGACTGTAATTCGAACGGTGCTCGCTTTTTCCAGAAACAACCTTTGGATATCGCGGGCAAACGTATATCGCGTCTATTCCGCGACGCGGAGCGCCGGGAACGGGCGAAGCAAATATTCTCCCAGGCTATGGAGGTTGGCGCCTACGAGAGCGACATAGAGATCCCCCGAACGGACCCTGAGGCGCCCAGCTGGTTCCACATACGAATCGTACGTTCGGAGGACGTTTTGGCCATTACGATGCGCGACATCAGTGAGTCAAAAGCGCATGTCGCGGAGTTGGAGCGTCGCGGAAACCATGATGCCCTGACCGGGCTGCCTAACCGTCACTGGGTGAACAGCTATCTTCCAAGTGCAATCGATAATGCACGCGGGATGGGCTGTGCATTGGCCATCCTGTTTCTAGACCTCGATGGTTTCAAGAAGGTCAACGATACCCTAGGCCACGAGGCTGGCGACGACTTGCTACGCCATGTCGGGAAACGCTTGAAGCTTGCGGTACGCCCACGCGACCATGTCATCCGCATCGGAGGAGACGAATTCGTGGTCATCACCGAAAAGATTTACCACAGCGGCGATGCATCCCATGTCGCTTCACGCGTCTTACATGCGTTTGAAGAGCCGTTTCACCTCAGGCAAGGCATGGCCTGTGTTGGCGCCTCTATCGGGATCAGCATGTTTCCTTCCGACGGCAGTGACGCCAATTCATTGTTGAACAACGCTGACATTGCAATGTATTCCGTGAAGACGAGCGGGAAACGCAATTTCCGGTTCTTTGACCAACGATTCTATGATGCCATCCGCGCCAAACACGAGAAGGAAGCAGAGATACGCCATGCAGTGGACCATGACCAATTCGTCATTTATTATCAGCCCCGCGTTGATATTGCCACCGGCATTACGTCCAGCATGGAAGCTCTGGTGAGATGGGCTCATCCAACCCACGGCATCGTCGTGCCGAACGAATTCATCCCGATGGCAGAGGAGACCGGAATCATCATTTCTTTGGGGAAGATAGTGATTGAAAAGGTCTGTGCGCAAATGGCTGACTGGTCCAAACGCGGCCAAGAACTCGTTCCCGTATCCATCAACGTGTCCCCTCGTCAGTTCAACGAAGGTAATATCGCAACCATTCTCCAGGAAGCCATCGAGCGCCATCATGTCGACCCAAGGCTTATTGAGATTGAAGTCACTGAGTCATCCATGATGAGCGAGAATGACGAGGTAACGACCAAGCTGCACGCAATTCGGCAAATGGGAATCAAGATCCTTGTTGACGATTTCGGGACCGGGTACTCATCGCTTTCGCAATTGCAGCGGCTTGACTTTGACGTCCTGAAGGTGGATCGTACCTTTACGAACGAATTAGTCACTGCCAACGAAGGCAGGGTGCTCTTCCAGGCTATCATTACGATGGCGCATGGCCTCGGGATGCGCGTTGTAGCAGAGGGAGTCGAAACGCTTGAGCAAATCAAATTACTCAAGGCGCTTCGTTGTGATGAGATACAAGGTTTCTACGTTTCACAGCCCCTTCCCGCCAGCGACACCCAGCCGATACTTCCGAAGTGGTTTTTTCCATCGACGGCGTAAGTGCGCTACGAGCCAACCCGAGCCATGAACCGACTTCGAGGTTGTTGGTTAATACGAAAAAGACCTGCTATCCATTCCTATCCCTTGCATAGCTTGGCTTTCCACCTCTTCGATCGTGTATTTAATGATGCGAACAGCTTCATAATTCAACAGCACTTCGTAGTGATTGCTCGCCACTTCGATCACTCTGATGTCTTGACGGTGGCGCATTGACTCAAGCGTCACAACGCCATCGTTAGCGGCTGGCATAAAGGGTGAGTGACCTGCCGTGGTCACAATATTGACCCACGGCTGCGCTACCGGAAAGGCGTTTGCCTCCAGAATGGGCGCGCTGAGCGGTTGAATATCTTGTACAACCTTATTGAAAGGAAGGAGAAATTGCACCATTTCGGCCGCTTTACTGCCTCCATAGGGCGTGCTCAAAGTTACCGCACCCAGTACGTTGTCAACCAATGCATTTGCAAGATGGAGCGCGTGAATCCCTCCAAGGGAGTGACCGATGAAGAAAATGTCCTCGACATGTTTGATACGTTCGAGCATGTCATGGTGATTGCGGTAAAAGCCGTTCTGGCTATCATATTCCAGCACTATCGACGCATGGCTGGCTAGATGCGAACGGATGAAATTGAAACTCTGTCCTGTGGACTGGTTTCCGTGAACGTAGATGATATTCATGAGCCCAATCTACGCTGCAATGCACCATTTTTCTAGGCGTTTTATCGAATATGCCACATTTCCAATCGTGATAGCAGATTCGCCTCCAATAACGTCTATTTGCCGGAGGCTGTTAGGGATTTGCTTGATGAAAGCATCTTGTCGAGGCTTCATGCCCTTGTCATATTTGACCAATATGCTTGCGGCTTCAATGCTTCTCTCTTGCAGCAACACTCTCTAAATCAGCTCAAAACTAGCTATGAAATACTGCCCTATTGCTGCCGCAATGCTTCTCGCCTGCACCAGCCCTGCATTTGCTCTGAACATCCTTCTGTCAAACGATGACGGCTTAACGAGTAACCTGAAGGCCATGTACGATGCGCTCAAGGCCGATGGCCACCAAGTCATCGTTTCCGTGCCCTGCTCTGGCCAGAGTGGCCGCGGCGCAGCCATCGTAATGTATAGCACCACCACGATCATTGCCGACAACGATAAGACCCAGATCGAAGCTGAGGGCGGCTGCCATAATGGTGCTGCCCCCATTGGCGCACCCGCCGTCGGCCCCTTTACCAAAGGGGGTTACACCAATGGTGATTTCCATTATGTGCATGGCACACCGGTAATGGCGACCATGTATGGTTTGGACGTGTTGGCGCCTGCCCGCTGGAACAAGGTACCGGATCTGGTCCTGTCCGGACCCAATGAAGGACAGAACGTTGGCAAGGTAGTAGTAAATTCCGGTACTATTGGCAATGCGCAGTTCGCTGCTGGCCGTGGCATTCCAGCAGTCGCCCTGAGCGCTGGTACAGATACGGTGGACAATACCAATCTGGCCAACGCGTATTCCTCAGTGGTCGCCCAACTCACTGTCAAACTTTTGAAAGCATTGCAGGCAAAAGCTGGAACAAATGCCCTGCTCCCTGCGGGCGTAGCTCTGAATGTCAATTTCCCGAACGCCCCTGCAGCTAACAGCCCATTCGCGTTCTCGCGCATCGGCAGCTATGACCTCTACAATTTCAAGTTCAAGAACTCTGCACCCTATGGATTGACAATCGGAGCTGCCGGCACTCCCACTGCAGACCAGGCAGAAGACGAATCGTTAGTCTCCAAGAGCAAGGTATCGGTGTCTGCGATGCAGGTTGGCTTTGAACACCGGCCTGCAGCTCAGCAATGGCTGCGTCTGCGTCTGCGTGACCTGCTGGCACAATAAGAGGACACCATGGAAAGTAATGTGATTCGCCATGCAGCGGACCTTTGCCCGCTCCTTCTCGTACTGGCACTCGTCGCATGCGGCAGCAGCGATGGTGACGCACAGACTAGCGTCGCCAAGCCTGAAATCCGGGTCAGCGACTTGTCCGAGGGGTCTTATGTCGTCAGCATCGGCGATCAGGAAAATCCCACCGTCGGCAAGTACTACGCTGGCGCCGATGGCAATCGACTACTAATCGTTGAGGATGAGACCGGTCAGGCCAAGAACGTTTATCGACGTAACGGTGCAGGCGCGTGGAGGACCGCGCCTGCTGCTAAGCAAAACGTCAATTTGCAACTGCTTAGCAACACCAAGCTGGTGACTTCTACTCTCGACGTTGCTTCGCTGGCAGGCAGCTATGTAACCCGCCTTTCGAACGGGGCACCTGCTCTATTTTCCCTTACGTCCGGCGGTGACGTTGTCGCTGGTAGCACCCCATGTAAGCTATCAGGCAAGGCAACCGCCAGTACTTTGCCAGGCACCTTCAATCTCAACTTGTCGGCATCGGGTTGCGGCGAACTGCCTAGCGTCGCGACTGGAGCGATCATGGTAGATAGCGACTATGCGCCAGCGCGCTTTCGAATCGTTACAGATGACGGGACTACTATCGGCACGCTGTTGGCATTCTCTGAATAATCAGTAGAACCAGCCGCCATCATCATACGGCTCACCGACGAATTTAGCTCTGTGAGCCGTTGCTTCCTTACACTCCGATGACGCTCACATCGTGAGCTGCCATACGAGCTTGTCATACTGTTGTACAGTGCTGAACTTGCTGCTTCCACTGAATAACCATTCAACCTGCTTGAGTTCCGGCGATTTCACGGGGTACGACAGTGCCTGCGATCGTTGTCCCTGTAGGCGGGCGTGGATAGAGCCATGAAAAGACAAGTGTCGCTACGGCTGCTCCTAGAACTTGGGCAATGATGAAACCGGGTGCGTCCTCCGGCCTAATACCGGCAAAGGTATTGCTGGCAGATCGTGCCAGCGTCACAGCCGGGTTCGCAAATGAGGTAGAGGACGTAAACCAATACGCCGCGGTGATGTATAGCGCGACGGCAGATGGTGTGATACTTGGACGAGTACGTGAGCAACTGATTATTGTGGCCAGTAAGCCGAAGGTAGCGATAAATTCGCTCCACCACTGATCAAGACCCGTCCGTATGTGTCCCGACGTGGAAAATACCGGCTCGCCGAACATCATGTGCGCAATAGCCACGCCTACAAAGGCAGCTGTCACCTGAATGACGATGTAAGGTACCGCCATCCTGCTGGGCAGATTGCGCTGCCAAACTTCCGAAAGCGTAACTAGCGGGTTGAAGTGTGCACCCGAGATCGCGCCAAACATTAGAATCAACACCGCCAGTCCGGCCCCCGTGGCAACGGCATTGGCCAGCAAGGCAATAGCGACATTGCCACCGGCCAGGCGTTCGCCCATGATGCCGGAACCGATGACCACGGCCAGCAGCAGCGCCGTGCCAAGCCCTTCAGCCACCAACCGCTTGGCAAGCGTCATACCGTTGTTCTCCCGATGCGGTGCAGCTCTTCGCGGACCGCCTTTATGGACATGGTTTCGATCGGTAGATCCACGAGAAGCTGCATGCGCGTCCTGATCTGTTCGGCGACATGCCTGAATGCGAACTGCTTGGCGTCATCCGTACCCTCGACGGCGGCTGGGTCTTCGAAGCCCCAATGTGCAGTTGCTGGATGCCCGGGCCAGTACGGGCATCCCTCCCCAGCCGCGTTGTCGCAGACAGTAATGATGATATCCATCTGCGGCGCACCCGGCGTGGCGAACTCGTCCCAGCTCTTGCTGCGCAAGTTTTCGGTGGGATAACCTGCCTCCACCACCACTTCAATGGCGAATGGATTGACCTTGCCGACAGGCTTGCTGCCAGCACTGTAGCCCTCGAAGCGGCCTTGGCCCATGGTGGTTACCAGCGCTTCAGCCATGATGCTGCGTGCCGAATTGCCAGTGCAGAGGAAGAGGACATTGTAGGTCTTGTCAGTCATGACTTAGCAGCAGGAGGAAGCTTGGACGGGAGAGCAGACATTCCCGCCACAGCAGTTTTCAGTGAGGAAGGCGATCAGGCCGCTCATCGTCGGGAAGTTGGCCGCATAGATCAGCGAGCGCCCAGCTTTGGTCTGGGTAACCAACCCGGCATGCGTCAATTCCTTTAAATGAAAGGACATCGACGATGGCGGTATGCCCAGTTCATCTGCAATCCGGGTAGCACCCATGCCCTCGGGACCGGCTTGCACGAGCAGCCGGAACACGGCAAGCCTGGAGTCATGGGCAAGCGCCGCTAGCGCGGTGACAGCGATTTTGTTGTCCACGTTTCGACCATTCTCGAAATTATTTTATTTCGATAATAGTCGAATTATCGAATCATGGCAATAACTTTTGGGTTGGGGCGCTATCGGCCAGATGCGGCCAACACGTGTTGGATGTTTCCAAAGCACAATGGCCACACTGCGTCGCTTATCGCCTTTCCCGTTCATCGGCTCAGAAAGGAGTCAGATATTCGCGACCAGGAGACAATGGAATTCTTTTGCGAACTGCACGGAAACCCGTGCATGCACGGCACCTTGCCGGTCAATGAACCGTTGGTTTCCCGATAGCGGAAAGATGCCTTCATGCCAGATCCCGGGATGAATGTAGAGTCCAGCGCTACCATCAAACCGAAAGCAGACGAAATGCTCTGGCTTGACGTCGTCACCGGGCAACGCGAGCGGCACGTAAAACGGCTTACGATCAATCGGATAAAAGAGTTGGCCACCGTCAGGATGATAATTTGCATGCCACAACAGCATGCTTTGAGGAGGCCTTACATGATCTTCACGTGCGAGCGACGGATCTTTGGCATAAGCGAGAACATAATGGCCGCCTACCGCTTCGTTCCTCCCGTAGAGAACGTCCCCCTTCCACTCCGCATGGAAAACGCCTTCCTTGATTCCGCCCTGATTGCCGGTATCCGGATCGACCGGACGCCTGCCTTGCGCCGGCCACTGAACGATTTCGATTGCAATCTCATCAGGGTACTGGACCAGCTTTCCGTAGCCTTGAATTGAATCTGGTGTGGCGTCGATTACGGGCATGCGTACCTGAGGCAGGCTTGCCGGCAGGTCGGGAGTCAGATAGTCGATGGGAACGGCAGCAGACATCATCAAAGGTCACTTCGGCAGGTTGGTGGCAGGTGGATCAATCGGGTTCAATGACCAGTTGGACGGCATTGCTGCTGAAGCGTGATATCCCGTACTCGATTGGTTGACCGCTCTCGTCAACATACACGGTTTCGACGTAAAGAATAGGCAGCGATACTGGCTGTGCAAGCTGCTGTGCAACCTCCGCACTGGGCAGCCTAGCACTGATGCGGCTGAGCTTGCGCTGGAATTGATGAATACCGTACTTAGCGAGTGCAAGATGGGTTTTCCCAGTTTTTTCGTAGGTTTCACCAAAACCTTCAAAACGCGGCAATGGGAAATACTGCGTACAAACGCCAATGACCTTGTCGTCCACAATATCGAGCGAATCAACCTGGAGCACTTTCGCACGGGCGGGCAAGGACAGCATTCCGGCAATTTCCGGTGTTACCCGAATTGTGGACCAGCTCAGTAGCTGGCTTTTTCCCACACGCCGCGCCGTCGTCACACTATGGGCAAGCCGCGTACGGCGGCCCACCTTATAGTCAATCACGTCGTCCCGTACGAAGGTGCCGCGGCCATGCATGACTTCGACGATCCCCTCCTCCGCAAGCGCCTTCACCGCTTGTCGCACCGTATGGCGGTTCACATGGAAACGGTCAGCCAGAACTGTTTCGTTGGGAAGCTTGCCAGACAGCTTGCCGGCGAAAATGTCTTCCGTCAGCGATTCCTGGATCTGCTTCCACCTTGTGATACCTGCCTTGCGAACGATTGCCTCTTCCATTGCTTGTACCGTGTTTGTCTACCTGTCATTGTCGAGCATACGCTCTGCAAGCGCAAATGCAACGCTCATCCCGATGCCCGACGTAACCATCGTTGCGCTCACACCAGGGGCGAGCGATATTGTTTCATAGGGACGAGGACCACTGGGGTAGACGCCCTGCCAGCGTTGGACAACGCGCAAATCCATGCCGAGCAGCGCTTCGGCCAACTGCAGGATGGCGTCATCGACGCGTGAATCGGCAAATGGAGACACGCCAATTCCGTAATGGTGCGAATCTCCGATGATCAGTTCACCGGAATGGCCAACCTGCTGCACAATCAGGTGTATGCCGTGCTCAAGCAGATGCGGTTCATGGCCTTCCACATGGCGTCGCAGCCGCTCCAGTTTCGGTAGCAGGCTGGGCGATTGCCGAAAACTGGCGTAATGCAAGGCCGACAAGCCGGTCAGCACTGCCGGTCCCAGTTCAATGCCGGGATTGGAAACCCTCAGCATCTGGAGCGTGCAAAGCCGTATGTTGAGGGGCGCCATGACTTCCGGGTAGAGCGTTTGCAGGTCCTGGCCCGTGCAAAGGTACACGCGATCGGCTGCGCGCGTGCCGCGACTGGTATGCAAGTCAGGCAAGTCAATCGCATTCACCTGTGTCCCGTACTCAAAACGTACGCCATGATGCTCGGCGAGCCACAGCGACACCAAGGGAATGGCTTCCCGGGCGTCGAGTGAGAGCTCATGCTGGCTGAACAATCCACCAATGCCCCTCACCGGGTACCGCTCAATCGCACTGCGTTCCAACAGGCGTGTGCCATACGCGTTGCCCCATTCGATCTGGAAGGCCTGCAGCATGTCCCATTCCTGGCTGTTGCGTGCGACGACAAGGCTTCCCTTCGTCTTGTGCCATGCGCCGCAGGCGTTCAATGTTTCGAGCCAGATGGCGCGGCTACGCGCAGCCATCTCGTACAATTCCCCTTGCGGCTGTCCCAACTGCAGGCACAATCCGAAATTGCGGATTGAAGCGCCAATTGCCATCGGATGGCGTTCGTACACAGTGACCTCATGACCGCGCATGGCTGCGGCTCGCGCATGGGCGAGACCGACGATGCCGGCACCAATGACGGCGACACGGCAGCGCGTCATGGTCTGTCGCCGTGCGCCAGACGTTCCTCGATCGCCACAATCACTTGAGGCAGATCAGCAATGGTATCGATGACATAATGCGCACCAGCGGCAAATAGCTTCTCAGCCGCGCGTCCCTTGAGCTGCTCACGTTCTGCATCCGAAATCCGTTCCAGTTCGCTTAGCGTCAGTCCAACCTCGTTCCCGGACAACGCGACACCTACGGTCCACATGTGCGCCGCCAAACCTTCAACAATGCCTGGGGCCGTATCGTCGACCTTTACGCAGGAAGACAATTCAGTAATGCCGAGCTCGATCACATTGGCCAGAGCCATCCATGGTCCGGGTCGCCCCCCGGGTTTCAGATCGTCGGTCGCAACCGCGTGGTCGGGCACCAGTCCATCGCCGCGCGCCTTATCCAGCAGCGGATTCATGACCACGCGCGGATAGCCGGTGCAGGAACCGACCTTGATTCCACGCTTACGCAGACCGGCAATCGTGTCGAGCGCGCCAGGTATCACGGATGAATACTGCCCTACCCGTTCAATCTGCAGCGGAAGGAAGGCTGCGTAAAGCGCGTCCACGTCCTTGTCCGTCATTGCGCTGCCATGTCGTGCGATCCAGCGCCTGGCAATGTCGGGCGACTGGCCGAGGGTCTTGATGTGATCCCATTTTGCCAACCCCATCGGTCCGCGCGCCTCTTCCAGGCTGATTTCGATGCCAAATCCGGCAAACGCATCAATCAGCACCTGGGTTGGCGCGAAGGAGCCAAAATCGACCATGGTACCAGCCCAGTCGAATATGACCGCCTGCACCGGGCCTGCAACATTCTTATTTGGGCGGTCTTGCCTCATCGATATACTCATGAAATTCTCGTCAAAGGTAATGGTGATCGATCTACTTTGAAATGCCCATGTCCTGCAATGCGCGGGCAATGGCTTCAACTGCAAAATTGATCTGGTCGGCATCGATGGCACCGATACAGCCGACACGGAAGGTTTCGACCGCCGTCAGCTTGCCCGGATACAGCACGACGCCCTGGGCTTTTACTCGCTGGTAGAAATCGGCAAAATTCCATGCCGGATGTGCTGGCGCATGCACGGTTACGATAATCGGCGCCTGTATTGCGGCAGGAAGGAAGGAGCGCAATCCGATGCGTTCCAGGCCCGCAATCAGTGCAGAGCAATTATTCTGGTAGCGCGCAAGGCGAGCTATCCGTCCGCCCTCTTCCCTATACTGGTCCAGGGCAGCGTCGAAGGCGGCAACCACATGTGTCGGAGGCGTAAAACGCCACTGGCCAGTTCTCTGCATGTAACGCCATTGATCGTGCAGATCAAGCGACAGCGACTGGGAACGACCTTCGGATTCCTCCAGCGCGACGGTCCGCGCCAGCACGAAGCCCATTCCCGGTGCCCCTTCCAAACATTTGTTGCTCGAAGCAATGACTGCTTCGAACGGTGTCGTTTTTGCCGACAGCGGCAGTGCACCAAACGCACTCATGGCATCGATAATAAGCTTGCGGCCGCTTCGTGCAACAATCCGAGCGATGTCATCAACTGGATTGAGGATGCCGGTGCTGGTTTCACAATAGATGATGCCAACATGCGTGATGTCGGTCTGTTTCTCAAGACGGGCACTGACGGCATTGGGTTCGACTGGAGCCGTTTCACCGAAATCAAGAACCTCACAATTGCGCCCCATCATTTTCGTCAGCTGAGCCATGCGCTTTCCATAGGCGCCGTTGACCAGCACCAGCAGCTTGCCGTCACGGGGCACGAGGGTACCCATGGTGGCCTCAACAGCAAACGTACCTGAGCCTTGCAGCGGCACGCACGCATAGGTTCCCTCGCCATCAATCAGGTCTACCATCTGCTTGCATACGCGTGCCGTCAACCCATTGAAGTCGCCGTCCCATGACCCCCAGTCGCGAAGCATCGCTTGCTTGGTGCGCAGGGTGGTCGTTAATGGGCCGGGGGTAAGAAGTATCGAATCGTTCATGACAGGTAGTCCTGGGAAAAATACTGGATGCTTCAGCGTCGCCGCCATGCCTGGGCTCGGCGCTCAATCCATTCGCAAACGCCATTCATGAGTACGGACACGCCTAACGAACTGACAAAAATTAACGAGGCCATGGCAGCAGCGGCGGCAGTGTCGCCGGCATCGTCCATATTGAGTACCGCCACCGCAGCCAGTACTGTTTCCGGCTGATACAGAAAGATGACACCGCTGACCGTTGTCATGCTTGAGACGAACAGAAAGCGTGCCACTCCAATGAGGGACGGGAACGTCATTGGCAAGGTCACCTTGCTGCAGGTTACCCACCACGGCCGCTGCAAGCTGCGCGCCACCGCTTCGATCTCGCCGTCTATCTGGCGTAGCGAAGTCACGATGGTCAAATGCGCGGTGGTGTAAAAATGGCAAACCGTTGATGCCACCAGAATTGCCATACCGCCGTATAGAAAGTTGAAGGGGTTGTCTGGTGCATTGAAAAACATGACATACCCGAGCCCGAGCACCAGACCCGGAACCGCCATCGGCAGCAGCGCAAGGCAGTGCGTCACCAGTCCCGCTAGGCGTGATACCGGAAGCTTGATGGCAAGATAAGCGGCCAGGAACACGAAACCCGTACCAACCAGTGCGGTGAGCGTGGCTAGATAGAGGCTGTTACGGAAGGCATTCCAGCCGTCTCCATCCATCTGGTCGAAATCGAAATGATTCAAGGTGAAGCTCAGGTTGTACGGCCACAGTTTCATGAACGCGGCGGCCATAGCGACACCGACCAGCGCCAAAAAAAAGACGGATACCAGTGAACAGAACACCCAGAGCACCCCATCCCGAGCCACATGGGGATGGGGTGTATAAACGACTGACTTACCCGTCATCGTTGCTGTCTGGCGCCGACTGATATGTCGCTCGACGACGAAGCTCAAGACTGCAGGCAACAACAGCAGCAAGCCGATCACCGCCCCTTTATTAAAGTTCTGCTGGCCGATGACTTGTTTGTAGGCTTCCAGAGCCAGCACATTGGTTTGGCCGCCGATGACCTTCGGTACGCCGAAGTCGGTCACTGCAAGGGTAAAGACCAACGTTGCGCTCGACATCAAGCCATAGCGTACATTCGGCAAGGTAATGGTCAGGAAGCGACGCAACGGACCTGCCCCAAGTGCCTCCGCGGCTTCATAAAGCCGGGCGTCGGCGACCGAAAGCGCGGCAGTCAGCACCAGCAAGGCATGCGGAAAGGTATAGAAGATCTCGCCCAGGACAATACCGATGGGACCGTAGATCGACTGCGTACCAAGCCAGCTTTTCAGGAGCCCCTGATTGCCGAAAAGATAGACCAGTGAAATCGCCGGCATCAACGACGGTGCAAGCAGCGGCGAAAGTGCGATGAGACGGAATACCGGACGTCCGAACACGCGTGAGCGAGTCAGTGCGAATGCAAAACCCAGTGCGCATGGCACCACGATCGCGGTCGTGATCAGTGCGAGCATCAAGCTATTTACGCTTGCTGAAACCAGCCGCGGCTCGGAAATCACCTGTGATATTTGTACCATTCCCACGAAAGCGCCGTCCCGGCTTTCCAATGCCTTCATGAAAATGGCGGCGAGCGGCAGTGCGATGAACACCACCATCATGACCACAGCCAGCCATGCGGCCACATTCGCTGCATGCTCGTCCACGCTGCGCAGTGCAAACAGGGAGGGCCGCGCCAGAGTGCCTGTGGAGATGCGGTTCATTTTGCGATACCAGTAAAGAAGCGCAGCTTGTCGTGTGCCAGAAAAATGGGCACCCGATTGCCTATCACAAGCCTGTCATAGCCGGCCTCGTTCGGGCTGACATCGGCCTGTACCTTGATATCTCGGTCGGCACATAACGACAGCACACCACGCCGCACGCCGCCATGGAATTCAACGCCTTCGACGATCGCCATCGTCATGCCTTCAGCGGCTCGCCAACTGGCTTCAACACGTACATGTTCCGGGCGGCAGAAGGCGGTGCCAGTCGTGTACCGCGTTGGCAATTTGGCATCGAAATGCAGATCGCCCAGTCGGACCGAGCCATGGTCGTCGATGTCGATGGGAAGCCAGTTGGCGCGACCAACGAAATCGGCAACAAAAGCCGTTTGGGGCTGGTGGTAGATTTGCTCGGGCGTTCCAAGTTGCTCAATGCGGCCCTGCGCCATCACGGCGATCCTGTCAGCCATACCAAGGGCTTCGTCTTGGTCATGGGTCACCATGATGGTCGTGATGCCCAGCTTGCGCTGCAGTGTGCGCAACTCATGACGGAGGTGCTCCCGCACTTTCGCATCGAGCGCAGACAAGGGCTCGTCGAGCAATAACAGGCTAGGTTGCGTGGCAAGGGCGCGTGCGAGCGCAACACGCTGTTGTTGCCCGCCGGAAAGTTGCGCAGGATAGTGGCCTTCCTTGCCGCAGAGCCCCACCATATCCAGAAGTTCGCCGACCCGCCGTGTGCGATGCGCGCGTGGCATGCGCAACGCATAAGCGACATTTTCCTCAACGGTCATGTTCGGGAACAGCGCATACGACTGAAACACGATGCCGTAGTTGCGTTTCGCAGGAGGCAGTATGCCGATATTGGTGCCTGCCATTTCAATCAAGCCCGTATCCTGGCGCTCAAGCCCGGCAAGGATACGCAGCAGCGTGGTTTTTCCACAGCCTGATGGGCCAAGCAGGCAAAGAAATTCCCCTTTGCGCACCGCAAGCGAGATGCCTTTGAGTACCGCTGTGGCACTGAAGGACTTGTTGACATTCGCCATGGTGAGCCAGCCTGCGCCCTTGGCTTCCAAGCTGGTATCGTGGGTTGCCACCGGCAGATCGAGGTTTCTCATCATGCGTCCTTTCCGAGCATGGCATGGAGCCGCGGCAGAAAATGGTCAAAATCCGGTGTTTCAAGACCGATGACCTTTGCCGCATCGTCATAGCGGCGCAAAGCGATTGCCTGCTGCGCAAATGGCGCACGTAGAAATTTCGCTGCCTCTTCCGCCAGCATTACGCCGCCTTGCAACTCCAGACTCGTGCGTGAGGCGGCCGAGAGCGTACGGTGATACCCGGAATCGGCGTAGCACAGGTAACGCTTGGCATCGACATGCATGCTGATCGGGGCGGTCACCTCCGTCGGGAAGAGAGCACTCAGATACGGTATGACACGGATCTGGTGCCTATCATCGATGCCGTTCTTGAGCTGATCATCGTTCTCATCAAATAGCACATGCCCCAAGTCATGCAGCAGGCAGGCGGCAATCAATGTGTCCGGTTCATTGTTTCGTTCTGCAAACCATGCGGCCTGCAATGAATGCTCTTTTTGACTAATTGCCTCTCCGCCGTAGAGATGCGCGCCGGCGGCAACGAACAGTTCACGGATCTGTTCAATGGAAGGACGCTGATAGGTTGTCATGTAGCTTTTTCAGTGGCAAATCATCGGCGGTGCAAGCCAACGCCCTGTCATTCCGAATGACGCGAGGATTGCGTTCGCTCACGAAATCGCACACGTGCGATTTCTCACTCTGTTAGGGATGACAGGAGCGATGGATCTGGAATCAAATCGAGCGGCGTTCCCTGAATGGAATTATCAGGGCTTCGCCTCCGACTTGCCGTCGTAGCGCCTGGTCCATTCCGTCAGGATGCGATCACGATGTTGCGCAGACCATTTCAGATCCTGCTTGATCAGCAGCTGTTCATAGTTGGACGGGATGGCTGGCAACTGCGCTGCTACACCTGGATAGGCAACAATCGCGAAGTTTTTTGCATACAGCTCGTTGGCCGACTTTGATGCGGACCAATCGGCCAGCTTACGCGCCGCGTCGATATTCTTGGCGCCCTTCATGATGGCCGTCGCCTCGACATCCCAGCCCAACCCTTCCTTTGGAAATACCAGTTCAAGCGGTGCACCGCTTTCCTTCAATTTCGCGGCGCGGTATTCGAAAGCAATCCCGATCGGGAACTCACCCGCCGCAGCTTGCTTACACGGCTTGGAACCGGAGTGAGTGTACTGAGCAATGTTTTCGTGCAGCTTATCCATATAGGCCCAGCCTTCCTTTTCCCCAAACATCGCCAGCCAGGCTGTGACATCGAAGTAGCCTGTCCCGCTCGATGCAGGATTAGGCATGACGATTTTTCTCTTGTACTGCGGTTTGAGGAGATCCTTCCAGGTTTCCGGCTTGGCCAGACCCTGCTTCGCCGCTTCGGCAGAATTGAAGCAGATCGTCGCACCCCATACGTCCATGCCAACCCAGCTAGGTGGATTCGCACCATCGACATAGCGGGTGGCCAACTTCTCCAACCCCTTGGGCGCGTAGGGTTGCAGCATGCCTTCCTTCTCAAGCACGAGCAAGGAGGTGGCGGCGACGCCCATGACGACATCGGCTTGTGGAGAGGCTTTTTCGGCGAGCAGCTTGGCAGTAATGATGCCGGTGGAGTCACGCACCCACTTGAGTTTGATATCCGGGTATTCGGATTCAAATTTGTTCTGGTATGCCTTGAGCTGATCGGCTTCTAGAGCGGTATAGACAGTCAGTGTGGTTTGGGCATAAGCCATGCCGGAGGCAAGGCCAGCAAGCGCGGCAAGTGATTTCAGAAGAGTCGGAATGTGCATGTACAGCTCCCAGAGGTTGGCGGACCCGGTATTGCATTTCACCGGCATGCAAATCATACGGAGCGATTGTGACAACGTTGTGACGTCTAGATGACTTGGTTGCGCATGACTGGATGAATGACGTAAGGTAGCGGTAGATTTTCTCGGGACTTCGGTCAATGCAAACAGTTTCTACCATGATCCACGCACGCCTTGCGGCCCGATGCGTTCCGTTGAGCGGACCTGAGATCCCGTTCTATGTGCAAGATTCGCAGGTAGGGCGCGTGACAGAATCGGTGTGCGATGTGCTTGTTCGCTGGCCGCGTTACTTCATCTTGGGACGCTCGCAAGTCGATCTCGCTCCCAGTTTGTCTGATGCGGTCTTGCGTACGGCAGTCCTTGCTGAGGTCACCAACGCCCTGCATGCCGAAGGACACGTTACGGGATGGCGCAATGAGCAGGTGTCGATTCTAGGTCCCGATGACCAGCAGGTACTGTTTTTTCTGGAACGTGCCGCATTGCCTTGTTTCGGTTTGCCGCTTCGCTCGGTCCATTTGACCGGCACGACAGCAGCCAATGGGGGTTCCATGTGGCTTGCACGTCGCAGCATGACAAAAGCAGTCGATCCGGGTCTATTGGATACGCTGGTTGGCGGAGCGATAAGCGCTCGCATGAGCGCTTTCGAGACTTTAGTGAAGGAAGCCTGGGAAGAAGCGGGACTTGCCGAAGACATGGTGCGCAGCGCTACTTCCACGGGGTGGGTGGAGGTCAAACGGAGCGTCACCGTAGGTTGGCATCATGAGGTAATAGAGATGTACGCACTTGATCTTCCTGAAGATGCTGCGCCAAAAAACATGGATGGCGAAGTATCGGAATTTCTGCTGATCCCATTAGGTCAGTTGCCACCGATGCTGGCGCACAGTGACGCCTTCACTGTTGAAGCAAGTTGCATCATCGCATCTCATCTGATGCGACAAGGCTTCATTAATGCACATGAAAAAGGCGCGTCAGGATTGCGCGCTTTCATAGCCGGGGGCGTGACATGATAAAGCTCGTTGCTCCTTGGATCGAACTTACAGACGTCACCCTCCCCGCATGGTTTCTATGTAGCCAAACACGATACGGGCGAAGAACGAAAACGCGGTTCTGCTCCAATACGGTGATTGCCCCGCCTTAGCGGGTAACCCAACACTTGTACACACTGTCTGAAGAAGTCAATCGGGAACGCTGCGTGAGCTTAGTGGCTATCTGCTTTCTGCTCAGCGCTGACAGGTGCCCCGTCACCCTTTACGCCATCCTTGAAGCCTTTCACGGCACGGCCAAAATCCCCTCCCATATTACGAAGCTTGCCAGTCCCAAACACAAGCATCACGATCACTAACACGATTAGCCAATGCCCTACACTGAATGAACCCATTCTCTAGCTCCTCATCCGGGAAGCTGTCATCTTCCCGACGAAAACGATTTACAAAAACGACAACCGAAAGGAAGACGGGAGAGCGAGAAATACGCTTGCTCTCTCGTCTTACCGTTGCGTGCGAGGGGCTAAGGCTTTATGCCTTGGACAGCTGAATAGCGGCGGTGTCGGCGGTGAGGTAACCGACGGCTGCCGCAAACTTGTCCTTGTAGTTGGCCTTGATCAGCGGATCCAGCGTTGCTTTGACGTTATTGTGGATGCTGCCCCAGTCACCGGCATGCTGGAAATTGCTCATAATGTACGTCCAGCCATTGATCTCGTCTACCGCATGCAATCCCGTCGATTCGCCACCTGCCGGGATCGACATGATACGCGACAAGGTCTTGGTGTCGACGTTGTACGCCCACAGGAAGTTGTTGACGTGCTGGCCGCTGTCTTCGCCGATAAAGAGCGTGCGCATCTTTTCCGAGAACTTCAGATTGTCCGGGTTGGCAACCATGTTCGGATTGGCGGTATTGCCCAAGGCGTCTGCAGAGATATCCTGGCCGGCAATCAGGGCCTTGATGTCGACCGGCATCCATTCACTGTTGATGGCAGCACCCGCAGTATCTTTCAGACCACCCTTGAGATTGAGCGCCATCACCGCACCGGCGTCAAGCTTGGCAGATAGAGAAACACCATTGCCAGGGACATTAAGAGCGTTACCCGCCACCATCGAAGTCTGGCAATTCTGCAGCGCGGAGTATGCCACCTTGTCTTTGATGTTGACCGTCGTGCCTTCCATCTTGGTGAACCCCATGGAAGCGCCCACCAGACTTGCGTAGCGGTGTGTTTCCAGGAACGCGGCAGCTTTTTCCATGCCGGATACAAGCTTGATCCATTCGACCTTGCCGTTAGCGGTCACCTTGGTATAAGTCGCGTCCTGCGGATCTGCTGTCTTGACATCCATGATGTCGGTCGGCTTGAGTGTCGCCGCGAGCTGCTTGATTTCATTGCTCGTTGCCGTTCCCAGTTTGATCCAGGTAAGCGGTGCAGCCGTGGCCGCCGGGTCCAGTGAGAACCCAGTACCGACCTGCGCGACATACAGCGTGCCGGCAGACAGGTCTTTTTCCTTATCGGCGACGAACACGAAATAGCCGCTGTTGGTGGCATCGTCGCCCATCAGGACCGTGCGGTTGTCCGGCATGACCTGCACCAGTTCGTGGGAAATGCGGCCAAGGCAATAATGCTTCTTGATTGACGCCGTGCCGTCCGTGTTGACAGTAACCTCCGGCAGGTGACCGTAGTTGTAGGGGTTGGCTGCTGTTTCGCTGCCATACAGATTCTTGCTGAACGCCTTGAACTGCGCATCGCTTGCTGCGGTAAAGGCATTCGGTTCATATTCTTCACTCGACAGGTGAGTACCCCACGGCGACAAGCTGGCGCCGCAAGTGATCCACAGGCCATTGACCGAAGACGTGTCGACATTGTGGTATTTCACCAGCGACAACTTGCCTGTCGAAGGGTCCTGGTCAAGTGTAAGGACAGCAATTGGTGACGGCAACTTTCCATACATACCGGTCGTACCGTCCTGGGCCCAAGTCGTGTATTCAAACTGCACGACAGCAAAGACAGGCTTGCCTTTCACTCCAGCCACGTTGGCGTTGGGCACTGTCAGCAGCGAGGTGCCGTCCGGCGCATCAGAGAAAAACTGGCGCTCTTTACCTGGCACTGTCGTGTCAATGATCGGCTGGTTGTTGATGTCGTAGTAGCCCCCTGCCAGGATCTGTCCGCCCTTGCCATCCGAGACCTTGTCACCAGTAGTGAAAAAGGGTTGGTAAGCCAGCTTCAAGTTCAGTTTACTCGCATCGCTGAAATTGACTGTCATGGTAGAACCTACCGCAGTCGTTGCCATGCTGGCGGCGTTTGCCAGCGTCGGTGCGGCCATCGAGGTGAAGCTGACCGATGCGAAAGTCGCAGGCGTCTTCGGTGCCTCTGGCAAGACTGCCGCAACGGTATCGCTACCTCCGCCGCATCCGCTCAACAGCGAGGATGCGAGTGCGGGACCGAGCGGCAGCATCGGCGCACTGGCGAGAAATTTAAGCATTTGGCGGCGGGAGAGCGGTGACTTGTTCGACATTCTTTGTGTTCCAAAGTGTAAATAGGAAGGTGTGCATTAAATGGGACGAGCGCTGATGATCGACGCGATCACGGTATGCGCTTGGCGGGCGGATTATAGAAACGGTATGTGACTTCGGTATGACATCAGCGGACATGTATAACTGCACGAGCCCCAAGGCAGTTGCACACGACCTCTATGCGAATCCCGATCAATCGTTGGATTTTTACACTCCGTCCTGCATGTCACGCTCGTGAAATACAGTCTTTCTAAGATGGGCGTAACAAAATAGCGCACATTGGAGACAGCGAAGTGAAATCAAGATCTACCTCCCACGCACACCTTGGTCGACGTGGCGTGCGGTATGGTATTCAACGCGGCAAGACAACGATATGTCTCAGCGTTGCTATCAGCATGGGCATCATGGTGCTGGCGCTAGCAGACTGGTTGGGCTAAACCGTAACGATAGAATTTCCGTGTGTGATGCACACATTGAGGTCTTTTGCCGTGACTTTTGAGGTTGACGTGGCGAGGCGGAACATTCTCAGAGTGGTATTACCCTGAAAATGGAGTCAATGCCATTTCAGAGGCCCTAAATATAATGGCCAAGGCAGTTCTCTTCTTTGGCGTCTGCCTTCCGATCTCCACTGTTATCTGCTGTGGTTACAAGACGATTGGATCAGTGTAGTCCGCAGGTTCAGATCATTTCAATCAGCCGTACCTGATCGGTTGCGTTCCGGTCATATGTCCTACCCGCGTTGGACGGGAAGAATAGAGTTGCCAAGTTCCCTTATTCATGGGATATGTCATCTTCCGAATTTGCGTTCAAATACCGCCTTTGAAACAAGTGTGGGCGATACCGAGTCAAGAGGCCAACGCACCGGAAGCAGAGGGACAAGTGGATGAAAAGCTAGAGAAATTGCAAATGTCGTTCAGCAGACTCAAACGATTACGAATCCTGATAGACAACACTGCACTTTCACAACTCAAGCCTGATCAGCCTTGCATAGTCGTGATGCAGAATGGCCAGACTCGTGAAGCCGTCTGGGTGCCAGATGTACATTGTTTCCGTTTCAGTGATCAGCCGTCGGGTACTATCGACCCGCACGACGTCGCCGAATGGTGGCCAGCGGTATTCACTCGCTGATTCAAACCTCGCGCAATGCCTAGCCCAGACCAATGCCGTCTAGTCGAGTCTGGTAGCGGAGAGTGCGGTGAAACAGATCGAAGCGATCACCCCCTTACCCGCACAGCTCGAGCTGCCTGGTCGCAAAACCGTTGACCGTCCACTTGAAACATACGACGCATTGCGGTTTTCAGGGCAAAATGCGCTGCCACCAGAGGCAGGCCCAACTTACGTTGACCCCGTTAGGTAACGGGCGCGTCCCCGGTGACAGTGGACGCACCCGCCGGCGGCTTACAGCGGCGTAAAGCCGGCGTTGAGCGCACCCATCGTTTGTGCTGCCGTCTGCCATGCGTTGCCAATCAGCTGCAGTGACTGGCCGACAGGCGCCGATGCTTGTGAGGCGCCAATGTCAATGCTGATCATGCCCTGTGCAGGCCCAGATGCTGCCGTCATGACTCCCTCATAGCTGAGGAATTGCACCACCGCTCCGGTATTGTCGATCAGCGCAATGCCGTCAGGGGAGCCATTCTGAATGCCGTCCACCGGATAGTTAAATACGACCTCTCCATACCCGCCTCCCTCATTGTCGATCACCACTCCATTCAACGAGCGGGTATTGTATGTAGCGCCGTTGGCGCCGTTATAGAGCACCAGCGACCAGCCATCCAGCGACATGCCGGCTGTGCCACTTACTGCGATCGCCTCGCCGACATCAGTGCCAACGTTGTCGTAGTGAATCTCACTAATGACGACGCGCGCAACCGGGGCTGCGACCACCGTCGAAAACGACAACTCGGTGTTGGTAATGCCTGCGAAGGTGTTGCCGGATGCATCTTCGAACGCACCCTGCTCAACTGTGACCGTGTATGTTTTACCTGGCAACAGATCAGCTGCCGGATTGACCGTCACCGTGCTGCCATTCACGCTCACCTGGTCGCCACTGATGTCGATGGCCACTTCAGACGCGCCGTCCGTGCTGCGGAGCACGATGCGCCCGCTACCTTTTTGTACTGTCTCGTCGAACGTGAATACGATATTTGCGTTAGTAGCAATACCCGCTGCGCCAGATACGGGACTTGATCCGACTAGTGCCGGCGCCGTGGTGTCGGCCGGCGGCGTGCCGGATGGGCTGCCTTCTTCGCTGTTCAGGCGCAGGCCGACTACGACCGGATCATGGTCGGACGAGCGGTAGGCATCGGGACGATAAAGCCCCGTAGCATTGAACTCGGTGTTGTAGTCCAGCATGATCTGCTCGTCGGCGTTGATATGCCAGTGCGTCACTCCAGTGATCTCGCCAGCCAGATCGTCACTTGCAAGCGCATGGTCAAGCGAGCCGCGCAAGCCATCGAACACGTAGCTGTACTCGTTGGTACCGCCCAACAGCGTGTAATCACCGGACAGCGCTTTACCTGCGTCGGTGAGCGAGTAGCCACCGTAGTTTTTGTTGACGTCGAACTGGGTGCCGGTGAGGTAACGGATCGGGTCTTCCATCGCGTAGCTGTTGAGGTCACCGACCATCAGGTAGTCACCGTCGGTGGCGCCGGTCGGGTTCGACTCCAGCCACTGCGCCAGCTGTACCGCTGCCTCCAGGCGGGTGGCGTTGAATGCTCCCTGCCCGTCACCGCTATCCGCATCGCCGGCGTACTTTTCCGTGCCGTCACCCTTCGATTTGAAGTGGTTGACCACCAGCGTGAATTGTTTGGATTCGTCGCCGACGTAGCCAAAAGTCTGCGCGATCGGCGGCCGGTTGGCGGCAGCGAAGGCTGAGTAGACGGCGGAGTCAGGTGTGACTGCCTGACCGAGCGGCTTGACCGTTGCCGTCTTATAGATGATTGCGACCATGATGGCGTCGCTGCCAGCCGTAGGTTCGGCACCGCTGCCGTCGGCATACGGTCCGCGCACATAGGCGTAGGCGCCTGTACCGGCTTTAGCGTTCAGCGCGTCCACCAGGCTGTCGATCGCGCTGGTACCGTCGCCAAATCCGTTATTCTGCATCTCCATCAGGCCCAGCACGTCGGCGCCGGTGCCGGTGATGGCCTCGACCAGCTTGGCCTGCTGGCGCAAAAACTCCTCCGGCGTGTTGGCCCCGCGCGGCTCGTGAGTGTTGCCGTAAGGCGTGGCAAAATTGTCAGCAGTGGTATTGGCCACCGACAGCGAGGTAAAGTAGTTGAGCACGTTGAAGCTCGCAACCTTGATGTCGGCGGTGCCGTTGGCGTTGATTGCGGCTTCGTCAGGGGCCACCGGACGAGCTTCACCGGTCAAGTTGACGGTCTGCACCGGTTGCAATTCGTAGATACCGCGGTCGAAACTGAGGACGCCCGTCAGGCTGTTGGCGGTGTCGCCCGCCCGCACGAAGTTCTCGGCGGACAGCTCGACGCCGTTGCGCTCAATCTGGCTGCCGGCGATCAGCTTGTCTAGACTAGGGTTCTGTGCGGTGCTGCGATCCTCCAGCTGAATGCTGCTACGCGCCAGCAGATCAAGATAGGCGGCATTCGCTGCGGCGTCCGGCAGGTTCTGCTGGGTAAATTGCAGCGGTACGTCATCAGCGTAGAACGTCATTTCGCCGAAGCGGCCGAATGTATAAGTGTCTGCCACGAACAGATCGCCGCCGCTGGCCGCGGTAACCTCGACCAGCATGCCTTCATACTGCTCCAGGGTGTCGGCTGTTGCCACTGGCAGCGTTACCTGCGCGGCAGCCTCGATGTCGGCCGCCGTGCCGTCATGCACGATAGTAAAACCGCTGATTCCTGTCAATTCGGTCAGGCTGCCGGAAGCTGCACTCTGGCCCGACGCGCGGAACTCGGTGACCTTTGCGGAAAAGCGAACAATGTCACCGAGGCTGTCGGCGCTTACCGGCGACACCGCATTGCCGTAATAGACGGCGACGCCCTCGGAAGTGCGAACATTACCGTCTTGGTCTGCCGTTTCCTCTTGGACCCAGAACATCTTCATCTCGGGCGCCCAAGCGGTGACTCTTGCCTCGACCAACACGCTCTCGCCAACGCGTGTCGATGCGGCACCCTCACCCTGGATCGCGCTGATCCGGGTCGTCACGTCGACCGTGGCGGCGGCGGTGCGCTGTTCGGCGCCGTCGGTTACCGTGTAGGTGAACGAGGCGCTGCCGGTAAAGCCAGTCTCGGGAATGAAGCTGATGGTACCATCGGCGTTCAGCGACACGCTGCCGCCCTTGCCTGCAGTAACCGCAGTAATGGTCAATGCGTCGCCATCGACATCCCGGTCATTGGCAAGCAGCTGGGTGGCGGTGAAGGTGGTGATGCCCTGATCGCCGGCCCGCAGCGTGTCGGCAACCGCGTCGGGTGCGTCATTGACTGCCTGCACGTGGATCGCAATCTCCTGCGCCAACGTATCGGTGCCGCCATTTGCGGTGCCTCCGCTGTCGCGCACCTCATACCGGAAGGAGGCGCTACCATGTGCGTCGGCCGCCGGCGCAAACGCCATGCCGCGCAACTCCGCTATGCTGTAGGTCTGCCCCGCGACAACCACGGTGACGCCGTCAGCCAATACCACGTGTCCCAGCGTGGCGTCTGGCACGCCGGTCACCGTCACCGACAGCGTCTGGGCCGCCTCGTCGGCGCCGCCGCCGGCAGCGTAGGTTACAACACCCAAGTTCAGCGGGGTCGCCACCGCATCTTCCTCCATCGTGACCGGTCCAACCTCGCCCGAAGTGCGCACCGGCGCGTCATTAACTGCCGCGACCAACACATGCACGGTGGCCGTGTTGCTAACGCCGTTAAGCCTGCCGCCGTCGCTGACCTGGTAGGTAAAGCTGGCCTCGCCATTGAAATCGGGGGCGGCAGTAAAGCTGACGCTGCCATCGGCATTCAGCGTCGCCGTTCCGCCAGTGGCACTGGTGATTGCGGTAATCGCCAGCGTGTCACCGTCCGCATCGTTGTCATTGCCAAGCAGGTCCGTCGCTGTGAATAGCGCTGCACGATCCTCGACTGCAGAAAGGCGGTCATCAGCGGCTGTCGGGGCACGGTTGGCGAAAGCCGCAAGCAATAGGTCCAGCGCCGGCGTGCCGACGGCCTGCTCCAGTTGCTTGATCTTGATGTCATTGGTTTGCGCTGCAAATAGGCCCGCACTGATCAGTTCGTCCGCCAACTTGATCGGGTCTGCGGCAGTGCCGCCCAGCGTCCGGACCAATTGCTTCAGCTCACCCAGTTTATAAGCAATGCGAATTTCGTCGTTCAGTACTCTACTAGCCATGGTCGTCCCTGTGAATGGTTGATATGGAGCGTGATCAAAGTGGCCGGATGCGCGCGAGGCTGGCAGCCGCGGGCAAGAATACGGGCCGAATATGACCGCAACATGAACAAAAGGAAACATTTGGTAACTGGCTGGGACGGTTGGTAAGGGATAAAAACAACCTTGGCATGCAGACGGGCATGCCCGTGTTGTCATAGACAACTTGCGCACTGCCATCAAACGATATAAACTATTTATATCGTTTATAAATTGAGGCCCAACATGAAGAAAAATGCCGCGACCCCATCTACAGCGGCCGCCAAGCCAACTACGGGTCGGACTCGGAAGACCCAAGATGCTGTCATTGTCCCACCCGTGCAACCTCTACCCGCAGCTCCATTGGAGATGAAGCCCATTCCCGCTGCCGCAGCTGCCGTCGTCAAGGAGCAAAAGGCGCCGCCTAAACCCGAAACGAAACCGCGTGTGGCAAAGGACGCTCCAAAGCCAGACGAGGGCAAAGAAAAAACGAAGAAACCGAAACTTGTCCGGGACAGCTTTACGATGCCGGAAGCCGAGTATGCGGTACTCGGGCAAGTCAAGAAGGACTGCCTGAAAGCCGGTATCGAGGTCAAGAAAAGCGAATTGTTGCGGGTCGGTATTGCACTCCTGCGTGACCTCGACACTGCCAAGCTTCAGGAGCTTGTCGGTAAGCTGACTCCATTGAAGACTGGCCGGCCCAAGAAGGCAAAGTAGTCGTTACTTTCGTCGAATTAAAGTCGAGGTACAATCAACGGCTTGCTTCCCGCTTGAGTCGAACGCGATGCAATGCCGCATGCAGGCTTCGCACTTGATGGTTTCTTAAACGGTATTCACGAAAGAGGACGAACTACCGTTCGTATTGTCGCACCGAGTTCGTTTGCGGCGAACTTGGCCACATAAGCATCGGCCCCTGTCCTCTTCACCAGCTCCTCATTCGCAGCGCCCGACAACGATGAGTGAATAACGACCGGGATAGCGTTGAAGCGTTGGCTTTTCTTGATCAGCCGGGTCAACGTAAAACCGTCCATTTCGGGCATTTCAAGGTCGCTAAGGACCAATGCGACCTTATCACGCACGGTCTGCCCTTCTGCCTCGGCAGCATCGGCAAGCGCATTCAGTCTTTCCCATGCTTCCTTGCCGGTCTTGGTCATGACGACAGGTATGCCCAAAGTCTCAAGTGCCTGTTCAATGAGGCGCCGCGCAAGGAGCGAATCGTCGGCCGCAAGAATTACCGCATCAGGATGCAAGTTCAATCCGATGCCCAGGTGGCCAGTGTCAACATCGCTGAGTCCGTCGTCAGGCGCCATGGGACAGACGATGGCCTCAACATCCAATACCTGGGCAAGACGGGTATGCGGTACATTCCCATCAAGGCGTGCAAAGCTCGTGATCGAGGTGCCCGCAACGCAACCTTCTGCTGAAAGCACGTCACTCCATTCCAGCCGAACGATATCTTCCACCTCCTCTACCGCAAACGCCTGCGTGGATCGGGCAAACTCGGTAACGATGAGGGTATTCAATCCAGTTTCAGGAATGCAGCCGACAAGGCTCGGCAAATCTATGACTGGAATCATCTCACCTCGAAGGTTTACGACGCCCAGCATGTGCGGTAAAGAATCTGCAATGGCAGTGACCGGTGACATCCGTACGATTTCGCGTATCTTGAACACATTCATGCCATACAGTTCCGAATGCCCGGCATCAGCTGCTTGCCCAAGACGAAATACCAGCATTTCGAACTTGTTCGATTCCGTGAGATGACTTCGCTCGTCAACGTCGTTTTGCAGATCGTCCATTGTCTACCTTACAGTGAATGCACGGAGGCCCCGGGATTGAAAGTCTCTCCAATGGTCCTGTATAACTTCGAGAAATTGCGGCCGTTGCGCATATTGCGGATCGAACTATGTCCGAAAACGGGATACCGACGTCGCGACGCGTTGCGACTGCGCAGTCAATTCACCTAACGCGCGCACTGCATCTTTGACGAGTGCGGTATTTTGTTCGGTGGTGCTGTCTAGCCCGACGATGGACTGCCTGATTTCACCCAGTCCTTCAGCTTGTCGCTGGCTTGCCACATTGATTCTTGCCACAATCTCGGTCACTTGATTGATGCTATCCACTACCTTGGCCATGGTGATGCCAGCCTGGTCCACCATGCCGGTCCCTGTGACCACTTCATTGACTGACACTGTGATCAATTCACGGATTTCCTTCGCTGCCACCGAGGACCGCTGCGACAAACTCCTCACTTCAGCAGCCACAACGGCAAAGCCCCTGCCATGATCGCCGGCACGGGCAGCTTCGACCGCGGCGTTCAGCGCCAGAATATTCGTCTGGAACGCAATGCCATCGATGACACTGATGATGTCTGCAATACGCTTGGAACTCGTTTGAATCGAATCCATGGTTGAAACGACGCTGGCAACTGCCTCGCTGCCTTCGCCGGCAACCGATTTTGCTGCATCGGCCAGGCATTTCGCTTGTTGCGTCGCCTCGGCATTGCTATCCACGGTGTCTGTCAACGCGTCCATCGCGACAGAAATACCCCGCAAAGAATCGGCCTGCAAAGCGGTACGGACTGCCAAGTCTTCATTGTCATGGGCGATTTCGCTCAGCGACCGGTCAATTTCCGTTACGCCGCCTTTGATCTCGGACGCCATCTCCGACAAACTCTGATTCATCTGAAACAATGCATGCAACAGGATACCGATCTCGTCGCCACGGTCCGTATCAACTACGGAGGTCAAATCACCGGCCGCCACGCGTCGAGCGAGATTGGCCGCATCCGTCACGGGTCGCACGATGTTCCGGGTCAAGTACACGGCAAGGCCAATGCCTACAAGGACCGCGATGCCACCGGCGACAAACAGAAGGAAGACACTGTTCTTGAACACGGCTTCAGATTCCACCGCGATGTTGTCTGCCTGCTGCTTATGGTGATCAAGGAGCCGCTGCAGGGCACTCTCATAAGCGGCCTGTGCAGCACCGAGTTCAGTACCAACCAGTTGCTCAACTTCCTGTGTTCGGCCGATTTCCTTCAACTGAAAGATCTTGTCGCGCACGGCAGCATAGGTTTGTGCCGCACTGACGATCGCATCGATAAGCGTGCGCTCCTCGGCAGTTGTGGCTCCTTTGCGCGCGGCCGCGGCATGATCGGCGATCACGCGCTCGCCCGCCTTCAATTGCTGATCGAAGTAATCGCCCAATTCCAGGCTGTCACTCTTGGCAATCGCAATGACGCGCGTCGCATTCAGGCTGACTGCTGCATCCCATTCCGCAACCACCCGCTGATTGGCCAGTTTGTCGTTGACTAGAATTTTTGCCATCGAATTGACTGAAAACAGTCGCCATACCGACAGGCCGGTGGTAAAGGTAAGGAATGTCAGGATGATGGCGAAGGCGAACAACAGCCGGGTGCCAACATGGGTACGCCAAGAAAACATGATGGAATAGCCAGAAAAGCAAAGAAGGTCGCAGTCTAGCCAGTAATTGCTACAGGGAAATGACAAACGTTCAATGCTAATCACGAAGGCAACCGGTTTTTTCTTGTTCTCCAGTCTGCCAAAGAGGGAATGTGGTCGGTATGCCGCCCCGCTCTATGCGGTTAAGGCGGCACCCTGCCTGCCATCAGCCTTATCGGTAAGCTGTACAGCAGATAGCGCAATATTAGCCAAGAAATACTACAGGGAAATGACAGACGAAGGTCGTGGCCAATAAGCAATAATCTGGATTATCATCCCACTTATGTCATTGCTGTCCTGCAATAACATGTAACGCAGTCAAATCTTGCTTCCGCTATTGCTACCCTCAGTTTAGATGTGTGCGGTAACGCAGACCGCCTCCAGTTTCATGACGATCTCCTTTAACGAAATTCTTACCAAGAAGTTGCTGCATGCAGTGTTTCAGCCGATCGTTTCACTGGGAACCGGTGAAACGCTAGGGTTTGAAGGCCTAATCCGTGGGCCCGAAGGTAGTGCATATCACTCGCCTGCCATGTTGTTTCAAAGCGCGCAACAACTAGGCCGATTGCAGGAACTGGAAGCGGCCTGTCGGGAGACAGTACTCGAACACTTTGCGCAACTGGATCTACCAGGGCGGCTGTTCCTCAATATGGGACCGAACTCGTTTCATTGCATACAGCGCAGGCCGTGTTTCGACATGCTCGACAGGCTGGGATTGCGACCTGAGCGTATCGTGCTGGAGATTACGGAAACCGAAGCCATTCACGACTACGCGAGAATGCGCTCAACCCTTGATAGGTGCCGGGAACAGGGTTTTATGGTGGCCATTGACGATCTTGGCGCCGGTTATTCAGGATTGCGTCTCTGGTCCGAGATTCACCCTGACTTCGTCAAGGTCGACAAGCATTTCACGTCGCGGATCGCGGCCAATCGGATGAAGCTCAATATCCTGGACTCCATTCAGTCGATAGCCCAGAAGTCGCGGACAAAGACCATCGCAGAAGGCATTGAAAACGAAGACGATATGCTATTGCTCGCCCGGGCGGGGTTCGAATACGGCCAAGGTTTTTTCCTTGGACGTCCTTCTCCGCAGCCGCATATCGACATTGACCTATCCATTAAAACCAAACTGTTACGGCATACCACACTGGCCCGTACCCGGGTGCCGTCAACCGGTAAAACGGTCACCGTCGGCAGCATCTTGCGAAATGCCCCTACCTTTTCAACGACAGCGACGGTGGATTCGGTGCTGACTTCTCTAATCAATAATCCGCAGCAGGAACTGGCTGCCGTAGTCGATCATGACCGTCCAGTCGGCATCATTGACCGCATGACTTTGCTGGACCACTTCGCCCGGCCCTATCAACGCGAATTACTCGGGAAAAAGCCTTGCACAGTACTGATGCGGGCACAGCCGCTTGTCTTCGATATCGCCACACCCATGCAAGAAGTCAGCCTGGCGTTGACCAATGCGGATACACGTCATTTTTCGAATGGTTTTGCAGTCACGCGCCAAGGGCGGTATGCGGGTTTATGTACCGGGCATGATGTAATGCGTGAGATCACGCAGATGCAGCTGAGTGCAGCCCGGTATGCTAACCCGTTGACTCAGCTTCCAGGCAATGTCCCGCTCAATGAAGAGATCGACCGTCTGCTATCGACAGGGGTTTCGTTCGTTGTCGGTTATGCGGACCTCGATCATTTCAAGCCCTACAACGATATTTATGGATATCGCCAGGGCGACGATGTCATCATGATGACCAGCCGGACCCTGGCGATGTATTGCGATCCCGAACAGGATTTCCTTGGCCATATAGGTGGAGACGATTTTTTGATCCTGTTCCAGAGCAGCGATTGGGAAAAGCGTTGCAGGAGCATACTGGAAACGTTCAGCAATGCCATCGAAGATCACTTGAAGCCGGAAGACTGTGCAGCCAATGGCTACATGGCGCTCAACCGCGTTGGAGATCAGCTGTTTCATCCGATTCCCTCGCTGTCACTGGGTTTGGTGAAGGTGGAGCCCAATACCTTTGCATCTCATGCACAACTCGCGGCAGCGGCGACGGAAGCGAAGAAGCAGGCGAAAATGCTAAAGGGGAACAGCTTGTTTATTGAAAGGCGCACGTTCCCTTCAATGCACTGACCTGCTTCCTTTAGCCCCGCCGCAGGCAACCGTACATAGTCGCAGGTAGCCATCAGCAAGGTTTTTGTTGTATCCGCGCCCATCGTTGACTTGGCAGCCGGTATTCGGAATCCGTCAACAACTGGTCTATTGCCTCATATTAGAATCCGACGTGATGTAGTCGCGCGGAGCATTGCTGTACGTGCCCAGTTCGTTGTCGTTGAGGCAGATGGAATATATTGCATACATAATTAGCGTCGTTGCCATTCTCGCCTTGGCTTGCGATTGGCGGCAGACATTATGGAGCACACTATGGGCTCCCGATCTTTTCGAGGTCAATCCATTGTTGGGTCCTCAACCGAGCGCACGTCGCGTGAATGTGTACTTTGCGTTGTCGAGCATCCTTGTGGCGGGCAGTCTTGCTTTCCTGGTTTTGTATGGGAAATTCGGCGCTGCCCTTAGCGTCAGCGGATTTGTTGCTGCACTGGAACTCTCCTGCGTCGTCAATAATTGGTCACTGGGGATTTCCCTTATAAAGCCGAGCCGCGCGACGGTGCTAACAAGAAGTCGCGCCGACAAAGTCAGCAGGTAGTTGCGATACGAAATACCGTTCTCAGGCACCTCAATAGCGGTTTCTGTTTTGGTGTTTCATTCGAAGGTACGTACCACACTTCAACAATGAGCCATAGCGATACAGAGACTGCGTTACGCCCTTCCGTGTATTTCCCTACTTCATCAACGTCTGCCCTGCCAGCACCTCAGCCATTCCCATAACTTTTTGCCCCGTTCTTACAGGCCACCGGAACAAGCGTTTCCATGGAACGTCATAGTCTTGTCACAATCAGGCAACCTTACGAAAAGGTCGTCCGGTTGCCATTGGAGGTGTCCTGTGCAATTTATTGACCCGGACGAGATCGAGCGTCTGCGCGAAGAGCTTGAGGATAGTTACGACGAAGAAATTGAATTCGACCTGAGTCGGTCTATTGAGAACGCGCCGCGCACACAAGTTCTCGATGAAGCGGATGTTATTGACTTGCGCGAAGAACGCCGAGCTTACTTCCGCGAACTGTTTCGACTGCAGGCTGAGTTGGTCAAGCTACAAGACTGGAATGTTGCATCAGGCCATCGGCTAGTCATCGTCTTCGAAGGCCGCGACGCTGCCGGCAAAGGCGGTATCATCAAACGCATCACCCAGCGCCTGAATCCACGGGTATGCCGTGTCGCGGCGCTGCCCGCGCCGAATGACCGGGAGCGTACCCAATGGTATTTCCAGCGTTACGTTGCCCACTTGCCTGCCGCAGGAGAGATCGTGCTGTTTGACCGCAGCTGGTACAACCGTGCCGGCGTCGAACGCGTCATGGGCTTCTGCGACGACGCGCAATACGAGGAATTTTTTCGGTCCGCGCCGGAATTCGAGCGCATGTTGGTACGTTCAGGCATTCAACTGATCAAATATTGGTTTTCGATCTCGGATGAAGAGCAAGAATCGCGCTTCCTTGGCCGCATTCACGATCCATTGAAGCAATGGAAACTGAGCCCCATGGACCTTGAATCGCGCAGGCGCTGGGAAGACTACACCGTGGCCAAGGAAATCATGTTCGAACGTACCCATATTCCAGAAGCGCCGTGGTGGGTCGTCCCAGCCGACCACAAGAAAAAGGCAAGGCTCAACTGCATCCATCATCTGCTCAGTCAAGTTCCCTATCAGGAAATCGAACACCTGGCCTTCAACTTACCGGAAAGAGAGCGCCATGAGGATTATGCGCGCCGCCCTATTCCCCATGAGATCTGCGTACCGCAAGTCTATTGATCGTCTGATGTTTTAGCCGCCGAACATAGCCTGGCCTGTGTCTACTATGTTCCCAACCACATGAAAGGCATCATGATGCATGCTTCAACAGACATAACCGAACACGCCAAGCATAAGCGCTATGTCGAGCTGCTTGCCGAGGAAACCCATCGACCGATCGAACAGGTCGAGTTGGTGTATGGCAATATACTTTCGCACCTGAAGGAAACCGCCGAGATTTCCGATTATGTGCCTGTGTTCGCTTGGCGGAGAGCTCGAGCTCTGCTCGTCCACCATTAGTGCTTGTAAGGCGGGTCCACGTCGGCAAATCGGCTCCACAGCTGCATCAGGTGTGCATGGTCGTTATACACGCATGCATACAGGTAACCCCGTGCAAACGCGGCGCTGGAGGCAACATGAGGATCACCTGCCTGCAGTTGCCCAAGCAGTCCGATGGCGACTGCCGCATCGTTGAGCCAACCGAGTTCTTCCTGCAAGTCGGACAGGCTTGACACATAGTCCTTCACTTTGCCTTTAGGATAGAGAGAGCCGAAGAATTCGGTTGCATAGCGTGCCTTCTTGCCTGCGATGCGAACGCGATGACGCGACTCGGGTTCGTTGTCCCTCAAACGCTTGCCGCGTTTGAGCAAGCGCGCCTCGCCATGCTTGAGAACCTGCTTTGCATACTTCTTCAACGGCAGATCGACGTCCGATGCCGAAGCATCCGGCAAAGAACTACGCCAGCCCTTGGCCGTCATCCACTCGGCAAACTGCAATTGCAGGCGTGTATGACGGGGCGAATTGACGGCTTGCGCCGCTGTATCACGATTCCTTTTCGCCTGTGCCAGGGCGGCTTCTTTCAGCTTCGCAACGTCCACATCGGATGGAAGCTTGTCTTCGATATGCGACAGGGTCGAGTCGGCCAACACTTCCCAGTCTCTGGCCGCGCCTAGCTGAGTGCCCAACCACCGCCATTCCTCTTGTAGGACTGAAGGACATTCAATCGCTTCTCGAAAGAGATCAAGGGCGGAGCGCAGCCGGCGCAGCCCTACCCGCATCTGATGCACGCTCTCGGGATCTGTGCCATATGTGACGCCCTCGGTATTGCCTTGCACCTGCTGCATGCAGTTGGCCACCACTGCTTCGAAGGCGTCTTCAACGGTCATCGACGGGTGTAGCTGAAGCTTTTCCGCCTTGACGATCCGCTTGTCTTCCGGACGCAGGCTGGCATAGCCACGCTGCGCCTTGCTTTGTATTCCGATGCGCATTGGAACGGCCTCGAACAGTTCCAGAGCAAACGCATACAGATGAGCTGCCGTTCCTGATTTCAGTTCGAGCTCGATTTCAGAGATGGCTTCACTGCCCCGCTCATGCTCGATCGCACCCCGATCAATGGCCATCTCGACTTCCTCTCCGGTGCGCAGCCGAAGCTGTCGCACTGTACGCTGCGACTTGGTAGTAAAAACGGGTTGCAAACGGTCGGCAAGCTGGGGGGCGGCAATCAGTTCAGCATAAGGCGACTGCTTGCCGACAAGTTCACGCAAAGCCATGAGGTCGGGCCGGTCGCCGTCAATCTCGGTTTCCCATTCTTCACGCTGATGTAAGCCACCAGTGACTCGATTGGCTGCTTTGAGCGTCTGCACCCGCCGGTTATCGACATGCCGTACGCGAAGTCCCATTCCCGCCCTGTGCAACTGAAGGTCTGGCGTATCAAAATACACGTTCAACTGGTGCTCAATCGACGGCTTGCCAACCGAGACGGCTTCAACCAAAGGCAAGTCCTCAAGTTTGACTAGGTCGGATTCGTCGGCAAGCAGTTTCAGTTCAATTTCCATGATGAGGCCTTCCCGCTATTTTCGGTTCACTGGTGCATCCCGTAGGCCGGCGCACGGTTCGCATGGACATTTCGTCAACGAATGCAAACAAAAGTTCTGGTCTTCAAAGCGCAACATTTCGGCCCGATCGGCACTAACCTATCAGCGGAAAGTGCGAGTTCGATGCCACCGGATGGAGTTCAGTTCGTAACTAAATTTGCAGATCACACGCCCATACTTTGTGCATGCGCTGTGCCGTGTCAATGATTGGCCACTCTCTGCTCGTGCAGAGTCTCAATGTCAAGAGATTGAAAGGATACGGCCTCATGATGTGATGTTCCATCGGCTTTTGCATGTTGCACAAGCTGGGGATAAGCGCGAGGTACACGATGGAGAAGCGAACATGGAACAAGGGAGATCGGGTGACGTGGCACGCCGAGGTGTCGCAAGCCTTCGCAAGGACGCTGCCTGGAATTGTTCAAAGCGCCAATTCAAATGAAGTGACGATCGAGTTTTTATATCGTCTTGGTGATCAATGGGTGAAGGAACTGCGGCATGTGTCACCGACCAGCCTTGTTCCCAGAACAAAGTATGTCGCCGGACTGGACAAGCCTGGCCCGCTGCGGTAACCGTTGATTACAACTTGAGCCAGTAGAGTAAGGCAGCAAGCAAAGCGACTGCGATACAGAGCCCGACACCAGATAAAAAGAAAAATAAAAGATCTACCAGCATGGAATAGTCCGATAAACAGGCAGAGCCGGCTCAAACGCTGCTTGCGCAGGTCTGCTGTGTCATGTGCCTGACACATTTATAGCGTAAATCCTTGTTCAATGCGTGAGAGATCAGGAAAGCTGAATAGCCTGTTGATTCGGAATCCAGTAATGGATTGCATCGTGACAACTTTGGAAAGTTTGCAGATAAAATGGATTCGTCGTTTGCCAGTTCACTGGCGCTGGCTGGGCTTCCAATTTTTGAGGCAGTCTGGCTGCAGGACGCATTGACGCTGGCGTACCGCATGACCCTCGCAACCGTCCTAGGGGCCTTTCTTGGCTACGGGCATGCGCGAGCTTATCTTGCGGCATATGCGTTGACTACGTTATGTGCCGCCATCTATATATCGATCTTTCGACATCTTGGCGTACCAGATCGTTTACTTGTTCATGCATTGATAGATACAGCACTGTGGATCGGATTGACCGGTGCCGCCGCATCTGTATGGCTATGGAGGGAACGCCGGCAACGCGAGTGCTACACGATTCTTGGCATTGGTGTAACAGTCCTGTGCGGGGTTTTCGTCGGTTTCGGCGCACTTGCGGCAGCGGTACTAACGACCTTTAGTTCATTGCTAGTCCTGACTGGCACTCGGTATATGAGACGCCAACAGTAGTTGCTCATTGTCGTAGTGTCTGATGCAGCGAATTTTGTGAACCCTATCTATCCGCTACTTCAACAGGACCCGGCCAGGACGATACCAGACATTCCAAGATGCCTGGCACACAGTTTCGTTGCTCAAAGCGCTAGATCAAACTTCACGTTCGCTGTCATGAGCTCGTAACTTTCCAGTGGGATTCTCTGCCCGCGCATCGATTGGCCTTGATGCCGCGCTCCATTCCTACTATTGCATCATCTAAGGGGTAACAATGACCGACAACGATGTTTCAGCACGCCGACGCAATCTCCTCAAGGGCATGGCAGGCGCACCTGCATTGCCGTTTCTTTCCGCCTTCGCCGCCATGCAATCACGTAATACCTGGGCTGCAGGTGCCACTGAACTGATTGATAGCCCCTATGGTGAGCTCGTCCCGGTGAACGATGTTACAACCGGATTGCCGTTGCTGCAGTTACCGCCGGGCTTCAACTATCGCAGCTTCGGCTGGAGAGGCGATTTAATGACCAACGGGCAGCCCTGTCCCGGCGGCCACGACGGCATGGGCGTCGTGGCGTCGAGCAGTCAGGGAAACCGTGTTGACGTCATTCTGGTACGTAACCATGAGATCGGCTTCACTGCACCGTCAAACTTCATTGGCGCGCCAGCCGTCTATGACGGCGGTACCAACGGGACTTCCTCTAACATGGCCGGTGGCGGAACCACGAACATCGTCTTCAGGGACGGCAAGTTTGTCAGCATGTCGCCGAGCTTGGGTGGCACGCAAACAAACTGTGCGGGCGGCGTCACGCCATGGGGCACCTGGCTGACATGCGAAGAAGTCAGTTCCGATGCCGTCAGCTCTGCCGGTAACAAGCATGGTTATGTGTTTGAAGTGACAGCAGATCCCGCCAAGACGTCGTCACGTCCAATTGTTGGCATGGGACGGTTTGCACACGAAGCCGCAGCAGTGGATCCGGTCACCGGTATCGTCTACATGACTGAGGACAGCAGCGGGAAGTCAGGCTTCTATCGGTATATCCCTAGCGTCACACCGGGCGCGCCTGGCACCTTGGCTTTGGGCGGCACGCTGCAGATGGCTAAAGTAAAGGGTGTCAATAACGCCAATCTCGCCACGGTGTCGGTGGATGACAGCTACCCGCTGGAATGGATCACCATTGACAATCCTGACCAGAATCGCGGCAATGCAACCGGCCTGAACGGACAAACGATCACCAATGCTGCCGGGCCCTTCGTTCAGGGCTGGACGCAGGGCGGACTGCGGATGAATCGTGGTGAAGGCATGTGGTTCTACGAGGGTAAAATCTATGTGATGGATACCAGCGGCGGCACAGCGTCACGCGGCACGGTATGGGAACTGAATCTTGCTCAGCAAACATTGAAGTGCATCTATTCAAGCCCCAGCAGCCTGGTGGGTAACATGGGGGACAACCTGACGGTCAGTCCTCGTGGTGGTCTGTTGCTCTGTGAAGATGGCGGTGCCGTAACGGGAGATCGGTACGGAATCGGTCAGCGTCTAATGGGCATCAACGAGAAAGGACAGACGTATATTTTTGCAAAGAACAACGTCAATCTGACTCCCGATCAGGTTCTCTCCGCAGGCAAGATAGCCTCAGCCGCCGGCGACAATCGTACTCGCGAATTTTGCGGCGCCTGCTTCGATCCGACGGGTCGCTTCTTGTTCGTCAATATCCAGACACCTGGAATCACCTTTGCCATCTTTGGCCCATGGGCCAAAGGCCCGCTCCGCTAGAGTTATTCGATCCTGACTCATCGACAAGTGTCATGCGGATAGAGCACCTCTGTAGCGAATCCGCATGACACCAAAATGGCTATCGAACGCCATGCAACAAAAATTCAAATTCAAACCGAAACCTGGTGAAATCAACCGATAAGACGGGCGATTGGCTTCTCAGAGCCCAGCGTGCAGCATCTTCGTGCGATTTTGCCAGATTGTTAATGATGAGCCTAGAGGGCTACGACACAAGGTCCGGACCTTCTGTCACGTTACCGTCATCTCCGGCTCATAGACTTGTCAATAGATAGCCGGGAGGGGTCCCGGATCGTGACAAGGACATTGTTGATGGAAAGCTTTCATATTGCTGCAGCCTGCGGTGTGGTCGCCATTGCCGTTGCATGGTCCAGTGGTTGCCACGCGGCCGTTGACGAACCCGTGACTCCTGAATCCAAGGTGCCGGTTTCCATCAAGATTATCGGTTTCAATGACTATCACGGCCACCTCGAGTCACCTGGCACCTATGGTGCTACCTCTGCAGTACCGGCAGCGGAGCGTCCGGCAGTCGGTGGTGCAGATTTTCTTGCCGCGCATGTCGCAATGCTCAAGCGCCGGAATCCACTCAATGTCGTTGTCGGGGCCGGCGACTTCGTTGGGGCCAGTCCCCTTATTTCCGCAGCCTTCCATGACGAGCCCGCCGTCGAAACCCTCAACCGCATTGGCCTTGAATTCAATGCGGTCGGCAACCATGAATTTGACAAAGGTGTTGGCGAGTTGCTGCGACTGCAGAATGGTGGATGCAAGATGACCGAAAATCAGACGGATGCCAATAGCTGCAGGGGTGCATCCGTAGGTACACCAGTCCCCTTCGAAGGTGCTAAATTTAAATGGCTGTCGGCCAATGTGCTGTCAAGCTCCACTGGCAAGCCGCTCCTGCCTGCCTATGGCGTCAAGACCTTTAACGATGTCAAGGTAGCCTTTATCGGCATGACGCTCAAGGCCACGCCTACCCTTGTTACGCCCACTGGCGTTGCCGGCCTGGAGTTCCGCGATGAGGCACAAACAGTCAATGCGTTGATTCCCGAGCTACGCGCTCAAGGTATTGAATCGATCGTCGTTCTGATTCACGAAGGCGGTGTGCAGGCAGGCAGCCTTTCCGACATCAACGGTTGCGAAGGGAACTTGGCGGGTTCAGCGATTTCCGGAATCGTCCGGCAGCTCGACGATGCAGTTGACCTCGTGATCAGTGGCCACACGCACTCGGCCTACAACTGCAGGCTCGCGAACGCGGCGGGCCGCAACATTCCGGTTACCAGTGCGGGCTCGCTCGGACGTCTCCTGACCGACATTGACGTGACAATCGACCCCATCACAAAAGATATTACTGCGGTCAAGGCGACTAATCGTCTGGTATCGCGCAACGACGCCACAGTCACGGCAGATGCCGCGGTGGCGAAGATTGTGGACGGCTATAAATCGCTCGTAGCCCCGATAGCCAATGCGGTCATCGGTTCGATCTCTGCCGCTCTACCCAATACTCGCGTTGACGGAGCCTGCAATATGCCGGCGGGTAACCTCATCGCGGACTCGCAGCTCCATGCGACGCGCACACCCGGCTCCGGCAATGCCGTCATCGCTTTCATGAACGGCGGCGGCGTACGTAATCCCGGGTTTGGCTTCGAACAGAGTGCTGCCAATGAGGGTAACGGAAATATCACCTACGGTGAAGCGTTCGACGTACAACCGTTCGGCAACAGCCTGGTCACCATGACGCTCACGGCAAAGGACATTAAAGATGTGCTGGAAGAGCAATTTGCCGGTTGCCGCGGACAAGGTGCAACCACCACCCGCTTCATGATTCCTTCATATGGTTTCAAGTACACCTGGGATGGATCGAAGAGATGCGATGCACGCATCAGCAATGTCATATTGACTGTCGGCGGATCGACCGAAATCATCGTCGATGCAGACGGCGTTGTGCTCGACCCGGCTAAGGCCTATCGCGTGACGGTCAACAACTTCATGGCCGATGGTGGCGATGGCTACTCGACCTTTCTGAAAGGCTCGAATCGACTGGTTAGTGCACAGGACATCGACGCACTGGTTGCTTTCCTGTCGAAGTACAAGGCACCGAGGCGGCCCTATGACGCAGTGGGCATCAAAGAGGATCAAGGGACGCCCCGCATCCAGCGCGTTGGCGCCAGCGCAACCTGTCCGACCGGCGCGAATGGGAATCCGTGAGCGGTTCAGGGATTCGTCTATTTCGGTTCCCGACCACTGTTCGCAAAGTGAGACCGACATCGTCCAAGACGGCTCCCCTGCCAGTCATTGATGCAAAGTATGGTTTTCATTTCTGACTTGCTCGTTAAACTGACGTAATGATGGCTGCGCGGCCGATAGGAAGAGCACCGTCAGGGCAGCCGGCCGCGCAGTCGAGTCAATGTTTCACGTCACTTTTCTACCTTTTTCGGAAAGGCGTCGAGTGCTGCCCTGCCAATGGCAGGGTCATCGGTGAAGAAACCGTCGATGCCTGTTTTCAGGAACGTTTCCAGCTCCGCTGCAAGGTTACCCCGTTGCGACGGCGATGCTGGGTCGCCCAGACGAAGATTCGTAGGCAGGAAGGGATTTTCAGGACGGAAGGTATAGGGATGAACCAGCAGCTTCGCCGCATGCGCGTTCTTCACTAAAGCCGTTGGCGTACCCAGGTTATTGTTGGCGTCACGCGGGATGACCATGTTCTTCTCGGGGCCGATACCAATCGCATAGGTCGCTACCTCGAACAGCCCGGACGCACTGGCGATGTCGGCATAAGTACGGTTGTCTCCTGCGAGTCGGAAGTCTTCGGGCTTGCCAGCGGCCGACAGGAGTTGCACAATGGGCAAATCTGTCATCTGGCGAATTTCCTTCAGATTAGCCACCTCGAACGATTGAATGAATACCGGCGCATTCTTACCGTGGTAACCGCTGGCATGCAGAGTGTCCACAAGACGCCGTTCCATCGGCAAGCCGATCGACTGGAAATAACTGGGGTGCTTGGTCTCGGCATAAAGGCCGATGGTACGCTTTTTTTCCTTCGACTTGCGCTGCGCCAGACCGATGACTTCCTGTAAGGTCGGAATCTCATACAGTCCGTCATAGGCAGTGTTTGCCGGACGATTTGCGGGAATGCGTTCCTTCGCACGGAGGGTTTTCAGTTCCGCCAGCGTAAAATCTTCAGTGAACCACCCAGTGATTGCGACGTTGTCGATCGTCTTGGTGGTTTTGCGATAGGCGAACTCGGGCTTGCTGGAGACGTCGGTCGTACCGGAAATCTCGTTTTCATGCCGGGCTACCAGTACACCGTCTTTTGTACTGACCAAGTCAGGTTCAATCACGTCGGCGCCATCCTCGATCGCCTTCTCGTAGGCGGCAAGCGTATGTTCGGGTCGCAGCGCGCTTGCTCCTCGATGCCCAACGACCAGCTTGTCGGGAAGCTGCGCCTGCTTTACGCCAATCTCGGCGCTCTGTACAGAAAATGGAGTCAGGGCGACAGCACCCATTACTAATGCCGCATTCCATGCATGTTTCATGTCATTTCCCTTGTGTTGAAGATAACGCGCAGATTATTTGCAAGGTAGATGACCGGAGTATTTCAAGCGCACCGACTCTTGAGCTGCCGCATGAAAGCACAAGACAGCACCCGGACATGAAGAACTTTGGCACGTTGAATTGTTACGCCGGCATCTTTATCTGGGCTACTGCGGCGGGTCACTTCCAGCTCGCTCCGGCAAGAGTTGCGAAGGTAAGGATGGCAGCTAACGATCCAGACCTTGGATGACGCCGGCAGCTCCTGTTTGTGATGGACTAGGGTGGCCGGCACCTTAGTCAAATTTTTGCACTGGAAAGTGCTTTGACGTTGGCGGGCTTTTGCCGTCCACGAGGCCGGAATGTCTGCTCCTCCTTTTATAATTATTGCGCAGCCGGTCGCTGTTGTTCAAGGGGCTGATCGGTGTAGATGGATCAAGGATAAAGCTTGTCTTCAGCGACGGGAGCTGCCGTTGTCGCACTCCCCTCCCGCTGCGCGCGGCTACGGGCGGAGAACATACTCCCTCGCGCCTCCGTCACCCTCGCAAAGCGCAGAAAGCCGGTATCGTAGGCCATATCATCATAAACTGCTTCCATTCCGCCTTGCATAAAATAAGCCTCATGCCAGAAGCCTGTTCCCCCGGAATCATGTAGAAATTGCTTCCACCACGCACGGTGAGGCTCGGAGCGCGCCCAAGTCTCAAGAGACTCGAAGTCACGCCAATACTGACGCATGCCTAAGTGAGGAGGGAAAAGGGAAAACATGATATTTTCGTGCAGCAGCAGTCCATCTGGCATTGCCTCCACTGACTTCGCTATTTTGGGACCAAAGCCAAACAGAGTTTTGATTCCCGCAAGGGTATTGACACGCATGCCCAAGTAAATGACGACCAGGTCTGGGTACGAGGACAAGTCAACAGTGCGGCGATGGACCATCGTTGTCATGGTTTGTGGCTCCGTTATGGAAGAGATGAACGAGCCACTTATTTCCCTGGCTCAATGACGCCTATTTCCCCTGCTGCCGGTTCAGGTGCGCTTTCTTGTAAAGGCTATCAAGGGAAATCAAATTTTAGCTTCAGGATTTCAGGTTGTCCGAACCTATCGGCTATTGCATCGACTGTCTACGGCATGCATAGAAACGGTATTCACACCAACGTCATATTGCTTTCCTAAGATGGCCGCTCGTCCACTACCGGAGCAGCCATGAAAGCATCTTCATCCCGTCGACGTTTCCTGACCAGCACCGCAGCACTGGCCGGCACTTCCGCACTGGCTTCCACCTTTCCCCTGGTCGCTCATGCCGCCTCCCTAGGCGCACCGATGATAGGAGCGAGCGAAAGGGAACGGCCCGGACTGCCGTCAGGCATTCAGATCGGCGACGTAAGCGATGGGAGAGCCATAGTCTGGGGACGCAGCGACCGCCTCGCGCGCATGGTGGTGGAGTATGATACGAGCGACACCTTCCGTAATGCCCGGCGCCTCATGGGTCCATATGCAACAGAGGAGACCGGCTTCACCAGCCGTGTTGACTTGTCCAACCTGCCCGCCGGGCAAACTGTCTTCGTGCGCGTCGGCTATGTAGATCCGCACCATCATAGAATTGTCGGCGAATCCCAGCTTGGGCACTTCCGTACAGCGCCGATACTGCAGGGAAACCGTCCGTTGCGCTTTCACTGGAGCGGCGACAATGCAGGGCAAGGCTGGGGCATCAACACGGAATTTGGAGGCATGAAGATCTACGAAGCCATGCGCAGCCGTAATCCGGATTTTTTCATCCACAGCGGCGATACCATTTATGCCGACGGCCCCATTCTGCCGCAAGTCACGGCGGAAAACGGCCGTATCTGGAAAAATCTGGTCACCGAAGAAGTGAGCAAAGTGGCTGAAACCTTGAATGAGTTCCGCGGCCGTCATGCCTACAACCTGATGGATGTCAATTGCCGGAAATTTTGTGCAGAGGTGCCGCAGATCTGGCAATGGGACGATCATGAAGTCACTAACAACTACAGCGCCGCCAAGGACCTGAGCACGGACACGCGCTATCAGGTCAAGGATGTGGCTCTGCTGGCCGCGCGCGGGCAACAGGCATTTCTCGAATTTGCGCCGATGCGCTTTTACAAGCAGAAGGAAGCATCACGACTCTATCGCAAGATATCATACGGACCGCTGCTGGACGTGTTCGTGATTGACATGCGCAGCTATCGCGGTCCGAACTCCGCCAACCGTCAGACCGTGGAAAGCGACGCGACCGCCTTCCTTGGCAATGAGCAGCTCGACTGGCTTGCAACGGAATTGCTGGCCTCAGGTGCGACCTGGAAGGTCATTGCCGCCGACATGCCGATCGGCTTGCATGTCCCGGACGGCAAGGATGCCCAAGGTAACGACCGCTGGGAAGCGATTGCCAACGGCGATGACGGTGCCGCAGCCGGGCGCGAACTGGAAATCGCGCGCCTGCTCAAGAGCATCCGCACGGTGAAAAATGTAGTATGGCTCACGGCCGACGTGCATTACTGCGCAGCGCATTATTATGATCCGGCCAATGCCAAGTTCAGTGATTTCTCGGGTTTCTGGGAATTCGTTGCAGGGCCGATGAATGCAGGATCCTTCGGCCCCAACAAACTGGATATGACCTTTGGTCCGAGTGTGGTGTTCCAGCAGGGACCATCGGTGCAGGCGGCATCTCCGTTTGCCGGCTTCCAATTCTTCGGTGAGGTGAATATCGATCCGCAGACAAAGGCTTTCTCGGTCGATCTCATCAATCTGGAAGGCGTGTCACAGTTCAGGAAGACGCTCGAGCCTCAGCAGGGGTGATGCTGCATTGCACCGACCGATTTTAACCCGGGCCGTTGCCCGGACGCGCGGCGTCTACCTCGCCGCGCATCCGGGCGCAACCTGATAAATCGCCTATGGGCTAAGCAAGCTTTGCGTGCAATTTCTTTTTGACTTGTTATTGACAGGTTCGTATTCATTGTCGAACTTACGGTCAACACAAATATACGTCGCGTTTTCTTGAAACAATGACGTATATGGTGCAATGCCGGCAGCTATGCGTCAGCGAGACAATGGCACGCTAACCTGCCGGTCGCCATTCACACTAACCGAGAATATCCTCGAGTTTTCGGATCTTAACAGCTCCTTCTTCTCCAACAGCGGGCTGCCCTTCCTGGGAAAACGTATCTGCATTGCGAACATCTTCACCGAAGTCGAGTCCGGTTCGCTGTTCGATTTGCGATATTGCGACACGCCATTGGTTGACATCGATCTCACTGCTGTCACGCGGTTGTCCGAGATTCCTGCGGGCCTCAGATAGAAGCTGCAGCTGATCGACAACAAGTCCGACAGCCTTTAGCTTTGTAGCACCCATCCAGACGACAATTTTGAAAAATGATGAGGGAATCTGTACATCGTCGGACCATAAATCAATTGCATCATTGAAGATTGGACCTTGGAATACACATATGCGCTTATTCGTTTCCTCAGCAAGGACCCCGTGTTCAAGAATGTAACGTTCGGCGCCCTGCCAATAAGGCGTTGTCTGATTAAACCGGAAATGCTGCGGGGTGCAATTTGAGAAATGGAAGGTGTCTGCATTCGCCCGTTCGGCTTCGGCTGGGCTACCCCACGTAGGGTCCGTGCGGCGCGTCAAGTGGCCGCGGTCGAAGTAGGTCGACCATGCCGAATAAAATGTTTGGTCAAGGACGAAGCTTCCGCTGATGCGTGGATCCCGGAACCACGTTTCGCCCTCTGGACCATGGACTCGCCCAGTTTTCCGGTCGACAGCAAGATAGGCCTCGCCATCAACGTTTGTTGCCGTGAATATTGCCATTCTTTTATTCTTATTTACTTTGATACTGAAGTGTTCATATAGCAATTCGCCTTCTTCGGCATTTGCTTCTTGTGCCCTCAACGGGGCTAGTTGGCTCACGAGTGACCGATCAAGCGTTGGCAATGGAATCACTGCACCAGGAATAAAATCGGACACATATCCAACACGGTTGTCATAGTTTGTATCGATTCGCACCGCTTCGGGTCCGCGCGTAAGTGCTTTCTCTCCGTCGTTGGCTGAGGCCAAAGCTGCGCTAGCCGAAGTGGGTGTGCCGTTTCCAAGTCGTACCGAAATTTCGACGGGAATAGTAAAGCGCAATTCGTTGCTGGAAGTCTGATTGCTCACGACGCCTCCTGAATTTGAGGGAATGATGACAGCCTCAGGGCCCGCTTGTGTGTTTGTGCTATGCCGAGGTGGCGAAAGCCTACGGCCGCTTGAGTTATTGTTCGCCGTTACTTTGGCGTAGTGAAGTGTCTGCAGCAGTATTGACTTCTTCTCCGCGTCGAGATCGCCGCTGCGTAATTCAAGATCTTGGTAGATCGCGCTGATGCGTATTCCCTCATTTACTAATGGGATCACGCTACCATTTTCATCTACCTTTGCCCTATACGGCTCCCCCCAATGATGCAGTGCCACCACTTCCCAGTCGTCGTTGTAAACCGCAGCACCTGATGATCCCTCATCTGTGTCGGTTTCGTAGAGAAGCGTATTGTTGGTGCGGTATGTGAGCAAGTTGTTCCGCACTGCGATTAGCTTCGGAAGGCCATTCGGGTGCTGGATAATGTTGACGTTCATGCCGATCACATGCCTGTCGGGGGACATGGAAATTGGGGTAAATCCAAATTCAGCCAAATCTGCATTGCCGGCATTTCGTTCCCCAACAGCAATTAGGGCATAGTCAAGATCATTTTCCGGCGAAAAGAGAGCAAACCGATCCGGGTCTAGCAAGTAAGTCGTCATTGCGCGAGGGCGACCGGTTTCGTCCAGTTCACGGTCAAAAGTAATTTGCGTACCGCGCGCTGTGTCAACGTCTGGGATTACGTGCCGGCAGGTCATAAACAGAGTCGGGCTTATCATGAATCCGCTGCCGGTCTTGGACACGCGCGGACCAATGGCTTCGACGTAGGCAATCGCCCGACGCACTTTGACGCCTTTGGTTAGGAAGATTGCGCTCTGTAAGTCAATCGATTTACCAACTGTCGATTCTGCGCCAGGAGGGAGCATTTTCTGGACTTTCCTCTGGGTAAAGCGCGCCATTCGATCAGCGTCGGGCTCTGCCTTGCGCCACTGGCCCTTCCGTACTAGATCGCGTACATTTTTTCGCTCTAAGGCAGTGTTTTTTACGAGGTCTTTTATACGATTTTCCACGTCCAGCGATACCATATTCGTCCCCCGCGATGCCTGCACTGATGATTACGGTGGATGCTAGAGTGTGAAAACTTTAGAGCGCTATCCCATAAATATGGGAACGCTAGATTACTGTGATCTAAATCAAGGTGCTGATGTAGCGGACGCTCATTTCTGGTGCAGTTTGCGAAGATAAATGAGTCTAGCCTCTGAGCCGGGCTCAATACGCATTGTCGCATAATGTTAAGAAATTTCTAAAATACAACTATTGGCACGAATCCTATTTTGGTCGAGCCTGGCGCGTTACAGTTTAGGCGCCCAGAAATTAGACGCTGAAGTAGCGGTCCCTTAGATAGGTCACATAGCCTATATCTGTCGGTTCAGAGGCGCGGACAATATTGCTGTACAACGATTGGTAGGAATAACTTGCGAATCCGATTTCGCTCCCTACTGCTAAGGCGAACCGATCAATTTCTTCTTGATGAGCGTTTCCCTCTTTTCCATCAGTACCGAAGAAAACATATCGCAAGCTGAACTGTCCTGGCACCGTATTGGCGAGACCCAGTGCATGCTTTAGCAGTTGGGGAACGTCCAACCAGCGGAATCGTTCTCGTCCTGAAGCGACTTTTTCGGCCAATTGCTGGCACTGACCAAGGCCAACGCGCTCCCACACACCTCCAAAGTTTGGAAAGTAAGCCGGTCTGAAGGCTTCCTTACCGATCGTTTTCGGTGTCATCCACTCTGTAAACTTACTCTCGATAGCAATCGTCTCACCTGACACCAAGCTCAAGACCACGTCCAAATTCGGCGGATTTCCTCCTAACCCGGTAGGGAATTGTCTTTCGAACTCAATCCTATTGATGGCGCAGGTTAGACCCATCGCAGCCGCTATGGGAGCCGGATTCCGAGTTATCCAGTAGTCGAAAACATTCACAGCAAGTGCCGCTGATGAATGTGAAGCCTTGATCTTGGCTGGCCTTTCATAGGTGTCTATCAGTTCGGAACCGTGGCCTTTGTCGAAGCCACGAAGCGCCACAGCCGAGAGCGGTTGCAGAAGATTGGCATTGACTGAATCAACATAACCCTTCTTGCTGACCTCTTTTTCGCTAGAACGAGCCCAAGCGATCTGCTGTTCCAGTACCAGAGTCTTAGCCGATAAGTTACCAGTCATATTCGTCCTCAACGCCACGTACGAATAGGTTACCTTGACTGAGCAAAAGTCCTTTGAATGTTCGCAAGATGGCGGAAGACCAAAAGCGTAAAAATCATGCAACCGCTAATCCGTGTTTCTCATGGCCCTAGCGTCAAGTGACTACGCATAATGTCCAATAATTTCCCTTTTGGAAATTTTATCCTGGTCGAAATTTCGTTATTTTCTTAAGCACTCCGCTAACGATGGGACGCCATGAAGGGTAAGCGGTAGGTGTTTAAAGTTTCAACACGGTTAATCAGTCAATATGGTCTCTTCGAGCGAAGAAGTAAAAAAGATATCCAGGCTAAGGCAATGAGACCGGAAGGGATCTGTCGCAAGTCAGCTTAAGGTACGCGCCAACGGTCCATTGTTCCGTTGTGAAAAAGGAAAGGACTGGAATCTTACCGCCTAAGGCAGGGATAGACAGCAAGTTATTGATTTAATAAGGTTATTTGAATAGCGCTCGCCACAAAACCGCATGGATGCTTGGTCGCGCTACCGTCGTAGAATAAATGCAGCAAAAACGAAAGCCCCCCTATTGCCGCATCCCGCACCAGTTAGCGGAGTCAAAAATGTTGACCACAGTCAACATTTTTGACTCCGCTAACTGTATCATTACGTGCTAAACCGGAACACATTCCCTAACATTGCGCCGGCAAAAAAAATGACAACAACACGAACCTGCCGCCATCGGAGATGCCGTAAAAGGTTTTTAGTATCGGCCTATGAATCCCACCCCGCCCTTACTTCTGTGCCGGGCGAAGTTGTTTGCCCGTACTGCAATAACGTCTCAACTGCTGACCCAGCCTATATTTACTTGACACGCTCGATAACAAACGACGGCACTGAGATTTATCTCGCAGAAAAGAAAGTGGCATAGGCTGCTGGTCCCACTCACATGCTTAGGCAAACGACGACTCAGGTCAGTCCAGTCTGTGAATTTCTTGCGTGAGTGACTACCATTTGATCCATCATCGCGTTGTATGGAGCGGTGTCCCTATAATTTAACGTAGAGAGCGGTATGCCGGCGACGGCTCGGCTCCAGGATAAGGGTGACAGAAGCCGATTGCTTGACGAAGACCGTTACTCTGGTCAAACCTACTGGAGCGCCTTACTCTTTTGGGTCGATTCAGGTGCTGCTAGGGTAGACCCCATGGACACGAAGGCATCGATCAACGCAGCTTCAATATGGCGAATATGAAATGGCTTCGGGACGAGGGTGAACGCGAATGGAAGTCCGTCCGAAAGCAAAAAGCCTTGCCCAGTCGTTAAAATAATCCTGGTGGTAGGTGCCGATGCATGTACGCGTTCTGCCAGCGCTGTTCCGGACATGCCAGGAAGGACAACGTCGGCAAGTAATACTGGATAGGACTGGGTTTCAAGATGAACCAATGCTTCTTCAGCACTTCCCACTGCGGTCGTCGAGTAGCCTAAGTGGTCAAGCATCTTACATAGTAGATCTCGTATTTCTATGTTGTCTTCTACAAGAAGAACATTCTTCATTTGCATAAATACGTCAAACCCTACCCATACATTTTTATACTCTCGATTCTCGAGCTTGTTACAGGCCTGAACAATCAGCGGACAACGGATTTTCTTCGTAAGAAAATTCTTATCAGCCTCGTCAAAGAAACCCGAAGTGTGCAGTCCCAACATCACAAGAAGCCATGCATTGTAATGAGGCGAAGGGGCCAGTCTCTGTCAAGACGACCCGCAATTGATGTTGATCAATTTTTGAAATCTAACAGGCTTTTTTGACAACGGCCAATTTCAGAATAATGTTTCAACAAAGGAAACTCACATACAATAAGACCCTTGCGATCTTGTCCCCGTCTTCACCGACATATATGAATTAGCAAAGAAATAATGAAAGTCCGTAGCTACCTGCTGTTGCTTGCGCTAGTCATTCTGATTCCGGTCATGGTCTTCTCCGGGCTTGCGATAGCTCGGTTGCAAAACGCCTTCCATCGGTCCTCCGAAGAGAATCAGATGGAGCTTGCTCGTTCTATCGCGTTAGCCATTGACCAGGAATTGACAAGTGCAAAGTCTGCGCTGCGAGTGCTTGCCGCGTCTAGCTTCCTCGAAACGGAAGACTTCGCGGCTTTTTATCAGCACGCCAAAGTTGCCAATATCGGCGAGACGGGATGGGTCATTCTTTATGATGCCCAAGGAGACCAGGTGATCAGCACGCGGGTACCCTACGGGACTCCAATCGCGACTACCCGGGACCGGCGTGACGTGATTAGTGTACTCGATAGGGCTGAAACTACGGCATCTAACTTGTTCTTCGGTCAGGCCGCTAAACAACATGTCGTGATGCTCGAAATGCCGGTTGTTCTCCCTTCGGGGAAAAAATACGTGCTGTCGCAAGTCTTTTTGCCCACACACTTTCACTCAGCATTTGCAGGGCGGGAAATCCCCAAGGACTGGCTAGTCGGGATATTCGATCGCAACGGGACGATCATCGGCCGCAGCCATCGCGCCGACAAATACGTCGGCCGCCCAGTGATAGCCTCAATGAAATCCGCAATTACGGCCGAGCGCGAAGGTATGCTGCATCACCATACAAGCGACGGGGTTGAAGTACTCGACGTATTTACGCAATCAAAGGTGTCAGGATGGACGGTAGCAGTTGGTGCACCTGTCTCGGTGATTGCGAAAGCGAGCTACCAGGCACTTTTCCTTTGGGTTGGCGGACTACTCATTGCCTCAGTGGTTGGGATCAGTTTTGCAGCTTACTTCAGCCGCCGGCTGGTTCGCGCCATCACGAGTTCCGCTGAATCGGCCGCCGTGCTTGGTACAGGTCAGCGGCCAACCGCGTCCAAGATGACTCGGATTAGTGAGGTTGATCGTTTGAATTCCGCCATCGACGACACCGCCAGACTCCTCGAAGAGGAACGGGCATCCCGTGCCGCAGTGGAAGCGGAGCGCGAGCGCCTGCTGATGGCGGAGAAACAGGCGCGCTTGACTGCTGATGAGCTGAACCAGTCAAAAGACCGCTTTCTTGCCATGCTTAGCCACGAATTGCGCAATCCAATCAATGCCATTACAGCAGGTATCTCCGTATTCGAACTTAGTCTGGATCGTGATGCAACCGCAAAAGCGATCGGAGTCATTCGGCGGCAAGGGCTCCATCTGCGCCGAATCGTTGACGACCTGCTGGACGTCAGTCGTGCTTTGACAGGCCGCCTGTCGCTGAAAACGCAACGCGTTGATCTGAGCCTCCTGGTAGCAAACAGTATTGCCGCGCTTAAGGCCGCAGGCAAAACGAGTGAGCATAATCTGCACGTCTCAACAGAACATGCGTGGGTCGATGTCGACCCTGTGCGAATGGAACAGATTTTAACCAATCTTCTGGACAATGCGATCAAATACACACCACATGGTGGACATATACAAGTATTGCTGCAAGCGGTCGCGGACGATGCGATTTTGACGATACGTGACAATGGGATAGGCATAGCGCCTGAACTGCTGCCCAAGATATTCGATGTCTTCGTGCAAGCAGACGATTCGCTTGACAGGTCCCAAGGTGGACTTGGCATTGGTCTGTCGCTTGTGAAGGAACTGATTCGCATGCATGGCGGGACTATCTTGGCAGAAAGCCCAGGTTTAGGTCATGGCAGTACATTTACCTTACGTCTTCCCGTAAAAGACGTCCCTCAGGAAGAGATGTTGAAGCCCGAGACGGCTGACAGTTCTCTTCGTGGATCTGTTTTGCTTGTCGAAGACAATGACGATGCTCGCGAGCTATTCGCAATGATGCTCGAATCCAGTGGCTACAAGGTACTGCAGGCTGATAATGGCGTGGACGGACTTCGTATCGCTGCGCAAGAGTTGCCGGAAATCGCATTCATCGACATCGGACTGCCTGGCATGGATGGATTTGAGGTCGCTGCCCGCCTCAAGAACAGTCCGACAACCGGATCCATATCGCTAGTTGCTTTAAGTGGTTATGGAACCGCACACGACACCGAACGATCCGCAAAGTCTGGATTTGACCGTCATCTCGTCAAACCAGTCAAGCTTGCCGATCTGATTTCAACCATTGTCGCTCTCCAGAATTAAGAGACGAACGTCAAGACTGCGTCATGATGCCAGCGGCGGCCATACCTACACATTCGATCAGTCCCAGCGAGTTGGCTTGCTATGTTCGCATTTTGACAGGCGTCCCAAAGACGTTGGGCCACTTGGCATCTGCGTAATGCCAATTCGGTTATTCGCTCTACAGAAAACTTGCGTATTAATGCGCAACGCAAATTGGATAAGAAGTTGACCATACTCAAAATAAGACGATGGCGAGATAGCGGTTCTACCGATAAAATGCGTGCTCGGAAAATCACAGATATCTGAGTAGTAGGGTAATCGACAGATGGGTCAGTTGAAAGACATCAGGAGCTGCCACAACCATGTGTGTCGCAGTTGGTATGGGATCATCTTGCAGGAATACCATCCCGCTCTAACCAGCATACCTGGCCAAATAATCTGCCCGCACTGTAATACCCTGTCGGCTGGCGCCCCGACGCACATTTACTTGACACACCGCGTTACCCAAGCGGACTTGAAGACCTATCTAGCAAACACGAGCAAAGTATAGGGTAATGCCCTTCGTCCCCTAGCCCAGGATCTTTTTCAGCCGTAATGTCAGGTCTTGCAGGGAAAATGGCTTTGTGAGGAGCTCGTAGTCCGGCTTGAGGCCTTCATTCTTGTTCGTAGCATGCTCAGCATAGCCAGTCATCAGTAGCACCTTCATCTCCGGGCGGTTATGGCGTATCGACTGCACTAGCTCTATCCCAGTGATGTCTGGTAAAACAATATCGGTAATCAAAAGATCGACGTGGCCGCTGCCGTCTAAAATCTCCAATCCCTGGCTTCCGTCCATGGCCGAAAGAACGTTGTAATTGAGCTCGGACAGCGCATCACAGATGACGTCCCGCACAACCGGGTCGTCTTCCACCACAACGATTGTCTTGACGGTGCGTGCTTGCGGTAACAGGTCGATGCATGCCTGGTTATCTCTCTTGTGATCAGCGCCTATATCACGAGGCAGAAGAAGTCGGACCGTTGTCCCAACGCCCGGACGGCTGTCGATCGTTACCGCCCCGCGGGATTGCTTGGCAAAACCATAGACCATGGAAAGCCCTAAACCTGTTCCCTTTCCAGGTGGTTTAGTTGTATAAAAGGGTTCGAAGACGTGTGCCAGAACCTCTTCAGTCATTCCAACACCAGCATCTGCTACGGAAATGACAACATAGTCACCTGCTTCAACAAATGTGTGCGGGCTTGGATGCACCGCATCATACGTGACATTTTCAGTCTCGATCGTCAACGTTCCACCATCAGGCATCGCATCCCGTGCGTTGATTGCCAGGTTGATTAACGCGTTTTCAAGTTGATTACTATCTGCTCTGGCATACCACTTGTTGAGTGTGGGCCGTATTTCCAGTCGAACGTTAGCCCCCATTGTTCGGTGCAGTAAATCTTCAAGTGACCCTACTAGCTCATTGACATCCACAGGGCGCGGATCAAGCGGCTGACGTCGTGAGAACGCCAGCAATCGATGGGTCAGGGCTCGAGCCTTTTCAGTGGAATTTGCAGCCAGATCCAGGTACTTTGCTATTCCATCTGTTCGCGCCGTCTGAAGGAGGTGCCGCGCGAGGTCGAGCGACCCGAAAATACCTTGCAGATGATTGTTGAAGTCATGCGCAATGCCGCCCGTCAGACGGCCGACCGCCTCCATCTTTTGCGACTGTCGAAGTTCTTCCTCGACTTTGCTCAGGACTTCCGCCTGTGCCTTGATATCGGTAATGTCCCGCGCCACCGCATAGATACGGCCATTGGTGGAAGATGCAGTCCAGGACAACCAGCGAAACGCTCCATCGTCATGCCGGCATCGAATGACGAATCGACGCGTCTGGTAGCCCGGCTGGTTGTGGCGGGCGATCTCCTCATAAGTGATGTTCAGATCTTCCGGATGGATGATATCGACCAGGTCCTGACGTACAAACTGGTCTTCAGACCATCCAAGGATGGTCCTGACAGCAGGATTCGCACTCAGAATTTTCCCATTGAGATCAAGAACAACGAGCAAGTCAGGCGACGTTTGCCAAATCTGATCCCGTTCGGTTGCGATCTCTCGAACGCGACGTTGTAATTCGTTTGCGGAACGGGCTTCGTCAAGGGAAAGGCATATCTTGCGTGAAATCTCTTCAATCAAGGCGATATCGCCAGGCTCCCAAGCGCGCATGTCTTGGTCGCCAAAGAATAACACCGAGTGTGCAACCCCGTCATGTAAGAGCGGGACGACGATTTTTGCCGACATACTTTTTACCATGTCGGCAGGAGATCGATTACCCAGACAAGGTTCACCCTGAACATGGTGATTCTCGCGTACGTAAGTTCGTCCTTTATTGAGACCGGCCATGCCATCGGGAATAAGAACATCCGCCTTGATCGTGCCGCTGATGACAGCGTCTTCAGGGGTAATCCATGCCTGCAATTCCACACTATCGGTGTGCTGCTCGACGCGCCCATACGCGACCATCTTTATCGGAAGACAATTCAGCAAAAATTTGCAACTAGCCCGTATGATGTCGCCAGGTTGCGTGTGCCGGCGTACGACTGCATCGAAATCCAGAAGTGTTTTCTGCCGCTGCTCAGTCACCCGTAGCGCAGCCTCGGCCATCATCCTGTCATGGATATCGACGCTGCTTCCGAACCATCCCGCAATCTGGCCTCCCGGCTCATGGAACGCCTCTGCCCGGATAAGGTACCAACGATACATGCCGTCCCGTCGTCGAAAGCGTGCCTCGACTTCGTAATGATTGCCGCGCTGGAGCGCAGCGTTCCATGCCGCAAGGACCTTGGGAACATCAAGGGGATGCAAAGTGCTAGCCCAACCATCCTGCAACGCTTCGTTGATAGTCTGACCGGAATATTTGTGCCACTGGCTGTTGAGGTAAGTAAGGTTGCCGCTCGCATCACTTAACCATGTTATGCCTGGTGCGAATTCAGCCAGTTGCCGAAAGCGCGCTTCCCTCGCTTGTAATCGAGAATGCGCGTCCCGCAAGTCGTTTTCAGTCCGTTTCAAGTCATTGATGTCGTAACAGACGCCCGCAAAACGCGGAGGACGTTTTGGGTCACTACAGAACGCCTTGCCGCGTCGAGCAATCCATCTTGGGCTGCTCTCTCCTGCCAGGAGAAGCCGGGATTCGACAAGACCTTCAGTGAGAGAAAAGAACGCGCTCCTGTCGTCCCGATGAAGAAATGGCACGAGTTGAGAGACAGAATACTGTTCTTGTATCGGGATATTCCAGAGCCGGCAGAACTGATCGGAAGTGACGACTATGCCGATTTCCGGAAAATACTCAAAGGTGCCAAGTCCGCCAACCTGCTGGGCGATCGTCAGCCTTTCCTCGGTAGCGCGTTCACTTGTCCGGTCGCGAAGTATCTTGGCAAAGCCGATCACTTCGCCTTTGTCATACAGCGCCGTCATCTGCCCGATCGCCCAAAACGGCGTGCCATTTTGCCGCTGATGCCACCGTTGATCTGCTGTAACCCCGTGTCGGGCTGCAATAGCTCGCTCCTCTTCAGGCGCGCCTGATGCAATATCTTCGGCGGTAAAGATCACGGAGATATTAAGGCCCTTGACCTCAGTTTCCTTCCATCCGAACAATTGCGACGCTGCCGGATTCCAGTCAACAATAGTCCCGTCTATCTCGGTATAAATCTGGGCATAGTCTCCGGAATGGGCAAATGCGATCTGGGTCCGTTGCTCTTGTGTAAATGTGCTTAGTCTCTTGTGCATTGACTGGCTTTGCATGCTGCACCTTTGCATTGTTGGCGGCAATTGCCGATGGTGCCAGTTCTAAAATTCATACCAATTGACTAACAGAAAGTCATTAGTCTCCTTTGGTTTCATTCATTGCTGATAAAACAATATGCAGTCATTCTTCTGCTATCAATGCCTATTACTGACTGTAATTAAGCTTGGCCTAAAAAATGCGCAATTTCTTGCGGAAAGGCACCCCCTATAGCAGGATGTGAAACCTTCTTCGCGACAACAACGGCCATAGCTATTAGATAAGCTTCGAACGTCGCGTGAACTCATGTCAATTGCCGGTGGATTTGTTTCTGGACTAGCTTGATGTATCTCTAGATTTGGGAGGGATTATCCGAGGATACTGCATTTGATAGTGATGGTTTGCGCGAGATTTCTCCGCGTGCGTACCGCCCTAGATATCCGAGCAAGTGATGCCACGCTTGGTATGCACGCAAATATTTTTCACAGACATGGATTTACTTTCACATCCATAGCGTTAATTCGTGTTACGCCGCCCTCCGTCTCTATATCCTGCATCGCCGTCCTTAAAATGCAACCATGCGAGAAAAGGTCGTAGGTCGACTGTGCAGGGATAGAACGAGCGAGTTATCATGTGCAGGCGTTTTTATTCTGTGTAGGCTTTCGCATGACGACCCAGCGTACCAAGCAAGGATGCGATCTTCCGACAGACGATCTGTCGCTCCTGTATAGCGCCGTCTTTCGGCAAAGTGCTGAGGGAATCGTTATTACCGACTGCAACAATCGCATAGTGATCGCAAATCCGAGCTTCTGTCAGCTCACAGGGTTTGCGATGGAGGAAATTGCCGGCCAAAATCCCAATTTCGTCGTTGCGACAGAAACTGATCGACACCAGTATGCAGCCATAGGACCCACACTGGAGAGCAATCATTGCTGGACGGGTGAGATTTATCTCCTGCATAAGAGAGGGAATGTATTCCCAGGGATAATGTCGGTCACGATTGTACGTTCATCTGACGGCAACCCCGAAAACTACATCGTTACGATACGTGACATTGAGCGCCATAAACTAGTTGAGCAAGCGCTCGAAGAATCTGAGCGACATTACCGAACACTCGCGGAGGTCGCACCCGTAGGTATTTTTCACACCGAACCCAATGGAGACTGCCTTTACGTCAATAGTCGTTGGTGCGAAATCACCGGCCTGAGCGTTAAGGCAGCATTGGGAAAAGGTTGGCTAGGAGCGTTGCACCCGGAAGATACGCAACGTGTCGGACAGGAGTGGTACGACGCTGCCAACACGAATTCGTTATTCAAGTCTGAATACCGGTTTATGCAACCCAACGGTACTGTGAAATGGGTGCTAGGCCAGGCTAAGGCAGAACTGGACCGCCACGGTAATGTCGTCGGCTACGTCGGCTCCATCACGGATATTAATGATCACAAGGCAGCCGCAGCGACGATTAGCCATCTCGCACATCATGACGCCCTGACCGGCCTTCCAAATCGGCTTAGTTTTCAGATTCAGTTAACGCAAGCCATGGCCACTGCCTCTCGGGACCGAGACCGACTTGCAACCTTGTTTATCGACCTCGACCGATTCAAATCCGTCAACGATGCGCTCGGTCACAATGCAGGCGATGGATTATTAGTTGAAGTCTCCCGTCGCCTACGAAAATGCGTACGTGGTAGCGATATCGTGGCGCGGCTAGGCGGCGATGAATTTGTTGTTGTACTTTCCGACGCCGGCGATATTGCGGCAATAGGACGGGTCGCCGATAATATATTGGGTGCCCTCAGAAAAGTCTTTATCGTTGAAAATAAGTCGTTGCATGTGACGGCAAGCATAGGCATTGCGTGTTTCCCGGAGGATGGATCAGAAAGCGAAGTGCTGATGAAAAAGGCCGACACGGCGATGTATCATGCCAAGGGCGCGGGCCGCAATAACGTTCAGTTCTTTGCAGAGGACATGAATACGGCCGCCCTTGAACGCATGCGATGGCAACAGGATTTGCAAAAAGCGCTGACGACTGATCAGTTCGAACTCTATTTTCAACCGCAATTTCGTACCGTTGACCGGCGTATCATCGGGGTTGAGGCACTCCTCCGGTGGAATCATCCTCGGGAAGGTTTCGTTGCACCTGAACGGTTCATCCACATCGCAGAAGAAAGTGGCCTGATCATTCCCATTGGCGAATGGGTGTTCGACACAGCGTGCAAGCAACTTCGGGTATGGCAAGACGCGGGGCTCACAGAGCTCACCATGGCCATCAACCTGTCAGCAGAACAGCTTCGGTGCCCGCATCTGCTTCCCTTTGTCGAGAACACTCTGGCCAAATATCGCTTGCCCGGGAAAGTCATCGAGATAGAAATTACTGAATCGGCTGCAATGGAGGATCCCCAAGCATGCATCAGAAAATTATCCTCGTTGCGTAACTTCGGAATACGGCTTGCCATTGACGATTTTGGAACAGGATATTCATCGTTGAGCTACCTGAAATTGCTTCCCATTCAATGCCTGAAACTTGACAAGAGTTTTCTGATGAATATCGAGAGCGACAATAACAATATCGCCATTAGTACGGCGACAATTCGCCTGGCACACAGCCTTGGACTGCAAGTGGTGGGAGAAGGAACAGAAACGGAAGCGCAGTATCAATTCTTGCTTGAGCATGAGTGCGACATTATGCAAGGTCATTTCTTCAGCAAGCCAATTCCTGCGGATGAAGCCTTTGACTTCATTAGTAAAGCCGACCGATTCGACGGTCAGGTTCAACGCTTGGTTGCTGCCAAAACGAATCGATTTTCATTCGCCTCTTAGATTTTCCTCCGCAGGTCGCTCGCCACAATCCGAGTGTGCACCGGACTTCGATGCAACAGTGCACTTGCACGCGATTTCCAGCGCTGCAGTAAGGATGGCCGCAGTGGTTTGTCGATTCGCAGCATGTTCAGCAGCTGAACAATGCCGAGGAAACAGGCCTGCTTCGGTCGCTTTACGGATTGCGATATCCAGGACCGCATCCGGAATGGGTTGCAAGTGATCATTCAATTCAAAAATACCTGAATCCTTCCCTACATCGCGTGCATGCGCGATGACGCACAAGGATGAGAGGCAGGAAGATATTTACTTCGGATCCAGTTAATCGTACGACCCGAAGCAAGAAGAATGGTACCGAATGGCTCAGTCAAGTTCTCAGTCCTTCGAATGCATTCGTATGCAGCCTGTGCGGCGAGCAACGTAGGCACATAAAAAGCAATATCTTCCAGAATCCACGGCTGGTGCCGACGTTTGGTGGCCTTCATTTCACAATTGCAACTCTAACAACATAATGCGTCATTATACACTCCGCTCTCCTGGCTTCCATTCGCAACTAGATTCACCCGACTGGTTTCCCGCTTTGAAAATTGCTTCCTTATAAGAAATAAATGGTTTTTTATACCGGGGATGTTCGCGACAGGAAATATAGCAATTCGATGCGGAAAGTGCCGAATCCCTACTCCGAATTCGTTTTCAACCACTGTGACATGGCCAAGAAATTTCATTCTAGGACTATCGCCGCCGCGTACGTTTGTTTGCGGCATTATTCTGCTTGCGGCATACGGCAACGGCAACGGCATGGTTGACTTCAAGTTATTTTCTGCCAGCGGTTATACCCTGAAGCGTGGCATATGTGCGCATACTGAGTTAACATGCCGCCGAGGCCATGTAACTTGCGGTAAGGTGATCGCCCCTTCCCGCACAATTGGAAAGCTCCCATAGCCCCCCAAAATAGCCGACTGCTTCCTGCAAACCTGCATGAAAAGAGCCCCCTGTTTCGGGGGTGTTACCAGATGTCTGTCGCCATGTGGCGATTCAAAAAAATAGCCAGTAGACAACCGTGGCCGTAAAGATGGCCAGTAAAACATTCGCGACAATATTTTCCGCATCCATACGATCTGCGCTTGATATCTATCGTGCTTGGACGAATCGTAGGCATCCGGAGTTTAATCAAAGTTTAAGGTGTACCACTTTGATCAACCAAGTAACGAAGTGTTAACCGACCGCGTATAGGCTCAGTCCTTTCCACGTGACCTCATTGTTTGCTTAAGAATGTGCGGCAATGGTAACTGCCGACGCACTGCTTCAGTTCATGAAATCTCCCCTTCAACCTTGCAGCGTTCGTTTATCTTCGCAAGGGTGATCGGGCTACTTGGATGGCGGAAGGCTGCGGTTGATGCAGCGTGTTCCATTGTGGATATTCTTCGAGGGCGAGTTTGAGTTGCACCAGATTGTAGGGCTTGGGAAGCAGAATGAACTCGTAGTCCAATCGATTGGAGATCAGGTATCCATTACCGGAGGCGAATATGATGCGGATATTTGGCTGGATATCGACTGCCAAGGTTGCCAGTTCAATCCCCGTCATGGCCGGCAATGCAATGTCTGCCACAAGGAAAACGAATTTGTCACGGCGCAGTAACTCAACGGCTTCTTCCGCGGTAGCCACCCCTCGTGCCTCAAGGCCAAGTACGGAAAGCATTTCACATGTTAGCTGTCTGGCGGCTTCGTCGTCTTCAACTACGAGCACGTTAGAAACCATGGAATTCATCTCGTCGACCTGATTGGACATAATTGGTTAACAGTACGACACCATGATCGAAGAACCATTCCCGTTGTTGACGCATCTCTAATCTGAGTGACCCAGCTCAGCGTTCCTCCGACATTCACCTACGACGACAAGACATATCGTAAGTCACGAAGCGGAAGTAAATTAGAACGATTGTCGATGTCAGCGTCGCTGTTTGACTGATCTTCGCGCCGGTGGATTTACTCAGAATCAAAGTTGGTCCGTTACGTTATGCTGCATGTAAAAAAGGTCCTCAAACTACTTAACATCAGTGTGGCGACTATAGAGATAGCCGTGATGCCCCTGGCCGCCTGCAGACACTTGATAGTCTCGTTGCACAGTACACTGTACACTCCCGTAATGACCGCAATCCTCCGGCTAAGTGCCAGCGCGAACATGCTGCATGCGATGGTGGCACTCTCGGTGTGAGTGAGCTTCTTTTGCTGAATCGGGTTTGCGCTAGTCGTTCAGGAGGCGCTTCAGATAGGCTGGCGATGAGTAAGTTGGCCAAAGCCGTTAGTCGAAATGCTTTTACGCCTTGCCTTTGGCATCTGTAGCGTTTAGAGGTTGCGATTGAAGTCGCCGACAAGCACACTATCTAAAATTTGCAGCTTCAGTGTTATGGAGCGCCTCTGGCCGTCTTGAGTTATGCTCGGAACTTGTGTATGACGTGAGGAAGTGAGGCGGCGTATTCTTGATGGTTCTTCCGGAATCATCAACCTCTTACAAGGAAAGAATACGCCTTGAAGCAAGATAACGTAATCGGACTC
>NZ_JACYXF010000024.1 GCF_015352985.1 Noviherbaspirillum malthae | reverse complement strand
CGGGGGCCGGAATAAGCGGCTCAAGAATTGCCCATTGTTCATCGGTAAGTTCTTCTCTTCGCGTCATGATGAAAACCCCGTCATGTCGAAAAGAGCGTTGACTACCTATTTATGAAATGAGTTCTAGTACATCTACATCTCCGGTCGAGCTTCAAGAGAAAGAGATCGCACCCATCACAAATTAAAATTACCTCATCCATCGACTCAGCTATCCGCTTGGCTCATGACCTACAAAAACCCCACCCCGGTTTCCGTCGGCATCATTCCCTCCCACACACCGGGTCATCTCATCCTCGTCGAACGCCGCGACGGCGGCCTTGCGCTTCCTGGTGGCTATGTGGATGAACTCGAAGACACCGCCACGGCCATCACCCGAGAAGTGACCGAGGAAACCGGCATCGAACTCGACGCCGGGAAGTGGCAGCTCTTCTTCAGCGCCGTCACGCCCGACAACAGGCTTCTTCTGTTCTCGCATTACTCCGAGGTGGTGATACTGCCGGCAGATGTGCTGCCGAACGATGAAGTGGTACAGGTGCTGTCGGTGCCGCATGACAGCCCGTTGAAATTTCCGCTGCATGAGGAGGCGGTTCGACGTTGGCGCTTGATGATGAACGCCTGAGAGCCGGCGCTGCAGCTCGGATCGGCACAAGCCATACCTTGCCATAACCGGGCATTCTTCTTGCATATCTTACTAGCGTGTAAGCCAATGCAAGGAGAATGTATGCATGCAGAAATTACTGCTTACCGTGGCAGGATCGTCATTACATTGCTGGCGAATCGCTCGATTCGCGGCGAAGTGATGACGTCGCAGGACAACCCGCGTTTTCCGGGCCATGTCATACACGATACGACCCTTCACCTCGGTGTTTCCAAGGATGCGCTGCGGCTGCTGCGCAGACTCCCGACATGCACCGATGAAACCAGCGACCTGAACTGGTTCTGCGACCACGATGGCAAACCGATGTTTTTCTGGCGCGGCGGGCGTTATGCCATCTTTTCCCCGGAGTACTGCTGTGTCGCGAAAAACTTCAATCTTCATGAACACGTTTGTATTCCCAACCGCGTACCGGAAGGCGCGCGAGCGCAGCTGGATGCCTTGCCTCGCGTCCAGAAGCCTAAACTTGGATTGCTGACAGGACTAGCGATGTAGGCAACCCATTGAATTGATCAGGATGCCGGACCGCCCAGACCCGCGATCCGGCATCGCAGCCGGCCAGCCCCGGTTAACGGGCTCTAACGGCCGCGCGCGGCCCAGGCTTGCGCCTGCTGCCGCACGATGCCGATCAGATTGCCCTGGGCCAGCTCGACATCGACGAGGTGCAGCCCCCATTCCTGCAGCAGGCGGTCGCCGTAGTACAGGTCGCCTGCGACGTCGATGCCGGCCGCGGTGTAAGCCGGATCAATGCTCACGCTCAGGTAGGAGGCATTATCGCGCTGCACGCATTCGGCGCTTGCAATCGCCTGCGGACTCGCGAATGGTGCATCCGCCTTCCGTGCGAGCGCGGCAAAGCCGGTCTTGTCGTGAGGCTGTCCGGTCAGATTGGTCCTGACCGGCAGATAGGAATGCAGCACCCCGCGTCCGCCAGCCAGCGCCGCGGGATTGGTGCAGGCGACCTGGTTGCCGTCGGTGACGCGGCCGAACAGACTGTTGGCCGGCGGTGGAAGTCGGTCGCGGAACGACACATACGACACCACGCATCCGGCTTGGCCGGGAGAACGGCACAGAGGCACCTGCTTGAAGGTGCCGCCGACATCCTTGCCCGGCGGGACGGACACATTAGTCCCGATCAGCAGCGCAGACACCAGCTGCTTCTGCACCGGCCTGCCTTCGATCTGCTGGCGCAGCAGATCGCTCAGCATGCGCGCCCCTTGCGAATGGCCGATCAGCACCACGCCGCGTCCCTGGTTGTCATGCTGAAGATAGTAATTCCATGCATCCAGCACGTCGCGGTAGGCGAGCTGGGGATCGATCGCCATCGGCTGGCCGGTCAGCCTGCTGAGCAGGCCCTTGATGGTGACCTGCCTGTAGATCGGCGCGAACAGCCGGCACTCCGAACCGAAGCGTGCGAGCTGGTGTTCCACCGTACGTTTTTCCTCCGGGCCCGCGATCATGTCGCTGTTGGGCGTCGGGTCATTGGAGATGGTCGGATACACGTAGAAGCAGTCGATCGGCGCCGACGCGGCTGCACGATAGGTCTCGCGGCCTGCCGGCGTTCCGCCGCGCTCGAACAGTGCGGCATCGAGATTCACGCTGCAGGCGTCGGTGCGCCCTGGCAGGCAGAGCCAGCTATCGGCATTCGCATACTGATTGCGGTCAGCGCCTGTACTAACGGCGACGGCAGTGGAGTTGGTGGAGGCGGCGGGTGCGTTTGGCGTACTGCCGCATGCGGCAAGAACGGCCGCTGCGGTCAGGGCACCAAGCCATGCGAAAGAAGCAGCTTGTCTCATGTTGTCCTTGTTATCGTTGAACGTTTCGCTAGGCAAAACCGGGTTTTGTTCTGCAAGGAAATCATACCTGATTCAGCTGTTTCAGCACTGTAGCTGCGTGATCGGAACAAACCGCAGGCTGTGCATGGCAAGGTTAAACCAACAGGTTCAAATTACATGGGCGACCCGATTTTCCACGTGAAGAGGAAAAAATTTCAAGGTCGTGACAAGTGAGAGCTCGGCCCGGGAATGGGCGAACCGCCGATGGGAAGATCGACGAAAAACTCGGCTGCCTATTGATTCGGCCCGAAAAACTGTTCATTTTTCGGGCTGCTGATCTCACCCTCTCCCTCTGGGAGAGGGCCGGGGTAAGAGGATCCGGCTCAGCATATTTTCGGGCCGGATCTATAAGGGCAGGCAAGCGATCGTTTCTGGACCGAGCTCATCCGAGTCGAGATCGGCATTCAGGCTTGTGCCATATCAAGAACGCCGGCGAAGAGCCAGCGTTCTGTAGGCTGCCGTGTTTAGTGCAGCCGGTGCTTGAGTTCGGAAATCGCGCCATGCGCCGTCTGCACGGCCTTCTGCACCTGCGTATCGAGATTGCCGGCCTGCCTGCACGCCTGCATTGCGCGGTCGCCGAGTTCTTCCAGGTGATCGACGCAGTCGAGGATGCGCTGATCATCCTGCTCGCCGGCCACCATGGCCGCGGCTTCGCCGGTCTCCCGCTCCAGTTCGCCGATGCATTCCCGAAGCGCATCGGGAACATTGTCGCTGGTCTGGCAAAGCTGGGCGGCGTTGCGGACATGCTGGTCTATCTGCGGCAGCTGTTGCTTGGCAAGTTGTGTCTGCATGATGCTTTCCTTATGAACGTAGCTCATCATTCACGACTGCAACGCAGGTTGCGGTCACGGGTTAGCTTTGTCCCGCGGGCGCGCACCAAGTTCCTGAACCGGCCCTGTTCAAACCGCAGGCTCCCGCTCGCGCATGATCTGCCCGCCGCCATAACTGCCCTGCTCCGGCGTCTCGCCGCCGGGCAGCAGCCGTATCGCGCAATATTTGAATTCCGGGATCTTGCCGAAGGGATCGAGCGCCGGGTTGGTCAGCTTGTTGATCGCCGCTTCGTAATAGCAGAACGGCACGAACACCGCACCCGGCGGCGTGCCTTCATCGGCACGCGCATAGAGCGAGACTTCGCCGCGGCGCGACTGCAGCGTGACGAGCTCACCCGCCTTCACGCCGATCTGCGCCAGATCGAGCGGATGAATCAGCGCCACCGGATCGGGTTCGATCGCATCGAGCACGGTGGCGCGCCTCGTCATGCTGCCGGTATGCCAGTGTTCGAGCTGGCGGCCCGTGATCAGCACGTTCGGATAGTCGGCGTCCGGTTTTTCCGCAGCGGGAATGATGTCGGCAGGTACGAAGCGCGCCTTGCCGCTGGCAGTGGGGAACTGTTCGGTGAAGACCACCGCCTGCCCTGCATCGCCTTCCTGCATGCAGGGATAGGTGACCGCATGCTCGCGCTGCAACCTTTCCCAGGTGATGCCGGCGATGTTGGGCATGCTGTGCCGCATTTCGTCGAACACCTCGGACACGTCGGCATACTCCCATGCGAGACCGATGCGTTTTGCGATCTGCTGGATGATCCACAGATCCTGGCGCGCATCGCCGGGCGGATCGATCGCCTGCCGCCCGAGCTGCACCAGGCGGTCGGTGTTGGTGAAGGTGCCGGTCTTTTCGGGGAAGGCCGACGCTGGCAGCACCACGTCGGCGAGGTAGGCGGTCTCGGTGAGGAAGATATCCTGCACCACGAGAAAGTCGAGCGCGGCCATCGCTTCGCGCGCATGGTCCGCATCCGGGTCGGACATGGCCGGGTTCTCGCCCATGATATACATGCCGCGCACCTTGCCTTCGGTGATGGCATTCATCACTTCTACCACGGTAAGACCGGGCTGCGGATCGAGCGGCATGCCCCACAGGGCTTCGAACTTCTGGCGCGCGGCGGCATTGTCGACGCGCTGGTAATCCGGATACATCATCGGAATCAGGCCGGCGTCGGACGCACCCTGCACATTGTTCTGGCCGCGCAGCGGATGCAGCCCTGTGCCTGGTCGGCCGATCTGGCCGGTCATCAGCGCCATCGCGATCAGGCAGCGCACGTTGTCGGTGCCGTGCACATGCTGCGACACGCCCATGCCCCACAGGATCATCGAGCCCTTCGAGGTCGCATACAGGCGCGCCACTTCGCGGATGGTATCGGCATCGATGCCGCAGATCGGCGCCATGCTTTCCGGGCTGTAGCCCTCGACGTTCTGCTTCAGTTCATCGTAGCCGATGGTGCGCGAAGCAATGAAGCCTTCATCCACCAGGCCTTCATGCACAATCACATGCATCATCGCATTGAGCAGCGCGACATCGGTATCGGGTTTGAACTGCAGGTAGCGATGCGCCATGCGCGCGAGATCGGAGCGGCGCGGATCGGCGACGATCAGCTTGGTGCCGTTCTTCACGGCGTTCTTGATCCAGGTGGCGGCCACCGGATGATTGACCGTCGGATTGGCGCCGATGATGATCACCACGTCGGCCTTGATGACATCCATGACCGGGTTCGACACCGCGCCGGAGCCTATGCCTTCTAGCAGTGCGGCCACCGACGACGCATGGCACAGCCGCGTGCAGTGGTCGACATTGTTGCTGCCGAAGCCGGTGCGCACCAGCTTCTGGAACAGGTAAGCCTCTTCATTGCTGCCCTTGGCCGAGCCGAAGCCGGCCAATGCCTTCTTGCCCACCGTATCGCGTATGCCTGCCAGCCCGCTGCCGACCAGGTCCAGCGCTTCTTCCCATGTGGCTTCGCGGAACAGCTCCATCACCCGTTCAGGGTCCATCGCCACATCGGCGCGCTTGGGCGCATCGGCGCGGCGGATCAGCGGCCTGGTCAGGCGCTGCGGATGATGCGCATAGTCGAAGCCGTAGCGTCCCTTCACGCACAGGCGCTTGTGGTTGGCCGGGCCGTCGCGGCCTTCGACGTAAAGGATCTTGTTGTCCTTGACGTTGTAGGTCAGCTGGCAGCCGACGCCGCAATACGGGCAGACCGAATCGACCTTCTTGTCCGGCACGGTCAGCGCAGCGTCGCGCGCCGGCATCAGCGCGCCGGTCGGGCAGGCCTGCACGCATTCGCCGCAGGCCACGCAGGTCGAGGCTCCCATGGCATCGTCCATGTCGAACACGATCTTTTCGCCGCTGCCCCGGTAGGCCAGGCCGATCACGTCATTGACCTGTTCGTCGCGGCAGGCGCGCAGGCAGCGCGTGCACTGGATGCAGGCATCGAGATTGACCGCGATTGCCGGATGGCTGAAGTCGGCCGCTACGCGTTCATGCAGTGTCGGCGCGAAGCGCGGCTTGCCGAGGGCGAGCTTTTCCGCCCACTGGTCGACTTCATTGTGACGGGTGTAGTCGGCTTCCGGCATGTCGGACTGCAGCAGTTCGATCACCAGCTTCTGCGCCTTCACCGCGCGAGCGCTGTCGGTCGTAACCTTCATGCCGTTGCTCGGGTGCCGGCAGCAGGACGGCGACAGCACGCGCTCGCCGCCGATTTCCACCACGCAGGCGCGGCAGTTGCCGGCGGTGTCGAGCCCATCCATGTAGCACAGATGCGGAATGTCCATGCCTTCCCGCTTCGCGATCTGCAGAATGGTTTCGTTCTGGCTGCCGGACACCGTGCGGCCGTTCAGCTCGAAAGTGACGGCGGCCGCATCCTGCAGCAATTGTTCATGGCGAAGAATGGCGTTCATGGTGTGGCGGCTCCTTGGCTGGAGAGCTCATGCGGGAAATACTTGATCACGCAGTCGACGGGATTGGGGGCAGCCTGCCCCAGGCCGCAGATCGAGGCATCGCGCATGACCGACGAGAGGTCGGCCAGCAGGTCGATGTCCCATTCTGGCGCCTCGATCAGGTCAAGCGCCTTGGCGGTGCCGACGCGGCAGGGCGTGCACTGGCCGCAGGATTCATCCTTGAAGAACTTCATCATGTTGCGCGCCGCCGCGCTGGCAGTGTCGTGGTCGGACAGCACGATCACCGCGGCCGAGCCGATGAAGCAGCCGTAAGGCTGCAGCGTGTCGAAATCGAGCGGGATGTCGTTCATCGACGCCGGCAGGATGCCGCCGGAGGCGCCGCCGGGCAGGTAGGCATAGAACTGGTGGCCGGGCAGCATGCCGCCGCAGTATTCATCGATCAGTTCCTGGATGGTGATGCCGGCCGGCGCGAGATGCACGCCCGGCTTGCTGACGCGGCCCGATACCGAGAACGAGCGCAGTCCCTTGCGGCCATGGCGCCCGTGCGAGGCGAACCAGTCGCCGCCCTTCTGCAGGATTTCCGGCACCCAGTACAGGGTTTCGAAGTTGTGCTCCAGCGTCGGGCGGCCGAACAGGCCCACCTGCGCCACATAAGGCGGGCGCAGCCGCGGCATGCCGCGCTTGCCTTCGATCGATTCGATCATCGCCGACTCTTCGCCGCAGATATATGCGCCGGCGCCGCGCCGCAGATGAATCGGGGGCATGTTGTCCATCGGCGGATTTGCCTTCAGCCTCGCCAACTCGGTCTCGAGCAGCGCCCGGCAGCCGTGATACTCGTCGCGCAGGTAGATATAGATGTCGGCAATGCCCACCGCCCAGGCGGCGATCAGCATGCCTTCGAGGAAGCGGTGCGGGTCGCGTTCGAGATAGGTGCGGTCCTTGAAGGTGCCGGGCTCGCCCTCGTCGATGTTGACCGCCATCAGGCGCGGACCGGCTTCATTCCGCACGATGCGCCATTTGCGTCCTGCCGGGAAGCCCGCGCCGCCAAGACCGCGCAGGCCGGAGCTTTCCATGGCTTCAATGACGGCATCGATGCTGCGCGCACCGGAGACGCAGTCCTTGAGCACGCCGTAGCCGCCTTGGGCAAGGTAGGCGTCGTAATCGACATGGGCGCCGGGCGCGTCCTGCGTCTGCCCGGCCTTCGCAGCCGCGATGACCTCATCAACACCAGCATTGGCTACCGGCCGCTGCCCGACCACCACCACCGGCGCCTGTTCGCAGCGGCCGACGCAGGGCGCGGCCACCACCCGCACGTCGGCGTCCAGCAGCGCAGGCAGGCGTTCCAGCAGATCGCCGGCGCCCGCCATCTCGCAGGACAGGCTTTCGCAGACGCGCACCGTCAATGCCGGCGCCTGCGGCGCAGCACTCTCGGCGTCATGCCGCACCACGTCGAAATGGTGATAGAAGGTCGCCACCTCATAGACCTCGGTCTGGCTCATCCGCATTTCCTGCGCCAGCGCGGCGAGATGGGCGGTGGACAGCTGGCGGTAGCGGTCCTGCAGCAGATGCAGGTGCTCGATCAGCAGATCGCGCCGGCGCGGCCGGTCGCCGAGCAGCTGCTGCACGTCGAGCAATGCGGCCGGATCGACCCGGCGTCCCTTGGGCGCCTGGCGGCGGCGCTGCCGGCTGGGTGCCAATGGCTGAATGGGAATGACTCGCTGGTCCATGGTGTTGGCCTGATCAAGGTTGGGGCTGCAAATATGCAAATTCATGCATATTATGTGCTGGCGGTTGCGATACTGTGTTTCTGCTGCACGGACCGTAATTTCCTACCGAGCTCCGATCGCATAACGGCTCCCCTCTCCCGCAAGCGGGAGAGGAGCTGGGGGTGAGGGCGGTTGCCAAAACCGCAGTAGCACTTGGCATGCCCCCTCATCCCCGGCCCTTCTCCCGCTTGCGGGAGAAGGGAGTTAACCCGAAACGACCGGAGGCGAAACGGTTATTTCAAATACTCTACTCCCGCGACTTTAACAGACCAATCCCCACCCCAAAATATGTACCATTTTGCATAATGCTGAAAATCACGCTCACCCCCCGCTGGCAGGCCGGAAAATCACTGCCGGGCACTGCGGCCCATGTCATCGATACCTCGCTGCTGATCCAGCTTCTCGCCCATATCGAATCCCTCGGCTCCATCGCTTCCGCCGGACGGGCCATGCATCTTTCCTACCGCCATGTCTGGGGCCTGCTGCGCGAGGCGGAGGAGGTGTTCGGCGCGATGCTGATCGTCAAGCGGCCCGGCCAGGGCACGCGCCTGAGCGATCTGGCCAACGCCCTCTTGCAGGCCGACCGACGCATTCATGCGCGGCTGGCGCCGACGCTCGAGTCGCTGGCTTCCGAGATCGAAACGGAAATCCGCAAGGCGCTGCCGGCGGCGCAGGCCGCACTGCGCCTGTTCGCCAGCCACGGCTTTGCGGTGGAAAGCCTGCTGGCCCTGATGCGTTCGCAGGACTTTCCGGTGGAAGTGCGCTACCGCAACAGTACCGAAGCGCTCGCCGCGCTGGCCAATGACGAATGCGACCTCGCCGGCTTTCATGTGCCCCTCGGCGAGTTCGAGCGCGAGGCGCTTGGCCAGTACATGGCATGGCTTTCCCCCGAACACATGCTGATCGAGTTGGCGACGCGGCGCCAGGGCCTGTTCGTCGCGCAGGGCAATCCCAAAGACATCTCGGGGCTGTCGGATCTGGTGCGCAGCGACGTGCGCTTCGTCAACCGCCAGGGCGGTTCGGGCACGCGCATGCTGCTGGAATTGATGCTGAAGAAAGAAGGATTGCCTGCGCATGGCATCAATGGCTTTGAAACGGCCGAGTTCACCCATGCGGCGGTGGCCGCCTATATCGCCGGCGGCATGGCCGACGTCGGCTTCGGCGTGGAAACGGCAGCGGCGCGTTTCGGGCTGCACTTCATTCCGCTTGCAACGGAGCGCTACTTTTTCGCTGTCAAGAATAAAGCGCTCGCGCTACCGACGGTGATAACGGCCATCGGACTGCTGCAGTCGGAAACGTTCCTGTCGGCGGTATCAGGGCTGCAAGGCTACGATGCCTCGGCGGCGGGCAGGGTGACCAGTGTGGAAGAGGCTTTTCCAGCCGCTTAGGATGGATCCCTGTGCCAGGCCAGCATGTTCCATGTCACGCCTACCCGCACATCGGTTCTTAAGCCCACCAGCTCGCGCGACAGGAAGGCATTGTCCCGGTCCTTGCGCAGCCGTTCGCCGAGCGCATCCTTGAGGATGCCGGCGCCGTTCATTACGCCTTCGAGCGATCTGTAGGATTGCAGCAGCCTCGTCGCCGTCTTCTCTCCGACCTTCTGCACGCCGGGAATGCCATGCACCCGGTCGCCGACCAGCGCCAGGAAATCGGCCAGCATCTCGGGGCCGACGCCGAAGCGCTGTTCGACCCAGGCGCGGTCGTGCTGTTCCGACTTGAAATGGTCCCACAGGATCGCACCTTGTTCGATCAGCACATGCAGGTCCTTGTCGGTCGAGGCAATGATGGCCGGCCCCCTGCCCTCGCCCAGCCAGCGCAGCACCACGGTGGCGATCACATCATCGGCCTCGACCTCGGGCACGGATACCGCCGTCACGCCCATGCCTGACAAAGCTTCGTACAGATGCGGCAGTTCGCCGCGCAGCGCCTCGGGCGTGGATGCGGCATTCTTCTGGTACTCAGGGTGGAGCGCATGGCGCCAGGTTGGCCCGCCGTAATCAAAGGCAGCCAGCACATGGGTCGGCCGGTGCGTGGCAAGCAGCCGCTGGAAAGAGGCAGTAGAATTCTTGACGGCGGTCGCCGCCTTCTGCGCGGAGTCCGGCTCCGGGTTGGCTTCGTAGACCCGGCGGACAATGTTGAGACCATCGATGGCGAGGAGCTTGTGCATGCGAGAGAGTTTACTCCAACAGGCAAGGCCGCTTCCACATCGGCGCGGCGATGCAGGCAGCGACCAGGATGGCGGCTGCCTGCAAGTCAGGAGCAGAATCAGGAGCAAACCCCGGGGAACATTCCGGGGACGGCGCTCGTCGTCACTGGGACAGCGAACCCCGCGATGGACAGGTCCGCGTGCGTAGGCGTCAGCCGGCGATCTCCAACTCCGGTTTCATTATCGCGTACCGCTAGCCCATCCGTAGTATTGCTCGATATCGCCGGCACCAATCACGCCGTCTGTACCATTGGCATGCTCATCAACACCGTATCGTTGCCCCTTCTTCTTGTCAACATCCCCAAAATGGCCGTAGAAGTATTCCAGGACAGCTTTTTATCGGGGTCTTTTTCCATGTCAGCGACCATGCGAACGTGGGCCGGAGAAATATACGTGTCGATAGTGCCGCTTTTCTCCTTAATGTAATTCACCATGCCGTTCGGGCCGCCGAATACATCCAGGAGTTTGACTTTGGAGGAGTCATAGGTGAGCGACTGCGTGTTGTTACTGCCACCACTGTTTTTGGGATCGCCAGACCATCCGAAGTATTCCTCGACATAGCCTGCACCGATCCTGCCGTCCGTACCATTGGCATTTTTATCGACGCCATGTCGCTGCCCCTTTTTCTTGTCGATATCGCCGAAGTGATCGTAGAAGAATTGCAGATCGGCTTTCCTGGCAGGATCCTTTTCCAGATCTATCGCCAGACGAACGTGCTTCGGAGAAATATACGTGTCCGAAGTGCCCCTTTTCTCCTTAATCATAATTCACCAGGCCATTCGAACCGCCGAATCTATCCAGGGTGGCCTGCCTTGCATCCTCGAAGCTCCGGGGCCCTGAATTTGTATTGCTGGTGTTGTTGGTGCTAGTGTTCGTGTCCTCGTCCGGTGCCAACGGCACAGCCGGCGTTGCCGGTATGGTTGTCGTATCGTTGTCGCTGTGAACATTGCCACCGCCAGCGTTCTGGTTGCCGGTCAGGTAGGAAAGCAAGGAAAGAAGCAGATCCATGAGTTTGCTGTTCGATGACGACGTGCGCGCATTGGGAGGGTAGCCCGGTTCGTCCGCTTCGCCATCATGGCAGCAAATGCCGATGGTCAGGCATCTGCGTACGCGGCGGGGTTGGGTACGCCACTCAAGGTTCTCCAGCAGCTGATGCCTGACCGGCCGGCATGCCCCATGCCGGCCGGTAAAGTATGTCAATACCGGGCACTCCTCTGCGGAGTTACTATTCTTCCCGGAGACATGCACCCAAGGAGACCACATGAAAGCAGCATTCCTGACCGGCCATGGCGGCAACTGCGTCGTGCAAATCGGCAACAGGCCCGATCCTGGTCGCCGGCCTGGTGAAGTCCTGGTGCGCATGAAATGGGCGACGCTCAACCGCGTCGACCTCTACATGCGAGACAGTGGCGCCGGCATCACTCACCAGTTACCGCAGATCCTAGGGCTGGACGGCATGGGCGTCGTGGAAGAAGTGGATGCGGACGAGAAGCTGCTTGTGCTCGGACAAAAAGTGGTGCTGCATCCGGCCATCGGCTGTGGCCGCTGCGAGTTTTGCCGGCGTGGAGACACGGTGCTGTGCACTGCCGTCAGCTATCTCGGCGAACACCGCGACGGCACGCTGTCGGAATATGTGGCGCTGCCCGCCGCCAATGTATTTCCCATGCCTGCGCATCTGGATCATGCGCAGGCGGCTGCGCTGGGCGTGACTTACCTCACCGCCTGGCGCATGCTGTTTTCCAGGGCGCAGCTCAAGCCTTGGGAAACCGTTCTGATTTTCGGCGTGGGCGGCGGCGTGTCGCTGGCGGCGCTGCAGTTGGCAAAGATGACCGGCGCGCGCGCCATCGTCACTTCACGCGAGGATGACAAGCTCAAGCTTGCGGCAGCGGCCGGGGCGGATCACACTATCAACAGCAGGACGCAGGATGTCGCAAAAACCGTGCTGGCCCTGACCGGCGGGCGCGGCGTGGATGTGGTGATCGAAAACGTGGGACAGGCTGTCTGGTCGAGCGCGCTCAAGTCGCTGGTGCGCGGCGGACGCTTGGTAACTTGCGGCGCAACCTCGGGTGACCAGCCGCCGGCGGACCTGCGCCGGGTATTCATCCGCCAGCTCCAGATATTCGGGTCGACGCTGGGCAGCCTCGGTGAGTTTGCCGACCTGCTGAACTTCGTCGAACGCACCGGCCTGCAGTCCATCGTGTCGTCACGTTACAGGCTGGACGACATCCATGCGGCGCTCGACCACCTGGATGCCGGGCGCCAGTTCGGCAAGGTGGCCATCGCCATCGATGCCGCCGAGGACATGCAGGGCGCAGCGACCGTCTAATCCGGCACCACTGCCGTCACTTCAATCTCGACCCGTGCCTGGTCCTCGACCAGCGCGGTCACCTGTACCGCCGTCATGGCCGGGTAATGACGGCCGATGATGTCGCGGTAGGCTTCGCCGATCCGCTTGTAGGCGCCGACATATTCCTGCTTGTCCACCACATACCAGGTCATGCGCACGATGTGCTCCGGCTTGGCATCGGCTTCGCGCAGCACTTCGACGATGTTCTGCAGCGCCTGGCGCACCTGGCCGGCAAAATCGCTGGTATGGAAGCGGCAGTCCTTGTCCCAGCCGATCATGCCGCTGACGAACACCATCTTGCCCTTAGCGGCAATGCCGTTCGCGTAGCCCTTCGGACGTGCCCAGTCTGGCGGTTGCAGGATGTTCATGCGGGTCCTTTCTGATCTTGGTTGTCATCTGCGGCGGCCAGGAAGCGGGAGGCTTCGCCGGCGAAATGCGGCGGCAATGGTATCGCACGGCGCTCGCGCAGGTCCATTGCGGCCAACACGAGTTTGGCACGGACGCGTTCGGCGCCGTCAGGTCCGAGCAGCCGTATCGCGACATGCAGCGAGCATCGTCCGAGTTTCTGTACCTGCAGATTGGCCTGCAGGACTTCGCCCAATTCGCTGGGAGCAATGAAATCCGTCTCCAGATGCACGGTCGGCACGCCCCAATGCTGCGCCAGGTGCATCTCGCGAAAGCCGGTGCCGAGTTCCTGCACGCACCAGTCCTCGATCACGCTGTTGAACATTTCGAAATAGCGCGGGTAGAACACGATGCCAGCGGGATCGCAGTCGCCGAAGCGTACAGGAATGGACCTGCGGAAAACTTCGCCGCCTGGCAATACGGTGTTCATGCTCACGCCTTGCCCGCGCCTTGCGTACCGCGCAGCAGTTCGCGTGCGATGATGAGCTGCTGCACCTCGGTCGCGCCTTCATAGATGCGCAGGGCGCGGATCTCGCGGTAGAGGCGCTCGACCGGCTGTTCGCTGACCACGCCGAGGCCGCCGAACATCTGCACGGCCGCATCGATCACCTGCTGCGCGGTTTCGGTGGCGGTCATCTTCGCCATCGCGGCTTCCTTCGTGACCTTGCCTCCCTGGTCGCGCTGCCAGGCGGCGCGGTAGGTGAGGAGTGCCGCGGCGTCGATGCCGGTGGCCATCTGCGCGAGCTTGGCTTGCGTGAGCTGGAAATCTGCAAGCACTTGCCCGAACATCGAGCGCGTGCCGGCACGGCCCAATGCCTCATCGAGTGCGCGGCGGGCGAAGCCGAGCGCGGCGGCGGCGACCGAGGTGCGGAAGATGTCCAGCGTGGCCATGGCAACCTTGAAGCCCTCCCCTCCTGCACCAAGGCGGCTCGATGCCGGGACGCGGCAGTCGGCGAAGCGCAGGCGCGCCAGCGGGTGCGGCGCAATGACATTAATGCGTTCCGCGATCTCCAGCCCGGGTGTATCCGCATCTACGACGAAGGCGGAAATACCGCGCGCACCCGGCGCTTCGCCGGTGCGGGCGAAGACCACGTAGAAATCGGCGATGCCGCCGTTCGAGATCCAGGTTTTTTCTCCGTTCAGCACATAGCTCTCGCCGTCCTGCACCGCGCCGCACTGCATTGCGGCGACATCGGAACCTGCGTTCGGCTCGGACAGGGCGAAAGCCGCAATCGCTTCGCCGGCGGCCACGCGCGGGAGATAGCGGCGCTTCTGTTCAGCACTGCCGTGAAGCGTGATCGCGCCGGAGCCGAGGCCCTGCATGGCAAAGGCGAAATCGGCGAGGCCGGAGTGACGGGCCAGCGTTTCGCGGATCAGGCAGATGGCCCGCGTGTCGATGGCTTCGCCGGCGCCGCCGAATGCCGTGCCGCCGACGGCGTGGCGCAGCCAGCCGGCGTTGCCGAGTTCGCGCACCAGTGCGCGGCAGGCGGCGTCGACATCGGCTTCATGCTGCTGGGCGATGTGCTCGGTTGCCCAGCGGTCCAGCGACTGTTCGAGTTCGCGGTGACGGCCTTCGAGGAAGGGCCAGTGCAGGTAGGATTTGTCGGGCATGGTTTTTCCTGGTTTCGGTTTTTTGAATGGCTAGGCAGTTCAGATCGACGGCGAGGTTAAGGGCTATGCATTCGGTAATACGCTACCCAGCTCCAACCTGTGTCTCCGCCTCAACTGCTTGCGGGCGACTCCGTGTCGAAGGGTGCAAGGTATATCTTGGGTTCGCTTGCTCCCTCCCCTTCAAGGGGAGGGTTGGGGTGGGGATGGGTTCCTTGCATGCGTCTAAACCCATCCCCCTCCTCACCTCCCCCTTGGAAGGGGAGGAATATTCTTTATTGTTTTGCCATCCACGTCACGACTTCGCATGTCGCTTATGAAGGGATCGGGCACTCTCATTACCTTTCGAAATTACTTCTTCACCAAATTCCCTTCATCCAACCACCCCACCTCAATCCCCCTCAAACTCCGGCTTCTGCTTCGCAACAAACGCATGATACGCACGATGGAAGTCATTGGTCGCCATGCAGATCGCCTGCGCCTGCGCTTCCGCCTCGATCGCCTCGTCCACGCTCATGCTCCATTCCTGATGCAGCATCTTCTTGGTCATGCCGTGCGCAAACGTCGGGCCGCTCGCGAGCTGGCCGGCGAATTGCTGCGCTTCGGCAAGCAGGCTTTCGGGTGCAGCCAGCCGGTTGAAGAAGCCCCAGCGCTCCGCTTCGTCACCGCCCATCGACCTGCCGGTATACAGCAGTTCCGATGCCCGGCCCTGGCCGATGATGCGAGGCAGAATCGCGCAGGCCCCCATGTCGCAGCCGGCAAGGCCGACCCGTGTGAACAGGAAAGCGGTCTTGCTGCGCGCCGTGCCGAGACGGATGTCGGACGCCAGCGCGAGGATGGCGCCCGCTCCCGCACAGACGCCGTCGATGGCAGCAACGATAGGCTGCGGGCAGGCGCGCATCGCCTTCACCAGGTCGCCGGTCATGCGGGTGAAGGCCAGCAGGCCTGGCATGTCGAGCCTGGTGAGCGGGCCGATGATGTCGTGCACGTCGCCGCCCGAGCAGAAGTTCTCTCCGGCGCCGGCGATGACGATAGCCTTGATGTCGTCCGCATAAGCCAGCTCGCGGAACAGGTCGCGCAGCTCCGCATAGGAATCGAAGGTCAGCGGGTTCTTGCGTTCGGGGCGGTCGAGCGTCAATGTGGCAACGCCCTCCTTTACCTCGAAGCGGAAGTGCCGCGCCGCATAGCCGGCAAGCGATGTCCGGTTGCCCGGCAGTTGTTGTGGTTCTCCTGGCAGATAGCGCATAGTGTTCTCCCGTTAGTCCTTTTCATCGGCCGCTGGGCCGTTCAGATGATGCTTGATCTTCGACAGCAGGTCGATCAGCGCGCCTTTCTCGGTGGCCGTCAGGCCGCCGAGCATGTCTTCGATCCAGCCTTCATGCACGTCGGCCATGCGGCGGAAGGCGCGGCGTCCGGCGGTCGTGAGCTTGACGCTGTAGGCGCGCCTGTCGTTCGGGTCGGGTACGCGCACCACCAGCTTTTCCTGCTCCAGCTGATCGGTGATGCCGGTGATGTTGCCGCCGGTGACCATCATCCGTTTCGACAGCTCGCCCATGCGCAAGCCTTCGGGATGACGCTCAAGCTGCGCCATCAGGTCGAAGCGCGGCAGCGTGATGCCGAACTCGGTGCGCAGCCGCGAACGTATGCGGTCTTCGACCAGTACCGTGCAGGACAGCATGCGCAGCCACAGGCGCAGCGACTGGTGATGGTCCTTGTCGAGCCGGCTTTCCAGGTCGAAGATCTGCGCTGATTCCTGTTCGGGTTCCTGCACTGGCGCAGGAGCGGCAGCGATATTGTCGTTGATGGATTTGCGTGACATTGAAAGCTTCCTTACATGACTTCGCCGCCGGCCACGGCAATGGCCTGCCCGTTCATCGCCGCCGATTGCGGCAGGCACAGCCAGACCACCGCGTTCGCAACTTCTTCCGGCGCGACGAGGCGTTTCTGCGGATTGCCGGCGGTCAGCTCGGCGCGTGCCTGCTCGGGGCTGCGCGCCGTCTTCTGCACGATGTTGGCCACCGTGTCCTTCACCATGTCGGTATCGGTGTAGCCGGGGCAGACCGCGTTGACCGTGATGCCCTTCGTTGCGAGTTCGAGCGCAAGCGAGCGCGTCAGTCCGATCACGCCGTGCTTGGCCGCGCAGTAGGCCGACACGTAGGCGTAGCCGGTGAGCCCGGCGGTGCTGGCGATGTTGACGATGCGGCCCCAGCCCTTGTCCAGCATGCCCGGCAATGCGGCCTGCGTGCAGAGGAAAGTGCCTTCGAGATTGACCGACAGCATGTCGCGCCAGAGCCGCGCATCGGTTTTGAGGAAAGGCGCGGAGTGCGCCTGGCCGGCGTTGTTGACCAGAATGTCAATCGTGCCGCGCGAAGCCGCCGCAGCGAATGCCGCTGCAACGGAATCGGGATCGGCCACATCGGCGGCAAAGCCGGCAACATCTCCCGCCGCCGACATGTCCGCAACCGCCTCGTCCAGCGCATGCCGGTTGCGGCCCAGCAGGCTGACCGAGGCGCCCTGCTCGAGCAAGGCCCGCGCAATCGATGCGCCGATGCCGCGTGCGCCGCCGGTGACCAGCGCATGCCTGCCGCTCAATGGACGCATTGAATTGTCTGCACGCGTGGCCGGCATCATGAACCCTCCATCAGCCGGGCCGCGATCTGCTGCGGCGACAGGCCGCTGCTGGCGGCTGCCATCTGCCGTTCGCGTTCGAGATTGCGCTCCAGCTGAATCTTCGCGGGGCGGTACTGCCTGGGCCATTCCATGTCGCTGTAGCCGATCTTCGCGGCTTCGTTGAGCGTCCAGGCCGGGTTCGCCAGGTGCGGACGCGCAATCGCGCACAGGTCGGCGCGGCCGGCGGCGATGATGCTGTTGGCATGGTCGGCTTCATAGATGGCGCCGACTGCAATGGTGGGAATGCCGACCTCGTTGCGGATACGGTCCGAGAACGGCGTCTGGAACATGCGGCCGTACACGGGCTGCTCCTGCTTGCTGACCTGGCCCGAGGAGCAATCGATCATGTCGGCGCCCGCTTCCTTGAACAGCTTCGCGATCTGCACCGCATCGGCGGGCGTGATGCCTCCTTCGACCCAGTCGTGCGCCGAGATACGCACGCTGATCGGCCTGTCTTCCGGCCATGCCGCGCGGATGGCAGCGAACACTTCCAGCGGAAAACGGCAGCGATTGGCGAGCGCGCCGCCGTAGCCGTCGGTACGCTTGTTGGTCAGCGGCGAGATGAAGCTCGACAGCAGGTAGCCGTGGGCGCAATGCAGTTCCAGCCAGTCGAAGCCGGCTTCGGCGGCGGCCCGCGTCGCGCGCACGAAATCGGCGGTGATGCGTTCCATGTCTTCGCGCGTAGCGGCACGCGCGGTTTGCGATACGCCTTCGATGTACTGCTGTTCCGATGCGGCGACCAGCGGCCAGTTGCCTTCTGTGCGTTCATCGAGCGGCAGGTCGATGCCGTCCCAGGCACGCCGTGTCGAGCCCTTCGGACCGGCATGTCCCAGCTGCACGGCGATCTTCGCATCGGTGCTCTGGTGCACGAAATCGACGATGCGCTTCCAGGCTGCCGTATGCTCGGCTGTATAGAGCCCGGGGCAGGCAGGCGTGATGCGCGCATCGGCCGACACGCAAGTCATTTCGGCGAACACCATGCCGGCGCCGCCCATGGCCCTGCTGCCGAGATGCACCAGGTGGTAATCGCCGGGAATGCCGTCGACCGCGGAGTACTGCGCCATCGGCGACACCACGATGCGGTTCTTCAATACCGTATTGCGCAGGCGGAACGGCGTCAGCATCGGAGGAATGCTTTTGCCGGCTGCCGGCGCCCGGTACTCGAGTCCTGCCTGTTCGAAGGCGCGCCTGGCGATCCAGTCTTCATAGCGGCGTACGTATTCCGGATCGCGCAGGCGCAGGTTCTCATGCGAGATGCGCTGGCTGCGAGTGAGCATCGAGTACGCGAACTGCTCGGCATCGAGGCGAGAATAGCGGTCCACGTTCTCGAACCATTCCATGGAATTGCGCGCGGCGTTCTGTATCTTCAGTACTTCCACCGAGCGTAGTTCCTGATAGCGCTCCAGCAGCTTCTCGAGCTTGTCCGGCGTGTCTCCTCCATGCTCACGGAAACAGTTTGCCAGTTCGATCGCATCTTCCAGCGCCAGCTTGGTGCCGGAGCCGATGGAAAAATGCGCGGTATGCGCGGCGTCGCCCATCAGCACCACGGGGACGCGCCTGCCGTTCACCGTATTCCAGTGCACCCAGGTATTGCAGATGACCCTTGGGAAATTGATCCAGATGGCGGAGCCGCGCAGATGCTTGGCGTTGCTCAGCAAGGGATGGCCGTCGAGGTAGCGCGCGAACAGCCGCTCGCAGAAGGCGATGCCTTCCTCCTGGCTCATCTGGTCGAGGCCCGCCTTCTTCCAGGTGTCTTCCGGCGTTTCGACGATGAAGGTGGAGGTATCGCCGTCGAACTGATAGATGTGCGCCTGGAACCAGCCGTGTTCGGTCTGTTCGAAGGCGAAGGTGAAGGCATCGAACAGTTTCTTCGTGCCCAGCCAGACGAAGCGGCAGTTGCGCGTCTCCACATCGGGCCGGAAGGTCTCGGCATAGCGGTTGCGGATGCGGCTGTTGAGGCCGTCGCTGGCGATCACGAGATCGGCATCATAGGTGGCTGCGATAGCCTGGTCGTCGGTGACATCGTTTTCGAAGACAAGGCGCACGCCCAGCTGCTCGCAGCGCTCCTGCAGGATGTTGAGCATGCGCTTGCGGCCGATGCCGCAGAAACCGTGGCCGCTGGAGCGCAGGGTCTTGCCCTTGAAATTGACTTCGATGTCGTCCCAGTGGTTGAAGGAGCGCAGGATGGTGCGCGCCGTGTCTTCATCGGCCGCCGTCAGGTTGCCCAGCGTCTGGTCGGAAAACACCACGCCCCAGCCGAAGGTGTCGTAGGGGCGGTTGCGCTCGATCACCGTGATCTCGTGCTGCGGGTTCTGCTTTTTCATCAGCAGGCCGAAGTAAAGTCCGGCGGGCCCGCCGCCGATGCATGCGATCTTCATGTTGTCATCCTTTGCCGCTCCGTTGTCCCGGTTTGCAGCTTCGTCTTCGATTGTCCCGGTGCCCTTACCTGGCTTCCTGCCGCAGCCTGAAGCGCTGCAGCTTTCCCGTCTCGGTGCGCGGCAGGGTGTCGCAGTATTCGAGGGCGCGCGGGTATTTGTAGGGTGCAATGCTCTGCTTCACATGGTTCTGCAGCTGCCTTGTGAGTTCTTCCGATGCTGCATTGCCCTGCTTGAGCACGACAAAGGCCTTCACGATCTGGCCACGTTCCTCGTCGGGCACGCCGATGACCGCGCATTCGGCAACGGCCGGATGCTTGAGCATCGTGTCTTCCACCTCGGGGCCGGCAATGTTGTATCCCGCCGAAATGATCATGTCGTCGGTGCGCGCCCGGTACCAGAAGTAACCGTCCGCATCCATTTCAAAGGCATCGCCGGTCAGGTTCCAGCCGTTCTGCACATAGTCGGCCTGGCGCGGGTCCGACATGTAGCGGCAGCCGGTCGGGCCTCTTACCGCAAGGCGGCCGGTCACGCCCGGACCTGCGGGCTTGCCTTCATCGTCGAGCACGCAGGCCTGGTAGCCCGGCACCGGCTTGCCGACCGCGCCGGGACGGATCTCCTTTCCCGCGGCCGAAATGAAGATGTGCAGCATTTCCGTCGAACCGATGCCGTCGATCATGGCGATGCCGGTGGCTCGCTGCCAGGCATCCCGCGTTGCGGTAGGCAGGGCTTCGCCGGCGGAAACCGATTTCTTCAGGCTGGACATGTCGTAGCGGTCCGCGAAGGCGATCATCTGCCGGTAGAAGGTCGGCGCGGTGAAGCAGACGGTCGGGCGGAATTCCTGCACCGCCTGTACCAGGGTTTCGGGTGTCAGCTTTTCCAGCAGCACCGAACTGGCCCCGGCGCGCAGCGGGAAGAGCAGCAGGCCGCCGAGACCGAAGGTGAAAGCCAGCGGCGGCGTGCCGATGAACACATCATCCGGCTCCACCTTGAGGACGGACTTGGGAAAGCAGTCGCAGGCGGCAAGGATGTCGCGGTGGAAGTGCATCGTTCCCTTGGGCTTACCGGTCGTGCCCGAGGTAAAGGCGATCAGGCAGACGTCTTCTGCGGAGGTATCGGCGGCTTCGAAGTTTGCGGACTTGGAAGCCATCAGCTGTTCCAGTCCGTCCGGTGTTTCGCTGCTGAAATACACCGCCTGCTTTAAAACATCGCTCTGCTCGCGCACCTTTTCCAGTTCCTCCTTCAGGCCGGCGGCACACAGCGCAGCGCCGATACGCGCCTTTTCAATGATCACCGCCAACTCGGGCGCGCGCAGCAGGGGCATGGTCGGAACGGCGATGCATCCCGCCTTCCATACCGCCAGCACCGATGCGGCCATCATCGGATGGTTCGCGCCGCGCAGCAGCACGCGGCTGCCGGGCACCAGCTTCATGTCATGGGTCAGCACGCCGGCGATGCGGTTCACCTTGTCGAGGAGATCGGCATAGGTCCAGGTTTCCGTGCGGCTGCGCAGCGCCGTCCTGCCGCCCAGTCCGGCCGCGACTGCCTTGTCCAGCAATTCGACCGAGCAATTGAGCCGCGGCGGGTAATGCAGCTCGGGCAATTCGAACAGGAACTGGGGCCACTGCGCCTTCGGCGGGAGGCTGTCCATGGCAAAACTGTCAATCTGCTCGATGTGCTTCATGTCCGCTCCTCATGGTCAGCATGCTCCAGGGCCGATGCCGTCGTTGTCGACGATTGAAATATACTTTAACTCTAAACTATTGCGGCTTCAAGCTTTTTGAGCGATCCAAATGATGTTGATGAAAGTCAACCGAAAACCTTCGGAAAAGAGGAACGGCATGCCGTCAGGCTGCACAAATGAAAACACGCGGCGCACGGCCGCGTGTTCAAGACTTGGAAGATTCTATCGGGCCGGTATTGCGCCCGGCATCAAGCCTGCAGCTTCATGCCGCGGATTTCTATGCCCTTCAGCGCACGTCCCTTCTTCGGCATCAGGCTGTCGAGCGTGACTTCGTCCAGCACGCCCAGGAAGGCGTCGGTCGCATTGGAAAGCACGCCCTTCAGGCCGCAGGCGGAGGAATAGATGCAGCCCTGGTCCTCGACGTCGAAACAGGCTGCCATGTAGAAATCGGTTTCGGTCTGGCGCACCACGTCGCCGATGCGGATATCCTTGGGAGCGCGTCCCAGGCGCAGCCCGCCGCTCCTGCCGCGCACGGTTTCGACAAAGCCCTGCACGCCGAGCTGGTGCACAACCTTGGTCAGATGATTTTTTGCTATGCCATGGGCATCGGCGATGTCGCTGATCGTCACCAGGCGATCGGGGTTGGCGGCCAGATGCATCAGGGTTCGGAGCGCATAATCGGTATAACTGGTCAGTCGCATTTGGGGCCGCCTGTGCGTGCAATAAGACGCATATATTTTACAGCTTTATGCTCGTGCCTTGCCGCCTGCAGGCGGCCATGAAGCAAAGGCAACCGCAACGTGACCAGTATTTGCGTGGCTGCACAATCAGCGATCAGCCTTCACGTCCGTCGATTCGTCGGGAAAACAGGTAAGGTCCGTATTGCGCAAGATACAAGCCGAATGCGGCGCTCCAGCATGCAGCGGCTGCAGGCAGCGCAATGGTGCCGCCTCCATCCAGGCCGAGCGCGGCAATCAGACGGGCCACTGCGCCAGCCTGTATCAGCAGGTACATTGCCATTTCGATGCGTCCGGCCTTGAGTTGGCGGCCGGTATGACCGAGCACGGTACGAGTGATCATGCCGAGGATGAGGCCGGCCATGGCGCCCGCCGCCAGCGCATGCAGCGCAGCGCTTTCCGGCACGATGCCGAAGGCATGCAGCGCCAGCAGGGCAAATCCGATCGGAATCCAGCCGTAAGAAAGATGCAGAATCCACAATAGCGGATGGCGCAGCGTGGCAAGCGGCTTCCAGCCTAAAAGGCGGGTTGCCTGGGCTACGGCGGCGCTCGCTGCCAGCGCGCCCATCAGCGGCGAAGGAACGCCGAGGGCGAAACCTGCCACTGCGGCGACAGTCGCACCCATTACGATGCGGTCACGCCTGGCATCCATGACCGGCTCGGTGCCAGGCGCGCCGTTCCTCGTGAACATGGGAATCACCCGGCCGCCGATGACTGCTTCAATGACAACGATGATGAGGATTGCGGCCTCGACGAAGCTCAGCGGCGATGCCATCACCCAGCCCAGAGCGGCCGCATGGTAGCCGGCGTTGGTGACCGCCAGCAGGGCGAGCATTACGACCAGCATCATGTTGCGCCTGTTTCCTGCTCGTTTCAGCACCTGGTACAAAGGAAAGGCGGCAACCGGCAGGAATGCCAGATCAAGCAGCGCCGCCGCCGACGTGCCTGCAAATAACATTGCCGCCCTTCCCGCCAGCCATAGCGCGCAGAGCCCTGCCAGCACCTTGCCCCGGGGAGTCCACAATCCGGTCCAGTTGCGGGCGGCGGTGTACATGAATCCGATGATAACGGCGATACCAAATCCGAACACCATTTCATGCGCATGCCAGCCTACCGTGACGTTGGCGAACAGCTTGAGCCAACCGTAGAGATGAGCGATCCAGAGCGGCACGCTCAGCGCGGCAAAGGCGGCGCCAAGCAGGTAGAAGGGACGAAAGCCGAGCCGGAACACCGGCCAGTCTCCGCTTCGCGGCTCGCGTTCCTTGAGGATGCCTTCTTCAATCGTGATCAGTGCCATGCCGGTCTCATTTAAGATGCAATTTTTATGCATCTTAAATGAGACCGGTTGCGGTCAGCAACTGAAATACTTGCGGCGAGCGGCACGAAAATTCAGGGAGTTTTGATCTGGATCATTCAAATCCAGCCGCTTGCCGAAGCAGCAGTATTGAAGGCGGTGGATTGGTCAGCTTGATGGCAGGGACTTCAAAGCAGGACAGTAGAATTTGTTTGATGCGCCGTGCCTCTCCCCTTTACCCGCGGTCGGCTCGCAGGAAGTGTTCCATCAACCACTGGTTTGCCCTGTCACTGCTGACCTGGCCTGCAAGCGGGGATGTGGGGCGCATGGCGATGGCTTAGAGCGCTTTCGGGTTGACTGGAGTCGGCGAGGCCGAGGTGATTTGCCTGCGGAACAAGGCGTGGTGACGCGACATGGCGGGGCCATGGCAAGGAGGACTCGGCGTCCCCACACAACGCAGTGCCGCTGGCAAATCGACCGGCATCGACAGTACAGTCAATCCGAAAGCGCTCTAGATAAGGGAGTTGTCAAGACTGCTCTTCGTCACAACCACCCTCACCCCGGCCCTCCCGCCTGCGGGAGAGGGGGCGAAATACGACTGCACTGCGGCTTGTGAAAAAATTTCAGCGGGCTCGCTTGAAAAGCCGTGATGACAATCGCGGACGGGCAAGCAAGCGCAGACCCGTCCGCGGCTACAGCCGATCAATCAATCGAGCGTGATCTTCTGATCCTTGATCAGCTTGTGCCAGCGCACGGTTTCGCTGCGCAGCAGGTCGCTGTACTGCTGCGGCGTGCTGGCGACAGGCTCGACGCCGAATTCGATGAGGCGCTGCTTCACGTTCGGCTGGTTGATCGCGGTGACGAGCTGCTTGTTGAGCGTGTTGAGCGTGTCGGCCGGAATGCCCGCCGGCGCCACGACGCCGACCAGCGCGGCCGCTTCGACGTTCTTGTAGCCGAGCTCGGCGAAGGTCGGGACGTCGGGCAGCTGCGGCAGGCGCGTCGGGTTTGCCACGGCCAGCGGACGCAGCTTGCCGCTCTTGATGAAGGCGCCGCCGGCCGCGAGGTCGACCATCATGGCCGGAATCTGGCCGCCGATCACGTCATTCAACGCAGGCGCCGCGCCGCGATAGGCGATATGCACCATGTGCAGGCCGGCATTCACCTTCAGCAATTCCATCGCGAGGTGGTGCGGGCTGCCGGCGCCGGCCGAGCCGTAGTTCACGCTGCCGGGACGCGCCTTGGCCGTGGCGATGAATTCCTTCGCATCCTTCACATGGGATGCGGGGCCGACCACCAGGATCATCGGGAAGCGGCCCACCAGCGTTACCGGGGCCAGGTCCTTCTCGGGGTTGTAGGTCAGCTTCGAGTACAGCGCGGAATTGAAGACCATGGTGCCGTTGTCGGCGTTGAGGATGGTGTAGCCGTCGGGCGCGGACCTTGCGGTTTCCGCAGCGGCGATCGCGGTATTGCCGCCAGCCTTGTTTTCGATGATGACCGGCTGGCCCACCTGCTGGGAAAGCGCCTGGCCGACCGTTCTGGCCAGGAAATCCGAACCGCCGCCCGGCGGATAGGGCACCAGCCAGCGTATGGTCTTGGATGGATAGTTTTGCGCTTGGGCGGCCGTGGTGGCGACCAGTGCCGGCAGGGTAAGCAGGCAGGCGGCAAGAATCTTCTTCACATTTTTCTCCTGGATATCGGTCAAGGACCACGTTGTCGTCTTTTTGCGTAATACTACTACGCTAACCGTAAAATAATCTACTGTCATCCGTTCCCGGCGCCTGATCTTGTTTGATGTCATGTACGGCCGCAGGGTGGAAGAGCCGATATTGCACGGCATAATCACGGTATCGAATCTTCTTTTACCGCAAGCATACGAAAGAACAAGCAATGACAAAGCAGGTGCAGGAACGTCTGCCGGAACGCCGCCAGCGGGTGCAGTCGGCCGAAATGGGAATGGGAATACTGAAGGCGCTCGGCCGCCTGGGAGGCGCCGCGAGCCTGACCGCGGTGTCGGCGGAAGTCGGCGAAAGCACGGCCAAGGTCCATCGCTACATGGCCAGCCTGACCCAGGAAGGCCTGGTGTTCCAGGATCCGTCGACGCAGCACTATTGCCTCGGCCAGGAAGCAATACAGATCGGCCTGGCGGCGCTGCGGCAATGCGATCCGATACGGCTGGGCGAACCTGCATTGAAGCGCCTGCGCGAAGAACTCCAGGTGACCTGCTTCATTGCCGTCATGGGCAACAAGGGGCCGACGATACTGCGCTTCGAGGAGCCGGGACTGCCCGTGACGATCAACGTGCGCGCGGGCTCGGTACTGCCGCTGCTGTGGTCGGCAACAGGCCGGGTCTTCGTAAGCTATATCGACGATACCCGCATCCAGAACATGGCGAGCGAAGAACTCGCGCAGGCCACGCGGGAGCAGCGTGCATCCCTGCAGGGGAGAAACCCGGTGGAAAACCTGCGCAAATCCGTACGTGCCAATGGTTACGCCGCGATCAACGACACTTTGCTCCCCGGCATCAGCGCCGTGGCGTCGCCGATCTTCGATCACACCGGGCGCGTCGCCGCAGTGCTGACCGCCCTCGGGGCGAGCGGCGGATTCGATACCGGACACGACGGCCGCATCGTCGCCCTTCTCACCGGCGAAGCCGGCAATATCAGCGCGGCGCTCGGCTTCGGTGAAAGGTCGCTGAGCGGAAGCTAGCCTTGCGCCTTTTCGCTTGCTGCATTCCTCAAATTTCCGAAGGTCATTGCCTGAAACCAAGGCAAGACAGCGTCATGCCTTGTTACAGCGTCGGAGTGAACCTCTCGCTCTGGTTGCTCTCCTATTGGCTTATTGGCATTTCTTCAACCGTTAGCTGCGTGCTCAGCCAATTTCCGCAGCAGCAAGGAGAACGATCATGGCACTCACAACAGGCGACATTGGAAACAGCGCATCCGACAACACCGTGGTCGGCGTGTACGACAATTTCTCGGACGCAGAATCCGCAGTCCAGGCACTTCTCACCGCCGGCTTCAACCGGGCCGATGTGCAGCTCAACCCCGACCGGGATGACGACGGCACGAGTTCCGCCGGAACCAGCACGTCGACCAGCGATGTCCACAGCGGCATCCGCGGATTCTTCTACACCCTCTTCGGCGGCGACGAAAACGCCGGACATCACGATACCTATGCCGAATCCGTACGCCGCGGCAGCTATGTGCTGACGGTCACCGTCAACAGCGAAACCGAGATCGACCGCGCGACCGACATCATGAACCGCTTCAACGCGGTCGACATCGATGAGCGCGTAAGCCACTGGAAGAAACAGGGCTGGACCGGCTACGACACCTCCGCACCGCGCTATACGAAGGACGAGATCGCAAAGGAACGCGCCGGCTACGCCAGCCTGAGTTCCGCCGGCACTGCGGACAGCACCACCAGCACCAGGACCACAGGCACTACCACCGGCGAAACCCGGATTCCCGTTATCGAGGAGCAATTGCAAGTCGGCAAGCGAGAAGTGCAGCGTGGCGGCGTGCGCGTCCACAAGCGCATACGCGAGGTGCCGGTTAACGAAACCGTTCAGCTGCGCGACGAAGAGATCAAAGTCGAGCGCCGTCCCGTCGACAAGCCGGCAACCCAAGCCGATCTGGCGGCGCTGAAGGACGGCGCCATCGAATTGCGAGAGACCGATGAAGAAGCCGTGGTTTCCAAGACCGCGCGCGTGGTCGAGGAAGTCGTAATCGGCAAGGAAACCACGCAGCGCACGGAAGACATCAACGATACGGTACGCCGCACCGATGTCGAAGTGGAGCAGCTTGGAGCAGGCGCGGGCACAAGCTCCAGCCGCCTGGCCGACGATGAATATCGCCGCCACTGGCAAAGCACCTACGGCGCTTCCGGCGGCCGCTATGAAGATTACGACGCCGCCTATCGCTACGGCACCACCATGGCAGGCAGCGACCGCTACAAGAACTATCAGTGGTCCGAAGTCGAACCGCAGCTGCGCAGCGACTGGGAGTCGAACCATCCGGGCAGCACCTGGGACAAGGTAAAGGATGCGGTGCGCTACGGCGCGGAACGGGTAACGCAGCGTCGCCACTGACGCCGCCAATGATCGGCCTGCGGCACCTGCCGGGCTGCCGGCAGGCCGAACCGGCGAGGGCAGCGCTGCAGCCCTCCTTGCCTTTCCAATTCTTTCAAAGTGAAGGAGAACATCATGGGACTCGGATTCGATATCGGCAACATCCTGCAGCAGTATGGGGGCGTCAATCCCAACCAGCCGCCGAACGACGTCGAACAGCACTTCGACCAGGTGGCGCAGAATTCTCCGAATGACGATCTGGCCGACGGCCTGAGCGAGGCCTTCCGCTCCGACCAGACGCCGCCCTTCCCCAACATGGTCGGCCAGCTGTTCGGACAGGCAGACAGCAACCAGCGCGCCGGCATGATGAATCAGCTGCTGGCCGCGCTCGGTCCCGCGGTCATTGGCGCGATGCTCAACAGAGGCGCGGGCGGCGGCGGACTGGGCAATGTGCTTGGCGGCCTGGGGGGCGGACTCGGCGGCGGTGCCTTGGGCGGCGGACTCGGCGGAATTCTCGGCGGCCTGCTCAACGGCTCGCCGGGACAGCAGCAGATGCAGGTACGTCCGGAAGACGTCGAGCGCATGCGACCCGAAGAATTCGAGGAGCTGGCCCGGCATGCCGAACGCGAGAATCCCGGCATCGTCGATCAGATGAGCCGCTTTTATGCGCAAAACCCCGGCCTGGTGAAGGCGCTGGGCGGTGCGGCGCTTGCCATTGCGCTGGGCAAGATGTCGCAGCGCGGACGCTGACCGGCATTCAAGGCAAGCCGCACGCCGGCTGCACGCATGCAGTACGCCGCAGTAATTGCGGCAGGTGCGTTGAGAACCTTTGGCCCTCTATTGCAGCGAATGATGGAGGGCCTTTTCATGTCCGCCTTTTACTGCAAGGCGGCGCCGGTTCGCATGCGTTGCTGGCTCCCTGACCGGCGGTAGAAGGTCATGGTCCAGTTGGTTTCCCAAGTCGAACCGTCGTCGGGCGAAAATGCCTGCTCCCATCGCAGTTCGTCGTCACCGGCCTTTGACCAGATGAAGCGGACCGTCACCGGAACGCCCGCAACGGTATCCTTTGCAAAGAACGTACCGACACCGTCGCTGAAGCTTCCGACAACCGGAACATCGATCCGATCTGGAAAGCGCCCGTCCAGCCACCATATAGACCATGTTGCCTTGGCCGTATCGTAGGAGCGAAGTGCGATAGCCCGGAATTCGCCTTCCGGGAAGTAAAGGACGTTGTCCTCGACATTGCCATAGCCGCCCAGGATTTTTCGGGTAGACATTTCACCGTCGAATTCGACCCATTCATCGCAGTCAGCCAGCCGCTCCTTCAGTCTGCGATGCCTGACTCGCCAGTCACCGATGACAAAGTCGAAATCCGTCGGGGCCGAGGGTAGTGTTTCGAGAGCCATGCGTCTCCTTGAGAGTTAACTTTTTATGAATTAAAAAAAATCCAGATTAACATGGCAATGCATCATTACCGTTCGCGGCCGGCATGGGTACCACAGTATCCAAGCTCAGCAGCACTCCGGCGGCACATTCAACTCCGGGGATAGTTCATCATCAGACTGCTGTCCAGGCCAGCTTCATATACCTGGAAACACGCCATCGCAGCTGGTGCCTCCATCACTTGTTTTTAGATTTTCATGCAGAAGCCAGCAACTCGAATGCTTTTCATCCTCGGTGCACTTGATCCGGAAATGCGCGAAATAGAACGTGTACTGGGCATGCATGGCTATCCCGTTGCATGGGCTGCCGTCGGCCGGCAAAGGTGCAGCTCGGCAACTGCCTATGATGCCGATGCAGCGCTGCATATAGAGCGTGGCAGGCAGCAAGCCCAGCTGATCCTGCCGCGTCAGCCGGTGGTGTTCATCGAATGCGCGATCAGGCAGATCGACCCGGTTCTGCGCGTCGACCATCACAATCCGGGCGATGCGGGATTCGACTGCGGTCCGCAGGATTATCTTCGCGGTTCGTCCCTCGGGCAGCTGCTGACGCTGCTGAACCTCGAACCCGATCCGACGCAGCGGCTGCTGGCCGCAGCCGATCACTGCCTGACGGCAGCGTATCAAGGCGAGTGTCCCGGCGTGGACCCGGACGAACTGCTTTTCATGCGCGCATCCTGGCAGGCCAAGATGACTTACCGACCGTTCGGACTGGTCATGTCGTCAATTCTTGAAGCAGCCAGACTGGTTCGGGAGCGGTACGATCCGCAGGCGGGTGCGGCATTATTTCTCGATCCCACGCTGACCGTGCCGGACCTGCCCGAGGGAGCCGCGCGCGCAGGCATGCCGGTGCGCTACCGCAGCATGGAACCGAGCGGCCTCGTCAAGGAAATGCTCAAGGGCGCGTCGCCTGACGCGATTTCGTCTTTCATGCAGGAAAATCGCCTGCTCGGCCGGCGGGTCTATGGCAATCCATATCGCGGATACGCCGGCACCTATCTGGATTAAGCGCTGTCGACGGAGGAGCACCTTGACTTGCTCTTCACTGCGCCTCTCTTCAGTGACTACACAATTTCGACCGGACCTGGTTGTATGCCTGCGTTGCGCCGACAACGGCTGTTGGCCAGCGGCCATGTCGGAGGCGCTCCCGGCCTGCAGTATCAGCCGCCACTGCGCTTGGCATCATGGCCATGCTTTTTCAGTTCCGACATGATCCGCTCGCAGTGGTCTCCCTGCACTTCGATGACACCGTCCTTCACCGTTCCGCCGGAACCGCATGCCGTGCGCAACTGCTTGGCCAGCAATGCAAGCGCAGCAGAATCGAGTGCCAGCCCCTTGACGAGCGTTACGCTCTTACCGCCCCGGCCTTTGGTCTGGCGCGACACGCGGACCACTCCATCGCCCACGGGCATGGATTTGGTTCTGCAAGCGCACTCCGCCAGCGGCCGCCGGCATTCGGGGCACATGCGTCCGCCATCCGTGGAATAAACAAGTCCACCGCTTGAACTGCTTTTCATGTCTTGCCCGGCAATGTTTGAGATGTGAATGGTCGGAGTTTAGCACTGCGCGACTGTCCGTTCCTGACCGGTGCGCTCCCATTGGCCCACAGCGATATGGGAGGCTCCGTCGCTTGGATGCCGGCCGCTGCACGGGGACTGTGCTCACGGCCACATCGTCAATGGGAGAGATTGCACACATAAGCCTTCAAGAAAGATGTGGTCTTAGTACATTGGCTTCACGACGCCATCAAGGCATTCTCGTATAGCGCATTCCTGCAGGATGCAGCACATACATGAATTCACCGTGGTGCATTGACTTCGTGCCGATGGCCCCGAGGCAGTTCTTTATCGCCGAAGAAATAAAATCAAGGAGACGTTCATGAAGTCAAAGTACCATGCGGGTGCGGCATGCGCCCTATTCTCTCTGCTCCAGCTGGCGGGTTGCGGCGGCAGCGATCCGGTCGGGGTCACACAGCGAGATACACAGTACGGGACTGTGGTCGGTGTCGATGAAGCCCCTGCGAAGGGCGTATACAGCTGGAAGGGCATTCCCTTTGCAAAGGCCCCGACGGGCGACCTGCGCTGGAAAGCGCCGGCCGACCCGGTCTCCTGGACCTCTGCCAGGACTACGGATAAATTCGCCAATGCCTGCGCACAGACCGGCCGGTTGTTCAGCCCGGGGCTGAACAACCGGCTGGACGATACGGTCAGCTCCACGCTGGGACAGACCGTCGGCTCGGAGGACTGCCTGTACCTCAACGTGTGGCAGCCTTCCGCCCCGTCAGCGTCGCGGCGGCCCGTGATCGTCTTTGTGCACGGCGGAAGCAATGTCAGCGGCTACACGGCAGACCCGCAATACGACGGCGCCGCACTCGCCAAGGCTGCCGATGCGGTGGTCGTCACGGTGAATTATCGAGTAGGCATTTTCGGCTTCCTGAATGCAGCACCTTTGAAGACCAGCGATCCCGCCGAGAGCTCGGGCAACTTCGCATTGCTGGACATTATCAAGGCGCTCAAGTTCGTCAACACCAACATTGCCTCCTTCGGCGGCGATCCTCAGAATGTAACCCTGATGGGCCACTCGGCTGGCGCAGTCAATGTCCTCGCGCTGCTCACATCGCCATTGGTCAGGAATACAAGCCCTGCGCTGTTCCACCGTGCCGTTCCCCTGAGCGGCGGCATCGCTCTGGCCAGCACCCTGCCGGCCGGCACCTCGGGCGTGCTGTCGCCCAATGCCACCGCCCAGGCTCAGGGTTCCGCGCTTCTGGCGAATCTCGTCATTGCGGACGGTCTAGCAACGGACGCCGCAACTGCCGACACCTACATTGCAGGCCGCACCACCGCGCAGCTCGCCGACTACCTTCGCAGCAAATCCACCGATGCCGTGCTGGCGGTAGTGAGAACCCGCCTTGCCGCAGCAGGACTTTCTTCCTCCAACCCCATTCCGGAAGGCACCGTTCTCCCGCAGGATCCGATTGCCGCCATCAGGGCCGGCCAGTACGTCAAGGTTCCGGTATTGGCGGGGAACACCCGCGACGAGGGCACCTTGTTCGCCGCGTTCCTGGCCACGCCCTCCCTGGGCGGCTTGAGCGGACGCCTGATCGACGACAAGACCTTCTTCTCGATCGTCACGAAGAACAATCCGGAGGCTGCGCCAAGCACGACAGTCGAACAATGGATTCCCGCCGCTTACCTGCCGGTGAACACGCCGGTGACAGGCTTCAAGGCCCGCATCGACCTGTTGACGCAGAATTTATTCTTCACCCAGCGCGACAGCGTTCTGAACGCACTGAAGGCACAGCAGCCTGCGGTCTGGGCCTACCAGTTCGACTGGGATGAGATGCCCAAGCCGTTCGATGCCATCTTCGGCGCTTCCCACGCTTTCGACCTGCCCTTCGTGTTCGGCAACTTCGACAATACGCTGTTTGCCAACGTAATCAACACGACAGCCAACCGGCCTGGGCGACTGGCTCTTTCGGATGCGATGATGAAGAGCATCAGTGCCTTCGCGCGCAAAGGCGATCCGAACAACGACGCGTTGAAAACGTCCTGGCCCGCGTGGCCGGCAAAGATCGTGTTCGACGGCACGCCGACAGCTGCGGTGATTACAGTCAATTAAACCGTCCCGGCACGGACATCATCGCACCTGACGCATCGATGGCAACCGGGTGCTTGCCTGGAGCGCATTGCATCCAATCCCACCATCTATAAACGGCGCTATCCGGGACGTGCAAGACGCATGTCCGGCCCGAACAGGCGCAATCTTTACCGGCGCCAGAAGCGGACAGGACCGTCGTACCAATGGTCATTCTTCCCTTACCTAACCGCATCCGGCTTCAGCGCATGACGCGCCGAGAATACAAGCAACGGCAACGGTGAGGCACACCGCCTGCTACCCGCTCAATCCCCTCCTCCTGGCAGTTGATTATTCCCTTCATCGGTATCGATAGCGCTGCCGCACAAGGTCCGGCAGTCACCTGTTGCCGTGATGTCGCGCATCTTTGCATCAGCTTTTATTGCCGCCCCCTGACGTTCATTCCGGATTCTTCATCCCGGGCATACTTGCAGGCAATACTCCTCAATTTCCTTTCATATTACGCATAACGTAGTATGATTACGCATATCGCGTCAGTGAGCCTCTTCGACATGGCCGCTGACGCAGCGCCGCGGTCCGCGCGGCAAGGAATGCCGTCATGCAATGGAAGGACTCTCCATGAACACTCCCGCTACTTCTGCCGTCCCTGCCGCCGCCTCGGCATGTCCCGTCGCCCACCATGCGCCTTCGGATGCGCGAACCCCGGCCGGATGCCCGGTCAGCCATCGCGCGGCGGCCTTCGACCCGTTTGAAGACGCCTATCAGCAGGACCCGCCCGAATACGTGCGCTGGTCGCGGGAGGAGGAACCCGTCTTCTTCAGTCCGAAGCTGGGCTACTGGGTGATCACCCGCTACGAGGACATCAAGGCCGTCTTCCGTGACAACCTGACCTTCAGCCCATCGATCGCACTGGAAAAGATCACGCCCACCAGCGAGGAAGCCAACGCCGTGCTGGCCTCCTACAACTATGCAATGAACCGCACCCTGGTCAACGAGGACGAACCCGCCCACATGGCGCGCCGCCGGGTGCTGATGGAGCCGTTCACCCCCGAAGCGCTCAAGCACCATGAGCCCATGGTGCGCGAACTCGCCCGCGCCTACGTGGACCGCTTCATCGACGACGGCAAGGCCGATCTGGTGGACCAGATGCTGTGGGAAGTCCCGCTGACGGTGGCGCTGCATTTCCTCGGCGTGCCCGAGGAAGACATGGACATGCTGCGCCAGTATTCGATTGCCCACACGGTCAACACCTGGGGCCGCCCGAAGCCGGAAGAGCAGCTCAAGGTAGCGCATGCGGTCGGCAACTTCTGGCAGCTGGCCGGCAAGATCCTGGACAAGATGCGCCAGGACCCGTCCGGCCCCGGCTGGATGAAATATGGCATCCGCAAGCAGGCGGAATACCCGGACGTCGTCACCGACTCCTACCTGCACTCGATGATGATGGCCGGCATCGTCGCCGCTCATGAAACCACTGCCAACGCCACCGCCAATGCGCTCAAGCTGCTGCTCCAGCATCCCACCGCCTGGCGAGAGATCTGCGAGGACCCGAGCCTGATACCGAATGCGGTGGAGGAATGCCTGCGCCACAACGGCTCGGTGCCGGCCTGGCGCCGGCTGGCAACGAAGGATGTGAAGATCGGCGGCATCGACATTCCCGCCGGCTCGAAGCTGCTGATCGTGATGGCATCGGCCAACCATGACCAGCGACACTTCGACGATGCGGACATGCTCGATATCCGACGCGCCAATTCCAGCGACCATCTCACGTTCGGCTACGGCGCCCATCAGTGCATGGGCAAGAACCTGGCGCGCATGGAGATGCAGATTTTCCTGGAAGAGCTCACCAGGCGGCTGCCGCACATGCGCCTGTCGGAACAGACCTTTACCTATGTGCCGAACACCTCGTTCCGGGGACCGGAACATCTGCTGGTGGAATGGGACCCGGCGCAGAATCCGGAACGCAGCAATCCGCGCCTGCTGGACTTGGTGTCGCCGGTGCGCATCGGCGAACCTTCGGGCCATGCGATCAGCCGCACCGTGGTAGTGGAGAGCATCACGCCGCTCACGCCTGAAGTCATGCGCCTGCGGCTGAAGGCACCGGACGGCAGGCCGATGCCGCGCTGGCTGCCCGGTTCGCACATCGATATCGAATGCGGCTCGCCGGAACTTTCGCGCCAGTACTCGCTCTGCGGCGATCCGGCCGATGCGGGAACGCTGGAGATCGCCGTGCTGCGCGAAGCGGAAAGCCGCGGCGGCTCGCGCTGGGTGCATGAAGCGATCAGGCCGGGCGACCGTCTCAAGATCCGCGGCCCGCGCAATCATTTCCGTTTCGACGAGACTGCGAAGAAAGCGATCTTCATCGCAGGCGGCATCGGCATCACGCCCATCATCGCGATGGCGCGGCGGGCGAAGGAGCTCGGCATCGACTACGCGCTGCATTACAGCGGCCGCTCGCGCGGCACCATGGCCTATCTCGACGAGCTGGCAAAGCTGCACGGCGACCGCCTGCATGTCCATGCGAAGGATGAGGGACGGCGCAACGATTTCACCGCCCTGCTCGCCGCTCCCGAAGCCGGCACGCACATCTATGCCTGCGGTCCGCTGCGCATGCTGGAGGCACTCGAACAATGCTGCGCCTCGTGGCCCGAGGATGCCCTGCGCATCGAGCATTTCGAATCCAGGCGCGGCACCCTCGATCCGTCCAGGGAACATGCGTTCGAAGTCGAGCTCAAGGACTCCGGCATCACCGTCACCGTGCCGGCCGACCAGACCTTGCTGGATGCGCTGCGCGGCGCGAACATCGATGTTCAGAGCGACTGCGGCGAGGGCCTGTGCGGGTCGTGCGAAGTGAGAGTGCTTGCCGGGGAAATCGATCACCGCGATGTGGTTCTGACGCGCTCGGAGCGCGAAGCGAACAACAAGATGATGGCATGCTGTTCGCGCGCCTGCGGAACGAAGCTGACGCTTGAGCTTTGATCGGACGTGAAGTCAGAAGTGCCCTCGGGACTGCGAGGGCGCTGGGTTCCGTTTACTTTTCCGGATACTTGGCTGCGTCGCATGCTGCACCTTATCATGCAGGCACTTCGCCATGCATGCAGGCACTTCGCCATGCATGCAGGCACTTCGCCATGCATGCAGGCACTTCGCCATGCCTTCAATTGGCAGCATAGCCATAAATCGGATGACGATACGCGAACAGCTTTATTTCATTGAGTACTCTACAAAAGCAAATGCAGCACCAAGGTCAAGAAGCATGGCTTCTACTATTCCGCCGCTCGCATTCGAAGCTGACCTTCTGTATAAATGGGCAGATCGAACAACTCAGCAATACGAACATCATTGATTATCTCGGACGAATGGTCATTTATCCATCGGGATATTGATTCGAAATCGGGAGCAGGATGGTCCACCGTATCGTGGTGCCGGTCTTCAATCAACCATACAAGTTCTCTACGAACCATATCTATAAGAGATTCGCGAATATCGGCGGGCCAGTGTTCCCAGTTAAACCAGCCTCTCATGATTGAAAATAGAAGTTGAGTATGGCCCTCCGGGTAAGAATTTCTCAAATCAAGAAATTTCCCCTGTAGCTGTTGGAGAACATTACGTCTGTGAGTATTTCGTTCTTCAGCCTGATTTTGCGGCACTCTCTGTCCTGACATAAAACGTCTCAGGAACAATCGCAAACTTTGATTAATTTAATCATTAAGCCCTAATCTTTCTGCATTATTGCTGAACAAACTAGGTTCTCGGTGCCAATTCAGCGAAGAAAGAATCATATCAAATAAAGTTTGCTGATCCGCCGGCCTCCACCTGTGCAAGTTGCTATGCGTTATTTTTATTATTGTTCCAAAACAATCTGAATATGCATGAGGTTTAGCTGCAAAGATCTCATTAAGGGTCCTCCCTAGCAACTCTATGAAATGGACACGTGTGGCGCTGAAATCTTCAGCTCCGTCATTCACCATGTATCTATTGACATGCTGTTCAAGCAGAATGTCAATTCTGTCGTCAAGTTCAGACCGGCGCCCCTGCGTACCTGACCTACGCTGTGCTTGCAACCCTGCCATTTCACGATCAAATAAACGCCGATACTTCATTCTTACTTGAGGTAGCCAGTCGGTAGCAGTAGGAAGATCATAGAGCGTATTCCATAGTTTCGTATATACAGAAGCATTTCGGCGCAATCGCTGCAGCTGATGTTCAGTCATATCAAACCAAGTGTCACAGAATTCTCCCAGTTTCCGGCTGCTCAAAAGTCCGGTTAGGATGGCGCCAAGTGAAGCATCCGAGATCAGCAGGTGCTGCTGGAAATCGGCTGGAGTTGGTGCCAATCGGTCGAGTTGTTCCACCACACGTAGTTGCCGATATGTTTTCAATCGGGAAAAATAATCATGTTTTGGTAAATTTTCATGATGCAGTATCCGTTGATACAGCCTGACAACCATTTGTCTGTGCTCATAGGTGAATGCTGACTCTGCTGGCAAGCATCTATGGCTCGCACCATCCTGGTTAATATATATTCCCTCAACAGACGACGTTCAGAAATCTCCGCCCCCCGGCCCTCCGTCCCCCGGCCCAGCATTTCTTTTAATTGCCGCAATTGCTTTGTCGGCGCCGTAAAACGCGTGCCGGAATTCCACTTCGTGCTGCCTTGAGCCATCTCTTCCAGAATCCGATCCACCTCCGGGAATCGCTGCGCTGGCGTCAAGGCGTCGGTCTCCGCTGCGACACGCGGAGAATTTTCTCTATCGACTGGAGGGAGCGGCAAATCGGGGTGAACTTGTGGAGCATCCGTCTCCTCTGTGCGGTTTCCAAGAGACTCTCTTGACAGGGCAGCATGGGCATTGGTCCATTGATTTTGCAGATTCCATTTCTGTAGTTCGCCCCTCGGCATGGTTTGTCTCACCGCAGCCCGGGCTTGCTCATAGAGATCTTCGAGAGGAGCATTGTCTGCGCTGCCGGACGGCCGTTGACGAACAGCCGATTCAAACTCGTCAATGCATACAGTCAGCGCTGCATGAAGCGCGAGAAAATTTTCAGCAGTATGCCCATCCCGCACCATGTAGTTGATGCACGCAGTATCTACCTCATGCAGGAACTTCCTGAGCCTGTCGATCATTGTGGCGCGTCCAGTAGTTATCCTTTCCCGTGCAGCATTGATTGCTTCGACTGTAATCCGTTGTAAAAGCGGCTTGTCAGAACCGGACCCGGTTCCATCGGACGGATCGGATAGGTATTTCAAAAGTTCATGTGTTGATTGCTGCAACTCTGCCAGTAACTGATAGCCTTTTTTTGATGCCGGACCGGGTGTGCCGATCACCCGGCTCATCGCAAATAATTGCGACTTTACAATCACGGAAGCTCTTAGTTTTGCGAGCGCATTCTGTTGGTACAGAGCATCGAATTTGGAGACTGGATCATTTTCCTGTCTGTTCGACGAAGCAGCCGGCCGTGAAGACGATCCGGCAACCGGATGGTGAAAAGAGCTGGAAGCAACCTGCATGATTTTTTGAATGAGAAGTGTTGTCGGGTGCAATATGCAGCAACGATGATTCATTGGGATTGAAATTGCCCACATAGGTGACATGAATCTTTTATTGGTTCCATTCAAGCCGATATCGGCATCAGATAAAAATTCAAAGAAGCTTGCGAAGATGCACGTCTCAAAAGGAGCTACTCATCCGGGTCTTCTCCTGATCCGAGCGCTACCGTAACTTCAGCGTCTTGCGCGTCTTGCGTCGTCAAGAATATTTTCCATCCAATGGATCTTTCTCTCGTCGGCCGCTACTCATCTGTACGCCAGTTCGAGAATACAAACAGGCAAAGCCTCTTCCTCTGTGCATCATGCATGCGGCCGGAAGGGAAGCTTGGCCGCTGCGCACCGGAGGAGATCACCGTGCCGATATGCTGGATGCCATCATTCTTCGCAAGTTCGACCCCCGAGCAGCGGACCGGCGACATCCTGCCGCCTGTATCTGCAGCGGCAGCGCCCGCTCCGTCAGTGCCCGCGGCGCAGAACCGATCCGTGCCCGGCGGCGGAATCCGCGCCGCGTCGGGCAGGTTCATGCATGCACTGAAGGCGCAAGCCAATGGCGAATCGGGAACCAGGACGCGTTCCTATACACCCTTCACCTCGCGCACCACATCTCCAAAACCGCAGCCTTCACCGCACCTGCACAACAGCGACATCCCTCGAAAGCCGCTTGAAGACGCGCGCATGGCTACGCAGCCTTTGCTCGAACAGCATGGGCGGGCGATCCACGCGCGCCTGAGCGAGACATTCAAGAACGACACGGTGTTGCAGCGGCTGGGCGACGCGAATGCCTATCTTGATATCGTGAACGCCAGGGTTCCCGCGAGCCCGGAGAAGCACAAGGCACGCGAAGTTCTGACGCAGATACTGGAACAGATCGGCCAGCTGCCGGGGATTTCGGGAACGAAGGCCGGGACCCTGCAAGGCATCGGCATGGCATGCGTCGCGGAGGCGGCGCTGCGGGCGTGCGCGGACGATCCGGCAGCAGCTGCGCGCGCCTTATGCTGCCTGCGCAACATCGATCCGCTGGAAAGCATCCGCAATGTCGAGGCCATGCCGGAGAGCGTGGCCAGACCGAAGGTTCCCTGCCTTGGGCTGGGCATGCAGGACGAAGACCATCTGTTCCGTTTCAATGAAGAGGACCTGTCCCTCGCCTGGAAAATTGCCCAGGAACTGGAAGCGACATCTGCCGGCTTCGCCGCGCTGAAGGCTCTGACGTTAGACTCTCGCGCTGCGCCCGATGTGCATTCGAGCATCGAACGCCATGACGATGCGATGCTGCATGCCTACCTGCAGGCAAGCCGGATGAAGTGCGGCAATGCGGAGCGCGAACATGGCGCAGGCAGGAAAGGCAGCAAAATCCCGCCCGCCTCCGCTGCACCGCACCGGATCGCCTCGTTCGGCGGCGATCCGTCGAACGTAATCGACAAGGCCATCGACCAGATCCGGAGGCATCTCGCCGCGTCGCAGGAACATGGCCAGCAACAGCCTGGATTGCCGTTTGCCTACAAGGCACAGCCGCATGAGCATGAATGGGCACTCGCTTTCATACGCAACGGCTTGTACACCGACGAGAGAACCGTCGACGGCAAGCCCTCCGCCTATGCGCAGATCGAAGCAAGGCTCAACAAGGTCTCCGTCTGGTGCGAGCGCGCCACCTCGGGCAAGGATACGGCATCGACGGCATGGCGTGCAGCGGCGCCCTACCTCATGCCCGGCCACCGGAAGTCTCCGCTGAATGCCTACAATGCGCTCGAGGCGGAACAGGGACTCAGGAAATGCGGCGTCGGTTTGGAAAACTCGGCGCAGGGCATCGTTCATGACGCCCGCGCATTCAAGGAACATATCCTCGGCAACCTCATCAAGGGACTCAAGGCCTGCGGCGGCATCAATGGCGGCCCCCTCGATACGCAGCCCGGCGGCATCCCTCCTGATCTCCCGCAGGAGACGATGCACAACCTCGCCAGGCTGGCTGTCCTGATGGAAACGGAGAAAAATACGCTGCCCCTCACCGGCCATCTGCACGGCAACGTTCCGGACACCTATACCATCGACCGGGCCCGCCAGCGCATCCATTCCTGGCTCGCCGACAGCGAAGACAGACCGCTCGAAACGATTCATGCCGATATTGACGCTGCCCTGGCAGCGGCGAAGCAGCCATTGACATTGAATCGCCTGGAGGAGTGGGCCGACGAGCTGCCGAACGGGCCAGCCAAGGCGGCCGATGCCGCAACTGCAGCCGCGCATTCAAGCACGGCCGAAACGGATCGTCCCGACTGGGCTGCCTTCGCGAACGCGATAGGCCGGGTGCGCAGCGGCACCGGCGATCCGGTTATAGCGCCGCATTTCCGAAAGTTCGGCAATACGCCGGACAGCCTCGGCAAGGTCGGCGAAGTCATCGAGCAGGCGGCGGCGCGCATGGAACTGGGCTCCAGGCTGACTTTCACGAGCGGCGGCTTTGTCGGTGCGGGAGCCAAGGAGGCCACCCGGCTCTTGAGCAGCGTCTTCAGCTTCAACATGTTCCGTCCGCACATAGATGCGGGACGGGTCCGCAATCATGCGGCGGTGCTGGACATGGGGACCTCGGCCGACGGCTCGCGTATCTGCGTCGGCACGCGGCGTTCGGTGAAGCTGCAAGGCGGCGCCGGTATCAGCATCGGGCCGAGCGCCAAGATCAGGAGTGTTGCCGGACTCAAGGCCGGCGCGTCGTTCGATGCCTTCATCAGCAAGGAGCAGCCGGTGACCCACGGCGTGCAGCTGCGGCTGTCGCGTTCGCAGTCCGGCGGCATGGCCGGCGACCGGGACAACAACCTCCTGCTCGGTCGCCTCTTCCGCAGGTATGTCATCGAGCGAAACTCCCCAATGTTGAAACAGGACCCCGGCCACGTCAGGGCGCCCGGAAGCGACGGAGATTCCACGCTCAAGAACCTGCTGCAAGCCTGCCCGCAGCTCAACGTCTCCCTGCTCAGGACCACTGAAAGCGTTGTGCGCACGGGAGTTGCGGCGGCAGGCGGCGCATCCGTCAATGTCGGCCCGCTGTCCTTCGGTCCGTCGGTGGGCATCAGCTACGAGGAAGAGCGGACGAAAACAGTGAAGTGGGCGGAAACGCAGGCAGAGTTGAATTCGGTGAAATTGAGCCGTGGAATAACGCGCACCGCGGCAACGACGGGCGAAGTCCATGCATTGCGGAAAATTCCAGAGACGGTGAGGACATTGAGCGGCCCCGGTCCCCTGCCGGAACGCACCAGGCAGGCTGCTGGCGGCCTGGTGAAGGCAATGTGCGTCACCTCCGAGGAGATTGGCAGCTGGGGCAAGGCCGGAAACTATACGCTGGTGATCGAGAACGGCATGATCGGCAACGGAAGCCGGGCAACGGTGACGCATCGCGACGCCGAGTCCTTCATCGCCAGCGTCGCGCCCAAGCTCAACCGGTGGGCGGTCTCCATGGCGCACCGCTTTCAGAAGGACAGGATGAACTCCGGCACCGACGCCGGCGATGTCTATCGCCAGGAGGCCTATAACAGGGCGTATGCAACGCTGAGCGCGCAGCTCGAAGACGCACGCACCAATGGAAACATGCAAACCCGGTACACCGAGGTCTTCGAACTCACCGGCGATGCGCTGGAGACCGCCAACGCACTGCGCTCCGCGATCACGCTGTTCGAACGGTCGGGCGACAGGCAGAAAGCAGCCGTGTACTCGAAAAAGCTGGATGCGCTGATCGCCAGCGACGAGGCCTGGATGCCTCACCTGCTGTGGACGCAGCGCACTACCCGCAGGGAGGCCACGGCCGGGCTGCGCTTCGGCGTCTACGCCGGAAAAACGGATGCGGTATCGAGCAGCAGCATCAAGATGCTCGGCTGATCTGCGGATCGGACGGGCCAGCTTTCGGCTAACGATGACCGCTATGTTCCGCTCCTGCCCTCCGCATCGATATTGACGCCGATCCACTTGCGCACGGAGCCGTCGGCATCGACCAGCGGCGTGGCGAGGACGTTCGTCATCCGCCAGCCATCGTCGGCCGTACGCAGGCGAACCCGCGCATTGAGCAGGCGGCCCGTACCGACCGCATCCTCCCATTGCCGCAGCGCCTCGCCGCGATCTTCAGGATGCACCGTATCCAGCCAGCCTTTCGCAAGTCCGTCCTCCAGACTCTGGCCGGTATAGGCGCGCCAGCCCGGCGAATCGCCGATCAGCCTGCCGGCGGCATCGGTTTCCCATACCGCCTGCGCGAATCCTTCCACCAGCATCCGGAAGCGGGCCTCGCTTTCGCGCAACGCGTCTTCGCTGGCTTGCCGCGCCGCCTCGGCCTGCGCCCTTTCCATTGCCGCGAAGGTGCGCTCGGCGACTTCCTGCACCAGCGCGATCTCCGCCTGCGACCACTTGTGCGGCGCCGGATAGGCAGCACCGAGCAGGGCGGAGAGTTTTCCTCCCTTCATCAGGGGTACGCCGATCCAGCCGCCGGTGCCTTCGGCGGCGAAGGCTGCGCGCTGCGCGTCGGTCAGCGATGGTTCGCGCGCAGCGTCCTCGAGGCAGACGATCTGGCCCATGCGATAGGCGGCGCCGACGCCGGGATCATGGTCGCTCAGCCGCAGGCGGCTGCTGAAGCCGGCCGTGCCGGGTGCATAGGAGCAGCCGGCAAGCGCGAGCTCATCTTCCGAGACCGCTTCCCAGAACACGACGAGCTTCGCTCCGAGATGCTCGCGCAAAACGCGGCTGGCCTCGCGCTGGATCAGGGGCGTGTCGCCGAGCGAGCGCAGCGTGTCCGACAGCCGCAGCATGAAGGCCTGCTGCGCCGCGTTGCGCCGCAGCTGCTCCTCCGCTTCGCGATGGCGGCTGATGTCGAAGAAGGTCATCACCGCACCGTCTATCCTGTCTTCGACCGTGCGGTAGGGCCGCACGCGCGCGATGAAGGTGTGCCCTGAAGTGCTGCGCACCTCGCGCTCCAGCGGGCGCAGCGTATCGAAGGTAGTCGCGGCATCGGCCGCCAGTTCGGGGTAGTTGAGCTTGTGCGTGATGTCGAGCAGCGAGCGGCCCACATCGGAGGGAATGATATTGAAGAGTTCGGCCACGCGCGGCGTGTAGCGCTTGATGTGCATGCTGCGGTCGACGAAGATGGTGGCGATGTCGGCCGACGCGATCAGGTTGCTCAGGTCGTCATTGGCCTTGCTGGTTTCCTCCACCTTGCTCTTGAGTTCGGCATTGACCGTGATCAGCTCTTCATTGATCGACTGCAGTTCCTCCTTGCTGGTCTCCAGTTCCTCGGTGGCGGAGCGCAACTCCTCGATGGTGGCCTGCAGCTCTTCGTTGGAAGCGCGCATGTCCTCGCTGGAGGCTTCGGCCTGTTCGATGGTCTGCTGCAGCTGCTCCTTGGTGCGCTGCAATTCCTCGTCGAGCTGGGCGAGCACCGCGTCCTGGCGGAATTCATGGATGGCTGCGCCGCCGACGCCTTCGCTGCTCTCCTCGATCAGGATCAGGGCCAGGTCGGCACCGGCCTCGTCGTTGCGGAACGGCCGCACCGTCATTGCCACGTGGCGCGTCTGCCCGTCCTGCTCCACCGGGATGCGGCGCGTCTCCACCGGCCGGCCGCTCTTGATGGCCTGGAACAGCGCCGAACGCAGTTCCAGCCGCAGCTCGGGCAGGATCAGGGAAATGATGCTGCGCGACGGTTCCCCGCCGACATGGCGCAGGTAGCGGCCGGCGCGGTCGGAGAGATGCACGATATCGGAATCGGTGTTGACGAGGATGCTGGCCTCGGCGTACTGGAGCAGCGCCTGCTGGTGGATTTCCGCGTAGGAAAACTGGCGCCGCGCGGGAACATAGGCAGCCTCCGGCTCCACCATCCGGCTCGGCATGTTGGCCATCGGCTTGGGCAGGTAGCGGCTGGTGCGGGCCAGCGGCTTGGCCTGGTAGATGCGGTTGGCCTTGTCGACCGGCGCGAACAGGTTGGGCATGACATCGGCCGATTCCGAGCTGCCGAGAAACAGGAAGCCGCCGGGATTGAGCGCGAAATGAAACATTTCCAGGACATGCATCTGCATTTCCCGGTTCAGGTAGATCATCAGGTTGCGGCAGGTGATCAGGTCGAGCCGGGAAAACGGCGGATCGCGCAGCACGTTGTGCGCAGCGAACAGCACCCGGTCGCGCACCGTCTTGCGGATGCGGTAACGGCCATCCTCCTTGGCGAAATAGGCTGCCAGGCGCTCCGGCGCCACGTCCGCGGCAATCGAGGCCGGATACAGGCCGGCGCGCGCTGCCGCGATGCCGCGCTCGTCGATGTCGGAAGCGAAGATCTGGAACTTCGGCGGACGCGGCAGCGCCGACGCATGTTCGTTCATCAGCATGGCCAGGCTATAGGCTTCCTCGCCGGTGGAACAGGCCGCGACCCAGGCGCGGACTTCGCCGTCGAGCGGCTTGTCCTGGAAGATCTGCGGCAGGATCTGCCGCTCGAGCGCCTCGAAGGCTTCCCGGTCGCGGAAGAAATTGGTGACGCCGATCAGCAAATCCTTGAGCAGCGCATTATGCTCGGGCGGATCGTTTTCCAGCACGCCCCGGTAACTCTGCATGTCGGGCACCTCGCGCACCTGCATGCGGCGCTCGATGCGGCGCAGGATGGTGGCGCGCTTGTAGCTCCTGAAATCGTGTCCGGTGTGGTTGCGCAGCATGCCGATGACGTCCTGCAGCGCCTGTTCGGATTCCGGGCGCAGGTCCTTTCCCGCGGTCAGCGGGGCATCCTCTTCCTTGGCCGGCGGCAGCTGGATTGCCTTGGCGTTGTCCCAGAGCGAGACCAGCTTCGCGGGGATGTCGGCTGCAGTGACGATGAAATCCACCGCGCCGGTGGCGATGGCAGCCAGCGGCATGCTGTCATGCTCGGCATCGGCGGGATGCTGCGCAATTGCCACGCCGCCCTGTTCCTTGATGCGGGTCGCGCCGAGCGAACCGTCGCTGCCCATGCCGGAGAGCACGACGGCCACCGCATGTTCCTTGTGCGCTTCGGCCAGCGTGCGGAAAAAGATATCGATGGCGATATGCTGGCCGTCGCGGCGCTCCATCTCGTCGAGCACCAGGTGGCTGTCGTGCATCCTGATGCTGCGGTTGGGCGGAATCACGTAAACATGGTCCGGCAGGATAGGCAGCGTGTGCTGGAGCTGCACCACCGGCATGGCTGTCGCTTTCTGCAGTATGCGGTCCAGCCCGCTGCGCTGGTCGGCCGGCAGGTGCATGACGACAACGAATGCCATGCCCGGCGACGCAGGCAACTGCTCAAGCAAGGTCAGCAGTGCCGGCAGCCCACCTGCGGAAGCGCCTATCCCGACGACGGGAAAGCGAAGATGGCTCTGAGGACTGCCCTCGGTGCCGGAAGGGGTGGAGGAAGCAGCGGCCTGGTTGGAGTCGTTCATGGACAAGCTGTGCGCATGCGCACGATCTGGATAATTCTTCCAGTGTAATGCAATCGGCGGCAGCCCAGTCAGTGCAGCAGCCCGGGCGGATACTCGTCTTCCTCGGGCAGCTTCGCCCCGGGCACCTGCAGGCTGCACATCGCTTGCCGGTTCATGCATCTGTACATCGCGGTGCCGATCAGTATCAGCCTGCGCAGCTCCGAAGGCGCAACGGAAGACGCCAGTACGGCAAGGATGTGCGAATAGATCTGGATGCACGTATCCATGTCAAGATCGGCCGCCTCGCCCTCCCTGATGGCGGCCTCGATTCGATCGGGAGTCATGCTTGCCTCGCTTGGTGAATCAGGTCATGATTCACGACAGACTGCAACTTCAATGTCAGGTTCCGTACATAGCGAGCGGACGGCATCTGCAGGTGCACTTCTCGCTAAAGCATGCATATAAGCGTTCAAGCAATGCTTGAGGCCGGCCATGTCGGCCGTGGCTGTACTAGAATGAAAACTTTCCGACTCAACACGATCACTACCCGATGACACGTTCGCCCCTGGAACGGCAGCACCTGATGCAGGCGAATCTGCGCGTCGTCGAAGCCGAAAAACGCATCGCCGCGCAGCGTGCCCTGATCGCGCGTTTGGAAAATGAAGGACGCGATTCCGAAGGCTCGCGCAAACTGCTCGCCAGCATGCTCGACGGCCTGGAATCCATGAAGGCACACCGAAGGCAGATTCTCGAACAGCTGGCCAACGGCGCGCCTTGATCCGGTTCGCAATCGCTCGCTCGGGGCAGAACCTCTCTAACCGACCTGCACGCCAAGTATCTTTTCGTACTCGCTCCTGATATGCAGGTAGCATTCGCATGCATGTTGCTCGAGAACATGGCGATCGAGGACGCGCATTTTTCCCCTTGAGTACTCTATTGCCCCGGAAGTGAGGAACTGCTGGGCAACAAGGCTCACGCCCGGCCTGCGCACGCCGAGCAGCAAGGCCACGAAATCCTGGGTCAGCGGCAGCGGCCGCGGGCCTGCGCGGTCCATCGTCGCCAGCATGCCGCTGGCATACCGCTGTTCGAGCGTATGCAGGCGGCTGCATGCCACGCGCTGATGCAGCTGGCTTTGGTAAGCCTGCGCATAGAGTTGCAGGATGTAGCGGAAGCGCGGATTGTGCCCGACTTCATGCCGGAAATCGTGCAGCCCCATCCGCAGGCAGGTTCCATCCACCTTGCAGATAATGGTTTCCGATGGAGTTTCTGCGCCGAACAATGCATGAATTGGGGCAACGCCCTCACTGCCGACTACTGCAATCTCGGGCATCTGGCCTTCCTGCAGTTCCAGGACGCTTGCGAATACCGCATCATATGGAAAATACACATATCCGATGGGGTGGTTGCGCGCGGCGATCACTTCCCTCTGTCTGACTTCGCAAACCGACATCAATGCCGATACCTCCATGAGATCCTTGCGCGGAAGCATGTCCAGCAGCTTGCTGTAGCAGTCCTGGCTTAAGGCGAGACGTTCCATTTGCTTTACCTAAAGTTGATGTTGCACGGGCCGTGCATTCCGCCTTGCTGCGCATCAGCCTGTTCCCCGTTCGATGCATGCGGCACAAGCAGCTGCATGCGTTGCATCTGCGCTTTGAGCATGCCGTAGCATTCGCAGCTGCGTTTTTCCAATCCGGGCCGGTCCAGGATGCTTATGTGGCCGCGGTGATATCTGATGATTCCTTCTTCCTGCAAAGCTTCGGCGACCAGACTCACGCTGGGGCGATGCACACCGAGCATATCAGCGAGGAATTCCTGTGTCAGAAAGAATTTGCTGCCGACCCGGTCGCATGTCAGCAGCATCCAGCGGGCGAAGCGCTGCTCCACCGAATGCAGGCGATTGCAGGCAATCGACTGCGCCAGTTGGGCGAGATAAGCCACAAGGAAATGGTTAAGTACTCGCCGGAAAGGCGGGCGCTGCGCCAGCGCCTTGAAATCCTCGGCGGGCATTTTCAGGCAAGCACCCGGGATCTGGCAGATGGTGGTCTGCATTGCCAGGGGCGCGCCTGTCAGCAGTTCCACGCCGGAAAAGCCTTCATTGCCGATCGTGCCGATTTCCGTACTGACTCCGTTCGACATGTAGCTCAGCACCGACAGCACGCTGGTCATCGGGAAAAACACATGCTGGACGGGTGTTCCCTGCGTCGCCATGACGTCTCTGGCCTGGAGGTCGACTTCATCGGCGCAGGATGCCATGGCCGCAAACTCTTCATCGTTCAGCAGCCGCAATACCGCGTTCTGGTGGCGCGAGAGTGAGGGTGAAAGAATACTCATGGCGTTCGGCAAGCTGGTGAAGCTTCGGCGAGAAATTACTCACCATTCAAGCTTATGACTCTCCATCGCGCTTGGCAATCATCCTGCGCAAGGTTTCCGAATGACGCTCCAGCATGGCGGCCGTGGCCATATGCTCCTCGGCGGCAGACTTGGGCGCCGCCCGGTTCGCATTCCTTGCCAGGCGCCGCAGCAGCATCTGCTTTTCATGAAGCGCCCGGATTGCCGCCCAGACTGCTTCCTCGATCGTTACTCCCTGCATATCCAGCAGGCCCTGCGTCGTGTACGAATGCCCGGTATGACAACGGTAGTGAACCGGATGCGTATCCTTGATTTCCCAGAGTGACCCCTGGCATTCCGGACAGGAAAACCCCGAAGGCACGGCAATCTTCTCGAGTTCGGCAATATCGGTCTTCTGGCGCAGGTCGAACCGGGCTTGCGTCTCGACGGCCTTGCTGAACGGTGAAGGCATCGTTTGCTCCGGCGGCGATGCTGCGACCAGTGCGCACAGGCGGTCGGCCAGTGCCTCCAGGGGCAGGCAGGCATCGATATCGACATGCTGCAGCGCGCTTCGGGGCATGGAAGGCTCGTCGGCGTCCTCCGGATCCTGGACCAGTGCAAGACCGCCGTAGGTCTTGATCGCCTGCAGGCCGATGGTGCCGTCGTCAAGCAGGCCGGTCAGCACGACGCCGATCGCATTCTGCTGGTAGTACAGCGCGGCGGAACGAAACAGGGGATCAACCGCAGGGCGGGAAAAGTTTTCCTTCGCACCCTTCGACAACCGGGTCATCCCATCCTCGAGCAGCAGATGATGATCGGGCGGCGCCACCAGGACGACTCCCGGCCGCACCGGCTCGCCGTCGACCGCATGCCTCACCGGCATGCGGGAATGCCGTTCCAGTATCTTCGGCAGGATGCTGTAATGGCTGCCGATATGCATGACGACCAGCACGGCGGCGGGAAAATCCGCAGGAAGCCGCTTGAACAGGCGCTGCAGCGCATCGGCGCCGCCTGCGGAGGTGCCGATGACGACGATACGCATGGATTCTCGACCCAAGGCGATTTCCCTCCCGAATGAATGACTGATCGAATATGGTCGCTCCGACCGGTTCGACTCGCCTTCAACGGATTAATTGCAATTTTATTCAGGCGCAGGCTGCCTGCCCTGCTTTTGTTTCCGCACCGACGCCTGCCATGCTGGCGTCATGAATCGTTCTCGCGCTGCTGCATCAGTCCGGCGAGCATCGGGAGCAGAACATCCAGCGCCACCGGCTTGGCCAGATGCGCCGCGAAACCTTCCTGCAGCGCCTGCTGCACATCCTGGGCTCGTCCAAGGCCGCCGAGGGAAATGGCAAGCATGCGGCTGCCCTGCGGCAGCTGCCTCATTTGCCTGAGGAAAGCTTCCCCGGTGACTTCCAGCCGCGCAGGATCGACGATGACGAGATCTGCGGGATTCTGCCGCAAGCGGGAGAGCGCGTCGTCCGCATGGTGTGCAACGCTTACCGTTGCGCCTTCATACTCAAGCAGGTAGCGCAGGCTGTGCGAAGCTTCCTCGTCGCCGTCCAGCAGGAGCACGGAAATGCCCTTGAGATGCTCGCCCGGCGGCACCGTCTGCTTACCTCGCCATGCGTCCATAGCCGCGCCGGACGGCAGCCGGATCCGGAAGCAGGCACCCTTGCCCTGGCCGCCGGATTCCGCTTCGATCTTTCCGTGATGCAGATCCACGAGCTGCTTCACCAGGGACAGGCCTATGCCCAGTCCCGCGTTGGCGCGGCCCTTGCCGTGCTGGGCCTGGCGGTACATGTCGAAGACATGGGGCAGGAATTCCGGCGCGATGCCCTTGCCGTCGTCGATCACCTCGAGTCTGGCTTCGCCGTCGGCCTCGTCGAGCCTGAGGTGGATGCTTCCGCCCGCCTGGCTGAACTTGACGGCATTGTCGAGCAGATTTTGCACCACCTGCTCGAGCCGGACCGGATCGGCATGCACCCACATCGGAGCATCTGTGCCGGACACATCGATCCGTCGTTGGCTGCACGCAGGGTCCAGCCTGCAAGCCTCGACCAAGCGCCTGACCAGCGCGCCGAAATCGACGTTTTCCGGCGCCAGCATAAGCTTGCCGGTCTGCAGCCTCGACAGGTCGAGCAGATCGGAAATGACGCGCGACTGGCTTGCCACCGCCGTACGGATGGTATTGACCGCCCTTGCGCCGAGCGGCGATTGCTGCACCTCCTGCAGGCGCGACAGCAATTCGGCGTTCATGTTGATGAGGTTGAGCGGATTGCGCAGTTCATGCGACATGATCGCCATGAACTGGTCCCGCATCGTGCTGGCAAGTTCGGCGCTGGTGCGGCCTTCATGCTCCCGGGTCAGCTGAGCTTCGCGGCGGCTTTCCAGCCTGACGCGCTCGGTGTCGTCGCGGACGATTCTTGCGTAGCCTTCACGTCTGCCTTCGCTGAACAGCGACATCATTCCGCTGGCAAAGAAGCGCGAGCCGTCCTTTCTCTGCTGCCAGCATTCGCTCCTGGTGCTTCCTTTTTCGCGGGCGATGAGCATCTCCGCTTTGAGCAGGTCGGCTTCGCGATCCTCGGGCAGGAAAACCGCCGAGCCCGGCTGCCCCGTCATTTCCTGTTCACCATAGCCGTACAGGCGTTCCGCGCCCTTGCTCCAACTCGTGACGCGGCCGTCGCCGTCCAGCGTCATGATGGCGTAATCCATCATGCTGTCGGCGACCAGGCGCATGCGCGCCTCGCCTGCGCGCGCCTGCTCTTCGGCTTCCCGGCGCCGGGTGATGTCGAAGAAGGTCATGACTGCGCCTTCTATCGCATCTTCATTGGTGCGGTAGGGAAAGTGGCGGACGATGTAATAGCGGCCGTCTGTGCTGCGCACCTCCCGCTCCACCGGTCGCAGCGTGTCGAAGGTCGCGGCGACGTCACTCGTGAGATCGTCATAGTCGAGGCGATGGGTGATATCCAGCAGCGAGCGTCCAATGTCGGACGGAATGAGGTTGAACAGATCGGCCACGCGGGGCGTGTAGCGCTTGATGCGCATGCCGCGGTCGACGAAGATGGTCGCGATGTCGGCCGAGGCAATCAGGTTGTTGAGGTCGTCATTGACCTTGCCGGTTTCCTCGACCTTCGACTTGAGCTCATAGTTGACGGTACTCAGTTCCTCGTTGACCGACTGCAGTTCTTCCCTGCTGGTTTCCAGTTCCTCGGTAGCCGAGCGCAGTTCCTCGTTGATGGCCTGGAGCTCTTCGTTGGACGCGCGCAATTCCTCGTTCGAGATTTCCGACTGCTCGATGGTTTCCTGCAGCTGTTCCTTGGTGCGCTGCAGTTCCTCCTCCAGCTGGGTGAGCACCGTATCGGCCTTTATGCCATGCGCGCCGGCTTCGTCGCCCATGGTCTGCTCGACTTCGTCGAACAGCACCAGCACCAGATCGGCACCGGCGTCGTCGTCACGGAAGGGACGCACCGTCATGTGGATGAAATAGGTCCTTCCGTCGCGGACCAGCCTCACCCGGCGCGCCTCGACGCTCATGCCGCTGTGGACCGCCTGGAAAAGGGCGGTGCGCAGCTCGACCCGCAGATCGGGCAGGACCAGCGAGACGAGATTGCGCGACGGCTCGCCGGCCACATGGCGCAGGAAACGGCCGATACGGTCGGACATGTAGACGATGTCCGCGTCCCGGTTGACGATGACGCTGGGCGGCGCATGCTGCGCAAGCACCCGCTGATGCACTTCGGCGAAAGAGAACTGGCGCTTGGCGGGCAGCTGCGGCGCTTCCATGCCGGGATGGCGCAGTGCGGGATAGCCCTGCGACGACGGATACCTCCCCCTCGAAAGCGCCCTGGCCTGGTAGATGTGGTGCTTCTTATCGAGGGGAATGAACAGATGCGATGCCAGATCGGCGGATTCCGAGCTGCCGAGAAACAGGATGCCGCCTGGATTCAGCGAGAAGTGGAACATCTCCAGAAGATGGGTCTGCATCTCGCGGTTGAGGTAGATCAGCAGGTTGCGGCAGGAAACGATGTCGAGCCGGGAGAACGGCGGATCGCGCAGGATGTTGTGCGGCGCGAACAGTACGCGGTCGCGTACGCTCTTGCGTACCCGGTACCTGTCGTCTTCCTTGTTGAAATGTTGCTGCAGCCGCTCGGGTGCGACGTCGGCGACAATCGATGACGGATACGTGGCCGCGCGTGCGGTTGCGATCGCCCGTTCGTCGATATCCGAGGCAAAGATCTGGATCGGCATGGATTTGCCGAGCGATGCGGTCTGCTCGCACAGAATCATTGCAAGCGAATAGGCTTCTTCGCCGGTGGAGCAGGCCGCCACCCAGGCCCGCACCGGGTCGTTCTGCCGCCGGTTCGCCAGGATGTCGGGCAATATCTTTTTCTCAAGCACATCAAAGGCCTGGCGATCGCGGAAGAAGTTGGTCACGCCGATCAGCATGTCGCGCAGCAAGGTATCGGCTTCCCGGGGATCGCTTTCCAGCAGTGCTGCATAGGCTGCCAAGCTCGACATGCCGCGTACCTGCAGGCGGCGGTCGATCCGGCGCAGCATGGTCGGCCGCTTGTAATGCCGGAAATCATGGCCGGTATGCATACGCAGCTGCGCGATGATCTTCTGCACATCCGCCTCGACGTCGTTCGATGCCGGCATCTCCAGGAGAGAGCCTGGCAGGGTCTCGAGAAGCGCCGTGAGTTCGGTGGGGTGCTGGCTGTTCTGCAGCTGCCTGAGGAGGGAAGGTATTTCCGCGACCGGAAGAACGAAATCGATGCTGCCGCTTTCGATCGCCGCGTTCGGCATGCCGTCGTGCTCCGCATCTTCGGGCGCCTGTGCGAAAGTGAATCCGCCCTGCTCCTTGACGCGCCGGATGCCCAGCGCGCCGTCCGTCCCGGTGCCCGAGAGTACGATGGCGATGGCGCTTTCCTGCCGGGTCTCGGCCAATGTACGGAAGAATACATCCGCCGCGATCCGCACGCCCGGCGGGGATGCGAATTCGCTCGGCACGAGATGATCGTCCTGGATGGTCAGGTGCTTGTTGGGCGCAATCACGTAGACATGATCGGATTCGAGCAGCATCGCCTGGCTGACCTGCACGACGGGCATCGGGGTCGCGCGCTGCAGCAGCTGCGCGGCATTGCTCTCATGTTCGGGTGAGAGATGCAGAATCACGACGAAGGCCATGCCGCATCGGGGCGGCAATGCTTCAAGCAGCCGGGTACAGGCTTGCAGGCCGCCGGCCGACGCTGCTATCCCGACGGTGAAGAACTGCGGCTTGCCCGGAATGATCGTCACTCCGCCGTTTTCCTGTGACGAAAGCAAATTGTTCATCATGATCGATTGAGGTGCTTGAAGTGCCTGGAATGCTTCTGCGTTGCGATTCCGGTTCCGGCTTCCATTGCGGTGCTTCCGCGGACAGCGCAGGGGTAGGTGAAAGAAGATTTCCAGAAGTGTAGAGCATGTCAGGCATGCGCGGTGAATGCAGAGCTTGAAACGGTGCGGGCCGGTCGAGCGATCCGGTCAATGGTCCGGCGGCTTGACGGGGCTCGATAAGCTCAATGTGAATTATTCTGGAAAAGACGGATCGATATTTGTCAACGGCGGCGGTGATGCGCCGGCACGGCACGGATCAGATGGGCTCTCCACACATTTTCCAGAGCGAACCGGACGACCCGGGCAACCCAGGCGGCTACACGAACGAGCCGCCAACATGGCGATGTTCCATGACGGAACCATCGTCATCGATCCTGCATGCAGGATCGTCTTCTGGAATAGCGGCGCGACCCAGCTGTTCCGCCATGCCTGCGAGGAAGTTTACGGCCTGGCCATGGATGGGATTTATGATTCCTGCACGCAGCAGGCCCGCGCTTGCGTCATGCCGGCGGCTGCGGCGCGTCGGTGCGGCTGTCCCCGGCCGGCCTGCGCTCGCCGATGTCGACCACGACGGCCACCACGCCCTGGAACTCGCCGTTCGGCCCATGCAGTCCGCTTACGCTGCTCTCGGCCCACATCGGCGAGCCGTCCTTGCGCAGGTACTGCTTTTCGAGCACCACGTCCGCCCTGCCCGCAGCCAGCTGGCGCATCGCGTCTACGGTGGCTTGCACCGATGCGGGCGCGGTGACGTCGGCGATACCGCGGCCAATCAGTTCCTCTTCGGTATAGCCTAGCATGTCGCAGAACTTCTGGTTCACCAGCGTCATGTTTCCCTTGTCATCGGCCTGCACCACCCCGGCGATCGCTTGCCTGACGATCCTGTGCATGCGCTCGGTGCTCTGGTGCAGGGCGAACTCGATGTCCTTGCGCGCGGAAATGTCGATGTTCAGGCCGACCCATTTGCGCAGGGAGCCATCGTCATTGAACACCGGCGCCGCCCGCACATTGGTCCACCGCCATCCGTGCGGCGACTTGAGCCGGAACTCCGCATTGACCAGGCGCCTGCCGGCAACGGCTTCCTGCCACTGGCGCAGCGCGCCGTCACGGTCCTCGGGATGGACCGCGTTCACCCAGCCCTTGCCCATCCATTCCTCCACGCTCTGGCCGGTATAGGCGCGCCAGCTCGGTGAATCCGTCACAACCATGCCTTGCGCATCGGTTTCCCACACCGCCTGCTCAGACCCTTCGACCAGCGCGCGAAAGCGTCCCTCGCTTTCCCTGAGCTTGGCCTGCACGATTTCGTCCCGCAGATGCAGCACTTCCTCCTGAGACTGTTTCCAATCCGTGATTTCCTTGGTGGTCGTCGCCACGCCGTCGCCGAGCTTCACCACCGATTGCAGATACCAGCCGTCGAACTGTTCGTGGGTGTAGTGGCGCTCGGCCTGCTGCGGCTCGCCGGTCTCGGTGACATGCTTGAATGCGTCGAAGATCCCTTCCCTGACCACACCGGGATTGCGTTCGAGCAGGCTTTGCCCGCGCACTTCCCCGTACCGGCTTTCCGAGGTATGGTTGTTCAGCACCCATCGAAAGTCGACGATCTCGCCACGCTCGTCACGCACCGCCTCGAATACCTGGATCATGTCCATCGAGGTATCCATGGTGGCCTGCAGCAAGTCGCGGCTGGCCTTGAGTTCGGCGGTGCGCTCCTTCACCTGCTGCTCCAGTTCGGCCCGGTGCCGCTCCTCGCTCCTGCGCAGGGCCTGTTCGGCATCGCGCCGGATCGTGATATCGAAGAAGGTCATCACGGCCCCGTCGATACGGTCCTCGATGGTGCGGTAGGGACTGACGCGGATGATGTAGAAGCGGCCGTCGCTGCTGCGCGCCTCGCGCTCCGTCGGCTGCAGCGTATCGAAGACCCTGGCAGCCTCCTCGACCAGCTGCGGGAAGTCGAGCCGGCTTGCCAGATGCGACAGCGGACGGCCGACGTCGGCCGCGATGATGTTGAAGATATCCTTGACGCGCGGTGTATAGCGCTTGATGCGCATCTCGCGGTCCAGGAAGATGGTGGCGATGCCGGTGGAAGCAATCAGGTTGCTGAGATCGTCATGCGACTTGGCGGTCTCGTCGACCTTGATCTTGAGCTGGGCATTCAATGTCATCAGCTCTTCATTGACCGACTGCAGTTCCTCGCGGCTGGTGTCCTGTTCCTCGACGGCCGAGCGCAACTCCTCGACCGTGCTCTGCAGTTCCTCGTTGGACGCCCGCAGCTCGGCATTCGACATGTCGGCCTGATCCATCGTCTCATGCAGCTTGTCCTGCGTGTGCCGCAGCTCTTCCTCCAGCTGCCGCAGCAAGGACGCATTGCGCTGGTCGGGCGCAGCAGGCGGCGGCTGCGCATCGCCGGCTTCGTTGAACTGCACCAGCAGCAGCAGCCCGTCCGCGTGTTCGTCCTCGAAAGGCACGACCGTCATGCTGACCATGCCGGCCTTGCCATCCCTGCCATCCCTGCCACCCCCGCCATCCTTCTCATGCTGAATCGCCGGGGTTGCGGCCGGCTTGCCGGTCTTCTGCGCCTGGAACAGCGCCATGCGCAGCTCCAGCCGCAATTCGGGGGTCACCAGGGAAACGATGTCACGGGTCGGTTCGCCGCTCGCATGCCGCAGGTAGCGGATCGCATGCTCGGCGATGTGCACGATTTCTCCACTCGCATTGACGAGGATGCTCGGCGGCCCCAGCTCCATGACCTTGTGCCGGTGGATTTCGGCGAAGGAAAACATGCGCCTGCGCACCTTGACCGCTTCCGCCGGCGGCGGGTCGATCGCCGTCGCACGGCGCGCGGGCTCGGGCTTGGCCAGGGCGGGCGTGCGGCGCAGCGAACCCGGCAGCGGCTTGGCCTGGTAGATGCGGTGCCTGGCGTCGACGGGCGCGAACAGGTGCGATGCGGCGTCGGCCGATTCGGTGCTGCCGAGAAACAGGTAGCCGCCGGGGTTGAGCGCGAAGTGGAAGGTTTCCAGCACCTGACGGTGCATCTCCCGGTTCAGGTAGATCAGGAAGTTGCGGCAGCTGATGATGTCCAGGCGGGAGAAGGCCGGATCGTGCAGCAGGTTGTGCGACGTGAACAGCACGGTGTCGCGCAGCGCCTTGCGTACCCGGTAGCGCCCGCCCTCCAGCGTGAAATAGCGCTGCAGTTGAGCCGGCATCACGTCGGCGGCAATCGATGCGGGAAACATGCCCAGGCGCGCGGCATGGATGGCGCGCTCGTCGATGTCCGAGGCGAACACCTGCATCTTGGGCGGGCCGGAGTGGGCCGCCGCATGTTCGCGCAGCAGGATGGCCAGCGAGTAGGCTTCCTCGCCGGTGGAGCAGGCTGCGACCCAGGCCCGCAGCTCGTCATCCGGTCCCTTGGACTGCAGCAGCTGCGGCAATACCAGCTGGTCGAGCGCCTCGAAGGCGTCGCGGTCGCGGAAGAAGCTGGTCACGCCGATGAGCAGATCCTTGAGCAAGGCATGCGCTTCGCTGTGGTCCTTTTCCAGCAGGCGGCAGTAGCCGGGCAGATCGGGCACGGCCCTCACCTGCAGCCGCCGCTCCAGGCGCCGCAGCAGGGTCGGCTGCTTGTACTGGCGGAAATCATGGCCGGTGCGCACGCGCAGCAGCGTGAAGATGTCGTGCAGCGTGTCCTGCGGCTGCGGTCCCATGTCGAAGACCGCGGCGCCTGCGGGCGCATTGCCCTGCAGGCCGTGGCGGCGGATGGACTGTGCGGTGTCATGAAGTTGCATCAGCTTGGCCGGAATCTGGGAGGCGCTCAGCACGAAGTCGGCCATCCCGGACTCAATGGCCGACTGCGGCATGCTGCTTTCCTCGGCATCGGCGGGCAGCTGGGCAATCGTCAAGCCGCCATGCGCCTTGATGCAGGCCAGCCCGGCCACGCCGTCGCTGCCCATGCCGGACAGCACGACGCCGATGGCATTTTCCTTGTGCGCTTCGGCCAGCGTGCAGAAGAACACGTCGATGGTGATGAGGTCGCCCTGCGGACGCAGCAGCTCATCGACGTAGAGATGACTGTCTTCCATCTTCAGGCTGCACCCGGGCGGGATGACGTACACCTGGTTGGGAAGAATGGGCGTGCGGTGGTTGACCGCCACCACCGGCATGTCGGTGGCGCCCTGCAGCAGCTTGTCGGCATTGCTGGGATAGTCGGGAGAAAGATGCAGCACCACGACCAGCGCCATGCCTGGCGAGGAAGGCATGTTCTCCAGCAGCGTGAGCAGCGCGGCAAAGCCGCCGGCGGAAGCGCCCAGCCCGACGACCGGAACCGGGGGCTCGCCGATGGCATTCGCTTCGGGCGACGGAACGACGGACGGAGCCTGATCTTGCGGATTCATGAAAAAGCGGGGCCGCCTGCGGCATGTAGGGTGAAACAGGAAGTGTAGCCCAGCCGTGCATGCATCGAAGCGCGTTTTTTTCGCATGCAAGGAAAAATACCTTGGTGAAATTTCAGATTCGCAAGGCCCGCGGCATGCGTCTCTCTTCCCTTGTGGAGAACGTGCTTCGCTGATCGGCGTCTGAACTAGCAAGCCCGCCCCGCCTATTGCAAAAAACAATGGAAAGATCCGAAAGACCGCGCTCGCTCCGCTCCATCCTTCTCGGTATCCGCAGCAATGAACCGCCGGCCGTGTGCGCCGGATTCCTGATGCTGTTTTCCCTGTTTGCAAGTTATTTCATGCTGCGCCCCGTGCGGGAGACGATGGGCATCGCCGGCGGCGTGGACAAGCTTCAATGGCTGTTCACCGGCACCTTCATCGCCACGCTGGCGGCGGCGCCGGTCATCGGCTGGGCGGTCTCGAAGATCAGGCGCCGTTACATCTGCCACTGGGTCCTGGGGTTCTTTGCGCTGAACACCGTAGCCTTCGGCCTGGCCTTTGCCGCGTACGGTGACGCGCCTTGGCTGGCACGCAGCTTCTTCATCTGGCTTTCCGTGTTTAATCTGGCAGCCATCTCGATTGCATGGAGCGTCCTTGCGGATATTTTCCAGGCCGAGCAGGCACGGCGGCTGTTCGCGCTGATGTCGGCCGGCGCCAGCCTCGGAGGCCTTGCCGGCCCGCTCGCCGGCGCCATGCTGGTCAACCGCATCGGCAACGAAGGCTTGCTCATGCTCGCCGCCGCGATCCTGCTCGTCACGATTTCCTGTTCGGAAGTTCTGCAGCGCTGGCGCGACCGCTTCCCGCCCGAGCACAGCGAGGAAGCAGCAAGCCAAACGCTTGATTCCCGCAATGCCCGTTTGGGAGGCAGCGCGCTTGCGGGCGCGGCCGATGTATTGCGCTCGCCTTTCCTGCTCGGCGTTGCATTGTTCGTCGTGCTGCTGGCCAGCGTGAGTACCTTTCTTTATCTCGAACAGGCGAGGCTGGTGGCCGAGCGGTTTCAAAGCCGCACCGAGCAGACGCAATTCTTCTCGATGGTCGACGCCGTGGTGCAGCTGCTGTCGCTGCTGATTCAATTCTTGCTGACCGCGCGCATCGCAACCGCATTCGGCCTGCGTGCATTGCTGCTGGGCCTGCCGCTGGCCATGGTCGCAGGCTTCCTGCTGCTGAGCGTGTCGCCGCTCTTTGCGCTGTTCATCGTGATTCTCGTGATCCGCCGGGTCGGCGAATATGCGCTGGTGAAACCGGGGAGGGAAATGCTGTTCACCGTGCTGCCGCCGCAGCTCAAGTACAAGGCCAAGAACTTCATCGACACGGTGGTCTACCGCGGCGCAGATGCGATCAGCGCCTGGCTCAAGTCGCTGGCCGACCTGATGCTTTCGCCGCAGGCGGTGCCGCTGCTGGGTGCGTGCATTGCCGCCGCATGGGCAGTTTCTGCGGTGTTGATTGCCCGGGCCTACTGCCGCCTCGATGCGGCGGCGGGCAGTGGCACGGCCAGGGAACGAACCTGTGCCGAATGAGCCTATGGCGGCTGAAACACGATTGATAAAATGCCGACGGCCCCGCAGGGCCGTCGTTCATGCCTGCCCGGAATGCTTGCCGGGCTATGTCCTGAATCTGCTTGAAGCCAGTTCAAGCCGTTTCAATCAGGGTCGCTTGAAGGTGTCCTTGACGTTGCCGACCACACGCTGCACGGTGCCTTCGCCCTGTTTCTCGACACCCTTGGCTTGCTGGTCGCGGTCATTGAGTACCTCGCCTGCCTTTTCCTGCAGCTTGCCCGCGGCTTCCTTGATGTGGCCCTTCACTTGGTCCTGGTTCATTGCATCCTCCTGCAAGAGTTGTATGTAATGTTACTGACATAGACGAATGCGTTTGGTTCATCCAGGGAAAGCCTTGCAAGAACAATGACTGCAGCAGATCAAACGGCCATTGCATGCAAGATAGAGCCCTCACGCGCAAACTTGCCCGTAGGCCACAGCGCACGCGATTTCCTGAAAAATGTTAAGGTCTTTGGTCATCAGCGACTACAACAATCACGGCATGATGGCCGATCACGAGACAGACGGCGCACAACAGGCGGCGCAGCATTCCATGCAATCAAAAGAAAAACAGGATGCCGGACGAGACGCCGGCATGGCAGCCAAGCCCAACTCTTTTGTACTACCTGTCCTGACGGGCATGATGGTCACGCTGGTGACAGTGGCGTTCGCCCGGCTGGCTTTCGGCCTGATCCTGCCGTCGATGCGCGCCGACCTCGGCCTGAGCTATCAGCAGGCGGGCACGTTGGTGACGGCCGCCGCACTCGGCTATCTTTTTCTGGTGATGGTGGCCGGCGTCTTTGCATCCCGCCGCGGCGGCCGCGCCGCCGTCGTGCTCGGCCTGTCGCTCGCGACCGCCGGCTTCATTCTTCTTGCTGCCGGCTCGCAATTCGGCATGCTCCTGCTGGCCATGCTGATGCTGGGCTGCGGCACCGCATTCGCCTATACGCCGGTGATTTCGCTGCTGGCAGGGCATTATCCGCATCGCCGCGGATCGGTGATCGGGCTGACCAACAGCGGCATCGGCATCGGCATGCTGTCGGCAAGCCTGCTGGTGCCTTATCTCGGGGAACTGACCGGTCAGTCGGCGTGGCGCTGGGCCTGGGGCGTGTTCGCCGTGGCCAGCATGATCGCGCTGGCGTCCAGCCTGAGCTTCCTGCCGAATCCGCGCATCGCGGCGCCCGGCGCCGCAGCGGGCAGTTCCGCATCGGTCTATCGCGACAGACGCCTGATCCTGACCGGCCTGCTCTACGGCGTGGTCGGCACGACCTATATCGCCCAGACCACGTTCATGTTCAGCTATGCGCTGGCGTCGGGCATTGCGGCGCCGACCGCCGGCCACCTGTCGGCGCTGCTCGGGGTGCTCTCGATTTTCGCCGGCCCCTGCTGGGGATTGTTCTCCGACCGCTTCGGCCGGCCTGCGGCGCTGCTCATCTCGGTCGCCCTCAATGTCGTCGCAACCCTGCTGCCGGTGCTTCTTCCCACGCTCACCGGCTTCACGCTGCACTACCTGATCCTGGGCTGCACAGTGTCAGGCATGTTCACGTCCATTCTGACCATTGCGGCCGAATCGGTCGAGCCGCGGCTGGCGCCGCGCGCCACCAGTTACGTCACCCTGTTCTATGCGGTAGGCCAGCTTGCCGGCCCTGCGCTGGCCGGACTGGTGATCGAATACGGCGGCGGATTCAAGCCCGCCTTCACCGCTAGTTCGGCGGTGCTCGCGCTGGGATTCTTGCTGAGCTGCAAGCTGGTGCGGCTGTCGCGGCGCACACGCTGAATGCAACCGGCGGTACTGCCGGCTGCGGCCATCTTCCTCAGTCGATCGTCATGCCGGATTGCTTGACCAGCGTCGCGTAGCGCGTCATCTCGTTCTGGAAGAGCGCCGCGGTTGCGTCGGGCGGCGTGCCCATCGGCGTGAATCCCTGGGCGGTAAGCGCGTCCTGCACCTCCTTCGTGCCCAGCAGCGCCTTGACGTCGGAATACAGCTTGTTGGTGACCGGTGCCGGCAGGCCGCCGGGTCCGATCAGCGCGATCCAGCCTTGCAGGTTGTAGTTGGGCGCGCCCTGCTGCGCGAGCGGCGCCACGTTCGGCAGGAGCGACGAGGGCGTGGTGGTCGAGACGCCGATCGCGCGCAGCTTGCCGGCCTTGATATGCTGCGCCGCGCCGGTCACGCCGAGGAAGGCGAGCTGGATCTGCCCGCCGAGCAGGTCGGTGGTCAACTGGCCGGTGCCCTTGTACGGCACGTGGCGCAGCTTGATGCCGGTTTCGCTCTGCAGCGCTTCCGCAGCCAAGTGCAGGATGGTGCCGTTGCCGGAAGAGCCTATCGTCAGCTCGTCGCCGTGCGCCTTGGCCAGGGCCACCAGTTCTTTCAGGTCCTTCGCCTGCACGGAGGGATGCGCCACCAGCACGAAGGGCGAGCCCGCGACCACGGTGATCGGCGTGACGTCCTTGAGGGCATCGTAGGGAATCTTCTTGTACAGGCTGGGATTGACCACATGATTGTTGGACACCATGCCCAGCGTCAGCCCGTCCTTGGGCGCGCGCGTCAGCTGCGCGGTGCCGGGCACGCCGCCTGCTCCGGGCAGGTTCTCGATCACGATGGAGCCGCCCGCCGCCTTGGCCAGCTTGTCTCCTATCGTGCGGGACAGCGAGTCGACGCTCGAACCCGGCGCATTCGGAACGATCATGCGGATGACCTTGTCGCCCTGCGCGAATGCCGGCGCGTAGGGCAATGCCATCGACAGGGTCAGTGCGGCGGCGAGTGCGCGGCGCTTGCGTGAAATGCTTTTCATGGTGGTGTCTCCATCCGTTGAAGCGGGGCCAATGTCTTCCGGCCCCGAAAATTAAAAATCAGTCCAGGCGAACCAGCTGGTCCTTGAAGAGTCCGCGGCGTTCCACGTATTCCGCAGTGTTGCCGTGCATGGCGCGGATGGCCTCTTCGCTCAGCTCGCGAATCACCTTGGCCGGTGCGCCGACGATCAGCGAATTGTCGGGAAACTGCTTGCCCTCGGTGACGATCGCGCCTGCCCCTACCAGGCAGTTGCGGCCGATGACCGCACCGTTGAGGATGACCGCCTGGATTCCGATCAGCGATCCTTCGCCGATGGTGCAGCCGTGCAGCATGGCCTGGTGGCCGACGGTGACATTGGTGCCGACCGTCAGGGGAAACCCCGGATCGGCATGCAGCACCGCGCACTCCTGGACATTGCTGTTCTCGCCGATGGTGATCGGCTCGTTGTCGCCCCGCACAGCGGCGCCCGGCCAGACGCTGGTGTTCTTCTGCAGGCGCACGTCGCCGATGATGCTTGCGGTCTCGGCCACGAAGGCAGTGTCGTCGATCTGCGGCGTGCGTTCGCCGATACGGTAGATTGCCATGTCGGGAGTTTCCTTTCAGGCCGCTTCTCTGGCTTTCACCGGCACGCTGTGCAGCGCCGCGATCTGCTCTTCCGAGAAGCCGAGCTCCCGCAGCACTTCATCGGTGTCCTCGCCGATTTTCGGGATCGCCCTGCGCGGCTTGAGGCGCTGTCCGTCGAGCGTGATCGGCAGCAGCGGCATGTCGGTTTCGCTGCCGTCTTCCAGCTTCAGCTTCGTCAGGCCGCCGCTCTGCACCAGGTGCGGATCGTCGAACAGTTGCTCGGGACGCACGATGGATGCGAACGGCACGTTGTTCGCCTCCAGCTGCGAGGCCAGCGTGTTGGCGTCGAAGCCGAGGAAGGTTTCGCGCAGCGTCGCCAGCAGCCAGGGGCGGACCACGACGCGCTGGTTGTTGGTGGCCAGCTTGGGGTCGGCGAGCAGGTCGTCGCGGCCGATCAGCCTGCACAGCGCCTGCCACTGCGCATCGCCTGTTGCCGCGATGAACAGCTGCTCGTTGTTGGCCATTTCGAATACGTCATAGACGGCCCAGGCGCTGATGCGCTCCGGCATCGGCGCGGCGGCTTCGCCGGTGACCACATATTGCTGCATGTGCTGGGCCGACAGCAGCACGCAGTTCTCGAACAGCGCGCTCTGCACTTCCTTGCCGGCGCCGCTCGTCCAGCGCTCGTTCAGCGCGGCCAGCACGCCGATCGCGCCGAACATGCCGCCCATGATGTCATTGACCGAACTGCCGGCGCGCAGCGGACGTCCGACCGGTCCGGTCATGTAGGCAAGCCCGGCCATCATCTGCACGACTTCATCCAGCGCCAGGCGGTTCTCGTAGGGGCCGCTCAGGAAGCCTTTGTGCGACACGTAGATGAGACGCGGGTTGCGCTTGCGCAGCGTCTCGTAATCGAGCCCGAGGTCCTTCATCCGGCCCGGCTTGAAATTCTCGATGAAGACATCGGCGGTATCGACCAGCTTGCGCACGGCCTCGCGGCCTTCTTCGGTGTTGGTGTCGAGCGCCACGCTCTTCTTGTTGCGGTTGAAGGTGCGGAAAAAGCCGGCGCCGGCGCCGAGCAGGCGGCGCGTATTGTCGCCCTTGGGCGGCTCCACCTTGATGACTTCGGCGCCGAGGTCGCCGAGGATCATGCCGCAGGTGGGCCCCATGACCATGTGGGTGATTTCGACGACGCGAATGCCGGAGAGCGGCAGGCGGCCTTGGGTTTGATTGGCTTGCATGTTCATGCTGCTACCTTTGTTTCGTAGTGCGGTTTCGAATATCCCTTGGGCAGGCCGGCACGCGCCAGCGAGCCGTACAGCGCCGCCTCGGGCAGGGCTTGCCGGATGATGGCGCGCGCCGCCAGCAGTTGCTCGACGTCGATGCCGGTGTGATAGCCAAGGCTTTCCAGCATGAACACCAGGTCTTCGGTGGCGACGTTACCGGTGGCGCCGGGCGCATGCGGGCAGCCGCCGAGGCCGGCCAGCGAGGCATCGAATTCGAAGATGCCGTGCTGCAGCGCGATCATGGTGTTGGGCAAGGCCATGCCGCGGGTGTCATGGAAATGCGCCACCGTCAGCTTGTCTTCCGCAAGCGGCCTCAGCACACTGAAAAATCGGTCGACCTGGCCGGGCGTCGCATGGCCTGTGGTATCGGCAAGCGCGATGATGTCGCAGTCGATGTCGAGCACGCGCTGCACGATGTCGCGCACGTCGGCAAGCGGAACATCGCCCTGCAGCGTGCAGCCGAAGACCGTGGACAGGCCTGCGATGAGCTTGGTCTTGCCGCGCTTGCCCATGGCTTCGCGCAGGTCTGCGATGCGGCCGAACTCGGCCACCATGTCGAGCGGCGTCTTGCGCACGTTGGCCATGCTGTGCGCGGCGCTGACCGAGAGCGGCGCGACGATGCGGTGCACGCCGGCTTCCAAAGCCTTTTCGGCGCCCTTCAGATTCGGCACCAAGGCTGTGACGGTCAGGTCGGGATAGCGCAAGGCATGGGCAATGACTTCGGCGGCGTCCGCCATCTGCGGCAGCAGCCTGGCAGGCACGAAGGAGGCTACCTCCATGTGCCGCACACCCGCCGCGTATTCCGCGTCGATCCAGCGCTTCTTGTCGTCGGTCGGCATGATGCCGGCAATGCTTTGCAGGCCATCGCGCAGGCCGACTTCCTGTACGGTGACATGAGGTTTCGGGGTTGCCATCGGAGAGTTTCCTGAAGGGTGGATGCTGGAAGAATTTTGCTTGGGACCGTCTGCAGGATATCGATTCGCCAATCCGGAAAAAAGCGGTATTTCGGAACGCTATCCATCGCGGATGACGATGGCACCGTGATGGCAGTGCCAGGCTGGCTTGGGAATTGCCGAACGGCAGCGGGCTCGCCAATGCCGTTTTGCCGCGCCCAATGCCTTTCTGCTGCTCCGTGCCGCCAAGCGGCGGGAGCGTATCAAGACGTTACCGTTGAAAGAACGATATCTGCAGAATGGATGCCATCGCCGATGACGATGGCTGGTGTGCAGTGCCCGCGAACTTCATCGGCGCTGACGCGCCGGGGCTTCATGGATGGCGGTCGGTACGCAGAAAATCGACGAACAGGCGCGAAGGCAGAGGCAGGGCTTCATAGTCGCGCATGCAGATCACGAAGCGGCGGAACGCCCAGGGATCGACGAGCGGGATTACCCTCAATCCGAGCTGGGCATGGTAGGGCTGCAGCGCTTCGGCGGGGATGATGCTCATGCCGAGGTTGGCCCGCACGATCCTGCATGCCGCCTCGAAGGTGGCGACATGAATGCGGTTGACGACCGACTTGCCCGACTTCGCCGCGAGGCGCCGCAGGAACAGATTCATCATGCTGTCGGGATGCTGGCCGACCTGGTCGAACCCCAGGGTTTCCTCGAACGACACCGATTCGCGCGAGGCCAGCGGATGGTCGGGATGAACAACGGCCGTCAGGTGGTCGCTCTTGTAGGGCAGCACCTGCAGGTCGCGCGTGTCGGCGAAGTCCCAGCACACGCCGATGGCGGTGGCATTTTCCTCGATGGTCCTGACGATTTCGCTGCTGACCCGTTCCTCCATGTCGACCTTGATGCCGTCATGCCTGGCGAGAAAGGCGCTGATATCGTCGGGCAAAAACTCGACGACCGCAGACACGCTTGCGTAAATGTGGATATGGCCGCGCACGCCGATCGCATACTCGCTGAGCTCCGCCTGCATTCGTTCGACGTCGCGCAGTACGATGCGGGCATGCTGCAGCAAGGATTCGCCGGCGGGAGTCGGCGACACGCCCGCGCGATGGCGCAGCAGCAGCGGGGTGCCTATCGAGTATTCGAGATCGGCAATGCGCTTGCTGATGGCGGAGGCCGCTATCGATTCTCGTTCGGCCGCATGCGCAATGTTGGCTTCCTCGCAGACGGCGACGAACAGGCGCAGGGAAACGAAATCCACCTGCCACATTCTTTTCTTGATGCTTTTCATCGACGCGCCTCCTTCACCTTCCCCATCCGCAAGCTGTCCCAAGCGACTCCTTCCGCAGAGTATTGCCGTCTGCCATCCCGCTGGCTGGCTCGCAGCTGGGATTGCCTGCAGTATATACGTCGGCATCGAAGATCAGCGCTTCTTCAACCTGGCAAGCAGCATTGGCACGCGGGGTTTGCAGTTTGGGGTGATCGAGAAGAGGTGACTCCGAAGGCCAGCCTGTCACTGGCAGGGAAGATTCAGCCAGGCAAGTGACGCGTATACCGGACGAACGGCGTGGCCGAGGTGATCACCTGTGGGCGAAGGCATGGCGACGCGGCGTGGCGGGCCCGGCGCTCCCCACAATGCTGTGCCGCTGGTAAAGCAGCCGGAATAGTCGGTACGGTCAAGTCGAAAGCGCTCAATGTACGGGCGCAATAAAAAGCCGGACGCAATGGCGCCCGGCTCTCCTTCAAGCCTTCAAGCCAGTCAGGCTTACCTGCTGCCGGCGCTGCCCATCGATCCGGATTGGGTGCCGCCGGTCGTATTGGCGCTGGTGCCGGCTGCGCTGCTGCCGCCGGAACTGCCGGGAGTATCGCTTTTGCTGGTGCCCGCTGCGCTGCTGCCGCCGGAACTGCCGGAGCCGCTGGTATTGGTGCCCGATGTGGATTTCTTCGCCTTGGTCTTGTCGCCGGACTTCGCGCTGGAAGAACCGGAAGTGCCCGAGGTACCCGAAGTGCCGGATGAATCCGTTGCGCCGGTCATGCTGCTGCCGCTGCCTCCGCTTGAGGACCCTGTGGTGCCGGTCGAACCCGAGCCCGTACCCGTCGACGAACTTTGTGCAATCGCCATGCCGCTGCCTAATGCCGATACCAGTAGTGCAATCAAGAGCTTCTTCATATATTGCCTCCATCGTTGAGCTAGATGCTGGATGAACGTTCCTTACAACCTGCACTGTCGATCAATTAATCAATTCTGTGCAGATGCTAGAAACGTTAGAAGAGCTGAGGAGGAGAAGTTCAGGCATGCTTTTGTATCAATTCGTGACGTTCCCGAAAACATTTTTTTCAGGCACGCTGATGCACGGGTGCAGCCTTGTCCTTCATGTCGGAAACAGCAGGCTTTGCAGACGGAAATACCACCGTGATCCGCGTTCCCTTTCCATCTGCGCCCGACTCCAGGGAAACGGCGGCCTGATGGTCTTTCGCAATATCCCGGACGATGGCCAGTCCCAGTCCGCTGCCGTGCTCCTTGTCGCTCAGGCGGAAAAAGCGGTCGAAAACCTTTTCCCGGTCGGCCGGCGGGATGCCGGGGCCGGTATCCTCGACAATTAGGCGTACCACGTCGTCGCCAACGTCGCAGCGGCATGCCACCGTGATTTCCGCCGCGGGCCCGCTGTATCGAATCGCGTTGTCGACCAGGTTGTCGATCATGTCGCGCAGCAGGAAGCGGTCGCCCATGACGCTCGCCGGCTGCAGTTCGAACCCGATGTCGATCGCCTTCTTGTCCGCTTCCTGCACGAAGTGCTGGATCGATTCCGTCATCAGCTTGTCGAGTTCCACCAGTTCCATGCGCCGCTGCTCGAACTGGCTCGGCTCGGCGCGGGCCAGCGAAAGCAGCTGGTTGGTCTGGCGAATCATGCGGTCGGCCGAGGCCATCATGAGAGCGGTGGATCGCTCAACGTCGGGGTCACGGTCATGCCTGTGGCTCAGCACTTCGAGCTGGGTCTTGAAGCCGGCCAGCGGCGTGCGCAGCTGATGCGCGATGTCGGCCAGAAAAGCCTGGCGCTCCCGGCCGAACTTATGCACGCGGCCGAGAAGCCCGTTGATGGCGCCCAGGAGCGGCCGCAATTCCGACGGCATGTCCTTTTCCTCGACCGCCGACAGGTCCCCGGCGTTGCGCTCGTCCAGCAGATTGCGCACGCGCTGCAGCGGAAACAGTCCCTCCGACACGGCGAACCAGATAATGGCCAGCGACGCAACCAGGAGCAGGGTCTCGAGGCCGACCAGTGCAAACAGGATGCGCGACTGTATCTGGCGTCTCTTGGTCAGGGTTTCCGCGACACCGATCCAGATCTGATGCTCGCCGACTTCCGTGCGCAGGGCCACGGCCCGAACGTGGAATTGCCTGACATTCGACATGAAAGGCACCGCCATCTGAGTCGCGGTGTAAGGAGCAAACACGGGAAAATCGATATCCCCGGCGATGGTATTTCCGGCGGCATCCCTGACCACGTAGAAGACTTCGTCGGTCCGGTTGATGCGCAGAATGCGCTCGGCCTGATCGCTCAGATCGAGTTCAACCCGGTCGCCGTTGAGCCTGAGATGCGCCTGCAGGTCGTAGGCAGCTTCGGCGAGATTGTTGTCGAGCGCATCCTGCGCCGGCCCCCAGGCCAGCATGTAGATCATCAGCGCGCCGATGAAGTTGATGACCACCAGCGGCGCGATCAACCACTTCAGCAGGTCGGAGCGGATGCTTGCCGTCACTCTTTGCTCGCTTCAAGCATGTAGCCGAAGCCGCGTATCGTCCGGATGACAATGCCGGCGCCGGCGATCTTGGTGCGTATGCGGGAAACATAGACTTCCACCGCATTCAAGGTCAGCCCTTCGCCCCATGGTAGGATCGCATCGAGTATCTGCTCCTTCGAGACGACACGCGACGCCTGCTGCATCAGGTATTCGAGAACGGCCCATTCCCGTGCCGACAACTCCACGACTTCGCCATTGACCCTGGCGCGCTTGGCATGGGTGTCGAGCGACAGGCCCATCATCGTCAGTTCCGCCGGACGGGCTCCGCTGCGGCGCACCAGCGCCCGAATGCGGGCCGCCAGTTCCGGTGCCGCGAACGGCTTGACGAGATAGTCGTCGGCACCGGTCTCCAAGCCGCGCACCCGGTCCTCGACCGCGTCGCGCGCCGTCAGCAGGAGCACCGGCAGGTTGCTGCCGCGTGCCCGCAGGCGCCGCACCACTTCGAAACCGTCGATGCCAGGCAGGCCGATATCGAGGACCAGCACGGCGACTTCCCTGCGCTTGAGCAGTTCATCGGCCTCCGTGCCGCTCGACGTCACATCGACGACCATGCCGTAGCCCTTGAGAACGCGGGAGATGCCGTCGGCCAGGACCACATCGTCTTCCACCAGTAGAACGTGCATTTTATGTATAGGGATTGATTGAACCGGTATACGGCATGTTGCATCCGCCATGCCCTTCCGGCCTCAATAGTATTGGAAAAGTTTGGCAGTGGGTATGGGCACCGCCCGGGCCTCGGCCCGCGAAGCTCGGCTGTCAGCTTTTTGTCAGGCTCGATTCAGCTTCCTGACAGACACGATAATTAAAGTGCAAGCTCTGTTGAAGCCGCCTTCGGCCGCATCCGCCGGGGCATTAGAAAAGGAGACGAACTTGCCATCATTCATACGCAACCCTCAGGACTTCTGGTCGGGGGTCATATTTCTCATATTCGGCTTGGCCGCCGTCATTATCGGCAATGACTATGCCATGGGCAGTGCCGGCAGAATGGGGCCAGCCTATTTTCCGACCGCCCTTGGCAGCCTGCTCGCCGTTATCGGAGCCGTTTCGCTTGTGCGTTCGTTTATTCGCCATGGCGAGCCGATCGGCAGATTCGCCATCAAGAACCTTCTCCTGGTCACCGCTGCGGTCCTGCTGTTCGGCCTGCTCATGCGCGGCGCCGGCCTCCTGATCGCCACCGTGGTGCTGGTGATGCTCAGCGGCTACGCCAGCATCAAGTTCAAGGTGCTGCCTTTCCTTGCCGTCGCAGTCGGCATGGCAGTGTTCTGCATCCTGGTTTTCGTGGTCGGACTCGGCTTGCCGATGCCGATCTTCGGATCCTGGTTCGGATTCTAAGGAGATCCTGAGATGGAAATTCTGCACTTCCTCGCCTTGGGCTTCGATACCGCGCTCTCGATCAACAACCTGTTTTATTGCCTGATCGGCGTATTCCTCGGCACGGCCATCGGCGTGCTGCCCGGCCTCGGCCCGGTAGCCACCATCGCCATGCTGCTGCCGGCGACCTTCTCGCTGCCCCCGATCTCTTCGCTGATCATGCTGGCCGGCATCTACTACGGCGCCCAGTACGGCGGCTCCACTACCGCCATCCTGGTCAACCTGCCGGGTGAATCCTCTTCGGTGGTGACCGCCATCGACGGTTACCAGATGGCGCGTAACGGACAAGCCGGCAAGGCGCTCGCCACTGCCGCGCTCGGCTCCTTCTTCGCCGGCACGGTGGCGACCGTGCTGCTGGCACTGTTTGCGCCGCCGCTGGCCGATCTGGCGCTGAAGTTCGGTCCTGCCGAATACTTCTCGCTGATGGTGCTGGGTCTGGTCGCGTCCGTCGTTCTGGCGCACGGCTCGCTGCTGCGTGCGATCGGCATGATCATCGTGGGCCTGCTGCTGGGCATCGTCGGCACCGACGTGAACTCCGGCACGCCGCGTTACACCTTCGACATGCCGCAGCTGGCCGACGGCATCAACTTCGTGGTGGTGGCCATGGGCATGTTCGGCCTGGGCGAAATCATCGCCAACCTGGAGAATGAAGAAACCAGGTCGCTGCTGTCGATGAAAGTCGGCAGGCTGATGCCGGACAAGGAAGACTTCAAGCGCATGATCGCCCCTGTCTTGCGCGGTACTGCGCTGGGTTCGATCCTGGGTATTCTGCCCGGCGGCGGCGCGATGCTGGCTTCCTTCGCTGCGTATTCGGTAGAGAAGAAGGTCTCGAAGAATGCGGCCAATTTCGGCAAGGGCGCCATCGAAGGCGTGGCGGCTCCCGAGTCGGCCAACAATGCCGGCGCGCAGACGTCGTTCATCCCGATGCTCACTCTCGGCATTCCGTCGAACCCGGTGATGGCGCTGATGATCGGTGCGATGATCATCCAGGGCATCCAGCCCGGTCCGGCGGTGATGACCGAGCAGCCGGCGCTGTTCTGGGGCCTGATCGCCTCGATGTGGATCGGCAACTTGATGCTGGTGATCTTGAACCTGCCGATGATCGGTCTGTGGGTGCGCATGATCATGGTGCCGTATCACTTCCTGTTCCCGGGCATCCTGGTGTTCTGCGCCATCGGCGTGTTCAGCTTGAACAACACTGAATTCGATGTGTACATGATGGCTGGATTCGGCATCTTCGGTTATATCTGCTCGAAGATTGGAGCAGAACCCGCGCCGATGCTGCTGGGCTTCATCATCGGTCCGATGATGGAAGAGTACCTGCGCCGTGCGTTGCTGCTGTCGCGCAGCGATCCGATGGTCTTCCTGCAGCGTCCGATCAGTGCTGCGATGCTGATCGCTTCCGCAGTGGCGATGGCCGTGGTGCTGATGCCCGCATTGAGAAAGAAACGGGAAGAGGCATTCGTCGAGTAAGCGCATTTGCATGCGCAAACTGAAGGAGCCAAGCGAACTAGGCGAACTAAGCGAACGGTGCTGCTGACAGCAGCCGTATAAAAAGTTTGAAGTTCGGTAATGGCCGGTGAAACAGCGCAAGCTGAATCACCGGCCAATTTTTATGCGGTCCCGCTTTATCCTGCTTACCATTCTTCCAGGATGGATTTCCTTTTTCGCTCGTACTCATCGCGTGTAATCAGATCCTGCTCCATGAGGCTCCTGAGCCGGCGCAGTCGCACTTCCTGAGCCGCATAGTACTGCTCATCCGTTACCGCGGCCTTCCTCGCCTCGGCACCATGCGAGGGTTGAGAAGTCGCATGACGCGGCTTGTTCATCATGGCCAGCGGAATCGCTACCCAGTCGCGACGCTGCAGGCTTGGTCCTGATGCATAAAGACTGACTGCCGATATGCTCTCCCGGCTGCCGAAGTCAAAAGTCGGCTGCCGCTTCGTTCCAAGATACTGGCCGATGAAATCCAGCTCAGCCCCGCCGAAGATCAGGTTGAGACCGCGATCATCGATGAAGGCCCGGCCGCTGTAGCCGCGCCTTTCTGCGAACCATCCTGTGCCGCCCCGCGAGGTGGTTACAAAGAACAGCACGTCCTGCCGGCTGTTGGCCTTGGCCAGTGCGGCTGCAAGGCCATCGGCAAATTTTCTCGCTTGCTGCGGGCTGAACACCGGCTCTGCCTTCTCGTCGCCTGAGCGTTTCAGTTTAAGCAAGGCATGGGTCAGTCCCTCCGGACTCAGCTCCTTGGGATGTTGACTGGCCAGATCCTTTACCGGTGCGGCCAAGTAAATCTGGTCGTAGTCTCCATCGCTCCATACCAGCGCAACACCCGCACATCGCGAGCAAGCTGAAAACTCCGTACTGGCCGCCCCGGCATCAATGGAAGCTGTTGACATAGCGATGCACGTCATCACTGTCGCCACAGAACGGGCAAACGACGGAACTCCTGCTCTTAAAAGCCTTTTCATTTCATTTACCTGCCTTGTTGTCATGAATTCATTTTTATCATTTTGTAAGTAGTATTGCTACTATATTTTTATAAATTCTCCTCCTGAAAACCACCTAATCCGGCGAAGCGTCGCGGGTTTCCGTGCACCGATTTACTGTAAATGCTTCTTGAGCTCGATTATTGTTGAATTTTAAACACAATATTCCTCAAAATTTTGTTGTGCAATATAGTAGAACTACATACATGATGTTAGTATCGCCTTGCAGTATCGAGTCTGAATAGCACCAAATTTTTTGGAAGTACTGCCAGTTCCGGTCGTCACGTCCGGCATAGAGGCCCGGTGGTTTAAGGGAAAACAGCCACATGGCGCAGCAATGTGCAAAAGGCTCGGAATAAAACCCGCTCATGCCGGTGAACGCTTGATGTCGTCACGACATTTAATCTAACGAGGAGAAATGGATGAGAAATCCGGTATTTAAACTGCTGCCGATTGCAGCTGCGGCATTACTGTGCCTGAACAATGCTCAGGCGGGAGATGCGGAGGGTATTTATCACGGCTACTTGCGATCCGGAGCCGGAACGAATTCCGAAAAAGGCGCGCAGGCCTGCTTTAATCTCGGCGGTCCGACGGCCGAAAATTCAAGCGGACGCCTCGGTAACGAGTGCGACACATACGGCGAATTCGGATATACCAAGGAGTTTGCCAAGGCGCCGGACGGCACCTCTTTTGTCGGCACCATCATGGCCAACATCTACAATCCCGGCTCCAATGTGGGCAACGCCAAGCTAAGTCTCAATCAGTACTGGGTCGCGGCGAAGAATGTGCCCTTCCTCAACGGAGCAACTGCCTGGATCGGCAACCGCTTCAATAACCGCCCGGACGTCCACATGATGGACTGGCAGTACGTGAACATGAGCGGCACCGGTGTCGGCATCGAAGGCATCGCAGCGGGACCCGGCAACTGCATCGGCGTATGCGTCAAGCAGCATGTTTGGGACAACCCGATGGAGGCGGCATGGACCGCTATCCGCAACAGCGCGCCGAGCCGCCTTCGGGTGGATGCATGGGATGCGCTGTGGGGAGCGCTTCAGGCAAGCATCTGGGACTGCATTGCCGTTCCCATCGGCGAATCCGTCAAAGCGTGCGCCAATGACAGTGCGCAAAGCAGCGTCTACGGCCAGCACGATGCTTATTGGCTTGCCTACTACGATTATTTTCAGGAAGAAGGCTTGCGCGTCGAGACCGAGAAAGTGCAGGGCCTGATCCGGATTGCCAGCCATGCGGGCTGGTTTGCGCCGCACGCAAAAATATGCTGGATATGCGAACGCCCGCGAGCCATAGTATTGAACAGCAAGGGGGAGCTTCATTCGGACAACGGACCCGCGCTGGATTACCCCGACGGCTGGTGTCTATATGCCGCCAACGGCAAAGTGCACTTCAGGCCTGTGACAAGCTAACTCTGTATCTGGAATCCATCATACATATCAAAGGAAGCCACTTTCCCCCCCTACCCCGCCGAACCATTGGCCCCTGCGAAGGAGAAGGAAAATCAAGCAGCGCATCCCGTTACCGATGTGGCGAAACCCGATGGGACTCATCCGTCTGCGGCAAAGACCACGGCGCCTCCGGCAAGTCCTTAAGTTATCGCTTGCAGACTGAGTTTGCAAACAATGGGCAAAAGCAATCCAAGCGCTCTGCGAAGGGCAGACGCGGGATACCTGCTGATGGCAGCGACACGATGGCCGAAACAAGATCAACCGAATCTGCCGATCTTGTCTCACCGCACAACCCAATCACTTCTGCGTTCTCTCCGGCTACTGCCATGACGAGATATTTCTTCGGCGGCCAGGAAGAAAGTGCTGCAGCACACGAGTATCTCTCGAAGCACCTCAGTGCGGTTATTGGCTTTAACAAGCAGACGGTGGCAGCCGAGCTGGCCCAATGGGGCAATGTGCGGCTAAAGCAGCTTGGACGCTGCGGATTCTAGGCAGGAAATCCGTAATTTTTCGATACCCTCGCCAAGCGTCCCGGACGGCTTACGTGCCGGCGGGTTCAGCCTCATCCTCATCGCCAGGCATCGCCACGCCGGTGCTGGCCAGCGTATGCGTCAAAACACCCAGCTTGGCCTGTCGCTGCAGTTCGGCGTAAGGACTGGAACGCTTCATCGACACGCCGACGACCAGCATATCGATCAGCAGCAGCAGCAGGATGCGCGATACCATCGGTATGTGATTGCTGCTGCCCTCGTCATGCTCGACCGCCAGCGTCAGGTGAGCACGCTTGGCCAATTGGGAATTGCCCGGCGCCAGGGCGATGACGCGCGCTCCGGCGCTGATGGCAGCTTCCACGGCCGGAGCCAAGTGCCGCAGACGTCCCGAGTTAGAGATCGCGACGACGACGTCGCCCGCTCTCAACATCGCTGCCGATACTTCCTGCACCTGCGGATCGCTGCATGCGAACGCAGCCATGCCCATCCGTGAGAATTTTTGCTGGGCATCGGCAGCCACCAGGCCGCAGCTTCCGAATCCGTAGAATTCGACGCGCGGCGCCTGCGCCAGGATATCGATTGCCCGCGACAGCGATTCGGCGTTGAGCGTATCGCGCACACCGACCATTGCAGAGATGGTGTTGTCGGCCACCTTGACGCCGACCTCGACCGGCGGGTCCCCCGCATGCACCTGGCTGCGCGCAACCGGCACATTGCCGGAGACGCCGGATGCCAGCTTCAGCTTGAAGTCGGCAAGGCCCTGGCAGCCGAGTGTGCGGCAGAACCGGATCACCGTGGGCTGGCTGACATCGGCCTTGCGCGCGATGTCGGCGATGGGGTCGTTCATCACGCTGCGCGGATGCGACAGGATCAGGCCGGCCACCTTCTGCTCGGCCGGCGACAGCTGCGGCTTGAGCTTGCGGATACGCTCGAGGATGGGAATGGCGTTGCCGCCGTCGCCCAGGTGTTCAGTCAGGATGGCGGATACGCCGGTGAATGCAGGATAAGGCGCGGTGATGACGAAAGTCGGTATCTGCGACACGTAATCGGTGAAGCGGCCCTTGCTCTCAAACCGGGCGCGGAACGGCGAGCGGGCGAAATAGTCGCCGAGCCGGGGTACGATGCCGCCGCCGATGTAAATCCCGCCCAGGGTGCCCAAGGTCACGGCGAGGTTGGCGGCTACCGTGCCGAGCATCGCGCAGAAGCACTCGAGCACTTCCATGGACAGTTCATCGGTCCCGGCAAGTGCCCGGGTAACGATCTCGGGTGCTACCAGCGGTTCCGCATCCTGCACGCCGTTGCGGTCGGCCAATGCCTGATAGATGAGTTCGATGCCGGGGCCGGACACCAGCCGCTCGGCGGAGACGTGCGCATAGGTTTTCCAGCAATACTGAAGAATGGCGGCTTCGCGCTCGTCGGCCGGCGAGAAGGAGACATGCCCGCCTTCGCTGTTGAGCGCGATCCAGCGGCCGTCGCTTGCGATCAGCCCGCCGACGCCGAGACCGGTTCCGGCACCCACCAGGCCGATCACGCTGGCCGGGCGCGCCTTGCCGCCGCCGACTTGACGCAGTTGGGACGGGTCGAGCCGGGGCAGCGCCATGGCAAGCGCCGTGAAGTCATTGACGATCAGCAGGGTATCGAGCTTCAGCCTGCGGCGCGTAGCCTCGATCGAAAACGCCCAGGAATGGTTGGTCATCTTGACGTCGTCGCCCTGCACCGGATTGGCGATGTCAATGGCCGCATGCCGGACGGCCGGATGGCCGCATTCGGCAAGATAGGCTTCGATCGCGTCGGCGAATTCCGGGAAGTCCGCGCAGCGGTACACCCGGATCATGTCTATCTTCCCCGGCGCCAGCTGGAGCGCGAAGCGGGCATTGGTGCCCCCGACGTCGCCCAGGAGACGCGGGCCATCAAGGAAAGGAACAAGCTGCGCATCCTGCGAAGACATCATGGTTGTGGAAGACATAAGGTTTGATTCTGTTTATACGGCAACATGGGCTTTCATCAACCGCGCGGACGCATTGCCATGTCGTTCGGCATTGTCAGGCGACATCTTAGCGTGATTTATTGGGGAAAGCGTGGTCTGCCGTCTGGCATTGTCCTGTTGGGTCCTCGATGTCGGCTCTTGAGTTGGCATCAGGTCGGTTGCCAGCTGTCCGGTTTGACCTGCCCACCATGCCGTTCTAAAATTTGGTATCGGGTTCCACCCAACAGAACGCATTTCAACATTTTTCACCCACAAGGCAGGTTCATGCCAGCGACCGACACATCAGCCACTCCGGCTCCGATCTCAAGCAATGCCGCCGAGACGACTTCGTCGGACGAAATCGGCGTCGCGGCAGTCAACCGTGCGCTTGCGATTCTCGATACCTTCACCGAAGATGCGCCTGTCCTGACGCTGGCCCAGCTCAGCCAGAAAACCGGGCTGTACAAGAGCACGATACTGCGCCTGCTGCAGTCGCTCGACGCCTACGGCTATGTCAACCGGCTCGACGGCGGCGCCTATGTGCTCGGTCCCAAGCCTGTGCGGCTTGCCGCTCTCGCGACCAGGTCGCTGCATCCCGCCGAAGTCGTCATGCCGGTGCTTCGCGAACTGGTGCAGGCGGCCGGCGAGAGCGCATCCTTTTATGTGCGTTCGGGTGCGCAGCGCCTGTGCGCCTACCGTGTCGATTCACCGCGTTCGGTGCGCGACAACGTCCAGATCGGCCAGCTTCTGCCGCTGGACAAGGGAGCCGCCGGCCGCGTGCTGGTCGATTTCGAGCCTGGCGCGGGCCATCGTTTGAGCGCCGGCATGCCGATCCGGATTTCGCGCGGCGAGCGCGATCCGGAAACGGCCGCCATTGCCTGTCCGGTATTCGGCGCCGGCAACCGGCTCGAGGGCGCCGTCACCCTGTCCGGTCCGCTCACGCGCTTCGGCGAAAGCGAAACCCTGGCCATGGTGGCGCCGCTGATCGCCGCCGCCCGCAAACTGACCGTTGGCTTCATGGGCGATTCGGGACTGCTGGCCAATACGGATACCGGCTGACGGCGGCAAGCGATACGAAGCTCATTACTCAAGGGATCTCCATGTCTGCATTACTCGAAGGAATCAGGGTGCTGGATCTGACCAATGTCCTGGCAGGGCCATTCACCGGATACCAGATGGCACTGCTGGGCGCCGACGTGATCAAGGTGGAAACGCCCGGATCGGGCGACCTGGCGCGTCAGCTCGGCGCCGATGCCGGGCTCAACCGGCAGAAAATGGGCGCTTCCTTCCTGGCGCAGAACGGCGGCAAGCGCTCGCTTACGCTCAACCTCAAGTCCGAACAAGGCAAGGAAGTGTTCCGCCGCCTGGTGGCAGGAGCGGATGTGGTGCTGGAAAACTACCGTCCCGGCGTGATGGACCGGCTCGGCCTCGGTTACGAAGCACTGAAGGAAGTCAATCCCGGCATCGTCTACTGCGCGATTTCAGGCTTCGGCCAGACCGGGCCGATGGCAGCCGCACCGGCGTATGACCAGATCATCCAGGGCCGCTCGGGCGTCATGAGCATCACCGGCGATGCGCAGTCGGCGCCGCTGCGGGTCGGCTATCCGGTCTGCGACACCATCGGCGGCATGACGGCGGCATTCGCCGTCTCTTCCGCCCTGGTCAGGCGCGGCCGAAACGGTGAAGGCGCGTTCATCGATGTCTCCATGCTGGATTCCGCCCTTGTCACCATGGGATGGATCGTCTCGAACCAATTGATCGCCGATCGCGCGCCCGTGCCGATGGGGAACGACAACTTTACCGCCAGCCCCTCAGGCACCTTCCGCACCGGTGACGGTCTGCTCAACATCGCGGCCAACAAGCAGGAGCAGTTCGAGACATTGTGCCGATGCATCTCCCGTCCGGAACTGATTCCCGATCCGCGCTTCGCCGAGCGCGAATCGCGCAAGCAGCATCGCGCCGCGCTCACGGCCGCGCTTGAAGAGGCGCTGGCCGCGAACAGCGCCGCCTTCTGGGAAGCGCAATTGAATGCCGCCGGCGTGCCGGCCGGCCAGGTGCTGACCGTGGCGCAGGCCCTGGACCAGGAGCAGGTACGACACCGGGAGCTGCTGATGCCGCTGCCCTTCCCCGATCCGGAACGGCCCGAGATCACGGTCACGCGGAGCGGCTTCACGGTCGACGGCAAGGCAACCGGAGTCGATCGCCCTCCTCCGCAGCTGGGCGAACATGCGGAAGACATCTTGAAAGAACTCGGTTACGACGACCAGCAGATTGCACAAATGCGTGAGAAAGGTACCTTATGACAATCGGTGAACAAGCAACAGAGCTGCTCGGCAAGGCCAAGGCATGGTGGACCACGAAGCTGATCGATATCCGGCCCGGCGTGATCCGCATCAAGGGCGAGCCGATCGAGAACCTGATCGGCAACGTCGGCTACGCCCACATGGTGTGGCTGATGCTGCGCGACGAGCCGCCCACGCCGGCCCAGGCACGCCTGCTGGAAGCGGCGCTGGTGTCTGCGGTCGACCATGGCCCGCAGGCGCCTTCGATCGCCATTTCGCGGATGGCGGTGACCTGCGGCGCACCGCTCAACGCCGCGATGGCGTCGGCGATCAATGTGCTCGACGACATCCACGGCGGCGCGGGGCAGCAATGCCTGGCCCTGTTTCAGACAATCGATTCCCATGCGCGCAGCCGTTCTCTGGATGCGGCGGTCAAGCTTGCGCTCGACGAGTTCGTCGCGGAATACGGCAAGGTCATCCCGGGTTACGGCCATCGCTTCCATCCGGTCGACCCGCGCGCCGTGAAGCTGCTGAGCCTGGTCGATGCGGCGCAAGCGGGCGGCGAGGTCGAAGGCCGTTTTGCCCGAATCGGACGCGAAGTGGAAAAGGCGCTGGCCGAGCGCACCGGCAAACAGATCCCGATGAACATCGACGGCGCCACCGCCGTGGTCTACGGAGAACTCGGCTTTGCGCCGGAACTGGCACGCGGCCTGTTCATCCTGTCGCGTTCGGTGGGCATTCTTGCCCATGCCTGGGAACAGAAGAACCAGGGCGGGCGCATCAAGGGTCCAATGCCGCCGGAACTGGGTTATACCTACGTGCAGGACAAATGATCCGCCATTGCGGGCGGCTGCATGCGCGTCTGCGGAGGATGTCGTCATGAGTATCAGCATACGAAGCGAGAGGCCGTCCGACGTGCCGGCGATAGAAGCGCTGGTTGCTGCAGCATTTCGCGATGCGCCGCATTCCAGCCATACCGAACAGTTCATCGTCAATGCGCTGCGCGGGGCGGGGCAGTTGTCGATATCGCTGGTAGCGGCGGACGCAGAAGACATCGTCGGCCATGTCGCCGTATCTCCGGTGTCCGTCTCGGACGGCAGCAAGGGCTGGTACGGACTGGGTCCGGTTGCGGTGGCGCCTGCCTGCCAGGGAAGGAAGACGGGCACGCGTCTCGTCGAGCAGGCCCTGCTCAAGCTGCGCGGGCTGCGTGCATGCGGATGCGTCGTGCTGGGCGAGCCGCAATACTATGGCCGCTTCGGTTTCAAGGATGTCCCCGGGCTGACGTTTCCAGGCGTTCCGCCGATGTATTTCCAGGCTATTGTCTTCGAGGGGCACATGCCTTCGGGCGTCGTGTCTTATCATGAAGCCTTCAACGCGCGGCAATGATCCTGTCGTCCCGCCGCCGGCATGCAAGCACAAGTTTTCGAGGACAGATCATGGCGATACGCATCGTAAGGCTGGGCAGCCCGCGCGGCAAGGATGAGGGATTGCGCATCGGGACGGTGCGCAGGCCGCCGCGCGGCATCAAGAAGGAAGATTACGCGCGCAAGGACATCTACGATGTCTGGTATCCGAATCTTGCGCCGAGCGAAGCCCTGCTCAAGGAAGCGCAAGCCGCGGAAGACGCGCGGTCCTGGTCCAGCTTCCAGCGCAAGTACATCGCGGAGATGAAGAAGCCGGAGGCAAGCCGGTCGCTGGACCTGCTGGCTGCGCTGTCGCACCGGACCGATATGGCGGTCGGCTGCTACTGCGAAGATGAAAGCCGCTGCCATCGATCGATATTGCGCACCTTGCTGCTGGAACGGGGTGCAGACGTGGCCCCGTAGCGCGAGTTGAAATGATGATGCGGCATCCACAATGCCGCCGCACTAATCGCTGTCTTCGCAGGACTGTTTCAGCCAATCCGTCGGCGAGACGCCGCAACGGGATTTGAATGCATTGGTGAACCCCGGCTGGTAGCTGTAGCCTACCGTTTTCGCTACCTGTTTGACGGACCTGCCTTCCTTGAGATGGACCTTGGCCAGCTCCATCCGCCAGCCGGTCAGGTAGTCCGCAGGCGGCACGCCGACAATGTTCCTGAAATGGTTGATGAACGCCGTGCGCGACATGTTCACCGCTGCAGCCATGTCAGCGACCGACCACGCGCGTCCCGGTTCTGCGTGCAGCATTGCCAGTACAGGCGCAATCTGCCTGTCCGACAGCCCGGCGACGGCGCCTTTGCGGATCAGCTTCGTTCTTTGCGCGTATCGCACCAGGTGTATCACCAGCATGTCGCACAAACGGTCCATCATCAGGCGCTTGCCTATGTCATCCGTTGCAGCCTCGGCAAACAGCAGCGACAGCGTCGGCGACAGGCCGGTCTCTTCGCTGAGTCGGATACACATCACGTCCGGCAGCGCCAGCGCGATCGGATTGTGCTCGGCATTATGAAAGCGCACGTTCGCGCATAACAGCGACGCCAGGCCTTCCGAAGGTATGACCAGCCTGTGATCATACGGCCGCGGATAGAACACCAGCGCGGGCTCCGTCACATGCAGCGGCGGCCCCTCCTTGTGCTCCATGATGAGTTGGCCCTTGTTTATCAGGTGAAGATGGCCAACCGATTGGCTGGCCAAGAATTGCGTTCGTCCGCAAAACTCACCTTGAAAAAAAACGGATGTACTGAAGCCGAAGCGAGGCAGGAGAGTGAGCAGTTCGTCCATGAAAACGATTAAAGAAGAACATTGGTACTGATTCGTATCATATTTGTACGAATGCGTATGAGAACGCACAAAACGATACGCGGTATTCGATCGTATCATTCCTTGCAGAAACTTTTTGCAGTGTTGTTCTGGTCGCGTGGTTTTTATTCAAAAGAACGCGCGACGTCGCCAATCGTGGCCATTTGCTGTCTCGTTCTCTTACCAATAAAAATCATGACTGCTCCTGCAAGTATGCGAATCGGTACCAAGCTGGCAATTGGCTTTGGCGTAGTAATTTTTCTCCTCATCGCCCTGTGTGCGATATCGGTCATGCAAACCCGGACGACCACGCAACTTCTGGAAGAGCAGCACCGTGTTCGTACGCAAAAACTCGAGCAGCTGTATGTGGTCCGGGAAGCGCTCGGACAGACCGGCCTGGCCGCGCGCAATGCCTATATCTTCACCAGCGACACTGAGGCGGACGCAGAACTTGCCCTTCTCGACGAGCAAAAGGCTATCTACCTTGAGGCACTGGCCCGGCTGACGCCCCAGTTCAAGGGGCAATCCGACTTCGAGACGATGCGCAATGATTTGCTGGCAATGGCTGAAGAGCTCAAGCGTCCGCGCAAGTACCGCCAGGCGAAGAACATGGAAGAGTTCGGCCGCTTCCTGGTCAACGAGTGCAGTCCGCTGCGTCGAAAGATCATCGCTGAAATCGATGTGATCACCAAGGCGGTGCAGCAGGATGTCGAGAACGATAGCCGGAACATTGAACAGGCAACCGCGCAATCAGGGATGCTGATCCTGGCGATCTCGGTCATCGCCGTATTGATCAGTGCCGCTGTCGCCGTCGTGATCACCCGCGGCCTGCTGCTGCAGTTGGGCGGCGAACCCGCCGAGGCGCGCCGGATCGCCAGCCGCATTGCGGAAGGCGACCTTACCGTCGCCATTTCGGTCCGCCGCGGTGACGATGCAAGTGTCATCGCGGCCATGCAGAACATGCGCAACAGCCTGATTCGCATCGTCGCCCAGATCCGTGCCGGCACCGATGCCATCAGCTCCGGCACCAGCCAGATTGCCAGCGGCAACCTGGAGCTGTCTGCCCGCACCGAGCAGCAGGCCAGTTCGCTGGAGGAGACGGCGTCTTCCATGGAAGAGCTGACGACCACCGTCAAGCAGAATGCCGAGCATGCGCACCAGGCCAACGAACTGGCGTCTGCGGCTTCATCCGTTGCCGTCAAGGGAAAAGAAGTGGTGTCGGAGGTGGTCGAAACAATGAACGCAATCAACGGCTCGGCGATGAAGATCTCCGAGATCATCAGCGTCATTGACGGCATCGCATTCCAGACCAACATCCTGGCGCTGAATGCGGCGGTGGAAGCAGCGCGCGCCGGCGAACAGGGCCGCGGCTTCGCGGTTGTCGCATCGGAAGTGCGCAGCCTCGCACAGCGCTCGGCATCCGCCGCCAAGGAGATCAAGAGCCTGATCGAGGATTCAGTCTCGAAGGTTGCCTTCGGCAGCAGCCTGGTCGATCAGGCGGGCCGCACGATGGAAGAAATCGTTCAGAGCATCCAGCGGGTGAACCACATGATGGAAGACATCGCGTCGGCCAGCCATGAACAGACGGCCGGAATCAGCCAGATCAACTCGGCAATCAACAGCATCGACGAAACCACCCAGCAAAATGCAAGCCTGGTGGAAGAATCGGCTACGGCGGCGCAAAGCATGCAGGAGCAGGCGCAGGCTCTGGCCGAGCTTGTCAGTACGTTTCAGCTGGCCAACTCCAATCCGCACCTGGAACACCAGGTCGTGAAACGCCTCTCGTAGCCGTTCAGGACGCGCGCCGCCCCAACGTGGCGTGTTGCAAGCTTGAATGAAGAACGGGTCGGGTGGAAGACGACCGAGCCGAGCCTGTCACCTGACCATTCCGGCCTTCGCGGGACAGCGTCACTTCCGCCTGGAAGAAGGCTGCGCTGCAGCGTCGTCCCGGTGATGCGTTACGGCAGGCTCAGACGAATCAGCGTATGCCGTTGAGCATGTCGTGCAGTTCCAGCCGGTTGTAGGTGGCCCGCATTGCATCCTTGGCGCTGATGGTTTTCTTCGCCACCATCTGCGTCAGCACCTCATTGAGGCTGCGCGACATGTTGTCGGCCTTGCGCTTGAGGAAGTCTGCCATCAGGTGCATCTTTTCCATGTCGACGATATACGGCGCCACCTGCTGGTTGTTATTGAAGATCATTTCGCTGGCGAGCGCGAATTCCTTGCCGCTCTCGGTCGGCAGCAGATTCTGGTAGATCACGCCGACGAGCGAATTGGCCAGCGTCACCGCGCGCTGGCTGCGCTGCTCCGACGGGAAAAAGCCGAGCAGCTTGCTGATGGCGCTCTGCGCACTGTTGGTATGCATGGTCGCCAGCACCACTGTACAGATGCATACCGCTATGGCCTCGAAGGTTGCGACGTACACGATCTTTCGTTTGAGCCCTTGCACTTCCTAATCCCATGAGTACTTATACGCTGCTATTGTAGATTGAACTTCACTCGGTCGTTGATGCCGCTGGATTTTTATGGTCTTCTCCAGCATAGTTGTCGTCAGCAACGGAACGACGTATCAGAAAGAAATGAACAATGAGCAAAGTCGGTAAACCCGAGAACCAGCTTGTACAAGTTTCGACAGACGTGCTTCTCGACCGTTCGAGGAAGGACCTTGAAAATGCGTCTAAGGTTGAAGCGAACGTGCCACTTAATCAGTACACGCAAATGGTGGGCAAGTCTGGTGACTGGACGATCGTAGAGCAAGGTACCTACAAGCTGCCACTCGACCTGACTTCGCTAATATCGTTACAGTTGCGTGATGAGGGTAATGCCCTTATTGAAGAAACTCGCCAGCTCAACAATGAGAACATAGGTTCAAGCTTCCGATACTTGGAGGTTACCTTCGGTTCTGATCTGTTCCTAATTGATCTTAGAGAACGGACGCTGGTTTGGGCAGAGAAGGTCTGTAAGGAAGTCTTATACAAACTACGTAATAGAGTCAGGGACGAGCCAGTAGAAACGTATCTCAAATTTTACCAAGCCTGTGTTACCTCACTGGATCAAGAAATGGCATACCGGCCTGGGGGCATGTATCAACTCGTGTGGAATGCGGTATTGGATATGATTCCATACCGGCTTCTGGACTCTATCTTCCTCAAGACTGGAAAACTTGTGGTGAGGCAGGGTGTTATAGACACTGAGGGGATATCTATCACAGGTCCGCGTACTGGCGAACGCCAGATCGATGCGGTGATGGAGCATCTTTCTCTCTACGGCGTGCAGATGACAAGCTGCGCTGAACAAGTCATCCTTGATCCGATGCTTGCGGAGCTCAAAGCAGTGAACCCATTGCCGCCTCTGGATTTGAGTAAGCGTCGGCTAAGAGCCGTGGTTGACGGTGACGTTGGGGTTATGCGTTTGCGTTGAAGGACTGGAGTTTACCGGCAACATTCCAAGGCAACAGGTCATCAATGCGGTTGATTCGATGGTCGGCAACGTGAGCCAGGACATGGCGCAGATAGGCTTCCGGGTCCACGCCATTCAATTTCGCCGTGCCAATGAGCGAGTACATCGCGGCAGCACGCTCACCTCCAGAGTCGGCTCCAGCGAACAAGTAGTTCTTGCGACCCAGGGCCACGCCGCGCAGCGATCGCTCGGCCGCCGAGTTATCAATTTCAATGACTCCATCGTCGCAATAGCGCGTCAGCGCTGCCCAGCGGTTGAGCGCGTATTGAATCGCCGCCGTTGTATCTGATTTCCTTGACAGCGTCGACACAGTCTCGCGCAGCCATACCTCCATGGCCTCAAGCAATGGCTTGGCCTCGGCCCGCCGTACTTGTAGCCGTTCTTCCGGAGGCTTGCCGCGAATCGTTTCCTCGATTGCGTATAGCGCGCCAATGCGCCGCAGCGCCTCGCCAGTAATCGGCGATGGCCTTACCTGCTCCAATTCATAGAACTTGCGCCTGGCGTGGGTTCAGCATGGAGGAAACGCTGGCGGTATGGACATCGCCGCATATCTGAATGTCGGAACGACTAACGGCCACAAGCGCGTGGTGGATGAAGACGCTCAGACTTTGCGGGATCGAATAGCGGGAACCCGAGCCAGTCTAGCACCAGGGCCCGTCAATGTAGGATATGACTCTGTCGATGCTAGCCTTGACTTGGGCTATGAGCACTGGCGGCTACGGTTTGGCTACAAGCTGCGCGACGACTTGGGTACCGGTGCCGGCATCTCGGCAGCACTCGATCCGGTTGGCAAAGAAAAGAGTGAGCGCATCAATACGGACCTGTCATGGGTCAATCATAAGCTGGCCCAGGATTGGGGAGCCGGTGCAGCCGTCAGCTTCATGCAATACAAGCAGCGCATACCAGTCGATCTGAGGTTGTATCCAGCCGGTTCTGTTTTCCCGACCGGAGCTTTCCCCGACGGTATGATCGGCCATCCCGATACGAGTGAACGGCAATTTCGAGTTTCAAGCTTTGCAACGTATTCAGGTCTCGAATCGCATACCCTGAGGGTCGGAGTCGGATACGACGATCTTGATCTATATGAAACGCGAACAATCAAGAATTACGTGTTTGATGCGACAGGCACACCCGTCCCAGCGGGGCCGGTTGCGGATTATTCCGTAATCCAGCCGTTCATGCTCCCGCATAGCCGGCAGGTCACCTACCTCTACGCTCAGGACCAATGGCGCCTCGCTCGAGATTGGGAACTGACCCTAGGAACGCGCTACGATCACTTTTCCGACTTCGGCGGAACAACGAACCCCAGGGTCGCACTGGTGTGGGACGCTGCTCTGGACGTTACGGCAAAGCTGATCTATGGACGAGCGTTCAGAGCTCCTTCCTTCTCTGAACTGTACAGTATCAACAATCCCGTACAACGTGGAAATCCCGTACTGAAGCCAGAACGGGTCGATACCGTTGAAGCAGCTGTGACGTGGCAGGCAAACGACGAACTGACCACAAAGCTAAGCGTGTTCAGGTATGAGATGAAGGACATCATTCGTCCGATCCCGAACGCGGCACCAGCGATGGGGACCACGTTCAACAACATGGGCCGCCAGCATGGCACCGGCTTGGAAATTGAAGCGGAATGGCAGGTTTCACGTCACCTGCAGCTGATTGGTAACTATTCTCACCAGAGATCGGTTGATGAAACAACCGGAAGGGACCCCGGATTCGCGCCAAGAAACCAAGCCTATCTCCGCGCGTCGTGGGCGATTGCGTATGGCTGGCAGCTGAACCCCCAACTTACTTGGGTGGCGAATCGCGCACGCTCTGCCGGCGATCCCCGCCCGCCGGTTGCGGATTATAAGACGTTCGACTTGACCTTACGGACAGCAAGGCCAGTCGGACGGTGGGAGTTTGCAGCATCAGTAAGGAATCTCTTCAATGCCGACGTACGGGAGCCGAGCGCACCTGGAACCATTCCGAATGATTTACCTATGGTCCCACGTGCGTTCTACCTCCAAGCATCGATGCAGATGTGATCTAGCATACCGAACCACATCTGCTTGTCTCGATAGCGTTCCGCTCCCACCAGAATTACTCCGACTAGCAGGCAAGAATGTAACGCCCTAACAGTTCGCCTCGCCGTAGTAATCTGTCGAAGGCGTCGCCCGTACATGTCCATCACGGCCAATGCCAATGGCACCGTAATATTGTGTGGTAACCGGGAGGCGTATATGGCTGTGGTCTTGGCGTTCCTCTATCGAAGTAGGGTTTTGGTTTTTGGGCAGTTGATAGATCGACATATTTTCTCCTTTCAAAGTGTGAGCGAATAGCGTTAACGTGGTGCCTGTTGCGCCGGCAGCCTTCTAGCGACGTGGATTGCAGCAGCCTCTAATGCTTGCCGGATTCCTGTTTCCAATGGCGCCCAATCCAAACCGAAGCGGGCGCTGTGGACCTTCCATAACTGATACGCCTTGGCCAACGAGATTTCGACGTCGTCTTCTGAGGCCAACAGATCCACCAAAACGTGCACGTCCTTCCTGCACTCTTCGGGTGGACGGTCATCAACTCCTTGCGCTTGTAATGCGAGAACCCCTTCAGCGATCACCGCTCTGAAGCGGGCCTGCTCATCACTGCTTTGTTTACGAATGAGATCTCCGTAATACGCAGCTGTGATGTAGTCGCGGTCATGACCAAGCATCAGCGAAACCTCGGTCTGACGGAATTTCAGCTCATCCTTCGGGAGATTTGAAGTGGTTCCGCCCAAAGTCGTGGGAACGAACGCTTTGAAAAGCGCCTGATTTTCCGCGAATTGCGCGCGCAATCCATGGAGCGTAACTCCCAGGTTTTCCTTCGTCGCACCAATTCGCCGGGCGAGGTCAGAATAGCGTTTCAAGTTCTTCTTGATGTTGGCCGGTTTACCGTTGCCATCGTAATCCCATCCAAGATGCTTGGTCTTGCCAATCTTGGACTGCACATATTTCAGGATCTGCCTTTGATGTTCGTACTCAATCGGTATATCACGCGGGCGTCCGTTTTTGCCTTCGCCGGGATAGACCCGTAAGTCGCTTCCGCGGTCCGCAATCCATGGCCTGCAATGAAGAACCTCTTCTCTGCGTAAGCCAAACGCGAGTTCCAATCGGAGCATTAAGCCAAACCTTTCGTTCGCTCTGTCAGCCGCCGCGATGCAGCTGGCAACGTCAACGCCGTTAGCAGTGAAACCCTTGCTCTTTTCCGCTGCGGTCTTGATCACCAACTGTTCCGCAGGCACCTCTGGAAGATAGTCTTGCCAAGAGCGGACTAGATTAGGCTTACCGATCTGTGCGAACACTACCTTTAGCCGGGAGACGTAGTTTTGGATGGTCTTCGGCCGCAAGCCGCGGTTTAGGAACCATTCGCGTACAACTGCGGTGATATGGCGGTCTCCTACGTTGCTCAGCTTTTGGACCTTATATCCCATCTCGTGCAACACCTTCATAAAGGCATTCACAGCTTCTGCTGTTGCATCCTTCGTTCGCTCCGACGCGACGTTACCGTTGTTCCTGCGAAACTCCGAAAGTAGCCCGCTAAATTCGCTACGCCAGTGTTCCATTTGATTCTCCCATTCAATTAGAACTCATTTCATAAATAGGTAGTCAACGCTCTTTTCGACATGACGGGGTTTTCATCATGGCGCGAAGAGAAGAACTTACCGATGAACAATGGGCAATTCTTGAGCCGCTTATTCCGGCCCCCGTACGACGAGCAGATGGACGTGGCCGGCCAGTGGTCCACAGCGATAGAGCTGTGCTTAACGGCATTCTATGGGTGCTGCGTACCGGCGCTGCCTGGGCTGATTTACCTAACCGCTTCCCATCTGGCTGTACATGTTTCAGACGTTTCACCCGATGGGTCAAGGCTGGCGTCATGCGGAAGATACTCGAAGCACTGGCGCGACATCTGGAACAAGCAGGAAAAATCGATCTATCCGAATGCTTTATCGACGGCACTTTCGTAGTGGCGAAAAAGGGGGATCCAAAGTGGGAAAGACCAAGCGGGGCAAGGGCACGAAGCTCATGGTTATTACAGACGCT
>NZ_JACYXF010000023.1 GCF_015352985.1 Noviherbaspirillum malthae | reverse complement strand
AGGGCAGGACTTCGGCGTGGTAGCAGGCGAAGCCGCCGTCGGCATGGGAAAAGGCGAAGTGGTGGATGTAGCCGTTGAAGTAGTGCTCGCTGCCGTCGTCCTGCTCGATGCCGACGGTGACGTTCTTGCCCATGAGTTCCTTGAGTTCGATGCCGGCGTGGGTGGAGAGCAGCTGCAGGCGCAGGTGGAAGGGTTCGGACAGGGCGGCATGGGCGTGCAGCGTGTCGACCATGAGGGTTTTCTCGGGCGGCAGCGGGGAGGTGAAGCGCAGCAGGCGGTGGGTGTCGGTGAATTGGGGGATGCCCGCTAAAGCGGAGAGGCTTTCCTCGACGTCGTCGGCCTGTTCGGTGCTGGCGAAGGTGGGGAAGAACGGTGCGGTGGGGGTAGCGAAGTCGCGGATGGCTTGGCCGTGCAGCGGGTGGCCGGCGATGTTCAGCAATTGGGCGGCTTGCTGTGCGAGGCCGGCGGCTTGAGCGGCCTTGGCGATGTTGGGATTGAGTTTGCCGGCTGCTGCAGCAAGCGCGGCTGATGAAGACAGAAGTGAAGGGGAGGAAGGCAAACTCTTTAGTAGGTTCTCTTCCTTGTCATCGAAAGGAGCAAGTGACATGTGTTATTCCCGGCAACGGCGCTATTTCTGTCGAGGCGTGCGACAGTGAATTCACGCATAGAAATTGTGCATATGGCAACAAAATAGTTGCCGGGATACTAACACGCAAAGCGAGAAAAATAGTTTTTTTGCTAACTCTCTGTTGTGTTCGCGACGAAATGCTTTATGACCGAGAACTCAAGCGGCGTCAGCCCGATCCCGAAGATTGATGGAGCAATCCGCGATGAAATAATCAGTCGGCTTCAGTCCGCGGCGCATCGCTGACTTCCCGCTTCCTGTCCTTCTCCCACAGCACATCGCTGCCGCCCGCAAAGCGGTTGAGCACTCGCGACAGCACGAACATCAGGTCGGACAGCCGGTTCATGTACTGCCTGGGGTTGTCATTGATCTGTTCGCTGTTGCCGAGGCTGACGATGGCGCGTTCGGCGCGGCGGCAGATGGTGCGGCAGACATGGGCGAGGGCGGCGGCGCGCGAGCCGGCGGGCAGGATGAAATCCTTCAGCGGCGGCAGGTCGGCATTGTATTTTTCCAGCAGGGTGTCGAGCCGGCCCACATGCACGTCGGTGATCAACGTATAGCCGGGGATGCAGAGTTCGCCGCCGAGATCGAACAGGTCGTGCTGGATGGAAACGAGTTCCTCGCGCAGCGCGCTCGGCAGTTCCTCGCACAACAAGAGGCCGATATGCGAATTGAGTTCATCCACATCGCCCATCGCATGCACGCGCAGGCTGTCCTTGGCGACGCGGCTGCCGTCTCCCAGTCCCGTGGTGCCGTTGTCGCCGGTGCGTGTCGCGATTTTCGAGAGTCGGTTTCCCATGGCGTTTTCGTCAAGTCGTCAAGTGTGGAAAGCGGCCAGCATACGACAAAAGCTGCCGCTGCGCAGTCGCTTGCGCGACGATGTCGCCGCCGCAAAAAGGGGCAAGAGAGTAAAATCAGGCAACGCCTGCAACAACATGGATTACATCGGAGACGCCCATGAACCATCCCGCCCAACTGGCCGCGCTGAAGAAGCCCGTGCCCGCCGAACTGCTGGCCGCGCTCGAGTCGATTTTCGAAGACCGCTTTTCCACCTCGCAAGCCATGCGGGAACACCACGGCCGCGACGAATCGTCGTATGACCCGATGCCGCCGGACGCCGTGGTCTTCGCGCAGACCACCGAGGAAGTCGCGCAAGCGGTCAAGCTGTGCAACCTCCATGAAGTACCGATCATTCCCTACGGCACCGGCACTTCGCTGGAAGGGCATATCCTGGCGCTGCGCGGCGGCGTCACCATCGACCTGTCGCAAATGAACCAGGTGCTGGCCGTGCATGCGGAAGACCAGACCGCAACAGTGCAGGCCGGCGTCACCCGCAAGCAGCTCAACCAGGAAATCCGCGATACCGGCCTGTTCTTCCCGATCGATCCGGGCGCCGATGCCTCCCTCGGCGGCATGGCGGCCACCCGCGCTTCCGGCACCAATGCCGTGCGCTACGGCACCATGCGCGAAAACACGCTGGCGCTCACCGTGGTGACGTCCGACGGCCGCATCATCAAGACCGGCACCCGCGCCAAGAAGTCCTCGGCAGGCTATGACCTGACGCGGGTTTTCGTTGGCAGCGAGGGCACGCTCGGCATCATCACCGAGGTCACGGTGCGCATCTATCCGCAGCCGGAAGCGGTGTCCGCCGCGGTCTGCTCCTTCCCGACCACCGCCGATGCGGTCAATGCGGTGATCCAGACCATACAGATGGGCGTGCCGGTCGCCCGCGTCGAATTCCTCGACGAGAAAAGCGTGCATGCCATCAATGTGCACGACAAGCTCAACCTGCCGGAAAAGCCGCTGCTGCTATTCGAATTCCACGGCAGCGAACGCGGCGTCGAGGAGCAGGCGCAGACGGTGCAGGAGATCGTTGCCGAATTCAATGCGATCGGTTTTGAATGGGCAACCCGGCCGGAAGACCGTTCGCGGCTATGGGCGGCGCGGCACAATGCCTACTTCGCGATGCTGCAGATGCGCCCCGGCGGCAGGGGAATTTCCACCGACTGCTGCGTGCCGATCTCGCGGCTGGCCGAATGCATCCTCGACACCAAGGCCGACTGCGAAAAGAACGGCATCATCCACGCCATCATCGGCCATGTCGGCGACGGCAATTTCCATGTGCTCATGATGGTCGATCCCAGCGATCCGGCCGACGTCGCCAAGGCCGAAGGCGTCAATGCCCGCATGGTGGCGCGGGCGATCTCGATGGACGGCACCTGCACCGGCGAACACGGCGTCGGCATGCACAAGATGGATTTCCTGGTCCAGGAGCATGGCGAGGAAGCAATCGCCACCATGCGCATGCTCAAGCATGCGCTCGACCCCAAGAACATCATGAATCCAGGCAAGATCATTCAATGGTAGGACGACTTCCGATGGCGACCCGCCTGCCTCCCGTCCATGCACTGTCCGCCTTCGAGGCGGCGGCCCGGCTCGGTTCCTTCGCGCTGGCGGCCGAGGAGCTGTGCATCACGCCGTCGGCGCTGTCGCACCGCATCCGGCTGCTGGAGGAATTCGTCGGCGAACGCCTGTTCCTGCGCGACGGCCGCGCGGTCAGCCTGTCGGAGTTCGGCCGGCGCTATCTCGACGTGGTGCGGGCCGCGCTGCGCACCCTGACCGATTTCCCGATGCCGCATCGCAGCGCCCCGGCGCAGCCGCGCATCAAGGTGACGGTGCCGCCCACCTTCGCCCGCTACTTGCTGGTGCCGCGCCTGGGCGACTTCACCCGCCAGTATCCGGATATCGTGCTGGAGCTGTTCCTGTCGGTGCCGCTGTACGACCTGGCGCTGTCGGAGAGCGATGTCGAGGTGCGCTTCGGCCCCGGCAACTACACCGATCTGGTGACGGAAAAGCTGTTCGAGGAACCGACCTTCGCCGTGGCCAGCCCGGCCTACCTGGAAAAGATCGGCGGGCTGGAGCAGCCCTCGGACCTGGCCAAGGCGACCCTGCTGCGCTCGGCGCTGGAGCCGTGGCAGCCCTGGTTCGAAGTCGCCGGACTCGACTGGTCCGAGCCTTCCAATGCGCTGCGGCTCGACGACCTCGGCCTGCTGCTGGAAGCGATCCGGCACGGCTACGGCGTCGGCCTCACACGCAAGCATTTCGTGCAGGAGCTGCTTGAGCGCGGCGAGGTCGTCCACCTGTTCAAGGATGTGGAACTCAAGACGCCGCCGCATGCCTATTACGTGGTCTACGAACCGCAGGCACGGGTGCGGCCGGAAGTCGGCGCCTTCATCGACTGGCTGAGGAAGAGCTTCGGCCGGCTGTGACTGTGTGATCCTGACTGAGTAAGCCTGACCGTATGGCCGTGGCTGCGGTGAAGCTGCCGCAACGGCAATATTCGTGAAAAGAATTCAAGCAGCGGCTCCGCAGCTTTCACCTGAGGCAAGGCCGTTGCACGGATAATGGCTCTGCCGCAAGCCGAGCATCACCGATTCCCCCTGGAGCAGGACATGAACGCCCCCGCAACGCCCCAATTTACCCTGGACCGCCAGCGCCAGGTCGCCAGCGCCCTCGATCGGCTGCTGCCGGCCGGCTGCGTGCTCTTCAACGAGGAAGATACCCGTCCCTATGAATGCGACGGCCTGTCGGCCTATCGCCAGCTGCCGATGGTCGTGGTGCTGCCGCAGAACGAGGCGCAAGTGATCGACATCCTCAAGACCTGCCGCGACCTGCAGGTGCCCATCGTGCCGCGCGGCGCGGGCACCGGCCTGTCCGGCGGCGCGATGCCGATCGCCGACGGCGTGGTGCTGTCGACCGCCAAGTTCAACAAGATCATCAGGCTCGATGCCTATTCCCGGACCGCCGTGGTGCAGCCGGGCGTGCGCAACCTTGCCATTTCCGAAGCCGCCGCGGCGCACGGGCTCTACTATGCGCCCGACCCGTCCTCGCAGATCGCCTGCACCATCGGCGGCAACGTCGCCGAGAATTCCGGCGGCGTGCATTGCCTGAAATACGGCCTCACCGTGCACAACGTGCTGCGCGTGCGCATGGTGACCATCGAAGGTGAAGTCGTCGAACTCGGCGGCGAGGCGCTCGACGCGCCGGGGCTGGACCTGCTCGCGGTCTTCATCGGTTCCGAAGGCATGCTTGGCGTGGTCACGGAAGTCACCGTCAAGCTGGTGCCCAAGCCGCAGCTGGCGCGGGTGATCATGGCGTCCTTCGATGACGTGGTCAAGGGCGGCGATGCGGTCGCCAACGTGATCGCCGCCGGCATCATTCCCGCCGGCCTGGAAATGATGGACAAGACGTCGTCGCGCATGGTCGAGCCTTTCGTGAAGGCCGGCTACGACACCGAAGCCGAAGCCATCCTGCTGTGCGAGTCCGACGGCATACCTGAAGAGGTGGAAGAGGAAATCGCGCGCATGACCGAAGTGCTCAAGGCCTCGGGTGCGACCGCCATTGCCGTGTCGCAGAACGAAGTTGAACGCCTGAAGTTCTGGTCGGGCCGCAAGAATGCATTTCCGGCAGCGGGCCGCATTTCCCCCGATTACTACTGCATGGACGGCACCATTCCTCGCAAGCATCTCGCGCATGTGCTGGTGAGCATCACCGAGATGGAAAAGAAGCACGGGCTGCGCTGCGCCAACGTCTTCCACGCCGGCGACGGCAACCTGCATCCGCTGATCCTGTTCGATGCCAATACGCCCGGCGAATTCGAGCGGGCCGAAGCCTTCGGCGCCGACATCCTCGAACTCTGCGTCGAGGTCGGCGGCACGATCACCGGCGAACACGGTGTCGGCATCGAAAAGATCAATTCCATGTGCGTGCAGTATTCGCCGCAGGAGCGCGAAGCCTTCTTCGCCGTCAAGCGGGCCTTCGACACCGCCTTCCTGCTCAACCCGGACAAGGCGATTCCCTCGCTTCACCGCTGCGCCGAGTACGGCAAGATGCATGTGAAGCGCGGACTGCTGAAGTTCGCCGATCTGCCGCGCTTCTAGGAGAATTATGGAACAGGCATTGCAACAATTCCGCGACGCGATCATGTCCGCAACATCGGCCGGCAAGCCGCTGCGCATTCGCGGCGGCGGCACCAAGGACTGGTACGGACAGGCGCTGCAGGGCGACATCCTCGATACCCGCGAATACTCGGGCATCATCGCCTACGATCCGACCGAGCTGGTCATCACCGCGCGCTGCGGTACGCCGCTGCTGGAGATTGAATCCGCGCTTGCCAAGCACAACCAGGTGCTGGCCTTCGAGCCGCCTCAGTACGGACCCGCTTCCACCATCGGCGGCGTCGTGGCCGCCGGCCTGTCGGGTCCGCGCCGGCAGGCGGTGGGCGCGGTGCGCGACTTCGTGCTCGGCGCGGTGCTCATGGATGCGAAGGGCGAGGTGCTGCATTTCGGCGGACAGGTGATGAAGAACGTCGCCGGCTATGACGTCTCGCGCCTGTTGGCCGGCTCCCTCGGCACGCTCGGGCTGATTCTCGAAGTCTCGCTCAAGGTGCTGCCCAAGCCCTTCGCCGAAACCACGCTGCGCTTCGAGATGCAGCAGGATAAGGCCATCGAACAGCTCAACCGCTGGGGCGGCCAGCCGCTGCCGGTCTCGGCCAGCGCATGGCACGGCGGCGTGCTGATCGTGCGCCTGTCCGGTGCCGAGGCGGCGGTGCGCTCGGCGGTGCAGAAGATGGGCGGCGAGGAAGATGCCGAGGCCGAGATGTTCTGGAGCGAACTGCGCAACCACAACAATGCCTTCTTCGCCGCGACCACCGGGCCGACCGCGCTGTGGCGGCTGTCGGTGCCTTCGGTCGCACAGCCGCTGCCGCTCGACGGCGAACAGCTGATCGAATGGGGCGGCGCCCAGCGCTGGCTGCGCAGCGATGCCGATGCCGCAACGATACGCGCCGCGGCCGAGCGCGCCGGCGGCCATGCGACGCTGTTCCGCGGCGGCGACAAGAGCGCCGGCGTGTTCCATCCGCTGGCGCCGGCGGTGGAGAAGATCCACCGCAACCTGAAACAATCCTTCGATCCGGCCGGCATCTTCAACCGCGGCCGGATGTACAACGAGTTTTAAACATGCAAACCAATCTTGCCGATTTCATCAAGGACACGCGCGAAGGCAAGGAAGCCGACGCGATTCTGCGCAAGTGCGTGCACTGCGGCTTTTGCACTGCGACCTGTCCGACCTATCAATTGCTCGGCGACGAACTCGACGGCCCGCGCGGCCGCATCTACCTGATCAAGCAGGTACTTGAAGGCAAGCCGGCGACGCAGAAGACGCAGACCCATCTCGACCGCTGTCTCACCTGCCGCAACTGCGAATCGACCTGTCCGTCCGGCGTGCAGTACGGCCGCCTGGTCGACATCGGCCGCAAGGTGGTGGAAGACCAGGTGCCGCGCCCGCTGTCGCAGCGCATCGTGCGCAACGCATTGAAGGAAGGCTTGCCGCGCCAGTGGCTGTTCAAGCCGGCAATGGGAGCAGGGCAGATGGCGCGTCCGCTGCTGCCGTCGGTGCTGCGCAACAAGGTGCCGAAGAAGCAGAATGCCGGCGCCTGGCCGCGCACCGAGCATGCACGCAAGATGCTGGTGCTGCAGGGCTGCGTGCAGCCGTCGATGGCGCCCAACATCAATGTCGCCGCCGCCCGCGTGCTCGACGCGCTCGGCGTGCAATTGATCACCGCGCCCAAGGCCGGCTGCTGCGGCGCGATCCGCTATCACATGAACGACCACGACGGCGGCCTGAACGACATGCGCAACAACATCGATGCCTGGTGGCCGCTGGTGGAGTCGGGCGTGGAAGCGATCGTCATGACGGCATCCGGCTGCGGCGTCACCGTCAAGGATTACGGCCATCTGTTCGCGCATGATGAAAAATATGCGGCCAAGGCCAAACGCATTTCCGAACTGACAAAAGACATCAGCGAAATCCTGCCCGCCTTCGAAGCGGAGCTGGCGGCGAAGCTCAATGGCAAATTGAACAAGCGCGTCGCCTATCATCCGCCCTGCACGCTGCAGCACGGCCAGCAGATCCGCGGCAAGGTGGAAGGCCTGCTGCGCGCCATCGGCGTCGACGTCCAGCTGTGCGCCGACAGCCACCTGTGCTGCGGCTCGGCCGGCACCTATTCGGTGCTGCAGCCGGAGATGGCCTACCAGCTGCGCGACAACAAGTTGCAGAACCTGCAAGCCACCAGGCCGGACATGATCGTCTCCGCCAACGTCGGCTGCCAGACCCACCTGCAGTCCGGCACCGATACGCCGGTCGGCCACTGGATCGAGCTGGTCGACCAGGCACTTGCGCAGGCCCGCTGAGCGGAATCTCTGCTGCCGCTGCTACAATGTCGCACGTTTGAATCAGGCACGGCCGCCAAGCTTGCGCGGCCTGCTTCTCATTTCCGCCTGCCCTATCCCCGCAGTCGATATTGCCGATGAGAACCAACCGGAATCCGGCCGGTCAATGGTTCCATCCTCGGCATTTTCGCGCTCCTCCAAAAAGCGAAATACCCGCCCCGTGACAGGCTCGGCATGCGCCGGCTTGCATGGATGGCATCGACATTCAACGCCGGCAGGACCGGGATCGGTTCTGCCGGCCACAGGGAAACGCGTTACGTGATGACAGAACAAGAAGACCTGTTCATGCAGGCATTCAGGTTCACCTCCATGGGCATGGCGCTGGTGGCGCTGGATGGGCGCTGGATCGATGCCAACGAGGCATTCATCCGCCTGGTCGGCTATACCAGGATGGAACTGAGGGAATTGACCTTCCAGGACATCACGCATCCAGACGACTTGGCGGCGGATGCCCATCTTGCAAGCCAGATGGGCAATGGCCTGATTCCTTCATACCGGATCGACAAGCGCTACCTGCATCGCAGCGGCTATCCGGTCTGGGTGTCGATGACGGCATCGATGGTGCGCGACCGGGGCGGCGATCCCGATTTCGTGGTCGTGCATGCGGACGACATTTCCGCGCGCATGCGGGCCGAAGCCGACCGCGACGCCTTCTTCGACCTGTCGCCCGACATGCTGGTCATCCAAGGACCCTCCGACCGCTTCGAACGCGTCAACGACCGCTGGACTGCGGTGCTCGGCTGGTCTTCGCAGGAGCTGACGTCCCGGCCCTTCCTCGACTTCGTCCACCCCGACGACCATGCGCGCACGATGGCCGAAGCCCATGCCACCGGCCGCGGGCAGCCGCTGAAGGGCTTCCGCAACCGCTACCGCCACAAGGACGGCGACTACGTCTGGCTGGAGTGGAGCACCCGCGTCGTGGGCAACGGCCGGCTGTACTGCGCGGCGCGCGACGTGACCGCGCAGCAGCAGGTGCTGGAACGCCTGCATGTGCAGGGAGATGCGCTGCGCGCGGCCAGCAACGGCGTCGTCATCATCGATCCCAATGCCGCGGGCAGTCCCATCATCTACTGCAATCCCGCGTTCGAGCGCATCACCGGCTACAGCCAGGCGGAGGTGCTTGGCCGCAACTGCGCCTTCCTGCACCGCAACGACAAGAGCCAGGAGCAGCTGCAGCGCCTGAGCGAGGCCATGGCCGCAGGCCGGGAGTGCCAGGTCGTGCTGCGCAATTACCGCAGGAACGGCGAACTCTTCATCAATGAGCTGTTGATGGCGCCGGTGCGGGACAAGGCCGGCGGCCTGCTCAATTACGTCGGCATCCTGGAAGACATCACAGAGAGGGTGAAGGCGCAGGACGAACTGCGGCACCGCGAGCTGCATCTGCAGCAGATCATGAAGCGCGTGCCGGCGCTGATCTTCCAGTGGCATGCCCGCCATGACGGCAGGCAGGGCTTCAACTACATCAGCGAACGCTGCCGGGACATGTTCGGCGTGCCGGCGAATGCGCTGATGGCCGACTGGAGCCGCGTGCCCATCCATCCCGAAGACATGACCTGCTTCACCGACTCGATCGCACTCGCCATCGCCGACCGCAGCGACTGGTATTTCGAGGGGCGGCTGCTGTGCTCAGATGGCGGGATACGCTGGATCAAGGCCACATCTTCTCCCACCGAGATGACTGCCGACGGCCTTACCTTCACCGGCATCGTGCTGGACGTGACGGCGGAACGGCAGGCGCTGGAGCATCACCGCGCGCATGAGTCCCGTATTCGCCAGGCTGTCGAAAGCGCCAACGAGGCCTTCTCCACGCGCAGGGACCTGGAACGCAAGCTGGAGCAGGAGCGGCGCCTGCTCAATACCATTCTTGAAACCATTGATGTCGGGGTCAAGGTCTGCGACGCCGATGGTCTCATCGTGCTGGTCAATCGTGCCGCGCGCGAACTCAGCGGCATCGCCGACGGCCGCGGCATGGCGCTCGCCGAGTGGGCCGAGGCGTCGGGCATGTACGGCGTGAATGAAGCGGGCGAAAAGAAGGAGATGGGGCTGTCCCAGGCCTTGCAGGGCAGTCCGGTGCGCAACCTTGAGCTTGAGGTGAAACATGCTCCGGAAGCGCGGCATGTCTCCGTCAATGCCAAACCGCTGCTCGACGGCTCCGGCGCCGTCTATGGTGCGGTAGCCGTGCTCAGCGATGTGACCGAGCTCAAGGCAGTTGAACGGCAGCTCACGCTGCTGGCGCGCCACGACACGCTGACGGGATTGCCGAACCGGCGCCATTTCGATGAAAAGCTGGCAGAAGGAATGGTGCGCGCTGCGCGTTCAGGACAGACGCTGGCGCTGATGGTGATCGATGTCGATTATTTCAAGCAGATCAACGATACGCATGGACATGCGGGAGGCGATGCGGTGCTGCGCGAGACGGCGATCCGGCTCAAGCGCCATGTACGTGCGACCGACACCGTGGCGCGGCTCGGCGGTGATGAATTCGTCGTCATTCTCGAAGGGCTGCACAGCGGCGAAGAGGCAGACGTGATCGCCGCCAAGCTGATTGATGCAGGCCGGCAGCCCTTGATGCTGCAGGACGGCGGTGTGGTGCCCAGCATCAGTATCGGCATCGGCGTGGCTGCGCCGGGTACGGGCAAGGACAGGGATGCGCTGATGCTGGATGCTGACAAGGCGCTGTATGAGGCGAAGAGGGCGGGGAGGGATTGCTTTCGGCGTATGAATTTGAATATAGGGTAAGGAGCGGTGCTTGCAGCGTGGATTGAACATCGCTGTGGTCCGCTAGACCTTTATTGCTCCTTCCCCTTCAAGGGCGGCCGGCGAGGTGGAAGGTTGGGATGGGGATGGGTTTCAACAGCAGCTATCACGGCATTTGAACCCATCCCCACCCCCGCCCTCCACCTCGCCGCTTGCAAGCGGCTCCGACTGCGCAGGCGCAACGCAGTGCGTTGCGAAACCCCTGCTACGTCCCCTTGAAGGGGAGGGAGTACGGCGGTCTTGGCGCATCGCACGTAACGATCTGCGCCAACCTGGCTCCCACCCGGATTACACTAGCATCCTTACCCCCCCAACCGGATGCAACACCGTGATCTACACCTTCGCTACCCTGCTGGTATTCCAGACCCTGGGCGAGAGCCTGGCTTTCGCGCTTTCCCTGCCCATCCCCGGACCGGTGATCGGCATGCTGCTGCTGTTCTGCTACCTGCTGCTGCGTCCTGCCGTGGCCGAGCGGCTGGCGCCCACCACGCTGGAATTCCTCAAGCATCTCTCACTGCTCTTCATCCCGGCCGGCGTCGGCATCATGGTGCATGCGCAGCGGGTTGCATCCGAATGGCTGCCGCTGGCCGCCGCGCTGCTCATCAGCGCCACCGTCTCGCTGGTCGTTACCGCGCTGGTATTGAAGGCGCTGCAGAAATGAGATCCGAGATCAGCCAGGTCTGGGTCTACCTGTCGGCGTCGCCGCTCCTGTGGCTGACCGCAACCCTGCTTGCCTACCAGTTCGCCTATGCCGTCTATGCCAAGGCGAAATTCAATCCGCTGGTCAATCCGGTGGCCATCGCGGTGGCGCTTCTGGTGCTGGTGCTGGTCGGCACCGGCACCCGTTATCCGACCTATTTCGAAGGCGCGCAGTTCGTCCACTTCCTGCTCGGGCCGGCAACGGTAGCGCTGGCCATCCCGCTCTACCAGCAGCTCGAGAAATTGCGGCGCAACTGGTTCGCACTGATCGTCAGCGCGCTGGTCGGCGGTGCGGCGGCGATTGCCACGGCGATGGGCGTAGCCTGGGCGCTGGGGGCATCGCCGGCCACGGTGCTGTCGCTGGCGCCGAAGGCGGTAACCATGCCGATTGCGATGGGCGTTTCGGAAAAGATAGGCGGGCTGCCGTCATTGACGGCGGTGCTGGTGATGCTGACAGGCATTCTCGGTGCTTCCACTGCGCGCTGGATTTTCAACCTGATGAAGATCGATGATCACGGCGTACGCGGCTTCGCGCTCGGCGTGACCTCGCACGGCATCGGCACGGCGCGGGCCTTCCAGGTCAGCGAGGAGATGGGAGCGTTTTCCGGCTTGGCGATGGGCCTGTCGGGAGTGCTGACGGCCTTGCTGCTGCCGTTCGTGCTGAGGCTGCTGGGGGTGGCCTGAGAGGCGCCTCAGGCGTCGCTTACTCCGCCAGCAGTTTCTCGATGTCGTCGGCGATTTCCTTCGGCGCGGTCTGCGGCGCATAGCGCTTGTAGACGGTGCCGTCCTTCTTCACCAGAAACTTGGTGAAGTTCCACTTGATCGCCTGCGTGCCCATCAGGCCGGGCGCCTCCGCCTTCAGGTACTTGAACAGGGGATGCGCATTGTCGCCGTTGACGTCGATCTTGGAAAACAGCGGGAAGGTGACGCCGTAGTTCTTTTCGCAGAAGGCGCCGATTTCTTCCTCGCTGCCCGGTTCCTGCGAGCCGAACTGGTTGCAGGGAAAGCCGAGCACTTCCAGGCCGCGCCCCTTGAATTCCTTGTAGAGCGTTTCCAGCCCCTGGTACTGCGGGGTGAAGCCGCATTTGCTCGCAGTGTTGACGATCAGCAGCACGCGGCCGCGGTAGGACTGCAGGTCGACCGGTGCGCCGGCAATGCCGGCGGGACTGAATTCATAGACGCTCATACGATCCCCAGGTGTTCGGTGCCCTTGCTCAGGTCGCGGCCGTGGGCCTCCTTGCCGTGCAGCTTGATCGACAGGCGCAGGTCGTTGACGGAATCGGCATTGCGCAGCGCATCCTCGTAGAAAATCTTGCCGCCTTCGTACAGGTCGAACAGCGCCTGGTCGAAGGTCTGCATGCCGAGCTCGCGCGATTTCTTCATGATCTCCTTGATCTCGTGGACATCGCCCTTGAAGATCAGGTCGGAAATCAGCGGTGAATTGAGCATTACTTCCACCGCCGCGCAGCGTCCCTTGGTGTCCTTCAGCGGAATCAGGCGCTGCGAAACCATCGCCTTCAGATTGAGCGACAAATCCATCAAAAGTTGCGCCCGCCGTTCCTCGGGGAAAAAGTTGATGATGCGGTCCAGCGCCTGGTTGGCGCTGTTGGCATGCATCGTCGCCAGGCAGAGATGGCCGGTCTCGGCGAAAGCCACCGCATAGTCCATGGTCTCGCGGTCGCGGATCTCGCCGATCAGGATCACGTCCGGCGCCTGGCGCAGCGTGTTCTTCAGCGCGGCGAACCAGTCGGCGGTGTCGACCCCGACTTCGCGCTGGGTGATGATGCAGTTCTTGTGCGGATGGATGTATTCGACCGGGTCTTCGATGGTGATGATGTGGCCGTAGCTGTTTTCGTTGCGATAGCCGATCATGCCGGCCAGCGTGGTCGACTTGCCCGAACCGGTTGCGCCGACCATGATCACCAAGCCGCGCTTGGTCATTGCCACGTCCTTCAGCACCGGCGGCACGCCGAGGTCTTCCAGCTTCGGAATGGTGGTGGTGATGGTCCGCAGCACCATGCCGACCTTGCCTTGCTGCACGAATGCCGACACCCGGAAGCGGCCCAGCCCGCCGGGGCTGATCGCGAAATTGCATTCCTTGGTCGCCTCGAACTCGGCGGCCTGCTTGTCGTTCATGATGGCGCGCGCCAGCTCGACGGTATGCGTCGGCGTCAGCGGCTGGTTGGAGACCGGCGTCATCTTGCCGTCGATCTTGAAGGCTGGCGGAAATTCCGCCGTGATGAACAGGTCGGAGCCGTTCTTGCTGAGCATCAGCCGCAGCAGGTCGTGCATGAATTTGGTGGCCTGATCGCGTTCCATGTGATGTCCTTTTCTATCCGATCAACCCGGGAAATTTTCCGGGATCTTCGCAGCGGCGCGCGCGGCCGCCGACGAGATCACGTTGCGGCGGACCAGGTCGGTCAGGTTCTGGTCCAGCGTCTGCATGCCCATATTGCTGCCGGTCTGGATCGCCGAATACATCTGCGCGACCTTCGCTTCGCGGATCAGGTTGCGGATCGCCGGCGTGCCCAGCATGATTTCATGCGCCGCCACGCGGCCGCTGCCGTCCTTGGTCTTGAGCAGGGTCTGCGAAATCACCGCCTGCAGCGACTCCGACAGCATCGCGCGCACCATTTCCTTTTCTTCCGCCGGGAACACGTCGACGATACGGTCGATGGTCTTGGCGGCCGACGAGGTGTGCAGCGTGCCGAAGACCAGGTGGCCGGTCTCGGCCGCGGTCAGCGCGAGGCGGATGGTTTCGAGATCGCGCAATTCGCCGACCAGGATCGCGTCCGGGTCTTCGCGCAGCGCCGAGCGCAGCGCATTGTTGAAGGACATCGTGTGCGGGCCGACTTCACGCTGGTTGATCAGGCACTTCTTGGATTCATGCACGAATTCGATCGGGTCCTCGACGGTGAGGATGTGCGCGTACTCGGTTTCGTTCAGGTGGTTGATCATCGCCGCCAGCGTGGTCGACTTGCCGGAGCCGGTCGGGCCGGTCACCAGCACCAGGCCGCGCGGCTTGAGCGCGAGTTCGGCGAAGATCTTCGGCGCATTCAGCTGTTCCAGCGTCAGCACCTTGGAAGGAATGGTGCGCAGCACGGCGGCCGCGCCGCGGTCCTGGTTGAAGGCATTGACCCGGAAGCGGGCGAGGCCGGGAATGGCGAAGGAAAAGTCGCACTCCAGCACTTCCTCGTAGGCCTTGCGCTGGCCGTCGTTCATGATGTCATAGATCATGCCGTGCACGTCGCGGTGCTCCAGCGGCGGCAGGTTGATGCGGCGCACGTCGCCATGCACGCGGATCATCGGCGGCAGGCCGGCCGACAGGTGCAGATCGGACGCCTTGTTCTTGACGGAAAAGGCGAGGAGTTCGGAGATGTCCATTTATAATCCCGGGGATTGGCGAAAAGCCATGAATGTCACGCAACATCTTCGCGCCAATACATAACATGGAGGCAGAGTGTTGCGCATGTTGCAATTGTTGCTTCAAGCAAACTGATTATGTCCTCAATCTCCGGCAACTTGCAAGCCGTCAACGACCGTATCGCCACAGCTGCCGAAGCTGCTTCCCGTGATCGCAACAGCGTGCAGCTGCTCGCCGTCTCCAAGACCTTCGGCGCGGACGCGGTGATCGAGGCGGCGGCATGCGGGCAGCGCGCCTTCGGCGAGAACTACTTGCAGGAAGCGCTGGACAAGATGGCCGCCGTCAAGGCGCAGCGGCCGGAGCTGTTGCTGCAATGGCACTTCATCGGCCCGATCCAGAGCAACAAGACGCGGCCCATCGCCGAGCATTTCGACTGGGTGCATTCGGTCGACCGCGAAAAGATTGCGCAGCGCCTGTCCGACCAGAGGCCCTCGCACCTGCCGCCGCTCAACATCTGCCTGCAGGTCAATATCAGCGGCGAAGCCAGCAAGAGCGGCGTGATGCCGCAGGAGGCCGCCGCCCTGGCTCAGCGCATCGCAGCCCTGTCGAATATCAAGCTGCGCGGCCTGATGGCGATTCCCGAACCGGCCGGCGACGAAGAGGCGCAGCGCGCGCCGCACCGCCGGCTGCGGCTGCTGGCGGAAGACATCAGCAGGCAGGGTATCGATCTCGACACGCTGTCGATGGGCATGTCGGCGGACCTTGCGGCAGCCATTGCCGAAGGCGCCACCATCGTCAGGATAGGAACCGCAATTTTTGGAACACGACACTATGGCTAACTTGAAAATCGGATTCATCGGCGGCGGCAACATGGCGACCGCACTGATCGGCGGCCTCGCCGGCAAGCTGACGGCGGGAGAAAACATCCATGTCGTCGATCCCAATGCGGAAGCGCTGGACAGATTGCAGCAGCAGTTCGGTGTCACCACCGCCGGCGGCATCGATGCGGCGCTGGCGCAATCCGACGTGATCGTGCTGTCGGTGAAGCCGCAGCAGATGAAGGACGTGGTCGCGCAGCTGCGCCCGCATGTATCGCGGCAGCTGATCTTGTCGATTGCCGCCGGCATCCGCGCCGCCGACCTGTCGCGCTGGCTGGGCGGCCACCGCGCCATCGTGCGCACCATGCCCAACACGCCGGCGCTGATCGGCAAGGGCATCACCGGCATGGTGGCCATGGACGGCGTGTCGCCGGAGCAGCGCGATGCCGCAGACGCCATCCTGCGCGCGGTCGGCGCCACCGTCTGGCTGAGCGACGAGGCGCTGATCGATCCGGTGACGGCGGTCTCTGGCAGCGGCCCGGCCTATGTGTTCTATTTCATCGAGGCGATGCAGCAGGCGGCGCAGGAAATGGGCCTGACCGCGGAGCAAGGCAACGAGCTGGCGATCGCCACTTTCGTCGGCGCTTCGCAGCTTGCCGCGCAGTCGCCAGAGCCGGTCGCGCTGCTGCGCGAGCGGGTGACTTCCAAGGGAGGCACCACTTACGCTGCGCTGACCAGCATGGAAGCCAGCGGCGTGAAGGACGCGATCGGCCGAGCGCTGAAGGCGGCGGCCGCGCGCGGCAAGGAACTGGGCGAGGAATTCGGCAGGGATTGAATCAGTCGAGATCGGGGTGGGAATCGAAATCTCGATCCCGGGAGGGCTGGTAGCGGCGGCTGATGCCGAGAACGACGCCGAGCGCAATGCCGGCCAGCGCGCCGACCGCGACCGCCTGCCAGGGGTTTTCCTTTACGTAGCGGTCGGTGACTTCCATCTTCTCGCGCGCCGTCGCGCTGACCTGCTCTTCAAGCTCCGACAGGCTGACCTTGGCGCTGCTCAGCGTCGATTCGAAGCGCTCGCGGGCCGCCTGGTAGCCTTCGCCGGCCTGCTGGCTGGTACTGCGCAGTAGTTCTTCAGCTTCGCGCATGACCATCTTGATGTCATCAAGCAGGCGATCGCGCGACTCGCCGGTCTGGCCGTTGCCTTCGTTGTATTCGTTGTTCATTGCCGGCTCCGCAGGAAGTAAGTATTGGAGGAGTGTATAGGCCTGTTCGCGGTAGGCATGTTGCGTTGGGTCAAACTATTTCCCGGTATGCATCGTCAGCGCATTGTCAACGCAGCGCATAGTCAAGCGCGATGCCGGCAAAGATCATGGCACCGAGCCAGTTGTTGTGCCGGAAGGCGGCAAAGCAGCCCATGCGGTCGCGGTCGCGGATCAGCCGGTAGTGATAGAGCGCGCAAGCCGTGGCCGCTACCAGCCCGGCGACGAACCAGAAGCGCAAGCCGTACTGCCAGCCGACGACCAGAATGATCGCAAAGCTGACCGCATAGCAGAGCATCACCGCCGCCACGTCGTAGCGGCCGAAGGTGATCGCCGAGGTCCTGATGCCGATCTTGAGATCGTCGTCGCGGTCCACCATTGCATACTCGGTATCGTAGGCGACCGCCCAGAAGATATTCGCAATCAGCAGCAGCCAGGCGGCTGGCGGCACGCTGTCCTGCACCGCCGCGAAGGCCATCGGAATGCCGAAGCCGAAGGCGATGCCTAGGTAAGCCTGGGGGATGGCGAAGAAGCGCTTGAAATAGGGATAGCTGGCGGCGATCAGGACGGCCGCGACTGACAACTGCTTGGTCAGCGCATTGAGCGGCAGGATCAGCGCAAACGAAATCAAGGCCAGTACGGCGGCCACCGCCACCGCTTCCCAGCCGGCGATCTTGCCGCTGGTCAGCGGCCGTTCGGCGGTGCGCTTCACATGCTTGTCGAAATCGCGGTCGGCATAGTCGTTGATCGCGCATCCGGCCGAGCGCATCAGGATGGTGCCGAGCGTGAAGATGGCCACCAGCTTCCAGTCCGGCGCACCCCCGGCCGCGAACCAGAGCGCCGCCAGCGTCGGCCACAGCAGCAGCAGGATGCCGATGGGCTTGTCGAGGCGGACCAGGCGGGCGTAGAGTGCGAGGCGGTTCATGGATGGCTGTTTCAATGAAGGTTGATGAAGGCGGCAACGCAAGTTCCGGAACGCGGCTACACTCTCGCCACTGGATTGCGAGCCGATTTTGCGCTGCAAAATCGAATTATAAGCGCCGCGTACGGAGTTTCAGTTATCGTAACGGGGCTGTCATATCGCACCAATACACTACAAAATTTCTGGAGACAAGACATGCAATTCCGATGGAAGGCGCTGGCTGCAGCCAGCCTGTGCGCAACCGGCGCAGCAATCACCGTACCGGCTTTCGCCGCAACCGAGGTCACCTGGTGGCATTCGATGACCGGCGCCCTCGGCGAGCGCGTCGCCGGACTGGCCGACCAGTTCAACAAGAGCCAGAGCGAGTACAAGGTCAATCCCATCTTCAAGGGCAACTATGAAGAGGCAATGGCCGCCGCGGTTGCCGCCCACCGCGCCGGCAATGCGCCGCACATCCTGCAGGTCTTCGAGGTCGGCACCGCCACCATGATGTACTCCAAGGGTGCGATCGTGCCGGTCGCCGAAGTGATGAAGACCGCCGGCGAAAAATTCGACGCCTCTGTCTATGTGCCCGCTGTTGCCGGCTACTACACCTCGCCCAAGGGCGACATGGTGTCCTTCCCGTTCAACAGCTCGACCACCGTGTTCTATTACAACAAGGATGCGTTCGCCAAGGCCGGGCTCGATCCGAACAAGGCGCCGGTCACCTGGCAGGAAGTGGTGGCTGCTGCCGCCAAGCTCAAGGCCAGCGGCGAGAAATGCGCGTATACCACCGGTTGGCAATCCTGGGTGCACCTGGAAAGCTTCTCCGCCTGGCACAACGTCGAGCTGGCGTCGAAGAACAACGGCTTCGGCGGCCTCGATGCGCGGCTCAAGTTCAACAGCCCGCTGCACGTCAGACATATCGAGAATCTCTCCAACTGGGCCAAGCAGGGCTACTTCAGCTATGCCGGCCGCAAGAACGAGGCGGAAGCCAAGTTCTATTCGGGTGAGTGTGCGATGCTGACTTCGTCCAGCGCGGCCTATGCCAACATCACCAAGAACGCCAAGTTCAAGTTCGCCGTCTCGACCCTGCCTTATTACAACGACGTGCAGGGCGCGCCGCAGAACACCGTCATCGGCGGCGCTTCGCTGTGGGTCATGAGCGGCAAGAAGACCGATGAATACAAGGCGGTCGCCAAGTTCTTCAAGTTCCTGTCGCAGCCGGAAGTCCAGGCCAAGTGGCACCAGGAAACCGGCTATCTGCCGATCACCACCGCCGCCTATGACATGACAAAGAAATCCGGCTTCTATGAGAAGACGCCGGGGCCCGACATCGCGGTGCAGCAGATGATCGTCAAGACTACCGACAAGTCGCGCGGCCTGCGGCTGGGCAATTTCGTGCAGATCCGCACCATCATCGATGAGGAACTGGAAACGGTCTGGAACGGCAAGAAGACCGCCAAGGAAGCGCTCGACACCGCCGTCAAGCGCGGCGACGAACTGCTGGTGCGCTTCGAGAAAGCGAACAGGTAAGGCGCAATCGACGTAGTGCAGGCCTCCGTGCCTGCACATTGCGATTAGCGAATGCACCAAGTGCAGGCACGGAGGCCTGCACACCTTACTTTTGTTCGTCTCATTATTCATTCATGGAAAAACGCGCCCGTTTCAAATCGGCCTGGCTGCCGTATGCGCTGGTGGCTCCGCAAATCCTCGTCACGCTGCTGTTCTTCTTCTGGCCGGCAGCGCAGGCGCTGTACCAGTCGGTGCTGCTGCAGGATGCCTTCGGCGCCTCGTCGCAATTCGTCTGGTTCGACAATTTCAAGGATCTGTTCAACGATTCCAACTATCTGGAATCGTTCAAGACCACCGCGATGTTTTCGGTGATGGTGGCCTTCTTCGGCCTGTCGCTGTCGCTCATCCTCGCGGTGTTCGCCGACCGCATCATGCGCGGCGCGTCGGTCTACAAGACCTTCCTGATCTGGCCCTACGCGGTCTCGCCGGTGGTGGTGGGCGTGCTGTGGATGTTCCTGATGAATCCGACACTGGGCGTGATCGCCCACGCACTGCGCGGCATCGGCATCGAATGGAACAACCTGCTCAACGGCCGCCACGCGATGATCCTGATCGTGATGGCGGCGATCTGGAAGCAGATCAGCTACAACTTCCTGTTCTTCCTCGCCGGCTTGCAGGCCATCCCGAAGTCGCTGATCGAGGCGGCCGCCATCGACGGCGCGGGCCCGGTGCGGCGTTTCTTTACCATCGTCTTTCCGCTGCTGTCGCCGACCACCTTCTTCCTGCTGGTGATCAATGTCGTGTACGCGTTCTTCGATACCTTCGCCATCATCGAAGCCACCACCCATGGCGGCCCCGGCAAGGAAACCGAGATCCTGGTGTACAAGGTCTTCCAGGACGGCTTCCGGGGCGGCGATCTCGGCAGCGCGGCGGCGCAGTCGGTGGTGCTGATGGTGATCGTCATTGCACTCACCGTAGTGCAGTTCAAGTATGTGGAAAAGAAGGTGCAGTATTCATGAACTCATTCAACCTGAGCGGGGAGGGCAACCATGATTGAGCGCCGTCCCATCCTCGACTTCATCAGCCACCTGGTGCTGATCCTCGGCGTGGCCATCGTCGCCTTTCCGGTTTACGTGGCCTTCGTCGCCAGCACGCAGACACCGGAGCAGGCCGCGATGGCGCCGATCTCGCTGATCCCCGGCGACCAGTTCTTCCGCAACTATGCGTCGGTCATCATCAGCGGCGCCTCGGGCAACGCGGCGGTGCCGCCGGTGGCCCGCATGATGTGGGTCAGCCTGGCATCGGCGCTGATCATCGCCATCGGCAAGATCTCGATCTCGATGCTGTCGGCATTCGCGATCGTGTATTTCCGTTTCGCCGGACGCAGCTTCTTCTTCTGGATGATCTTCGTCACGCTGATGCTGCCGGTGGAAGTGCGCATCACGCCGACCTATCAGGTGGTGTCGGATTTCGGCATGCTCAACAGCTATGCCGGCCTCACCATACCGCTGATCGCATCGGCGACCGCCACTTTCCTGTTCCGGCAGTTCTTCCTGACCGTGCCGGACGAACTGGCGGAAGCGGCGCGCATCGACGGCGCCGGCCCTATGCGCTTCTTCAAGGATGTGCTGTGGCCGCTGTCGCGCACCAACATCATCGCATTGTTCGTGATCATGTTCATCTACGGCTGGAACCAGTACCTGTGGCCGCTGCTGGTGGCGACCGAGCAGGGCATGTATCCGATCGGCATCGGCATCAAGACCATGATCACCGGCGGCGATGCGGCCATCGAATGGAACATGGTGATGGCCACGCTGATCCTGGCCATGCTGCCGCCGGGACTGGTGGTGGTCATCATGCAGAAATGGTTCGTCAAGGGTTTGGTGGACTCCGAAAAATAAGCAGAAAACGAGACACGCATCTTCAGGGATGCAGGCACACATGGCACAAGTACATCTGAAAAACATTACCAAGACCTACGGCAAGGGAGCTGCAGGCGTCGCCGTCATCCACGGCATTTCCATCGATATCGCCGACGGCGAATTCATCGTCATGGTCGGTCCCTCGGGCTGCGGCAAGTCGACGCTGCTGCGCATGGTGGCGGGGCTGGAGGAAATCACCGGCGGCGACATCGTGATCGGCGACCGCGTGGTCAACAACCTGGAACCGAAGGACCGCGACATCGCGATGGTGTTCCAGAACTATGCGCTGTATCCGCACATGAGCGTCTATGAAAACATGGCGTACGGACTGAAGATCCGCAAGTTTTCCAAGGCCGACATCGATGCGCGGGTGCAGAAGGCGGCGAAGATCCTCGAACTCGGCGCGCTGCTCGACCGCACGCCGCGCCAGCTATCGGGCGGCCAGCGCCAGCGGGTCGCGATGGGCCGCGCCATCGTGCGCGAGCCGGCGGTATTCCTGTTCGATGAACCGCTGTCGAATCTCGATGCCAAGCTGCGGGTGCAGATGCGGCTGGAAATCCAGAAGATGCATCGCGCGCTCGGCACCACCAGCCTGTATGTGACGCATGACCAGGTGGAAGCGATGACGCTGGGCCAGCGCATGATCGTGATGAACGCCGGCCGCGCCGAGCAGATCGGTACGCCGGCCGAGGTGTACGGCAGGCCGGCCACCACCTTCGTCGCCGGCTTCATCGGCTCGCCGCCGATGAACCTCCTGCCCGGCAAGCTCAGTATCGACGGCACGCAGTTCATGCTGGGCGACGGTGCCGGCATCACTTTGCCGAGCGCGGCGGGATCGCTCGCCAACCGCGACTGCATTCTCGGCGTGCGGCCCGAACATCTGGTGCTGGGCAGGCCGGGGATTTCGATGCAGGTGGAGATGGTGGAGTCGCTGGGAGCGGATGTACTGGTGCATGCGCAGGCGGGCGGGCAGTCGCTGGTGATACGTGCGCCGGCGGGTGTCAAGGTGGAGGCAGGGGAGCGGGTGCAGGCGGGGTTTGAGGCGTCGGCGATGCATTGGTTTGATCCGCAGAGTACGCGGCGGATCGAGGTGTAGATTTGTCTCCCCTCTCCCGCAGGCGGGAGAGGGGCCGGGGGTGAGGGCGGTTGCCAAAACAGCCGGAAGTCTTAGCAAGCCCCCTTATCCCCAACCCTTCTCCCGCCTGCGGGAGAAGGGAGTCATGTGCGCTAAGCGTGCAGATAAATTGAACCCATTAGAGGCGCTTGGGGTTCTTCGTTTTCCCTCAAGCCTCTGCCGTCTCCGCCTCATCCAGCATCACCACCCCATGCAGGTCACAAGCCAGCACCGCCTGCCGCACCGCCTCGATTGCCGGCCGGCGCGTGAAGCTCTTGCGCCACGCAATCACAACGCGGCGCGACGGTCCCGGTTCCTTGAACGGCACGTAACGCAGCATGCCGTCCTTGGCATGCATGTCGGGCACCGATGCCTGCGGCAGCACCGTGATGCCGATGCCCGATGCCACCATGTGGCGTATCGTTTCCAGCGACGAGCCCTCGAAGGTGCGGGCGATGCCATCGCCGGTGGTCGAAAAGCGTGCCATTTCCGGGCACACCTCCAGCACCTGATCGCGGAAGCAGTGGCCGTTGCCGAGCAGCAGCATGGTTTCCGATTTCAGCTCTTCCGCATCAATGGCGTCGCGGTTCGCCCAGGCATGATGCTTGGGCAGCGCGACCACGAAGGGCTCGTCGTACAGCGGCTGCACCATCAATCCCTGGTCGGCGAAAGGCAGGGCCATGATGGCGGCGTCGAGTTCGCCCTGGCGAAGCAGTTCGATCAGCTTGGTAGTGAAGTTTTCCTGCAGCACCAGCGGCATTTGCGGCACGGTTTCGATCATGGTCTTGACCAGCGGCGGCAGCAGGTAGGGCGCGACCGTATAGATGACGCCGAGGCGCAGCGGACCGGCCAGCGGATCCTTGTTCTGCTTGGCGATTTCCTTGATGGCCGCCGTCTGCTCCAGCACGCGCTCGGCCTGGGCCACGATCTGCGAGCCGAGCGGCGTCATCGAGATTTCCGTGCCGCCGCGCTCGAAAATGGTGACTCCGAGCTCATCCTCCAGCTTCTTGATCGCAACCGACAGGGTCGGCTGCGCTACGAAGCAGGCTTCGGCGGCATGTCCGAAATGTTTTTCACGTGCAACGGCAACGATGTATTTCAGTTCAGTCAGTGTCATGGGGGCTGCTTGCCTCAACGCTTAACGGGTAAAGGGAAGAGAATCCATATTTTCCAAAACCAATTGGTTTTCTGGATTCGATAGCGACAGTATATAAGGTATTCGAGATTTTGCAGCAAGCGGCCCTCGGGGCGGACGGCGTCGCATTCGATGCCAAAACCGGGCCGGCGTTCGCCTGCCGCGCAAGGATCAGGTCATACCTTCAGGAATTCCTCGCGCCCGCCCAGCCAGCGAGCCAGATGCGCCTCGACAGTGGCCGGATCGTGCTGCAGCAGCATCTGGGCGAGGTTGCGCGCCTTTTCCACCAGCCACTGATCCTTTTCCAGGTCGGCAAAGCGCAGCATCGCCTCGCCCGACTGCCGCGCTCCGAGGAATTCGCCCGGACCGCGTATTTCCAGGTCGCGCCGGGCGATCTCGAAGCCGTCGGTGGTTTCCCGCATCGTCATCAGGCGCTGCTTGGCCACCTGTCCCACCGGGCTCTGGTAGAGCAGCAGGCAGATGCTGGCCGCTGAACCTCGGCCCACGCGCCCGCGCAGCTGGTGCAGCTGCGACAGGCCGAAGCGCTCCGCATGCTCGATCACCATCAGCGAGGCGTTCGGCACGTCGACGCCGACCTCGATCACCGTGGTGGCCACCAGCACATGCACTTCGGCGCGGGTGAAGGCATCCATCACGACCTGCTTTTCGGCCGGTTTCATGCGGCCGTGCACCAGGCCCACGCGCAGGTCCGGCAGCGCGGCCGACAGCGCGGCATGGGTGTCGGTCGCGGTCTGCAGCTGCAGCGCTTCCGATTCCTCGATCAGCGGGCAGACCCAGTACACCTGCCGTCCTTCCAGCGCCGCCGCATGCACCCGTTCGATGACTTCCTCGCGCCGGTTCTGGTCGATGATGCGGGTGACGATGGGCGTGCGGCCCGGCGGCAGTTCGTCGATCACCGACACTTCCAGGTCGGCGTAATAGGTCATGGCCAGCGTGCGCGGAATCGGCGTGGCCGACATCATCAACTGGTGCGGCACGGTCTGCGAATCCTGTCCGGCGGTTCTGCCTGCTTCGTCCAGCCCCTTGTTGCGCAGCGCCAGGCGCTGGCCGACGCCAAAGCGGTGTTGTTCATCCACGATCACCAGGCCGAGCCGCGAGAATTCCACGCCTTCCTGGATCAGTGCATGGGTGCCGATGACGAGATGGGCCTCGCCCGATCCGATCATCGCCTGGGCCGCTTCCTTTTCCTTCTTCTTCAGGCTGCCGGTCAGCCAGGCCACCCGCACGCCGAGCGGTTCCATCCATTGCGCGATCTTGCGGAAATGCTGCTCGGCCAGGATTTCGGTCGGCGCCATCAGCGCCGCTTGGAAGCCGCTGTCGATGGCCTGCGCCGCCGCCATGGCCGCGACCACGGTCTTGCCGCTGCCGACGTCGCCCTGCAGCAGGCGCTGCATTGGGAAGGACTCGCGCAGGTCGGCGCGGATTTCCGCCAGCACGCGCTGCTGGGCATCGGTCAGCTGGAAGGGCAGCGCCTTGAGAAAGGCTTCCGACAGCGCGCCGATCACCGGCAGGGCGGCCGCGCCCTTGGCCCGGCGCGCCTGCTGCGCCCGCTTGAGCGACAGCTGCTGCGCCAGCAGTTCATCGAATTTCATCCGCGTCCAGGCCGGATGGGTGCGCTCCATCAGCGCATATTCGTCGACATCCGGGGGCGGATTGTGCAGCAGCTTCACCGAAGGCTCGAAGCCCTGCAGCTCCAGCGATTCCAGCAGCGCCGGCGACAGCGTGTCGCGCCAGTCGATGCGCTTGAGGGCATTGGCAATCGCCTTGCGCAGGTAGGATTGCGAAAGGCCCTCGCCGGCAGGATAGACCGGCGTCAGCGCATCGGGCAGCGGATCGCCTTCCTCCACCACCTTGTAGGTCGGATGCACCATTTCCGCGCCGAGGAAGCCATGCCGGATTTCGCCGCGCGCGCGGATGCGGGCGCCGACGGCGAACTGCTTGACCTGGCTGCCGTAGAAATTGAGAAAGCGCATCACCAGCACGCCGCTGTCGTCGGCGATCGTGACCACCAGCTGGCGGCGTGGCCTGTACTGGATGTCGCAGGCAGTCACCAGGCCCTCGACCTGGGCCGCGTTGCCGCCCATGAAGCCGGCGTCGCTGATGGGCCGAATCTGCGTTTCGTCCTCGTAGCGCATCGGCAGGTGCAGCACCAGATCCATGTCGCTGCGCAGGCCGAGCTTGGCGAGCTTGCTTTCGTTGGTGACCTTCGGCTTCGGTTTGGCCTTGGCCTTGCTCTTGGCCCCGCTCTTGACGTTATCCGGGGTGTTCTCGGGAGCGGCGGGACTGGGCTTGGCGTCGGGCATACGGGAATCGGGCGGCAAGGCGTAAAATAGCGGGTTTTGTTTGCGGAAGTCGGCGGATTGCTGCAGGAGAAAGCGCAGCTGTCATTGTATGGCAATCTTGTTAAGTCCGGATGCGCCGTTACATACCGGATATATCTGCGCCGCGCCGGCTGCCGCTACGTTTTATGCGATCCTGAAGCATGTACTCCCTTTCCGATTTCGATTTCGACCTGCCGCAAGAATTGATCGCGCAGCTGCCGCTGCCCGAACGCAGCGCTTCGCGCCTGCTGCACGTGGATGGCGGCCGCGGCGAGCGCCTGGTCGACCGCGCCTTTGCCGACATTGTCGATCTGCTCATGCCGGACGACCTGCTGGTCTTCAACAATACCCGCGTGCTGAAAGCCCGCTTCTTCGGCGCCAAGGAAACCGGCGGCAAGGTCGAGGTGCTGGTCGAGCGGGTGCTCGACAGCCGCACCGTGCTGGCCCTGGTGCGCGCTTCCAAGACGCCGCAGCCCGGCAGCCGCATCCGCCTGGCCGATGCCTTCGATGTGACCGTCGGCGAGCGCGCCGGCGAATTCTTCACGCTGAGCTTTCCCGGCGACGTATTCGATTTGATCGAAGCCCATGGCCGGCTGCCGCTGCCGCCCTACATCGAGCATGCCGCCGATGCGGTCGACGAGCAGCGTTACCAGACCGTCTATGCGAAGGAGCCGGGCGCGGTGGCCGCGCCCACCGCCGGCCTGCACTTCGACCAGCCGCTGCTCGACAGGCTGCAGGCCAAGGGCGTGCGCTTCGCCTACGTGACGCTGCATGTGGGCGCCGGCACATTCCAGCCGGTGCGCACCGAAAACCTGGCCGAGCACAAGATGCACACCGAGTGGTACACCATCGCCCAGGACACCGTCGATGCGGTGCGCGCGGCCAAGGCCGGCGGGCGCAGCGTGGTGGCCGTCGGCACCACCAGCATGCGCGCGCTGGAATCGGCCTCGCAGTCGGGCGAGCTGCAGGCCGGCAGCGCCGATACCGCGCTGTTCATCACGCCGGGCTACGCCTTCAAGACGGTCGACCGCTTGGTGACCAATTTCCACCTGCCCAAATCCACGCTGCTGATGCTGGTGTCGGCGTTTGCCGGCTACCAGCAGATCCGCGCCGCCTATGCGCATGCGATACAGCAGCGCTACCGTTTCTTCAGCTATGGCGACGCCATGCTGCTGACCCGACTCTGAATTCAGATTTCCGACATGCTCAATTTCAAACTTCTCAAGACCGACGGCAAGGCCCGCCGCGGCCAGCTGACGCTCAACCACGGCGTGGTCGAAACGCCCATCTTCATGCCGGTCGGCACCTACGGTTCGGTCAAGGCGATGTCGCCGCTCGAACTCGAGGAAATCGGCGCTCAGATCATCCTCGGCAATACCTTCCACCTGTGGCTGCGTCCCGGGCTGGACGTGGTCGGCAAGTTCGAGGGACTGCACCGCTTCATCGGCTGGAGCAAGCCCATCCTGACCGACTCCGGCGGCTTCCAGGTGTTTTCGCTGGGCGCGATGCGCAAGATCACGGAAGAGGGCGTGAAGTTCGCCTCGCCCATCAACGGCGACAAGCTGTTCCTGTCGCCGGAGATCTCGATGCAGATCCAGCGCGTGCTCGATTCCGACATCGTGATGCAGTTCGACGAATGCACGCCCTACCAGATCGGCGACCGCCCGGCGACCGAGGACGAGGCCGGCAAGTCCATGCGCATGTCGCTGCGCTGGGCCAAGCGCTCGCGTGATGAATTCGACAAGGGCGAAAACCCGAACGCGCTGTTCGGCATCGTGCAGGGCGGCATGTACGAGAACCTGCGCGACGAATCGCTGGCGGGGCTGCAGGAAACCGGCTTCGAAGGCTACGCGATCGGCGGCCTGTCGGTGGGCGAACCCAAGGAAGACATGATGCGCGTGCTGGAACACGTCGGCCCGCGCCTGCCGGCCGACAAGCCGCATTACCTGATGGGCGTGGGCACGCCGGAAGACCTGGTGGCCGGCGTCGCCAACGGCGTGGACATGTTCGACTGCGTGATGCCGACCCGCAATGCCCGCAACGGCTGGCTGTTCACACGCTTCGGCGATCTGAAGATCAAGAATTCCCGCTATAAAGATGACGAAAAACCGCTGGATGAAAGCTGCGGCTGTTATGCATGCCGCAACTTCTCCCGCGCTTACCTGTACCACCTGCACCGGGCCGGCGAGATCCTCGGTGCGCGCCTGAACACCATTCACAACCTGCATTATTACCTGCAGCTGATGCGGGAAATGCGTGCCGCCATTGACGAAAACCGCTTCCAGGCTTTCGTTGTCCAATTCCATGCGGACCGCGCCCGCGGCGTCTAGCATCTCCCCCGGACGCGCCCCGAATTGTCATCCGGCCATGCCGGAAAGCCAAGGATGCCGCACCCGGCGGCTTTCGGGCAGCTTTCCGGCGGGGGCGGAAGAGTTTCCCGAACGCTCAAGATTCGCATGACCGGGTGTTAGAATCACGGGTTGATCACCATTACAACCCGGAGTTAAAAAAGTGTTCATTTCCAACGCCTACGCACAAGCCGCCGCAGCAGGTCCCGAGAGCAGCCTGATGAGCTTCCTGCCCATCGTGCTCATGTTCATCGTGCTGTACTTCCTGATGATCCGTCCCCAGATGAAGCGTCAGAAAGAGCAGAAAGCCATGATGGAAGCGCTCGCCAAGGGCGACGAAGTCATTACCGCCGGCGGCATCGTCGGCAAGGTATCCAAGGTGACCGACGCCTATGTCACGCTGGAAGTCGGCAACGGCACCGAAATCGTGGTACAGAAAGCCGCTGTGTCCACCCTGTTGCCGAAGGGCACCATCAAGGCGCTGTGACGTAGCGCGCACAGCCCAGGCAAGCGCCGGCCTCCCGCGGCGCTTCCTGCGGGCGTATCGCCCGCTCAACATGCAAGTTGAATCCTATGAATCGCTACCCCCTCTGGAAGTACATCCTCATCGCGATCGTGCTCACCTTCGGTGTGCTCTATACGGTGCCCAATTTCTTCGGCGAATCGCCGGCGGTGCAGGTCAGCAGCGCCAAGGCGACCGTCAAGGTCGACCAGTCGACGCTGGCCCGGGTTGACGAAGCGCTGAAAAAAGCCGGCATCGCCGCCGACGGCGTGCAGTTCGACGTGTCCGGCAACCAGGGTTCGGTGCGTGCGCGTTTCCACGACACCGACACCCAGTTCCGCGCCAAGTCGCTGCTGGAAAAGGCACTCAATACCGATCCCGCCGATCCGACCTATATCGTCGCCTTCAACCTGCTGCCGAATACGCCGCAGTGGCTGCAGAGCATGCGTGCGCTGCCGATGTATCTCGGCCTCGATCTGCGCGGCGGCGTGCACTTCCTGATGCAGGTGGATACCAAGGCGGTGGTGAGCAAGCGCATGCAGGGTCTGCAGACCAGCGTGCGCACCCTGCTGCGCGACAAGAACGTGCGCCACGCCGGCATCAGCCGCAACGGCGACCAGATCGTCGTGCTGTTCCGCGACGAAGACACCCGCAGCAAGGCGCGCGAGGTGCTTGCTTCCCAGCTCGGCGAACTGGCCCTGCAGGATGCGGCGGAGGGCGCCGACCTCAAGCTGATCGGCAGCTTCCGTCCGGAAGCCCTCAAGCGCACCGTCGAGGAAGCGGTGCAGCAGAACATCAGCACCCTCTCCAAGCGCGTCAACGAGCTCGGCGTGGCCGAACCCATCATCCAGCGCCAGGGCGCCGACCGCATCGTCGTGCAGCTGCCCGGCGTGCAGGACGTCTCGCGCGCCAAGGACATCATCGGCCGCACGGCGACGCTGGAAGTGCGCATGGTCGATGAAAGCATCATGCGCGGCACCGAGGAAACCGCCGCCGTGCCGCTCGGCTCCGAACTGTTCAAGGTAGGCAAGGGCGCGCCGGTAGTGCTGTATCGTGAGCCGGTCATCACCGGCGAATACATCTCCAGCGCCAGCGCCAGCTTCGACCAGAACCAGCAGCCTGCGGTCAGCATCGACCTCAACGGCGACGGCGGCCGCCGCATGCGCGACGCAACCCGCAGCAAGATCGGCAAGTCGATGGCCATCGTGCTGTTCGAAAAGAACAAGGGCGAAGTCCTGACGGTGGCCACCATCCGCGACGAACTCGGCTCCCGCTTCCAGATCACCGGCATGGGTTCGGCCGAGGCGGCCAACGACCTCGCGCTGCTGCTGCGCGCCGGTTCGCTGGCGGCCCCGATGGAAATCATCGAGGAGAGCACCATCGGCCCGCAGCTCGGCGCCGAAAACATCCACAAGGGCTTCAACTCGACGCTGTACGGCTTTGCGGCGATCGCCGTCTTCATGATCATCTACTATCACCTGTTCGGTTTCTTCAGCGTGTTCTCGCTTGCGGTGAACCTGATGCTGCTGATCGCGGTGCTGTCGGTGATGCAGGCGACGCTGACCCTGCCCGGCATGGCGGCGATCGCCTTCACGCTCGGCATGGCGATCGATGCCAACGTGCTGATCAACGAGCGCATCCGCGAAGAACTGCGCGCCGGCAATTCGCCGCAGGCGGCGATTGCCGCCGGCTTCGACCGCGCTTGGGCCACGATTCTGGACTCGAACGTGACCACCATGATCGCCGGCCTCGCGCTGCTGATCTTCGGCTCCGGCGCGATCCGCGGCTTTGCGGTGGTGCACTGCATCGGCATCCTGACATCGATCTTCTCGGCGGTCTTCGTATCGCGCGGTCTTGCCAACCTGTGGTACGGCCGCAAGAAGCGGCTGGCTGGCGTATCGATCGGCCAGGTGTGGAAGCCGAATACCTGATGGCCTTCCGCCCGTGACGCATGACTGCGTCACGGGCGCGGCACTTTCATGCGCCGGATGCAACTTGTTCAGCTCGTGCGGCTGACCGGCGCGATGGAAAATGATTGCGGTTTGATGGGTGTTGCGCAAAGGCGGCTGCCTCGCAAGGCGGCGCCGGCGGCAGGACCCGAAAGGAAAAAGTAATGGAGTTGTTCCGGATTAAGAAGGATATTCCCTTCATGCGCCATGCGTTGATCTTCAACGTGATCTCGGCGCTCACCTTCGTCGCGGCGGTGTTCTTCCTGTTCTACAAGGGACTGCATCTGTCGATCGAATTCACCGGCGGCACGGTGATCGAAGTCGTCTATGACAAGCCGGCCGACCTGGAAAAGGTCCGTACCGCAATTGAAAAGCTCAATTACACCGACACCCAGGTGCAGAGCTTCGGTACCGCCCAGAACGTCATGATCCGCCTGCCGGCGCGCAAGGATGTTACTTCCGCCCAGCAGAGCGAGCGGGTAGTGGCGGCGCTCAAGGCCGACGACAGCAGCGTGCAGCTGCACCGTGTCGAATTCGTCGGCCCGCAGGTCGGCGATGAACTGACGCACGACGGCCTGCTGGCGCTCGGCATGGTGATCATCGGCATTGTGGTCTATCTCGCCTTCCGCTTCGAATGGAAGTTCGCCGTCGCGGCGATCATCGCGAACCTGCACGACGTGGTGATCATTCTCGGCTTCTTCGCCTTCTTCCAGTGGGAATTCTCGCTTACGGTGCTGGCGGCGGTGCTGGCCGTGCTCGGTTATTCGGTCAATGAATCGGTGGTGGTGTTCGACCGGGTGCGCGAAACCTTCCGCGACCGCCGCTACGGCAAGCTCGGCACGGCAGAAGTGCTGAACCATGCGATCACCAGCACGATTTCCCGCACCGTCATCACGCACGGCTCGACCGAGATGATGGTGCTGTCGATGCTGCTCTTCGGCGGCGCCACCCTGCATTACTTCGCGATTGCGCTGACCATCGGCATCCTGTTCGGCATCTATTCTTCCGTCTTCGTTGCCGCGGCCGTGTCCATGTGGCTGGGCGTCAAGCGCGAGGACCTGATCAAGCCCGTCAAGGAAAAGGACGAGACCGACGGCGCTGTCGTCTGACCGACTGGCATCCATGCAAGAAGGCCGGCTTCGGAGCCGGCCTTTTTTTTCGGCTAAACTGATCCGCGGGCTGGTGGTTCAACCGGGAGCAAGGAGGAAACATGAAGAGAGTGCGTGTCTGGGATTTGCCGGTTCGGCTGTTTCACTGGGCGCTTGTGGTGCTGATCGCCGTCGCGGTGATCACGCAGAAGATCGGCGGCAATGCGATGGAGTGGCATTTCCGTGCCGGCTATTCGATACTGGCGCTGCTCGCTTTCCGCATCGTCTGGGGCCTGGTCGGTCCCCGCTATGCCCGGTTTTCCAGCTTTCTCTACGGGCCGTCCACCATCGTCGGCTATGTCCGCGGCGGCAAGGAAGCGCTCAAGCGCAAGTATCTCGGACACAATCCGCTCGGCAGCCTGTCGGTCTTCGCTCTCCTCGGCGTGGTACTGGCCCAGGTAGTCAGCGGCCTGTATGCGAATGACGATATCGCCAGCGAAGGGCCGATGGTCAAGTTCATCAGCAAGGACCTGTCGGACAAGTTCACCTGGTTCCACAAGGAGGTGTCCGTCAACCTGATCTATCTGCTGGTGGCCATGCATGTGCTGGCGATCGCGTTCTATTATTTCCGCAAGCGGCAAAACCTGGTCAAGCCGATGCTGACCGGCGACCATGAAGTCGAATTCGATGCAGCGCCGGCCAATGATTCCTGGACCATGCGTCTGCTTGCCGTCGTGATCTTTGCCGCATGCGCCGCGGCGGTCTACTGGCTGGTCAGCCTGCCGCCGCAGGGCGTGTAGGGGAACGCCGCCGTCTTTGCAAATGAAAACGCCCGGCCATGACCGGGCGTTTTCATGCGGGCGCTTGAAAGCCTATTTGTTCCTGTAGTTGTCGTGGCAAGCCTTGCATGACTGCCCCACGCCGCCGAAGGCGGTCTTGATCGCATTCAGGTCGCCCGACTTGGCCGCGGCGGACAGCTTGCCGACCTCGGCCTGCATCTTGTCGGCCGCCGCCTTGAACTTGTCCTGCTCCTTCCAGATTTCCGGCTTGGCCTTGGAATTGGCCAGGTCGGACCCCTGCGGGAAGGCAGTCCACGGCAGCTTCGACACCATTTCCAGCACGGCTGCGTCAGCCTCGACCGCCGCCTTGTCATAGGGTTTTTCGCCCTTGACCACCGCACCGATGCGTCCGGTATGCGCACCCATCAGGGTGAAGGCCGCCTGGCGGTATTTGACGGCATCTTCGGGTTTGGCGAACTGGGCCTGCGCGGCGAACGGCACGGCGAGCATGGCAGTCAGGGTGATGCTGGCTAACGCAAATTTCATACACTCTCCTTGTGAACGGATGAAAGGCTGGCTTCCCTACTGGACGGCGGAACGGACGGACATCAATCCGGTTTGGCAATACTGGCGTCCAGGTGACTCTTCAGCTTCGCCAGCTCGCGGTCGAGCGCGGCAAAGTCTTCGTCACTGTAGCCCAAAAAGGCTTGCTTGCAAAATTGTATGTGCGGCGAAAACAGCCGCTCGAACTCGGCCTGGCCCTGGTCGGTGAGCCGCACGATGATGCTGCGCCGGTCCTCGAGGCAGCAGGTGCGCGCCACCAGCTGCTTTTCCTCCAGACGGTCGACGATGCCGGTGAGCGTGCCCTTGGTGATCAGGGTCTTCTGCCCCAGTTCCTTGAACGACATGCCGTCGGTATTGCCGAGCGTCGCCAGGATGTCGAACTGCGGCGACGTCAGGCCGAGGGTGCGCACATGGGCATCCGAGATCCGCTGGAAGGCATGGAAGCATTCCGCGAGCAGGCGGATGCTGCGCAGGTAGCGTTCTTTTTTCATGGGTTGCTCGGTGGATGAATCATTCAACAATAAAAAAAGCCGGCGCTTTTGCAGCCGGCTTGCGCGGAAAACCTTGCGCTATCAGTCGGCGATCAGTGCTTCCACCTGGATGGCCAGCTTGACGTCCGGGGAGAACATCGGCGTGGCGTAATTCAGGCCAAAGTCGGTGCGCTTGAATTCGCCGGAAGCGTCGGCGCCGCAGACTTCGCGCTTGAGCATCGGATGCTGGATGCACTTGAACTTGTTGATCGTCAGGTTCACCGGCTTGGTCACGCCCAGCATGGTCAGCTCGCCTTCGACGGCCACCGGGGTGTCGCCGTTGAACTTGATCGACTTGCCCTTGTAGGTGATGGTCGGATACTGGGCCACGTTGAACATGTCCTTGTTCTTCGCATGGTCGTTCATCTTCGCGTGGCCGAAGTCGATCGAGTTGGCATCGATGGTGATGTCCATGGTGCCGTTCTTGGCCTTACGATCGAGGTTGATCGTGCCGCTGGTCTTGGTGAACTTGCCGCGCCAGACCGAAATGCCCATGTGATCGGCTTCGAAGCTCGGGTAGGTGTGATTGGGCTCGATGTTGTAGGTCTGGGCGAATGCGGAGGTGGCGCCGATCGCCAGCAGGGCGGCGGCAAGATGCTTCAGTGTCATGGAAACTCCTTGAAATGGATGGTTTGACTGCGTTTGCTGAACGTATTTACTGCGCCGCAACGACGCGGAACTTGATCACGACTTCATCGGCGACCATGCTGGTGTCTTTCCATTCACCCTCGCCGACATTGAAGGCCAGCCGCTTGATCGGCAGCGCGCCTTCGAAAACCTGAGCCGCGCCTTCCTTCTTCACGGTGAGCGGAAAAGCGACGTCGGCGGTCTTGCCCTTGATGGTCAGCTTGCCGGTCACGTCCAGCTTGCCGGCGGCGCCAGGCTTGATCACGGTCGACACGAAGCTGGCCTTCGGGAATTGCGCGCCGTTGAACCATTCCTTCTTCTGCACTTCCTTGTTGTATTCGGCATCGCCGAGATCGAAGCTGGGAATATCGAGATCGAGGCTGGCCTTGGCGGTCTCGGGCTTGGCGGCGTCATAGTCGATCTGGGCATTGAATTTCTTGAACTTGGCTTCCACCGGCACATTCATTTGCTTGAAGACGGCGGAAACGCTGCTCTTGGCCGGGTCGGTCTTGAGAACGGCCGCGAAGGCCGGCAGTGCGAGTACCAGGGCAGCGGCCGTGGCAGTGCGGCGCAGGGCAGGGGAAATCTGCATCGTAAGGTCCTTGTGGAGGTAAAGGCGTCAGGGCAGCATGCGCTTGAGCACGCCGTCCCGGTCAATGAATTGATGTTTGAGCGCGGCCGCGACATGCAGCACGAACAGGGTGAGCAGCGTCATGTTGAGCCAGTAGTGAACCGCCTTGAGCAGCGGCTTCAGTTCGGGATCGGGTCCGATCAGGGCCGGCATGGGCACAATGCCCAGATAGACCACCGGGACACCGGCCGCGAGGCTGTAGAAATAGCCGGATGCCGGGATGGCGAACATCAGCACGTAGAGCAGCCCGTGCAATCCGTGCGCCGCGCGTTGCTGCCAGCCCGCCATGCTTGCGGGATAGGTCGGCGCCTTGTTGCCGAGTCTCCAGAGCAAACGGAGACAGGCCAGGCCGAGCACCGTGATGCCTATCCACTTGTGCCAGGAAAAATACTTGAGCTTGGTCGGCGTGATGCCCGGAATATCGACCATGGTGACGCCCAGGGCGAAGGCGCCGATGATGAGCAGGCCGATCAGCCAGTGCAGCACGATGGCGGGAAGAGTATAGCGCGGCATTGTTTTTCTGATTGCAACTAGTTCGAGTTAGGACTAAATGTACCACAAAACATTTTGGCGCTCGCCATGCTTGGGTACGAATTTGTACCTTCAATCTGCGAGGAAATGGGAGAACTGGTGTGACGGCAGCGTCGGGCACGCTGTGCCTTTGCTGCCGCCAGATGTGCGGGGATAAGCGCCGGATCGTTTAGATGGCGCGCGCCAGCTTTTCCGCATGGCCGATGTAATTGGCGGGCGTCATTGCCAGCAGGTGATCCTTGGCGTCCTGGGGAATCGCCAGGCCGTTGATGAATTCACGCAGCGCTTCGCGTGAAATGCCCTTGCCGCGGGTGAGTTCCTTCAGCTGCTCATAGGGATTTTCGATGCCGTAGCGGCGCATCACCGTCTGCACCGGCTCGGCCAGCACTTCCCAGGTAGCGTCCAGGTCTTCGGCCAGGCGCGCGGGATTGACTTCCAGCTTGTTGAGGCCGCGCAGGCAGCTGTCATAGGCCAGCACCGCATAGCCGAAGGCCACGCCGATGTTGCGTAGGACGGTCGAATCGGTCAGGTCGCGCTGCCAGCGCGAGACCGGCAGCTTTTCCGACAGGTGCTTGAGCACCGCATTGGCCAGGCCGAGGTTGCCTTCGGAGTTCTCGAAGTCGATCGGGTTGACCTTGTGCGGCATGGTCGACGAACCGATTTCGCCCGCCTTGGTGCGCTGCTTGAAATAGCCGAGCGAGATATAGCCCCAGATGTCGCGGTTCAGGTCGAGCAGGATGGTGTTGGCGCGCGCGATGGCGTCGAACAGTTCGGCCATGTAGTCATGCGGCTCGATCTGGATGGTGTAGGGATTGTAGGTCAGGCCGAGGCGCTGCTCGATGACGCTCTTCGAGAAGCTTTCCCAGTCGAACTCGGGGTAGGCGGACAGGTGGGCATTGTAGTTGCCGACCGCGCCGTTCATCTTGCCCAGCAGCTCGACGCCGGCGATGCGCTGCTCGGCGCGCTTGAGGCGGGCCACCACGTTGGCGATTTCCTTGCCCAGCGTGGTCGGGCTGGCCGGCTGGCCGTGGGTGCGCGACAGCATCGGGAGGGCGGCGTTGTCATGCGCCAGTTCGGTCAGCTTGGCGATCACCGCGCGCAGCGACGGCAGCAGCACATCATTGCGCGCCGCCTTGAGCATCATGCCGTGCGAGGTGTTGTTGATGTCTTCCGAGGTGCAGGCGAAGTGGATGAATTCGGTTGCGGCGACCAGTTCCGGCACGTCGGCAACCCTTTCCTTGAGCCAGTACTCGACCGCCTTCACGTCATGGTTGGTGACCGCTTCGATGGCCTTGATGCGCTCGGCATCGGTCTCGCTGAATTCATTGGCCAGCTTGTCCAGCAGCGCATTGGCGGCCGCCGAAAACGGCTTGATTTCCTCGAAACCTGCCTGCGACAGCGCCTGCAGCCAGGCGATCTCCACCTTCACTCGGTGGTGCATGAAGCCGGCTTCGGACAGGATGGGGCGCAGCTTGTCGGTCTTGGCGGCGTAGCGGCCGTCCAACGGAGAAAGGGCGGAGAGAGCGGAAAGCGACATGATATGAAATGCGGAGAAGTGAGTAAAAGTGCGCGCAATCGAAGACATTGATGCGCCAAATCAGCGGAATCCGGCATTTTACCATTCTCGCCCGGCCCGAAAGCCGGCTCCGCCGTACGCTCTTGCCGTAAGCCCGGCGGATTCCGTGAGCTTGCTCAATGTTATAATCGTGTCCACTTCATACCATATGCATCTATGAAACTCATCGGTTCCACCGCCAGCCCCTACGTTCGCAAAGTTCGTGTCGTCATGGCGGAAAAGAAGCTCGACTACGAACTCATTCTGGAAAACGTCTGGGCGCCGGAAACCAAGATCATGCAGTTCAACCCGCTCGGGAAAGTGCCCTGCCTGGTGATGGAAGACGGCGGCGCGATGTTCGACTCCCGCGTGATCGTCGAGTACCTCGACACGCTGACGCCGGTCTGCAAGCTGATTCCCCCCAACAGCCGCGAGCGGGCCGAGGTCAAATGCTGGGAAGCGCTGGCCGACGGCGTGCTGGACGCCGCAGTGGCGGTGCGCCTCGAACGCACCCAGCGTCCCGAGGCGCAGCAGAGCGAAGAATGGATCAAGCGCCAGATGGACAAGGTGCATGCCGGCCTGAAAGCCATGGGCGCCGGCCTGAAGGACACCCCGTTCTGCACCGGCACGCATTACTCGCTGGCGGACGTGGCGGTTGGCTGCGCACTCGGCTGGCTGTCGTTCCGCTTCCCCGAAATCGATTGGCGCGGCGAATATCCCAATCTGGCAAAGCTGTTCGACAAGTTGTCCGAGCGGCAGTCTTTCAAGGATTCGATTCCGCAGTAAGTCTGTGCTGCGGCCGCCTGTCTCCGGGTAAATGTAAAGGCAGGCCGGGACAGCAACGACAATAAAAAAGGGCAGTCTTCGAGGCTGCCCTTTTTTATTGCGCCGGCCGAAGCCGGCTGACCGAAACTAACGGAAACTTATTCGCCCATCTGCGACTGCAGGTAATTCTGCAGGCCGATCTTGCTGATCAGGTCGAGCTGGGTTTCGAGCCATTCGATGTGTTCTTCCGTGTCGTCGAGAATGTCGACCAGGATTTCGCGGGAAACGAAGTCGCCAGCCGCTTCGCAAGCCTTGATGCCGTCCTTCACCGTCTGCTGTGAAGCCTGCTCCAGCTTGAGGTCGCATTCCAGCATTTCCGGCGTCGATTCGCCGATCATCAGCTTGTGCAGTGCCTGCAGGTTGGGCAGGCCGTCGAGCATCAGGATGCGGTTGATCAGATTGTCGGCATGCTTCATCTCGCCGATGGACTCGTCGTATTCCTTCTTGCCGAGCTTTTCGAAACCCCAGTGCCTGTACATGCGGGCATGCAGGAAATACTGGTTGATTGCGGTGAGTTCGTTGGTCAGCTGCGCATTGAGCAGTCTGATGATATTGGGGTCACCTTTCATGAGGTCCTCTGCATTGGTGTCATAAAGGGATGGACCTGCCGCTGCCAGTCATCCCGGGAAGTACACGAATGATAACGCACGATGTCGTTTTTTCCATCAACAGGCCTGCATTTCGTTAGCGGGAATCATTCGCACTAAGAACTGCATTTGATGGGATGCCGTACGGCGTGCCAGTGGGCAAGGAAGCGAAGGTGAAAGTAAAGGCGGGGGCCAGGGCAGAGGGAAGTTGATTGGATGCGTCCGGCACGGCTCATGTACAGCTCCGGCCGGAACATGCACTTATTGGTCCCGATGGCACCGTCGACTGTCCTGCCGAAGGAGGGCAGGGCAGCCGGACATGCGTTTGCTATCGCGACGGACGGTCCGTGACGTTCAGGCGGCAAACGCCGGGCGGAACAGCATGGGCTGCGCTTCCATCTCGCGTTCCTCGATGCATTCGCGCAGGACGGTCTTGGCGCAGGAGTGGCATTTGCCGCAGCAGGTACCGACGCCGAGCTGCTCGCGCAGCTGCGGCATGGTGGTCAAGCCCTTGTCGACGGCTTGACGGATCTTTCGTTCAGAAACATTGTGGCAAACGCAAACGATCATTCATACACCTTGTGGTTGTCTTCCAGTGGTCTTGCTGACGAGGCGGCAAGGCCTGTCATTGCTTCTATTGCTTTGTTCGGCCGCCCGGTCGGTGCATTCGCTTGCATGACCAGGGCAGCTTTCGGGTCTTCGGGCAATCGACGCAGCGTCAATTTGCCCTGCTGCCTGTCACCAGGCGGAAAAAACGGTTCTGGCGCTGCGTCGTCGATGCCATGGTGCGTTCGACGACCAGAGCCCATTGTTCCGACAGCTGCTGGCAGGTTGCCCGCAGTACGGGAGCCAGTTCGGGCAGGTCGGCCAATGCCTTCAAATGCCTTTCAATCACCGATGCCAGCTTGGTGCACGCCCTCGACTCCTGGCTGTTGGCCGTGTAGTGCGACATCAGATGCAGCACCGCGGAAACCAGCAGCTCGGGCTGGGCCGGCATGCTGGCCGGTTCGAAGAGCAGGGGATCGATTGTTTCGGTTGCCATCAACTATTCCTTTCCTTCGTTATTTGCTGGCTACCCCACGATGAGCGATCGGCTGGCTGAATGTCATGCTTGGCGTCTGTTCCCGGATGGAGTTACGCGGTCAGGATCAATTTGTTCAGCTGCGTCAGCCTCAGCCGGTAAATCCGGCCGTGATGGTCGATCTCGACTTCACGCTGCTGCTGCAGCAGGTCTTCACTCTTGATTCTGATGACGCGTTTACCAGGGTCAGGATCGGCCTCTGACGCCACGGCAACGCTTTCTTTCTGCTGCGTGAAATGGTTCATGACCTTGTTCCTATGTAAATGCGAACTATTCTTATTTAGATTATTGGCTAATTTAATCGGGATTGCAAGGGTTTTTCTATGAAGATTTGATGCCGCTGTGGGAAAGAGGAGACGGCTTGGGAAGAAAGTTGTGTCAAGGCAATTAACTCAGGAAATTCAACGACTTCCGCAAGCATGCAGGACTGCTGAAAACACATCGGATAGACGGCACGATGCCCGGATGCAGGACACCGCACGCTTCGGAAATACAGGGAGGGGAGGGCTGCCGGACGCGGCTTACCGCAGCGTCCGGCGGAGGAGGGAAATCAGGTCAGGCGGCTGCCGAATTGATGATGCCGCCGCCGAGGCAGACTTCACCGTCGTACAGCACGGCGGACTGGCCGGGAGTGACGGCCCATTGCGGCGTTGCAAAGCTCAGCGAAAAGCGTTCGGCGTCGCTGACCGAGATGGAGCAGGGCACATCGGCCTGGCGATAGCGGGTCTTCGCCGCGATCTGCTCGATGCCGGGCGGTTCGCCGGCGATCCAGCTGGCCTGGGCCGATTCCAGTGCTGCCGACAGCAGCCAGGGATGATCATGCCCCTGGACGACATACAGCACGTTGCCGGCGACATCCTTCTTCGCGACATACCAGGCGTCGCTGCTGCCGTCGGCACTCTGGTAGGACTTGATGCCGCCGAGGCCGATGCCCTTGCGCTGGCCGAGCGTGTAGAAGCTCAGGCCGACATGCTCGCCGACCACGGTGCCGTCCGGCGTCATCATCGGTCCGGGCTTATAAGACAGGTAACGGTTCAGGAATTCCCGGAACGGCCGCTCGCCGATGAAGCAGATGCCGGTGGAATCCTTTTTCTTTGCATTCGGCAAGCCGATTTTCTCGGCAATCTTTCGTACTTCCGTCTTGGGGATTTCGCCCAGCGGGAACAGGGTCTTCGAAAGCTGCGCCTGGTTCAGCCGGTGCAGGAAATAGCTCTGGTCCTTGCTGGCATCAAGCGCCTTCAGCAGTTCGAAGCGGCCGTTGTCGGCCTGACGCACGCGCGCATAATGCCCGGTCGCGATCAGGTCGGCGCCCAGCTTCATCGCATGGTCGAGGAAGGCCTTGAACTTGATTTCGGCGTTGCAGAGCACGTCCGGATTCGGCGTGCGCCCTGCCTGGTATTCGCGCAGGAACTCGGCAAACACCCGGTCCTTGTACTCGGCGGCGAAGTTGACCGCCTCGATGTCGACGCCCACCACGTCGGCCACGCTCGCGGCATCGATCCAGTCCTGCCGCGTGGAGCAGTATTCGGAATCGTCATCGTCTTCCCAGTTCTTCATGAACAGGCCGATGACTTCATAGCCCTGTTCCTTCAGCAGCCAGGCCGACACCGAGGAATCGACGCCGCCCGACATGCCGATCACGACGCGCTTCCTAGCCACTGATTGCTCCGATCACGCTGGGATGGGTGTAGATCAGGGACAGCGGCGCGCGCTGTCCCGCGAGATAGTCGTCGACGCAGCGCAGGACCAGCGGGCTGCGGTGCTTGCTTTCGCAGGCCAGCATTTCCTCGCGCGTCATCCAGACGGCGCGCAGGATGCCTTCGTCGAGCGGACGGTCATGCTGCGCACCGACCTGGCCGCAGAAGGCAAAGCGCAGGTAGGTCACTTCCTTGTTGGTGCGTGCCGAGATATAGCGCGACATGTACACGCCCACCATGGCGGTGGCCGAGAACTCATGCGCGGTTTCTTCCATGGTTTCGCGCGCCACTGCCTCGATCAGTGATTCGTTCGGGTCGAGATGGCCGGCGGGCTGGTTGAAACGGATGCCATCGCTGGTTTCTTCTTCAACCAGCAGGAACCGGCCATCGCGCTCGATGACTGCGGCAACGGTAACGGAGGGTTTCCAGACTTCAGACATGGGATTCCTTGAGAAGGGCGACATTTTACCTCGCATGCAGCAAGGCCGCCTCGCCTCGCGGCAAGGAGGCCGGCGAGCAAGTTGTTGATTGGCGGAATGATCGCTTTCCCGGCAATGGACGATCTTGATTTTTCACAACTGTCTTCCGAAGTGTAAAAATGGCATGAAAAGCTGCTACATTCACTTCTTGACTCTTGCTTCCTCTGTGCCGAAAACCGGTCGAGGAAAGCAATGAATTACAGGATTCCGGCAAGTTTTCGAGGAAAACCACAAAAAAGAACGGTTGTGCTTATTTTTGGATTGCGTGTAAGATCGTCGCAAGTCTTAATCAACTGGAATGATTTTGCCGTGACATGCGGTACGCCGGGGCGGCGGGCTTGTTTCGGACTGCGGATTTCATAATTCATAACGAAGGGGAAGCGTATGTCTCTAGTCATTGGCGTGCCCCGGGAAGTCTTTCCCGGCGAAAAGCGCGTGGCGACGGTGCCCGATGTCGTCGAAAAACTGATCAAGCTCGGTTTTTCGGTGCAGGTCGAGTCCGGCGCCGGCGATGCCGCAAACTTCAGCGATGATGCCTATCGGGCTGCCGGCGCGCAGATCGTCGACGGCGCGGCGCAGTTGTGGTCTTCATCGGATATCGTCTTCAAGGTGCGCGGTCCGGCACCCGGAGAGGTCGGGCTGATCCGCGAAGGCAGCACACTGGTCAGCTTCATCTGGCCGGCGCAGAACCCGGAACTGATGCAGCAGCTGGCGGCGAAACGCGTGACCGTGCTGGCGATGGACAGCGTGCCCCGCATGTCGCGCGCCCAGAAGATGGATGCGCTGAGTTCCATGGCCAACATCGCCGGCTACCGCGCCGTGATCGAGGCGGCGCACCATTTCGGCCGCTTCTTCACCGGCCAGATCACTGCCGCAGGCAAGGTGCCGCCCGCCAAGGTCTTCGTGATCGGCGCAGGCGTCGCCGGCCTGGCGGCCATCGGCGCGGCTTCCGGCCTCGGCGCCATCGTGCGCGCCAATGACACTCGCCCGGAAGTGGCGGACCAGGTCAAGTCGATGGGCGGCGAATTCGTCGGCGTCGACTATACCGAGGAAGGCTCCGGCGTCGGCGGCTATGCCAAGGTCATGAGCGAAGGCTTCCAGAAAGCCCAGCGCGAAACCTTCGCCAAGCAGGCAAAAGACGTCGACATCATCATCACCACTGCCCTCATTCCGGGCAAGCCGGCGCCCAAGCTGATCACCGCGGACATGGTGCAGTCCATGCGGCCGGGCAGCGTGATCGTCGATCTCGCCGCCGAGCAGGGCGGCAACTGCGAGCTGACCGTTCCTGGCGAAGTCGTGGTCAGGCATGGCGTCACCATCATCGGCTATGCCGATCTGCCCAGCCGCCTGTCCAAGCAGTCGAGCACGCTGTATGCGACCAACCTGCTGCGGCTGACCGAGGAGCTGTGCAAGAACAAGGACGGCACCATCAACGTCAACATGGACGATGAAGTCATCCGCGGCACCACCGTCATCAAGGAAGGCAGCATCACCTGGCCGCCGCCCCCGCCCAAGCTCTCGGCAGCGCCGGCTGCGGCGGCCGCCAAGCCTGCCGTCGCGCCGCCCAAGGCGCATGGACATGGCGCGCCGAGCGCACCGGCTTCGGGCACCCGCATCGCCGTACTGTTCGGCGTCGCCGCCGTGCTGTTCTGGCTCATCGGCGCGTATGCGCCCGCGGCCTTCCTCGGACACTTCACCGTCTTCGTGCTGGCCTGCTTCATCGGCTACATGGTGGTCTGGAACGTCACGCCGGCGCTGCATACGCCGCTGATGAGCGTCACCAATGCGATTTCCAGCATCATTGCCATCGGCGCGCTGGTGCAGATCGCGCCGCCCCTGACGGCCGGCGTCGAACGTCCGGCCGACTGGATCCGCTGGCTGGCCGTGATCGGCATCGTGCTGACAACCATCAACATGTTCGGCGGCTTCGCCGTGACCCGCCGCATGCTGGCGATGTTCCGTAAATAAGGGGAGCGAGAATGTCTGAAAGTCTCACAACAGTCGCTTACCTCGGTGCGGCCATCCTGTTCATCCTGAGTCTGGGCGGCCTGTCCAATCCGGAAACCTCGCGGCGCGGCAACCTTTACGGCATCATCGGCATGGCGCTGGCCGTGCTGGCCACGGTAATCGGACCGCATGTGACCGCCGCCGGCATTCCCTGGATCGTCGGCGCCATGGTGGTCGGCGCGGCGATCGGCCTGTATGCGGCGCGTACCGTGCAGATGACGCAGATGCCCGAACTGGTCGCGCTGATGCACAGCCTGGTCGGCCTCGCGGCGACGCTGGTCGGCTACGCCAGCTTCATCGATCCGGCGGCGTCGGCCAACTTCAGCGGCGCCGAAAAGCTGATCCATGAAGTGGAGATCTATGTCGGCGTGCTGATCGGCGCGGTGACCTTCTCCGGCTCCATCATCGCTTTCGGCAAGCTGTCGGCGCGCATCGGCGGCAAGCCGCTGCTGCTGCCGGGCCGGCACATCCTGAACCTGATCGGCCTCCTGATCGTGATCTGGTTCGGCATCCAGTTCGTGCGCGCCGGCTCGATCCAGGAAGGCATGACGCCGCTCATCATCATGACGGTGATTGCGCTGCTGTTCGGCATCCACATGGTGATGGCCATCGGCGGCGCCGACATGCCGGTGGTGGTATCGATGCTCAACAGCTATTCCGGCTGGGCGGCGGCGGCCACCGGCTTCATGCTGTCGAACGACCTGCTGATCGTGACCGGTGCGCTGGTCGGCTCCAGCGGCGCCATCCTGTCCTACATCATGTGCCGCGCGATGAACCGCAATTTCATCAGCGTCATTGCCGGCGGTTTCGGCAGCGACACCGGCAAGGCCAAGCCGGCCGGCGGCACGGCGGCGCAGCCCGAGGGCGAAGCGGTGCCGGTCACCGCGGCGGAAACCGCGGAAATGCTGCGTGACGCGAAGAACGTGATCATCGTGCCCGGCTACGGCATGGCGGTCGCCCAGGCCCAGCACACCGTGTATGAAATCACCCGGCTGCTGCGCGAGAAGGGTGTCAACGTGCGCTTCGGCATCCATCCTGTGGCAGGCCGCATGCCAGGCCACATGAACGTGCTGCTGGCCGAAGCCAAGGTGCCCTACGACATCGTGATGGAGATGGACGAGCTCAACGAAGACTTCGCCGACACCGACGTGGCGATGGTCATCGGCGCCAACGACATCGTGAACCCGGCGGCGCAGGACGACCCGACCAGCCCGATTGCCGGCATGCCGGTGCTCGAGGTCTGGAAGGCCAAGCATTCCATCGTCATGAAGCGCAGCATGGCTTCCGGTTATGCGGGCGTGGACAATCCGCTGTTCTACAAGGACAACAACCGGATGCTGTTCGGCGATGCGAAGAAAATGCTGGATGAAGTGCTCGGCGTGCTGAAGACGGCCTGATCGCTGCAGGCGCCTCCATGCAAAAGCCCCGGACAGTCCGGGGCTTTTGTTTTTATGTCGCGCTTGAAATCCGCTCCCTTACCGCCGGCCGAACATCATCTGGTCGGCCAGCAGTTTCTTCGCCGGATCCACCAGGTCGAGCAGTCCCAGCGACAGGCCGAGCACGCCTTGCGAGAAGGAGCCGCCGCCCGTATTGGCGAACAGGCGCGCCATCGTATCGGTGAGGCGGATGGTGAGGCTGCGGTCGGCATGGCGTTCGGCGGCAAAGCGCTGCAGCGCGGACGAGGAGAGGTCAGCCGCGAGCAGCCGCGCCAGCACCACGGCGTCGCGCATGCCCAAGTTGAGCCCTTGTCCCGCCACCGGATGCAGCGTCTGCGCCGCATTGCCGATGGCGACCGTGCGCGCGGTCGCGGCGGGATTGGCATTGAGGCCGAGCGGGTAGGCGGCGCGCGGCGATACCTTGGTGAAATTGCCGACGCGGGTGCCGAAGGCGTTGCCGAGTTCGGCCAGGAAGCTTTGCTCCGGCAAGGCCTGCAGCCGGGATGCGGTCTCGGGCCGCATGCACCAGACCATCGCATAGCCGCCTTCCTGCGGCAGCAGGGCCAGGGGGCCCTCATCGGTGAAACGTTCGAAGGCGCGATGGGCAATGGGCGCGTCGGAGCTCACATGCGCGATGAGCGCCGTCTGCTCATAGTCGCGCCGGACGGCCTTTGCCGCCTGCTCCGAAAACACGCCGCCTTCGGCCTGCACCATGATGCCGGCAGTGATCGTGCGGCCGTCGGCGAACTGCAGTTCAACTTCGTCGGCGTGCTCCATCGAGGACGATACCTGCATCGGCCGCAGCATGGCGACGCCGGTCTTACCGGCAGCCGTGCCGAGCGCGGATACCAGCGCGCCGTAGCGGACGACATGGCCGAGCGCCGGCAGGCCGTAGGTGTCGCGGTCGATCAGCGTGCGGCCGAAATGGCCGCGCCGCGAGACATGGATCTGGTGGATGGGGTCGGACGCTACCGGCCAGCAGCCCACGTCTTCCAGGATCTGCCGGCTGCCGTAGGAGAGGGCGATCGAGCGCGGGTCGGCGGCGGCCTGCTCGGCGCTCTTGGCATCGATCAGCGCGATGCGCTCTGCCGCCACGCCGCGCCGGACCAAGAGCAGGGCCAGCGTCAGCCCCACCGGACCGGCGCCGCAGATGGCGATGTCGTAGCCGCTTGCCGTCATCGATTGTTCCGGTAAGTCCGTCACCTGGTCAGCGCTTCATCACGGCTTCGATCTCGGCCACCGTCTTCGGCGCGTTGGCCGTGATCAGTTCGCAGCCGCTTTCCGTGACCAGCGCATCGTCTTCGATGCGGATGCCGATGTTCCAGTATTTCTCCGGCACGGCAGGATCGGGACGGACATAGATGCCGGGTTCGATGGTCAGCACCATGCCGGGCTGCAGCGTGCGCCACGGCTTGCTGCCGTCGGGCGCGGCCGGATCGCGGTAGTCGCCGACGTCGTGCACATCCATGCCCAGCCAATGGCCGGTGCGGTGCATGTAGAACTGGCTGTAGGCGTTCTTGGCGATCACGTCGTCCAGCGAGCCGACCTTGTTCCTGTCGAGCAAACCGGTGTCGAGCATGCCCTGGGCCAGCACTTTCACGGCGGCGTCATGGCCATCCATGAAGCGCATGCCCGGCTTCGTCGCGGCGACGGCCGCCTCTTGCGAGGCCAGCACCAGCTCATACAATTCCTGCTGCGGCGCGCTGAACTTGCCGTTCGCGGGAAAGGTGCGGGTGATGTCGGAGGCATAGCTGTCGAGTTCGCAGCCGGCATCGATCAGCACCAGGTGGCCGTCCCTGATCTCGGCATCGCTAGCGCGGTAGTGCAGCACGCAGGCGTTCGCCCCGGTGGCGACGATGGAGCCATAGGCGGGAAACTGCGAACCGTTGCGGCGGAATTCATGCAGCAGTTCGGCTTCGAGATGATATTCGCGCAAGCCCGGGCGGCAGATCTGCATCGCGCGCCGATGGGCTTCGGCGGAAATCTCGGCGGCTTTCTTCATGATGCCGATTTCGCTCGCATCCTTGACCAGGCGCATGTCGTCGAGCAGCACGCGCACGTCGTGCGCGGCGGTCGGCGGCGTGACGCCGGCGCGCGCCTGCATGCGCACCGCCTGCAGCCATTGCTGCACCTGGGCGTCGAGCTTGCTGTCGCTGCCGAGCGCATAGAACAGCGCGGGTGCGTTCGCCATCAGCTTGGGCATTTCGGCGTCGAGCGAGGCAACCGGATAGGCAGCATCGAAGCCGAAGGTTTCCCGCGCGGCTTCCGGGCCGTAGCGGTAGCCGTCCCAGATTTCACGTTCGAGGTTCTTTTCCCGGCAGAACAGGATGCTCTGCTCCTTTTGTCCGTTCACGCCGGCCACCAGCACGATCACCGCTTCCGGCTCGGTGAAGCCGGACAGGTAGTAGAAATAGCTGTCGTGCCGGTAGGGATAGTCGGCATCGCGGTTGCGCATGACTTCGGGCGCGGTCGGAATGACGGCCACGCCGCCGCCCCTGGTCCGCATCTGCGCCAATAGTGCGGCGCGCCGTGCTGCATAGGTATTCATGTGGTCCTTTCCCCGTTGAGTTGCGCCAGCCGTTCCGGCGTGCCGACATCGGTCCAGTCGCCGCGGTAGACCTCGCCGCCGACCTGGCCGCGCGACGCATAGTCGCGCAGGATGGGCGCCAGCTTGGCGGGTTGGCCCGGTTCGATGGAATCGAAGATTTCGGTGCGGTAGACGCCGATGCCGGAAAACGTGAATGTCTGGTCGCCTTCATTGGCGATCGAAAAGCTGTTGAGCGCGAAATCGCCCTTGGGATTGTGCGCCGGGTTCTTCACCAGGTAGAGCCAGGCCACGTCCCGCTTGTCGGCCGGATGCGGGTTGCCCCACATGTCATTGTCCTGCAGCGCTTCCCTGACCTGCTCGAAATCGAAGTGCGGGCAATAGGTATCGGCAGCGATGGCAACGAAAGGTTCCTCGCCGAGCAGATGGCGCGCCTTGGCGATGCCGCCTGCCGTTTCCAGCGCCGTGCCTTCTGCGGAGTAGCTGATGCGCGCGCCGAACTTCGAACCGTCGCCGAGCGCCTCCTCGATCATGTGGCCGAGATGCGCATGGTTGATCACGATGTCGCGGATGTCGGCGCGCACCAGGTTGAGAATGTGCCAGACGATCAGCGGCCGGCCGCGCACCGTCAGGAGCGGCTTGGGACAGGTATCGGTCAGCGGACGCATCCGCTCGCCACGTCCGGCGGCGAAGAGCATGGCTTTCATTCGATGACTTTCTTCAATGCATGGATGGCGGCGGAGGCCCGCGTCGAAGCAGGATCGAAGCAGAGCGCCTGCCGCCTATTCTATCGGTAGTTGCAGTTGCGGAAGAGGACGCACGTCAGAAGGTATAGCCGACCGACGGACCTTTTTCTTCCAGTTCGTCGAGCAGGCGGATCAGCGGCGCCAGCGCGTTGTAGCGGCCGGCGGCCTTGCGGGTGTATTCCATGACCAGCGGCAAATCCTTCAGGTAACCATCCTTGCCGTCGCGGTGATAGAGCCGGGCGAAGATGCCGAGCACCTTCAGATGCCGCTGCAGGCCCATGAATTCGAAGTCGCGGTAGAAGGCATCGACGTCGTGGCTCACCGGCAGGCCGGCGCGGCGCGCCCGTTCCCAGTAGCGGATCGCCCAGTCGAGCACCATTTCCTCGTCCCACTGGATGTAGGCGTCGCGCAGCAGCGACACCAGGTCATAGGTGATCGGTCCGTACACCGCATCCTGGAAATCGAGGATGCCGGGATTGCCCGGGCTGACCACCATCAGGTTGCGGGAATGATAATCACGGTGCACGTAGACCTGCGGCTGGGCCAGGTTGTTGGCCAGCAGGACGTCGAAGACCTTGTTCAGGCTCTCTGTCTGCTTCTCCGTCATCGTGACGCCGAGATGCTTGCCCACATACCAGTCGGGGAACAGCATCAGTTCGCGGTGCAGCAGGGCGCGGTCGTATTCCGGCAGCACGCCCGGCTTGCTCTGGGTCTGGATCAGCACCAGCGACTCGATCGCGTCGAGATAGAGCTTGTGCGCGGTGTCGTGGTTGAGCTGGTGCAGGTAGGTAGTGTTGCCGAGGTCGCTCAGCAGCAGGTAGCCGCGTTCGACGTCTCGCGCCAGGATCTTCGGCACCGACGCGCCGGATTCTCCGAAAACTTCGGCGACATGGATGAACGGGCGCACGTCTTCCTGGGGCGGCGGCGCATCCATCACGATATAGGTGTTGCCATCTTCGCCATCGACGCGGAAATAGCGGCGGAAGCTGGCGTCGGAAGACGCCGGGCGGATCGTTTCGGGAGAAACCTTGAGGTCAGGCTGTGTTGCAAGCCATTGTTTTACTTCGGAAAGTCGAATATCGGAGGGAATATTTACAGACATGAAACAACCTGGGAGTGGATACAATCCGGAATCAATCCGTTAGGGCATACGAGTTCCCATATAATAAGGGATTCATCTCGAAAAAGCGCCCGCCGACCTCTCTTTTCATGAACCGGTATCCCGCAATTCCCCCTTCGCAACTTTTGCTTCGGCTTCTGGCCGCCACCATTGCCGTTGCCGCAACGCCGACGCTCGCATCGGCGCAGGCCGCTGCCGGCCGGGCGGCGGAAGATGAGAAAAATGCGCCAGCCACGGTCAGCGCCGAACAGATGAGCGGCCGGCCCGACCGGGAAGTGATTCTCGAGCGCGATGTCGAAATCATCCGCGGCCCGACCACCGTCAATGCCGACCGCGCCACTTACCGCGTCGTCGAGGACGAGGTCGAGGCTTCCGGCAATATCCGCATGCGCCGCTTCGGCGATACCTATACCGGCGATGAAATGCGCCTGCGGCTGGAAGCCCAGGAGGGTTATGTCACCCATCCGACCTACCGGCTGCAGATCAACAATGCCCGGGGCGGCGCCGAACGCATCGATTTCGAAGGCGAGGACCGCGCCACCGTCACCGAAGGCACCTACAGCACCTGCGAGGCGCCCGATCCCGACTGGTACCTGAAGTCGAGCAAGCTCAATCTCGATGCCGGCCGCGAAGAGGGCCTGGCGCGCAGTCCCGTCCTCTATTTCAAGGGCGTGCCCATCCTGGCCGCACCCGCGATGTCCTTCCCGCTGTCGGATGCCCGCAAGAGCGGCGTGCTGCCGCCGACCATCGGCACGACCAACAAGGGCGGCCTGGACGTGACGGTGCCTTACTACTTCAACATCGCGCCCAACCGCGACCTGACGCTGTTTCCGCGGCTGTTCGCGCGGCGCGGGCTGCAGCTGGGCGCGGAAGCGCGCTACCTCGGCGAAACCTATACCGGCCAGACGCGCGTCGAATACCTGCCCGACGACAGGCGCACCGGCACCACGCGCTATGCGTATTCCTCGATCCATTCCCAGTCGCTGACGCCCAGCCTGAACTTCAACTGGAATCTCAACGGCGCCTCCGACGACCAGTATCCGGACGACATTACGCGTACCCGCACGGCGGCCAGCCAGCGCCTGCTGCCGCGCGACTTGTCCTTCAATTACTACGGCTCGTTCTGGACCGCGTCGGCGCGCGCATCGAGCTTTCAGATACTGCAGGATCCGATCGTGCCGATCGGGCGTCCCTACGACCGCCTGCCGCAGCTTACTTTCCAGAGCGGCCGCCAGGACATCAAGGGATTCGACTGGAACGCGGATGCGGAATTCACGAATTTCTACCATCCGGACCTGGTGCGCGGCGACCGCCTGCTGATCAATCCGCGGCTCTCGTATCCGATCATCCGTCCCGGCTATTTCATCACGCCCCGGGTGTCGCTGCACGGCACCAAGTACAGCCTGCAGAATACCGCGCCCGGTGCGCCCGACAGCCTGTCGCGCTTCCTGCCGACGGTATCGGTCGACAGCGGCATGGTGTTCGAGCGCGATGCGAACTTCCTCGGCAACAGCATGACCCAGACGTTCGAGCCGCGCCTGTTCTATGTGTATACGCCGTACCGCGACCAGAGCGCATTTCCTCTGTTCGACACGGCCTTGGCCGACTTGAGCTTCGCCCAGCTGTTCAGCGAGAACCGCTTCATCGGCAACGACCGCATCAGCGACGCCAACCAGGTCACCGCGGCGGCAGTTTCGCGCTACATCGAACCTTCGGGCACCGAGCGCATGCGCTTTGCCGTCGGCCAGCGCTTCTATCTCAACGAGCAGCGCGTCAACCTCGGCACCCCGCGCAGCCAGAGCCGCTCCGACCTGCTGCTGTCGATCTACGGCCGCGTCTCCCCGGCCATCAGCGTCGACACCAACCTGCAGTACAGCCAGACGCTGAACTCCGTCATTCGCGCCAATTACGGCATGCAGTGGAGCCCGGCGCCGAGAAAGGTGCTCAACGTCAAGTACCGGCTCGACCGCGTCAACGATCTGGTCAACGAACTCAAGCAGGTCGACGTGTCCGGACAATGGCCCATCTCCGACCGCTGGTACGGCGTGGCGCGGGTCAACTATTCGATCCCGGACAGCAAGGTCGCCGAAGGCCTGCTCGGTCTCGAATACAAGGCCGACTGCTGGATCTTCCGCATCGTCGGCCAGCGCACCCCGACCGCGACCACCGCGGCCACCACCTCTCTCTTCTTCCAGCTGGAATTGACCGGCCTGACCCGGCTCGGCTCCAATCCGCTGGATGCGCTGCGGGCCAACATCCCCGGCTACCAGTTGGTGAATCAACCCAGTAACCCCTAACGAAGTACGCGAACCATGAAGACATTACCGACACTGCGAGTTGCAAAGAACCCGGTCCGCAGCATTGCGCTGGCGGCGGCACTGGTCTGCGGCGCCGGCCTGCTGCCGCAGGCCCATGCCCAGTTCAAGGTCGCTCCTCCGGGGGGCATGACTGCTCCGGCACCCGCACCGGCGGCCCAGACCCAGAGCGCACCGCGCATCTACCTGGCCGATGCGATCATCGCCGTCGTCAACAATGAAGTCATTACGCGCCAGGAACTGGTCGAGCGGCTGCGGCAGGTCGAGCAGCGCATGCGCAACCAGAATATCGCCCTGCCGCCGCAGCCCGAGTTCCAGAGGCAGATGCTCGAACGCATGATCGTCGATCGCGCCCAGCTGCAACTGGCAAAGGAAGTCGGCATCCGCGTCGACGACACCATGCTGGACCGGGCGATCGCGCGCATCGCCGAACAGAACAAGATGAGCCTGACGCAGTTCCGCGCCGAGCTGGAGAAGGGCGGCACCCCCTATGCGCGCTTCCGCGAAGACATCCGCGAAGACATCATCATGCAGCGGCTGCGCGAGCGCGAAGTCGACAACAAGATCCAGATTTCCGAATCCGAGGTCGACAATTACCTCGCGGCGGAGCAGAGCGCGGCGGCCAGCCAGAAGGAATACAACGTATCGCACATCCTGGTGCGCATTCCGGAAAATGCCACGCCCGAGCAGAGCGCCGAGCGCCGGCGCCGCGCGGAGGAAGTGCTGCGCCAGGTCCAGGGCGGCGGCGATTTCGCCAAGCTGGCAGCCACTTATTCGGATGCCACCGATGCCCTGACCGGCGGCGACCTCGGCTGGCGCGGCCCGGAGCGCCTGCCGCAGCTGTTCGTCGATGCCCTGTCCTCCATGAAGCAGGGCGAAGTGTCGCAGCTGCTCAAGAGCAATACCGGTTTCCATATCGTCAAGCTGACCGCGGAACGTACCCCCAGCGTGATGAAAGGCGGCGCTGCCGCAGCAGCATCGGTGCAGCAGACCCATGTGCGCCACATCCTGATCAAGACCAACCAGATCGTGACGCCGTCCGAGGCGCGCCGCAAGCTGACCGAACTGAAGCAGCGCCTGGACAACAAGGCAGCCACCTTCGAAGAGCTGGCGAAGCTGTTCTCCAACGATCTGTCCGCCTCGCGCGGCGGCGACCTCGGCTGGATCTATCCGGGCGATACCGTGCCCGAATTCGAGCGCGCGATGGATGCATTGAAGCCGGGCGAAGTGAGCGAGCCGGTCGAGTCGCCGTTCGGCTATCACCTGATCCAGGTGGTGGAACGCAAGAAGGACGACGTATCGAAGGAACGCCAGCGCCTGATCGCGCGCCAGGCCATCCGCGAGCGCAAGCTGGAAGAAGCCACGCAGGACTGGCTGCGCCAGCTGCGCGACCGCGCCTATGTCGAATACCGCTTCGACAACGCCGATTCCCGTTCCTGATTCCGGATGAAGACCAGGCCGACCATCGCCATCACCTGCGGCGAACCCGCGGGCATCGGTCCGGAAATCTCCATCCGGGCCGCCTGGGAGCTGCGCGAGCAGGTGCGCAGCGTGCTCGTGGGCGATGCCGCGCTGCTGTCCATGATCGCCGGCGACATTGATCCGGCGATCCGGCTGACGGCGCTGTCGACCATGGCGCTCGGCCACGGCGGGCTGCCCAATCTCGGAACCGACCGCATCGCGGTAATCGATTGTCCGCTCGCCGAGCCAGCCGTGCCCGGAAGACTCGATGCGCGCAACGGCCATGCGGTGCTGCAGACGCTCGACGTGGCGATCGAAGGCGCCATGCAGCGCCGTTTCGATGCCATCGTCACCGCGCCGCTGCAGAAGAGCACCATCAACGATGCCGGCGTGCCGTTCACCGGCCACACCGAATATCTGGCCGAGAAGACCGGCACGCCGCAGGTCGTCATGATGCTGGCGGGCGGCGAACCCCTGCTGCGGGTGGCGCTGGCCACCACCCATCTGCCGCTGAAGGACGTCTCCGCAGCCATCACCTTCGACAGCCTGATGACCACGATCGACATCGTGCATGCCGACCTGCGGCGCAAGTTCGGCCTGGCGCAACCGCGCATTTTGGTCACCGGCCTGAATCCGCACGCGGGCGAGGGCGGCTATCTCGGCCGCGAGGAAATCGACGTGATCACGCCGGTGCTGAAGGCGGCGCAGGAAAAGGGCATTGATGCTACCGGCCCCTATCCGGCCGATACCCTGTTCCAGCCCAAGTACCTGCAGGACGCCGACTGCGTGCTGGCCATGTACCATGACCAGGGCCTGCCGGTGCTCAAGCATGCGAGCTTCGGCCGCGGCGTCAACATCACGCTCGGTCTGCCCATCATCCGCACTTCGGTCGATCACGGCACTGCGCTCGACCTGGCTGCCGCCGGCGTCGGCAAGGCCGACCATGGCAGCATGGTCGTGGCCATCAATGTCGCGGCGCAGATGGCAAAGGCCGCGGCGGCCTGAGAGCCTGCGGTCAATCTTCCCATTCATTCGGCATTCAATGAAACACATTCCACGCAAGCGCTTCGGCCAGAATTTTCTTACCGATCAAACGGTGCTGTACGACATCATCCGCGCGATTGATCCTCGGCCTGACGACACGATGGTGGAAATCGGCCCCGGCCTCGCGGCCATGACCAGCCTGCTGCTGGAGTCGCTGCGCCAGTTGCATGTGGTAGAGCTCGACCGCGACCTGGTCACCCGCCTGAAGAAGAATTTCGATCCCGCGCGCCTGATCGTGCACGAGGGCGATGCGCTGAAGTTCGACTTCGCCTCGATCCCGGTGGCCGAAGGCGGCAAGCTGCGTGTCGTCGGCAATCTGCCTTACAACATTTCCAGCCCCTTGCTGTTTCATCTGGCCGCCATCGCGCCGCAGGTACAGGACCAGCATTTCATGCTGCAGAAGGAAGTGGTGGAGCGCATGGTGGCCGAGCCGGGCGGCAAGAGCTTCGGCCGCCTGTCGGTGATGCTGCAGTGGCGCTATCACATGGAGCTGCTGTTCGTGGTGCCGCCCACGGCCTTCGATCCGCCGCCGCAGGTGGATTCGGCGATCGTGCGCATGATTCCGTTGCCGAACCCGCTCCCCTGCGACGAACGGAAACTGGAACAGGTGGTGACCAAGGCGTTTTCGCAGCGGCGCAAGGTGATTCGCAACTGCGTGGCCGGCATGTTCACGGAAAACGATCTCATCGATGCGGGAGTGGATCCTCAGGCGCGGCCTGAGGCGGTGCCGGTGGAGCAGTTTGTGGCGTTGGCGAATCGGCTTTCAACGTAGGGTCGATGTAGAGGAGATAGTGATTTCGTGCTCCCTTCACCTCACCGCTTGCAAGCGGCTCCAAGTTTGTATGCGTGGCGCACGCCTTGTGCCCTTCGCTCCCTCCCCTTCAAGGGCGGCCGGCGAGGTGGAGGGTTGGGGGTGGGGATGGGTTAAACGCATGTTGCTAAACCCATCCCCATCCCAGCCTTCCACCTCGCCGGCCGCCCTTGAAGGGGAAGGAGTGTTCTTTATCCGCAGGCACAAGCATACACCGCAAAACTCCTGCTGCCTCTGCTCCCAGAAACCCTCAATCCCGCTGAATAAACTCGATCTTGTACCCATCCGGATCCTGCACGAATGCGATCACGGTGGAACCGCCCTTGACCGGGCCGGCTTCACGCGTCACGGTGCCGCCCTGGGCCTTGACCGCATCGCAGGCCTTGTAGGCATCCTCGACCTGAAGTGCGATATGGCCGTAGGCTGTGCCCAGGTCGTACTTCTCTACGCCGTAGTTGTAGGTCAGCTCCAGCTCCGCATGATCGGGATTGGTGCCGTAGCCGACGAAGGCCAGCGTGTATTTTTGCTCGGGCCGGTCGGTGGTGCGCAGCAGTTTCATGCCGAGGACCTTGGTATAGAAATCGATGGAACGCTGCAGGTCGCCGACTCGCAGCATGGTGTGAAGAATGCGCATGGTTGCTCCGTTTGATGAATGATGCGCACCGCGCCGTTGGCAGTGCGGCTACTTGGCTTTTGTTGAAAATCGAGTGATGGATGCGTTTGGATGGCAGCGCGGCTGCCAATCCCGAATCAAAGGCACCAGACTCTAGAATACCGGCAAAGTGTCCGGCCCGCTTTCGCGCAGCACGCGCTTTGCCGCCTGGAATTCCGGAAACACCGATTGCACCGTCGCCCAGAAGCGCGGGCTGTGGTTCATCTCGCGCAGGTGCGACAGTTCATGCGCGACCACATAGTCGATCATCGGCATGGCGAAGTGCACCAGCCGCCAGTTCAGCCTGATCTTCCCTTCGGCCGTGCAGGAACCCCACTGCGTGGTGGCGGAAGACAGCGCAAAGGACTTGTAGACCACGCCCAGCCGCTCGGCATAGACAGGCAGGCGCTCGGCGAAGATGCGCTTTGCTTCCGTCTGCAGCCAGCCCTGCACCCGGTCCTTCAATTGCTGTTCACCGGCGCCCGGCGGCAGGCTGACCGCGAGTTCGCGCGCGTCGGCATCGAAAGCCACGCCGGCCGACTGCGCGGCGAGGATGCGCAGCGTGATGTCGTTGCCGAGATAGGGCAGCGTCGCGCCGTCGCACCATTGCATCTGCGGCTGCAGCCGGCGCGCGGAACGCTCGCGTCGTTCGCGCAGCTTGGCAAGGATCCAGCGCTGCTTTTCATGGATCGCGCTTTCGATCTCGGCCAGCGGCACCCAGCGCGGCGCGGTAATGCGCAATCCGTCTTCATCGATCAGGAAACCGATGGTGCGGCGCTTGGAGCGCTGCAGCCGGTATTCAAGCAGATGATCGCCGACCTGCAGCCGGCGATGTCCCGATGACGACGGCTTGCCGGCTGGCGCCGGTTCGGAGGGCGTAAGGAAGGATTCGGTTGCCGGGGCCTGAGGCATCTTGCCGGACCCCGGCACATGCTTCGGCGCCGGCTGGTCTACCGCCGGCCGGGCCGATGCATCGGAAGAAAAGAAGTCGAGCTGCAGCGCAAGCTGTTGGGGTTCAGGCGGAGTCTGGCGTAGCAGCTTCAAAGGAGTCGGTGACCTTGTGGTTGGCGTAAGTGCCGGGCGAGGAAATCACCCGCATCTCGGATTCTATCCAATTTTCAACTTGTTGCATGAGCTCGGCCGGATGGCGTCCTTCGGAGGAGATCGGTTTGCCGATCGAAACCGTGATCAGGCCCGGCTTCTTGATGAAGGAATTCTTCGGCCAGCATTCGCCGGCGTTCAATGCGATCGGCACCACGACGGCGCCGGTCTCGACCGCGAGCCGGGTGCCGCCGCTCTTGTACTTGCCTTTCGATCCGACCTTCGAGCGGGTGCCTTCGGGGAACATGATGATCCACTGGCCGCTGGCAAGGCGCTTCTTGCCCTGCTCGACCACCTGGGCAAACGCATCCTTGGTCTTGCTGCGGTCGATCGGGATCATGCGCAGCAGGGCGATGCCCCAGCCGAAGAAGGGGATGTAGAGCAGTTCCTTCTTGAAGACATAGACCAGCGGGCGCGGCATCGCATAAAACAGGAAGATCGTTTCCCAGGCCGACTGGTGCTTGGACAGCAGGATGGCCGGGCTGTCGGGCAGGTTTTCCGCGCCCTTGATCTGGTAGCGGATGCCGCAGACCACGCGCGCCGATCCGATGATGAACTTGTTCCAGAGGCCGGTCATGAAATAGCGCTGGTTGTAGGGCAGCGGCGCGAACAGGAAGCACAGCGGCGCCCAGACGAGGGTGGCGACCAGCATCAGCAGGGCAAAGACCAGCGAACGCAGGAAAAGAACGGGATGTGACATCAACTCTCCAGAAACCAGAAGCGGCCGGTGATGACGGCCTTTTTATTACAGTCTTTCACCAACAATGCTCATGCGGCGGCGGCAACGTCCGCGCTTGTCCTGAGCAGATAATCGACCATGGCGGCGAGGTCGGCGTGAATGGTGGTGCCCGGCGGCAGGCCGCCCTTGTCGCGCGTCTTCTCCCCCTTGCCGGTCAGGACCAGATAGGGAACGCAGCCGACCACGAAGCCCGCCTGCAAATCGCGCAGCGAATCGCCCACCGTCGGCACGCCTCTCAGGTTGACGTCGAAGCGCGCCGCGATATCCTGCAGCATGCCCGGCTTGGGCTTGCGGCAGTCGCAGTTGTCATCGGCCAGGTGCGGGCAGAAGAAGATGGCGTCGATGTCGGCGCCGGCCTGGTGCGCCGCGGTATGCAGCTTCTGGTGGATGGCATTGAGCGTGACGATGTTGAACAGGCCGCGCGCAATGCCCGACTGGTTGGTCGCCACCACCACGCGGTAGCCGGCCTGGTTGAGCCTGGCAATCGCCTCCAGCGAACCGGGAATCGGCACCCATTCCTCCGGCGACTTGATGAAGTCGTCGGAGTCGTGGTTGATCACGCCGTCGCGGTCGAGGATGATCAGTTTCATGGTCAGGCGGCCAGTTTCGAGATGTCGGCGACCTGGTTCATCATGCCGTGCAGGTCCGACAGCAGCGCGATGCGGTTCCTGCGCAGCTGCTCGTCCTCTGCCATCACCATGACGTCGTTGAAGAAGGCGTCGACGTCATTGCGCAGCCGGGCCAGCGACTTGAGCGTGCCGGCGAAATCGCCCTGGGCGAAAGCGGCATCGACCTGCGGCCTGAGCTGCGACATCGCCGAATACAGCCCTTCCTCGGCGCTTTCCTTGAGCAGATCGCTTTGCACGGAGGCAGCCGCGGCTTCGCCGTCGTTCTTCTTGAGGATGTTGGCGATGCGCTTGTTGGCGGCCGCCAGCGATTCGGCTTCCGGCAGCGCGGCGAAGGCCTTCACCGCATCGAGGCGTTCCAGGATGTTGTCGAGGCGGTCGGGGTTCTGCGCGACGACGGCTTCGATCTCGTTCTGCGCATAGCCGCGCTCGCGAAGCAGGCCGCGCAGGCGGTCGAGCATGAACGCGAACACGTCGCCGGCGGCATCCTTGAAGTTGGCATTGCCGGCGAACAGCTGGGCGGCATCGCGCAGCAGATCGTTCAGCGACAGCGGCAGGCGCTTTTCCACCAGCATGCGCAGCACGCCGAGCGCGTGGCGGCGCAGCGCGAACGGGTCCTTGTCGCCGGTCGGCTGCAGGCCGATGCCCCAGATGCCGACCAGGGTTTCGAGCTTGTCGGCCAGGGCGACCACGGTGCCGGTCTGCGTCGACGGCAAGGCGTCGCCGGCAAAACGCGGCTGGTAGTGCTCGGAGGCGGCCAGCGCAACGTCTTCCGGCTCGCCGTCATGGCGCGCATAGTAGGTGCCCATGATGCCCTGCAGTTCCGGGAATTCCCCCACCATGTCGGTCAGCAGGTCGGCCTTGGCCAGCAGCGCGCCGCGTTCGGCGAGCGCCACGTCGGCGCCCAGCGCGGCGGCGATCTTGCCGGCCAGCGCCTTCACGCGCTCGGTGCGCTGGCCCTGGGTGCCGAGCTTGTTGTGGTAGACCACGTTGCCCAGGCCGGGCAGGCGGTCGGCCAGCTTCTTTTTCTTGTCCTGCTCGAAGAAGAATTTCGCGTCGGACAGGCGCGGGCGAACCACGCGCTCGTTGCCGCCGATGATGTGCTGCGGATCGCTGGTTTCCAGGTTGGACACAATCAGGAAGCGCGAGCGCAGCTTGCCGGCGGCGTCGGTCAGGGCGAAGTATTTCTGGTTGGTCTGCATCGTGAGGATCAGGCATTCCTGCGGCACGCTCAGGAAGGCATCCTCGAAACGGCATTCATAGACCACCGGCCATTCGACCAGCGCGTTCACTTCATCGAGCAGCGATTCCGGCATCAGCACCTGGTCGCCGTTGGCCTTGTCCTGCAGCGAGGCGCGGATGCGCTCCTTGCGCGCGGCCACCGAAGGAACGATGCGGCCCCTGGCTTCGAGCGTGGCGGCGTAGGCATCGGCATGGTCGATCTGCAGTTCGCCGGCCGACAGGAAGCGGTGGCCGAGGGTGACGCGGCCGGCGGCCAGGCCGAGCACGGCGACGGGCACCACGTCGGCGCCGTGCAGCGCGATCAGCTTGTGCGCGGGGCGCACGAACTGCACGGTCTCGCCGTCGGGGCGCTGGTAGCTCATCAGTTTCGGAATCGGCAGCTTGCCCAGCGTGTCTTCCAGCGCGGCCTGCAGGCCTGCCTGCAGGTTGGAGCCGGGTGCGGTGTAGGTGTAGAAGAAGCTTTCCGCCTTGCCGTCGGAGGCGCGCTCCAGATCGCTGACCTTGAGGTCGGGAAAGCCGAGCGCGGCCAGTTTCTTGGCCAGCGGCGCGGCGGGATTGCCGTCCTTGTCGAGCGCGACCGAGACCGGCAGCACCTTTTCGCGGATGGACTTGTCCGGCGAGGTGGCGCGCACCTTGGTGATCGAGACGGCGAGGCGGCGCGGCGTCGCGTAGGCGGTCGCCGTGGAATCGGATTCGATGAAATCGCGCGCCTTCAGGCCGTTGAGGATGCCTGCGGCAAAAGCCTCGCCCAGTTTTGCCAGCGCCTTCGGCGGCAGTTCTTCGGTGAGCAGTTCGACTAAGAGTGTTTGGTTCATATGTTTGCCGTCGTGCCGGCGCGTTGCCGGCCTGTCGTATCTATACGGTTCTCGGGACGCCATGACGCCGCCGTGCGGCGCCACGGCGCGCGCTTACGCTGCCTTGCGCGTGTCTCCGCACATCGGGAAGCCGAGCTTCTCGCGCGATTCGTAATAAGCCTGCGCGACCGCGCGCGACAGGTTGCGGATGCGGCCGATGTAGGCGGCGCGCTCGGTCACCGAGATGGCGCCGCGCGCATCGAGCATGTTGAAGGTATGCGCGGCCTTGAGAATCATTTCATAGGCGGGCAGGGCCAGCGGCACTTCCATCAGGCGCTTGGCTTCGGACTCGTAGTTGCCGAACAGCGAGAACAGGAATTCGGTGTTGGAGTGCTCGAAGTTGAAGGTCGACTGCTCGACCTCGTTCTGGTGGAACACGTCGCCGTAGGTCAGGCGCTTGGTCACGCCGTTTTCCTGCCACTCGGTCCAGACCAGGTCGTAGACGTTTTCCACGCCCTGCAGGTACATCGCCAGGCGCTCGATGCCGTAGGTGATTTCGCCGAGCACCGGCTTGCAGTCGAGGCCGCCGACCTGCTGGAAATAGGTGAACTGGGTGACTTCCATGCCGTTGAGCCAGACTTCCCAGCCCAGGCCCCAGGCGCCCAGCGTCGGGTTTTCCCAGTCGTCCTCGACGAAGCGCACATCGTTCTGCTTCAGGTCCAGGCCGAGCGCTTCGAGCGAGCCGAGATACAGGTCGAGAATGTTTTCCGGCGCCGGCTTGAGCACCACCTGATACTGGTAATAGTGCTGCATGCGGTTCGGGTTTTCGCCGTAGCGGCCGTCCTTGGGGCGGCGCGATGGCTGCACGTAGGCGGCGCGCCAGGGTTCCGGTCCGATCGCGCGCAGGAAGGTCGCGGTATGCGAGGTGCCGGCGCCGACTTCCATGTCGTAGGGCTGGAGCAGGGCGCAGCCTTGCGCATCCCAATATTCCTGCAGCTTGAGAATGACTTGTTGAAATGTGAGCATCGTGTCGTGACCGGCGGGAAGGACACGCCGGATTCAAAGAGGGGAATTTGCCAAAACCGTAGATTCTAGCGGGTTTTGCCGGCATCAGGCGCATTCTTGCCGCCCTTGCGGAGCCGCCATGCGGCCGCGCACAACGCCAGCAGCGAGGCAATGACAGCCGGATAATTGCCAAGCCGGCTATAGGGCGTCAGGCCGGTGTAGCCCTGCACCTTCGCATCGAGTTCGCCCTGCGTGAAAGGCGCGAGCTGCGCAATCACCGCGCCGTCGGGGCCGACATGGGCGGTCGCGCCGGTGTTGGTGGCGCGCAGCATCGGCCGGCCGGTTTCCATCGCGCGCAGCTGCGATATCTGCAAGTGCTGGGGCAGTGCGATCGAGTCACCGAACCAGGCGATGTTCGACATGTTGAGCAGGATGGTGGCCTGCGGCATGCCTGAATCTTTTCCTGCCGCCAACTGCGCGGCGATCTCCTCGCCGAACAAGTCTTCGTAGCAGATGTTGGGCATCACCCACTGGTCCCGCACCGCGAACGGCTTCTGCAGCAGGATGCCGCGATTGAAGTCGCCCAGCGGGATATGCATCATGTCGACGAACCAGCGGAAGCCGGGCGGAATGAATTCGCCGAAGGGAACGAGATGGTGCTTGTCGTAACGATACGGCTGCGCTGCGGCCGGTCCCAGGCCCAGCACGCTGTTGGCATACTGGCGCGGGCCGTCGCTGACCGGTATGCCGAGCGCGATATGGCTGTTCGAGCTGCGCGCGAACTCCGCCAGTAGACCCAGATAATCCGGCGGAAGCTGCGTCGACAGCAGGGGAATCGCGGTTTCCGGCGTGGCGATCAGGTCGGCGGGGCGGCGCGTGATCGACGCGTGATACAGCGCCAGGCTTGCCTGCAGCTGTTCGGGCGCGAATTTCATTTCCTGCGGCACATTGCCCTGCAGCAGGCGCACCGAGATCGGCTCACCGTGCGGCGTCGTCCACTGGACGGGCTTGAGAATGATGCCGCCGGCCAGGATGGCCAGCGCAAGCCCGACCGGAACTGCGCGCTTGCCCGCAAACAGCAGTGCGATGCAGCCGGCAACCAGGCCGGAAATCAGGGCCAGGCCGTAGACGCCCACTAGGGGCGCATAGCCGGCGAGCGGCCCACCGGTGTGCGCATATCCGGCGCTGACCCAGGGAAAGCCGGTGAATACCCAGCCGCGCAGCCATTCCGCCAGCGTCCACACCGACGGCAACACCAGCAGGGCAAGGACCGAAGCGCCGAGCGAGGCGCGTCGCCTCAGCCAGCCGGCAAGACCGAAGCCGAGTGCCGCATAGGTGCTCAAGGCTACCGACAACAGGACCACGGCCAGCGCCGCCATCCAGCCCGGCATGCCGCCGTAGCGGTGCATGCTGATGTACAGCCAGTGCACGCCGGCAATCATGACGCCGGAACTGTAGGCCCAGCCTATCCATGCGCTCTGCGCAAAGCCGGAGGCGCGCAGCGTCAGCAGGAATACCGCCGCCAGCGTCAGGATCTGCAGCGGCCACAGGCCGAACGGCGCGAACGCGAACACGGTCAGGCCGCCGGCAGCCAGCGCGGCAAGAGGAGGAATCAGTCCGGGAAAAAGCGAAGCGGGGCGGTTGTTCACGCGGGGTTTTTCTTGTGGGTTCGTCGGCGGCTTTTCGCGCAGAGGAACCTGCGCGTCGGCAGCGCAGTATACCGGGATGTCTGGGGCATCCGATGCGCCTGCCGAACCATGCCGTCCCGTGGGCAAAAGCACCTTCAGGACACCACTTCCACGCGTGCTTCCGGCAGCTTCTCGACCAGAAGCACATGCACCTGACGCGCATCCGCCCGCAGAACTTCGAAGCGGAGATGGTCGATATCGAAAATGTCGCCCTTGCGCGGAACACGGCCGAGGTGGTTGGCGACCAGGCCGCCGATGGTGTCCACGTCCTCGTTGGAGAAATTCGCGCCCATCGATTCGTTGAACTGCTCGATCTCGGTCAGCGCCTTGACGCGCCAGCGCAGGCCGAGCGAGCCGTTGCTGACGGGAATGATGTTGTCTTCCTCTTCATCGATATCGTATTCATCCTCGATATCGCCGACGATCTGTTCCAGCACATCCTCGATCGTGATCAGGCCGGCAACGCCGCCGTACTCGTCGACCACGATGGCCATGTGGTTGCGGTTGGCGCGGAAGTCGCGCAGCAGCACGTTGAGCTGCTTGGATTCCGGAATGAAGACGGCCGGGCGCAGCATGTCGCGCACGTCGAAGGATTCCTCGGCGTAATAACGCAGCAGATCCTTCGCCAGCAGGATGCCGACCACCTTGTCGCGGTCGCCGTCGATGGCGGGAAAGCGCGAATGGGCGGTGTCGAGCACCAGCGGCATCCATTCCTCGATGGGCTTGTTCAGGTCGATCACATCCATCTGCGGACGCGGCACCATGATGTCGCGCGCGGAAAGATCGGACACCTGGAACACGCCTTCGATCATCGACAGCGCATCGGCGTCGATCAGGTTGCGTTCATGGGCATCTTGCAGGATTTCAAGAAGCTCCGACCGATTCTCTGGTTCGGGGGAAATGAGCGCGCTCAGTCGTTCGAACAGGGAGCGCTGGGGTTTGGTGTCAAGGTATTTGGCACCACTAGGGTGATCTTGCATATGGCTGGAAGCCGTAGTTGGAAGGCTTATAGGATACAACAAATGGGACGGCGGACGAGGAAAAAGCCCGTCCCGGCATTGTCTAAAATCTAACTCACGTAGGGATTCGACTGCCCCAGGCTTGCCAGGATTTCAATTTCCAAGCCTTCCATTTCGGCTGCTTCCTCATCCGTTTCATGGTCGTAGCCCTGCGCATGCAGCACGCCGTGCACGACCAGGTGGGCAGTGTGCGCCTGCACCGTTTTCTTCTGCTCGTCGGCTTCGCGCTGCAGCACATCGGTGCAGAGAATGATGTCGGCCTGCGTCGTTTCGCTTTCCTCGTCTTCCGTATAGGCAAAGGTCAGCACATTGGTCGCGTAGTCCTTGCCGCGGTATTCACGGTTGAGGGCGCGGCCTTCCTCGGCATCGACGAAACGGATGGTCAGTTCCGCCGGGGCAAACAGCGCCGCCTGCACCCAGCGCCTCAGGTCGGCGCGGGTGACGATTTCTTTCAGGCGGGCATCGGGGTACTGGACTGACAGGCTCAGCTTATTTTTTTGCGACATTTCTCAAGGTTGCGCTTTTGGGTGTTGCCGCATCATACGCGTCAACAATCCGGGCCACCAGAGGATGGCGCACCACGTCGGCGCTGGTGAACTGCGTGAAGGCGATGCCGCGTACGTTTCTCAGGATATGCGCGGCATCGACCAGGCCGCTTTTCTGCGTGCGCTGCAGGTCGATCTGCGTGACGTCGCCGGTGACGACGGCCTTGCTGCCGAAGCCGATGCGCGTGAGGAACATCTTCATCTGTTCCGGCGTCGTGTTCTGCGCTTCGTCGAGAATGATGAACGCATGATTCAAGGTGCGTCCGCGCATGTAGGCCAGCGGCGCGATCTCGATCACTTGCTTCTCGAACATCTTCTGCGTGCGGTCGAAACCGAGCAGGTCATAAAGGGCGTCATACAGCGGGCGCAGATACGGATCGACCTTCTGCGTCAGGTCGCCCGGCAGGAAACCGAGGCGCTCGCCGGCTTCCACGGCCGGACGCGTCAGCACGATGCGCTTGATGGCGTCGCGCTCCAGCGCATCCACCGCGCAGGCCACGGCAAGGTAGGTCTTGCCGGTGCCGGCCGGGCCGATGCCGAAGGTGACGTCGTGCTCCAGGATCGCCTTCAGGTACTGGTTCTGGTGCGGCGTGCGTCCGCGCAGGTCGCTGCGCCGCGTCTTCAGGACCGGCGCGACCTGGGATGCCTCGTCGCTTTCCACATCGGTGTCGCCGGCAGCGGACGGCGTTTTCTTGGCGGTTTCTTCCTGTTCCACGGCGCGCTGTTCCACGAGGGCAAGCTGCACGTCTTCCACGGAAATGGGGTTGTCCGCGATCTGGTAGAAGTTTTCGAGAATCTCTACGGCGCGCGGCGAATTGTTGCCGCTGATGACGAATTTTTCACCGCGCCGGAAAATGGTGACGTCGAGCGCGGCGGAAATCTGCCGCAGATTCTCGTCCATCGGTCCGCAAAGATGCGCGAGCCGCTTGTTGTCCAGCGGCTCGGGAATGAATTGTTGAGTTTGGGCAGGAATTTTGGGTTTCAAAGTGAGTTGTTCGTCTCGCTAGGATTCATTGTTTGATGACTAGTTCGCCGCGCAGCGAATAGGGGAAGGCCTGCACGATATTCACGTCGACCAGCTGGCCGACCAGCCTTGCGGAATTCGGGCCGCCGGCGAAGTTGACCACGCGGTTGTTTTCGGTGCGTCCCTGCAACTCCTGCGGGTCTTTCTTCGACGGACCCTCCACCAGGATGCGCTGCACGCTGCCCACCATTGCTTCGCTGATGCGCCGCACGTTGGCTTCGACGGTGGCCTGCAGATGCTGCAGGCGCTTGAGCTTCACCTCGTAGGGCGTGTCGTCCGGCAAGTTCGCCGCGGGCGTACCGGGGCGGGGACTGAAGACGAAACTGAAACTGGTGTCGTAGCCGATATCGTTGATGAGCTTCATCAAGGCCTCGAAGTCCGCCTCCGTCTCGCCCGGGAAGCCGACGATGAAATCGCTTGACACCGAAATGTTCGGGCGCACCTCGCGCAGGCGGCGGATCACCGACTTGTATTCCAGCACGGTATAGCCGCGCTTCATCGCCATCAGGATGCGGTCCGAGCCGTGCTGCGCCGGCAGGTAGAGATGATCGACCAGCTTCGGCACCTTCGCATAGGTATCGATCAGGCGCTGGGTAAATTCCTTCGGATGGCTGGTCACGAAGCGGATGCGCTCGATGCCCGGAATCTCCGCCACATATTCGATCAGCAGCGCGAAGTCGGCAATTTCGCCGTCGGCCATCGCGCCGCGGTAGGCATTGACGTTCTGGCCGAGCAGCGTGATTTCCTTGACGCCCTGGTCCGCCAGTCCGGCCACCTCGGCCAGCACGTCCTCGAAGCGGCGCGACACTTCCTCGCCGCGCGTGTAGGGCACCACGCAATAGCTGCAGTACTTGCTGCAGCCTTCCATGATGGACACGAAGGCGGTCGCGCCTTCGACGCGCGCCGGCGGCAGATGGTCGAACTTCTCGATTTCGGGGAAGCTGATGTCGACCTGCGAGCGGCCGCTGCTGCGGCGCTGGCTGATCAGGTCGGGCAGTCGGTGCAGGGTTTGCGGACCGAACACCACGTCGACATAGGGCGCGCGCTTGACGATCGCCTCGCCTTCCTGGGAAGCGACGCAGCCGCCGACGCCGATCACCAGGTCGGGCTTGGTCTTCTTCAGTTCGCGCAGGCGGCCGAGATCCGAGAACACCTTTTCCTGCGCCTTTTCGCGCACCGAACAGGTGTTGAGCAGGATGACGTCGGCGTCTTCCGGCGTGTCGGTCTTGACCAGGCCTTCGGCGGCATTGAGCACGTCTGCCATCTTGTCCGAGTCGTACTCGTTCATCTGGCAGCCGAAGGTCTTGATGAATACTTTTTTCGGCATGACTTAAGGGGCCTTGCTGTTCGGTTGCGTTTGCGTTTGTTTCGTAATCGGCTCGCCTGCCTCGGCCGAGGTCAGGATCCACACGCGGTCGATATGGCCGTTGGCGTCTTCGGTGTAATTGACCGTCAGGCCGCTGCCTCGCAGCGACGCCGGCATCTGCAGCAGGTTGTCCTCATTCCAGATGCGCGCGCCGGGTGCGAGCTGGCGCGTCTTGCCTTCGATCACGATGTCCGGAAAGGAGGCCGGCGTCATCTTGCCGCGCTTTGCATGCGCGGGAAATGGCCGCTCGAAGGCATGCGCGGTCGAGAGCGTTGCAATGGAAAGCAGCGAAAGCAGCAAGAGGAGAAGGGGACGAAGCCACATCTCGGACCCCGTTTCATCAAAAACGTGTGCGGACGAAGGAAAGGAAACAGCCCTGACTTGCATTGCCGCCAGAAGCGAGGGTCGGGCCAGCGATGCTGCATTGGCGCGATGGTTGCCGAAGAGAGGCGCAGACAAGCGTGCGCATTATACCACTGCGCAAAAGCGCCTCCTCGGCGCAGGCAACCGATGCTGCACTGCTCGCGACAACACCTTCCTCAAAAAGTTTCAAATTGGTCAATTGAGTTATTGACAATTGTCAATTCGACCATCATCATTCGCCCCATTCAGTTGTTTTTGTTTCAACTTGTAACTCCAGGTGAAAGCTTTTTGAAGACATTCTCGACCTTGGCGATGGTTTGCCTTGCAGGCATCACGGCGGCATGTCCCGCTGCGTTTGCGGCGCCGGCCAAGGTCGAGCGCGGGCTGGCCGAGAGCTATGGCGGCGTGGTGGTCAACCAGACAATCACCGTCGCCGGCCAGGAATTCTTTCAGTATTTCGTGGCGCTCTGGCGCGAGCGCGAGCTGAGCGAGCGCTTCGCCATCACGGTGATCGAGCGGCCCTCGGCGCGCTGGGGCGGGCAGGTCTGGGTCGAGTTTGCGCAACGGCGGGTATTCCAGGCGCCCTTGTCCAGCGCGCGGTCGGGGCTGAGGAGCCTGAGCGAACAGGCGGTCGATCTCGTCTACCAGACGGTCATCGACACCGAAGCCGAACGGCTGCTGTTTCGGGATGCCGATCTCGGCGCCGACGAGTTTTGATGAACATGGGATGGGTGGAATGAGAGTCAGGAACAGATCGAGGCAACACTTTTCCGCAGCCGTGCTGCTGGGCGCGCTCGGTGCATCCGGTGCCTTGTTGAGCGCAGCCGCATGCCATGCGACCGAGCTTGTCTACACGCCCGTCAATCCGGCGTTCGGCGGCAGCCCGCTGAACGGCGCCGTGCTTCTCAACGCCGCGCAGGCCCAGAACAAGACCACCGATCCCGATGCGCCGAAACCGACCACCGGCAGCACACAGACTTCCCTGCAGCAGTTCAACGACATCCTCGAGCGCTCCGTACTCAGCCGCCTCGCTTCGGCCGCCACGTCCGGCATCATGGGTGCCAACGGCCAGCTGGTGCCCGGCACGGTCAGCACCGGCAATTTCTCGATCCAGATTTCCGATCTCGGCGGCGGCCTGCTGCTGGTCACCACCACCGACAAGGTGACCGGCGCCAGCACATCCTTCCAGGTGGGACAGCCATGAAGCTTTCTTTTTCCCGCGTGCCCGGCGGCCGCACTTTCCGGTCCCTGTTCGCCGTTCCGCTGCTGCTGGCGCTGGCCGGCTGCGCATCGACCCAGCTTCCCTCGGATGTTGCCGCCAATGCGAAGCTGACGCCGGCCACCGGCGCCACCCGCGACCTGCTGCGCCTGCCCGAGCCCAAGGGCAAGGTGGTGGCCGCGGTCTACGGCTTCCGCGACCAGACCGGCCAGTACAAGCCGGCGCCGGACAGTTCCTTCTCGACGGCGGTGACGCAGGGCGCGGCCACGATGCTGGTCAAGGCATTGAAGGATTCCGGCTGGTTCACCCCGGTTGAACGTGAAAACCTGCAGAACCTGCTGACCGAGCGCAAGATCGTGCGCGCGCTGGAAACGCCGCAGGACAAGGGCGCCCAGACGATCAACCTGCCCGCGCTGGTGCCGGCCACCATCATCATCGAAGGCGGCATCGTCGCCTACGAAACCAATGTCCGTACCGGCGGCGCAGGCGCCCGCTATCTCGGCATCGGCGCCAAGACCCAGTACCGGGTCGACCAGGTGACCATCAGCCTGCGCAGCGTCGATATCCGCAGCGGACAGATCCTCAACAGCGTCTCCACCACCAAGACCATCTATTCCTACGAGCTGTCGACCGGCGTCTTCCGCTTCGTCAATTTCAAGGAACTGCTCGAACTCGAAGGCGGCTACACCCGCAACGAACCCTCGCAGCTCTGCGTCAGGGAAGCCATCGAAGCCGCGGTCGGGCACCTCATCGTGCAGGGGCTGCAGGACAAGATCTGGGCGCTCAAGCGCGAGAGCGACTGGCAGTCGCCGGTACTGCGCACCTACCTGCAGGAGAGCGCCGAGTACCTGGGACTTCCCGAGGCGAAGACGCCGCTGCAGGAGCAGGCACATGCCCAACTACACGCCGCGGGGCACTGAGCAGGGGCGTCATTTTCCCTTTCTTGAAAGGTCATTCCATCGTGAGACTACTGACTAACGCCGCCGTGCTTCGGCGCGCGGCAGGATTGCTGTTGCCGTTTGCCTTTGCCTGCTGCTTCGTCCCAGCCGCCGGGGCTGCGGACATGTCGCTCAAATCCGATCTCGGGCCCGCCGAATTCGGCATGGGGGCCAACCACGGCAACCAGGGCCATCAGGCCAGCGTGATGCAGTCCGGCGAATTCAATGAAGCCGTCCTGCGCCAGCAGGGCAACCGGCACACCGGCGAGATCAGCCAGTCCGGCTACGGCAACGGCGTCGAGACGATCCAGCAGGGCAGGGACAACCGCGTCTTTTCCCAGCAGGTCGGCGACGGCAACGAGGTCTCCGTGGTGCAGGCCGGCCGCAACAACCGCGCCAATGTCACCCAGGCCGGCAGCGGCAACGCCGCAGCCGTCGAGCAGGCCGGCAATTCCAACGTAGTGAACATCCAGCAGGGGCCGCTCAGCCCGAACCTGCTGGTCCAGCAACACGGCAACGGTCTCGCTGCAAAGGTGATCCAGTATTAGGGGCGCCGGATCACGTCGTTTTTACAGCCCTTTCCATTTAGGAGAAACAATTGAAAACAAAACTGACTGCTCTCGCGCTCGGCATCAGCCTGGCGTACGCTGCATCCCCCGCTTTCGCTCAAGCCACTATCTCTTCCACCGGCTCCGGCAATGACGCCTACATCGAGCAGAACGCATCGTCGTCCGCGTCGGCGTCGATCACCCAGGTCGGCAACAACAACCGTGCCGGCGTGCCCGGCGCAACACCGAGCGACCCGGCTTCCGTACCGGGCATCCTGCAAAAGAACAGCACATCCGTCTCCGCTGCCGTGACCCAGTCGGGCAACGGCAACGTGGCCGGCATCACGCAAGACGCCGCTTCCAACAGCGCAGCCGCCGTCGCCCAGTCCGGCACCGGCAATGAAGCCGCCGCATCGCAGACCGGCAACAGCCAGAGCGCCTCGGTCTCCCAGTCGGGCAGCGTCAACAAGGCATCCGTGATCCAGAGCGGCGCCAACCAGACCGCGACCGTGACGACCTCCAACTCCACCAACGGCCAAGTGAACGTATTCCAGGCTGACGGCGTCGTTGCCGGCAATACCGCAACCGTGCTGCAGGATGGCGTCACCAACCAGTCGGCCAACGTCAACCAGTTCGGCAATGGCCAGACCGCTTCCCTGACGCAGAATTCCGGCAGCCGCGAAGGCAGCGCCTCCATCACGCAATCGGGCAGCAACAATGCCGCCAACGTCCTGCAGACCAACACCTGGTTCAGCAACGCTACCGTCACGCAGCAGGATTCTTCCAACACAGCCTCCGTGACCCAGGGCGGCCTCGCCGACTACAGCTCCGCCACCGTGTTCCAGTCCGGCACAGGCCAGGCTGCAACCGTCAGCCAGAGCGGCGCATCCTACTTCCCGGGCGGCGCCATCTCTCAGGGCAAGTTCCAGGCAACCGTGAACCAGACTGCCGGCGCTGCCAACAAGGCAACCGTGACCCAGTCCAACGGCTACCAGAGCACCGCGCTGGTGAACCAGAACGGCACCTTCAACCAGCAGGCTACCGTTACCCAGACCGGCGACAACCAGAATGCGGTCGTCACCCAGAACAACGGCGCCAAGGATGGCAGCGCCACTGTCACCCAATCGGGCAACGGCAGCAGCGCCAACGTCCTGCAGACCAACACCTGGTCGAGCACCGCATCGGTGACACAGTCCGGCTCGGTCCAGACAGCGAACGTGACCCAGGGCGGCCTGGCCGACTTCAGCAAGGCCACCGTCGAGCAGTCGGGCAACAACCAGGTCGCCTCCGTGCATCAGAGCGGCGGCACCGTTTCCGCAGGCAACGGCGTGGTACAGGGCCTGTTCGACGCGACCGTGACCCAGTCCGGCAGCAGCAACATCGCCGGCGTTAGCCAGACCAACGGCTACAAGGATGTGGCATCGGTCACGCAGAACGGTTCGTTCCAGACTGCATCCGTGTCCCAGAACGGCGGCAACACCAGCACCGCGATCATCGCCCAGGACGGCTCGCTGAACCTGGCATCCGTCACGCAGAACAACGCATCCAGCTCGCTGGCCAAGATCGCCCAGAGCGGCACCAACAATGATGCCTCCATCGGCCAGGGCGGTTCCCTGCTGACCGCGTCGGTTGCGCAGACAGGCGACTGGAACTATGCGAACATCGCTCAATCCGGCAACGGCAATCTGGCGACCATCGCCCAGGCTGGCGACGGCGTCAGCTATGCAGCGCGCAACACGGCCGCGATCCTGCAGACCGGCAACGGCCATGCCGCAGCGATCACGCAGACCGGCAACACCAACCACGCAGCCATCTGGCAGCACTGATCGGATAGCCGCGCAACCGCTCCCAAGCGGCGGCGCGGCGCTTCGAACGGGTTGGTGGCTGAACGGTTGAAAGACCGGGCAGCCGAAACGCAAAGGCGGACAGATGCTGTCCGCCTTTTTTGCATGAACGTGATGAGGAAAAAACGATGACCATGACGCCCGACGCGGATCTCCAGGTGTGGCTGGATACCCATGCCAACCAGGGCCAGATGCGGATCATTCCGTATGTGAAAAGCATGAAGGATGTGCTGCTGGAATTCAGGATGCAGGTGGTCCAGCAGGGGCGCGGCGGCAGTTCCCGCGTCAGCCAGCAGGGGCAGGTGCATGTGCCGGCGGCACAGGCGATGCCGCTGGCGCAGGTGAAGGTCGGCATGACGGACCGGGAAAGCTGCAGCGTGGAGCTCAGCCTGCGCAAGGATGGGGTGGATGCGGGGGTGTATCGGTTTGACTGTCAGGAGCCGGGCAGGACGCATTGAGACAGCCGGCTTGAATCAGAGCGCATGAAGAACGGCGGCAGAGCGAAATCGGCTTGTCTGCAGTGATATATTGCTGTTTTCTTAATTTTTGCTGGATTGAAGGACGACAGGTGGTTTTAAGGAGGGTAGTCCGCAGAGACAATCTCATGCCTTCGGACGTGATGATGAAACAACCCGCGCAACCTCTTGCAATCTTTATCTAGGGGGCTCCATGCGCTGGATATTGATTCTCGTGCTTCTTTTGCCGACCAGCGTCCTTACCGTGTTCTGTTTCATTGGTTACGCAAACGTCGTCGATACGATGAGCATGAAGATGGGTTCATTCTTCATGTATCAAGTCTTCTTCTGGATTGCGTGTGGTGGGGCAGCATTGCTTTTGATTGGACAGACCCTGCGCTTGTTCGCCGCGCGATGGATACTCATCGTTTCGCTGTCGATATGCGTCGGCTTTACTTTGTTTTCGATTGCCGCCTATCCTGCAAATTACAACGACCCGCGTGCGCCGCTCGCGCTATCACATTCCCCTCAAGAACTTTATGCCATATTGGCCATAACGGTTTTGCTGCTCATGCTTGCGATGCTCGAACCGCGTATGCGTGGATTCGTAACCAGATCGCGCGCTGACCTTTGATTTTGCTCTTCCGTTCAGATTCACCACAACGACGAGGCGAATCGAACGATGGGTATGCAGCGAACGTAAACCAAAAAGGCCGCAAGTCATTGATTAACGACTTGCCGCCTTGAATTCTGGTGGTGATAGGTGGACTTGAACCACCGACCCCAGCATTATGAGTGCTGTGCTCTAACCAACTGAGCTATATCACCAAGAAGCCCGCAATTATGCTGACATTGATTACTTCTGTCAAGTTGGGCGGCTGGAAAATATCAGCCGGCCGGATTTTTCCGGTCCGCCAGGGCGCGGCGGGTCAATTCCAATAGTTGCGAACCGGCATCGGATGCGATGCAATCAACGATGATCCGGTCCGGCATCGAGCGCAGCCAGGTAATCTGGCGCTTGGCCAGCTGCCTTGTCGCTGCAATGCCTTTTTCCCTCAGCTCCGCAAAACCGTAGACGCCGTCCAGATACTCCCAGGCCTGGCGGTAGCCGACGCAGCGCATCGAGGGCAGGCCGAGATGCAGGTCGTCTCTTGTTCTCAGCCTGCGCACCTCGTCAAGCAGTCCGCCCTCCGCCGAGAGCATGGCATCGAAGCGCGTTGCAATCCTGGCATGCAGCACGCTGCGGTCCGATGGCTCCAGCGACAGCGGCAGCAAGTCGAAGGGCAAGTCCTCCTTCGGCGCACGGGCGAGCAGCTGCGACATCGGCTGCCCGGTGAGCGCGTGGATTTCCAGCGCGCGCTGGATGCGCTGCGAATCGTTGGGTTTCAGGCGTGCTGCCGTTTCCGGATCGATGGTTGCCAGCCTGGCATGCAGGGCCGGCACGCCGAGGCGGGCAGCGTCTTCATCGAGGCGCGCACGCAGTTCCGGATCGGCCTGCGGCAGGCTGTCTATGCCGTCGCGCAGCACCTTGAAGTACAGCATGGTGCCGCCGACCAGCAGCGGCAGCTTGCCGCGGGCTGCGATTTCGCCGACCAGCCTGATTGCATCCTGCCTGAACTGCATTACAGAATACGACTCGGCCGGGTCGAGAATGTCGATCAGGTGATGTGGCGCGGCGGCGCGCTCGGCCGCAGTGGGTTTTGCCGTGCCGATGTCCATGCCGCGGTAGACGAGAGCCGAATCGACGGAAATGATTTCGGCAGGAATCTGGCGCGCGATCTCCAGTGCGGCGGCGGTCTTGCCCGAGGCGGTAGGCCCCATGATGGCGACCGCGAGCGGCTTGCCTGCGGGCCGCGTCATGCCGTTCTCGCCGCGCTGGAAGCCAGGGCGCGGACCGAAATGAAAATGAGCGCGCCGAGGGTGCAGACGATGATGGCCAACGGATACAGCGTGCCGTCGAGAGTGCTGGCGACGACCGTGCCGACTGCAAACGCGATGCTCATGTAGAGCGCGCCCATCAGCCCGGCCGCGGTGCCTGCCTGCTGTGGGAACGGCGAGACGGCGCCCGACTGTGCAATCGGGAAGTTGATGCCGTGGGCGAGCATGGTCAGGAACATGGCGGCCAGCATCAGTCCCCAATGCGCAATGCCGGTGCCGACAAGCGCCAGGAAGAAGATGCCGGTGATCAGGGACAGTGCGCTGCCGATGCGGAAGGCGCGGTGGACGCCGATGCGCGGCAGGAGGCGGCGGCAGACGATGGTGCCGCTCAGGTAGCCGCTCACGCCGAAGGCAAAGCAGTAGCCGAACCAGGCGGTCGGCACGTTCAGCACGCGGATCAGCACGAAGGAGGAGCCCGATATGAAGGCAAAGATGGCGCCGTAGGACAGCGCGCCCGGCAGCGCATGCGCCCAGAACTCGCGCGAGCCGAGCACGATGCGGTAGTTGGCCATCAGGCCGGAGAGTTCGGTTGCGCGCGGATTGCGGTGCATGTTGGTTTCCGGAAGCCGCCAGACGCTCACCGCCATCACCAGCGTGGAAAGCAGGCCGAGGGTGACGAAGGCGGCGCGCCAGCCGAACGTGACCTGCAGGTAGGAGCCGAGGATGGGGCCGAGCAGCGGGGCGAACGACAGCCAGGTGCTGGCGGCCGCCACGACGCGGGCGCTGTGTTCGGGCGCATAGGCGTCGCGCACGATGGCGCGTGCGATGATGACCGCGGCGCAGCAGCCGAGCGCCTGCAGGAAACGGGCCGCGATCAGCAGGGCGATCGACGGCGCCAATGCGCACAGCGCGCTGGCCAGCATGTACAGGAGCAGGCCGCAGAGCAGGACCGGCCGCCGGCCGAAGCGGTCTGACAGCGGCCCGATGATGAGCTGGGCGGCGCCGAAGCCGATCACGAACAGCGACAGCGTGAGCTGCACCGTCGATGCCGGCACCTCGAAGGTGGATGCGAGGCTGGGCAGGGAAGCGAGGTAGAGGTCGGTCGACAGCGGCTGCAGCATCATGAAGGCAATGATCAGCGGCATCAGCGGAACATGCGCGAACTGCGCAAGCGGTAGGGTTCGGTTGTCCAAGGTTATTACTGCCCGCGCAGGAAAAGCTTGTCGAGATCGGACAGCGCAAGCTGCACCCAGGTGGGCCGGCCGTGATTGCACTGATCGGCGCGTTCGGTGGCTTCCATCTGGCGCAGCAGCGCATTCATTTCCGGTATGGTCAGCGTGCGGTTGGCGCGCACGGCGGTATGGCAGGCCAGGGTGCCGAGCATTTCGTTGCGGCGTTCGACCAGCACGCGCGAGCCGCCGAATTCATGGATGTCACGCAGCACGTCGCGCGCCAGCGACTGCGCATCGGCGTTCTTGAGCAGCGCGGGAATCGCGCGCACGGCCAGCGTGGTCGGCGACAGCGCGCTGATGTCGAAGCCGAGAGCCTGCAGGGCGTCCCGGTTTTCCTGCACCGTGCCGACTTCGACCGGATCGGCGTAGAAGCTGACCGGAATCAGCAGGGGCTGGATCTGCAGCGCATCGGCATCGAGCGCATTCTTCAGCTGCTCGTACAGGATGCGCTCGTGCGCGGCATGCATGTCGACCAGCACCAGCCCCTTCCTGTTCTGTGCAAGGATGTAGATGCCGTGCAGCTGGGCCAGCGCAAAGCCTAACGGAAACTCATGCTCGGGCAGGGATTGTGAAGGCGTCGCAGACAGGAAGCTTGCCCGTTCCTGGACCTGCGCCTGGTAGGGTGATGCGGTGTCCGTCGCGGCGAACAGCGCCGAGGGTCCGCTGGCCGGCGACAAACCCGCGCCGGCAGGTATGGCAGCCTCCCGCGGAGCTGACTGCGCGAACAAGGCGCCATAGGCCGCGGTTGATTGCGCCACGCCGCTGCTGCCGCCACTACCACCGTTGCCCGTGGCGAACGGCATGCTGAATTCGGTCTGCTTCTGCTCGCGCAGCCAGGGCAGCACGCCGGTGGTTGCCGTCACCGGCGCCGGAGCGGCGCCGTGCGAAGTCGCGGAGGTTTGCGCGAGCGCGCGGCTGACCGCATGAAAGATGAACTGGTGCACCGCGCGGCCGTCGCGGAAGCGGACTTCAATCTTCGACGGATGGACATTGACGTCCACCAGCGCCGGGTCGAGCTCCAGGCTGAGCACATAGCAGGGATAGCGGTCGCCGTGCAGCACGTCCTGATACGCGGCGCGCACCGCGTGGGCGAGCAGCTTGTCGCGCACGAAGCGGCCGTTGACATAGAAGTACTGGCCGTCTGCACGGGCCTTGGACGCGGTCGGCAAGCCGACGAAGCCGTGCAGGCGCAGCTGGCCGGAATTTTCGTCGAGCGGCAGGCGGGCGGTGGCGAATTCACCGCCCAGGATCATCGCGCTGCGCTTCTCGATTTCGCTGACGTTCCAGTGATCGACCGTCTTGCCGTTGTGCGAGAGCGAGAAGGCGACATCCGGGCGCGACAGCGCAATGCGGCGGACTACCTCGGCGCAGTGGCCGTATTCGGTCTGGTCGGATTTCAGGAACTTGCGGCGCGCAGGCGTGTTGTAGTACAGGTCGCGCACGTCGACCGTGGTGCCGAGGGCGCCGGAAGAAGGCGTCACCTGGCCGGCCTGGCTGCCCGAAATTTCCCAGGCATGGGGCGCATCGGCGGTGCGCGAAGTCAGCGTGACCTGCGCCACCGAGGCGATCGAGGCCAGCGCTTCGCCGCGAAAGCCGAGCGTGCCGACGTTCTCGAGATCGGCCAGCGACGCAATCTTGGAAGTTGCATGCCTGGCCAGCGCCAGCGGCATCTGGTCCGGAGGAATGCCGCGCCCGTTGTCGGTGATGGCAATGCGCTTCACGCCGCCTTCCTCGAGCCGTATGGTGACTTGCGTCGCGCCCGCATCGAGCGCGTTTTCCAGCAGTTCCTTGACGACGGCAGCAGGACGGTCGACCACCTCGCCGGCGGCGATCTGCGATATCAGCTGGTCGGGAAGCGCCTGGATCGGGCGGGGCGGGGTGTGCGGGGCATTCATTGCGAAATTATACCGTCGCGCCCGATTGCTTTCCGGGCGGGCCAGCCAGACGCAGGGACGGACTTTCCCTGCCGCAATCAGCCGCTTGCGGCAGGAGGAAGGCTTGAAAGGGAGACAGGAATCAGGCGGTGATTTCTTCCATCAGCCCCAGTTCCGCGCTGGACATGAGCTTGTCGATGTCCACGAGGATGAGCATGCGCTCGTCGATGGTGCCGAGACCGATCAGGTGGTCGGTATTCAGGGCGGTGCCCATCTCAGGAGCCGGCTTGACCTGTTCCGGCGACAGGGTGATCACATCCGAGACGCTGTCGACCACCATGCCCATCACGCGCCCTCCGATGTTCAGGATGATGACGACGGTGAACTGGTCGTAGGTCGGCGTGCCGAGATTGAACTTGATGCGCATGTCGACGATCGGCACGATGATGCCGCGCAGGTTGACGACCCCCTTGATGAAGGCAGGCGCATTGGCGATGCGGGTCGGCGCTTCGTATCCGCGCAGTTCCTGCACCTTGAGAATATGGATGCCGTACTCTTCCTTGCCCAAAGTGAAGGCCAGGAATTCATGTGCCGACATGGCGGTCTGGCTGGATTCCGTAGTGGTGGCTTGCATCATGATCGATCCTTATCTGAGGATGCATCGAAAACGCGGCGACGAGGCATTTAATTGCCTTGTTGCAATAAAGAGTAGCAGATTTGATTTGGGATAGCGACTGTTTTGATGCGCGGGCAAGCCTCAAGCCGGCAGTTGGGCACTTCGGTGCGGATGTTTGAAGGTAATGCGGGAAACCGCCTGGATGCGGGAGCGATGCCCCTGCATCCAGGCGAAGGAAGCTGCCGATCAGGTCATGCGGTTCTTGGCCAGCGGCGGATTGCGGGCGAAATACTTCTGGATGCCGCGCAGCACGGCATTGGCCATCTGGTCCTGATACTTGTCGTCGCCCAGCTTGGCTTCTTCCTCGGGATTGGAGATGAAGGCGGTCTCGATCAGGATGCTGGGGATGTCGGGCGCCTTCAGCACGGCAAAGCCGGCCTGTTCGACCGCCGGCTTGTGCAGCCGGTTGATGCCGCCGATTTCCGTCAGCACCGCCTTGCCCAGCTTGAGGCTGTCGTTGATCTGCGCGGTCGTCGACAGGTCGAGCAGCACGCTGGCCAGCTGCCGGTCGTGCGACTTGATATTGACGCCGCCGATCAGGTCGGCGGCATTTTCCTTGTTCGCCAGCCAGCGGGCGGCGGTGGATGAAGCCCCTTTTTCCGACAGCACGAAGACGGACGAGCCGCGCGCGGTCGGTTCCACCCAGGCGTCGGCATGGATGGAGACGAACAGGTCGGCTTGCACCTTGCGCGCCTTCTGCACCCGCATATTGAGCGGCACGAAGAAGTCGCCGTCGCGCGTGAGCATGACGCGCATGTTGGGCTGGGTCTCGATCTTGGCTTTCAGGCGCTTGGCAATCTCCAGCACCACGTCCTTTTCCTTGCTGCCCCCGCGTCCCAGCGCACCGGGGTCTTCGCCGCCGTGACCGGGGTCGAGGGCGATGGTGATCATGCGGGTGAGCGTGGCAGGCCTTGACGGTTCTTCATTAGCCTCGGCCTTCGGCGGCTTCAGCTCGGGCTGCGCCTGTACCGGCGGAACGGAGGGAAGGCTTGGCAGAGGAGGCGCCGCGGGCGCAGCCGGCTTGGGTTCCGGTCCGGCCTGGGCCAATGGCGGCACGCTTTCCACCGGTTTCTCGCGCGACCATTCGCCCTTGTTGATCAGGGCCGCGATCGGATCGACGGGATTGACCGGATACAGGTCGAAGATCAGGCGGTGCTTGTATTCGCCGACGGGGGCCAGGGTAAAGACCTGGGGATTGACTTCTTCCTTCAGGTCGAACACCAGGCGCACCACGTTCGGCCGGTTCTGGCCGACGCGCACCTGCTTGATGTACGGGTCGTTCGACTGGATCTTGGCCACCAGCTGCTTGAGGGTGGGATTGAGCTCCAGACCCTCGATGTCGACCACCAGCCGCTCCGGATCCTTGACGATGAAGTGGCTGGTTTTCAGGTTGGTGTCGTTCTCCAGCGTGACGCGCGTGTAGTCCTCGGCGGGCCAGACGCGTACCGCCATGATCTGGGCGGCGCGGGCGGGCAAGGACGAGAAGACGGAGAGGAGAAGGGTGCCGCCGGCCTTCAGAACGGTGCGGCGGCGTCTGGACTTCGCGGAGGAAGTTACAAGTTCAGCGCTAATTTCAGACGATCGAGACATTGAGTACCCTGGACGGACAAGGCCTCACATTTTATATCACGACCATTGCCGGAAATGCTCAAATGCATGTTGATGTCTGGCGAGGGCAACACTCCCTCGGCTTTTTCCGGCCATTCTATGATGCAGATCGACTCTGCGTTGAAGTATTCGCGGAAGCCCGCATCGAGGAATTCCTCGGGACTGGCGAGACGGTACAGGTCGAAATGAATCACTTCCACCGGGGCTCCGGCAATCTTGACGGTATAAGGTTCGGCCAGCGTGTAGGTCGGGCTCTTGACGTTGCCGGCATGGCCGGCAGCCTGCAGCGTGGCCCGGGTGAGCGCGGTCTTGCCCGCGCCGAGGTCGCCATGCAGATAGATGGTGAGTCCCGGCGCCAGCACCCGGGCGAGGGCCTTGCCGAGCGCGATGGTGTCGGCTTCGTCGCGTAAATGAGTCTGAAATTGCTGCATCTCGTAAAATGGCTTCTTTGAAGGTGCTGGAACACGGCGCCTGGACGCCATTCTGTTTCCCGGCCGGCCCGCATGCGATGCGGAGCGGCCGGGAAATGCCATAGCCATGACAGTTTCCAATGACAATTTGACCACGCTGGCCCTCGCTATCAAGGCATGGGGGCGCGAACTCGGCTTTGCGGAGATCGGCATTGCCGATATCGATCTGTCAAGGCATGAGGCCGGCCTGCAAGCCTGGCTGGACGCAGGGCACCATGGCGAGATGGATTATATGGCAGCCCACGGAATGAAGCGCGCCCGCCCGGCGGAGCTGGTTCCCGGCACGATCCGCGTCATCACGGCGCGGATGGATTACCTTCCGCGCGATGCCGAAGAGGGGTGGCGCGTTACCGAAGAAACGCGCGCCCGCGATCCGCAGGCTGCGGTCATCTCCGTCTACGCGCGCGGCCGCGATTATCACAAGGTCCTGCGCGCCCGGCTGCAGCAGCTGGCCGAGCGCATCCGCGCCGAGGTCGGCGACTTCGGCTACCGGGTCTTCACCGATTCTGCGCCGGTGATGGAAGTCGCGCTGGCCGAAAAGTCGGGCATCGGCTGGCGCGGCAAGCATACGCTGCTCCTCAACCGCGAAGCAGGATCGATGTTTTTCCTCGGCGAGCTGTACACCGACCTGCCGCTGCCGGTGGATGAACCGGCCAGCGGACATTGCGGACAATGCCATGCCTGCATCGACAGCTGTCCGACGCAGGCCATCCTCGGACCCTACCGGCTCGATGCTCGGCGCTGCATTTCCTATCTGACCATCGAGCTCAAGGGCAGCATTCCCGTCGAGCTGCGGCCGCTGATCGGCAACCGCGTCTACGGCTGCGACGAATGCCAGCTGGTCTGCCCCTGGAACAAGTTCGCGCAGCGGTCCGTACTGGCGGATTTCGACGTTCGCAACGGCCTCGATGCGCCGACCCTGGTCGAGCTGTTCGCCTGGACCGAGGACGACTTCAACCGCCGGCTGGAAGGCAGTCCGATACGGCGCATCGGACATGAGCGCTGGCTGCGCAACCTGGCGGTCGGCCTGGGCAATGGCTTGCGGGATTTGCGCGGCGCCCCGGAGTCGGAAGCCTTGATCGCTGCCTTGAAGACGCGCGAGAACGATCCATCCGGGATGGTGCGCGAACATGTGACCTGGGCGCTGGCGCAGGTAGCTGAACGTATTCCGCTCCCTCTCCCGCAGGCGGGAGAGGGCTGGGGTGAGGGCGGCCGCGACGAAGAGCGGTCTTGATCATCCCCTTCATCCCCGGCCTTCGCCGTCCGTCTACCTCGCCAGCGCGAGCCAGAACGGAATGGTCAAGGCCGACAATACCGTGCCGCCGGAAATGAGGACAGCCACGAAAGGCCCGTTGCCGCCCATGCGCGCAGCCAGCACATAGGCGCTCGATGCGGTGGGCAGGGCGGCGAATATCACCACCAGCTGCAGCTGCAGCGGCGCCAGTTCCAGCCACCGCCCGAGCAGCAGCGCCACCGCCGGCAGCGCCAGCAGCTTGACCGCCGTGAAATACAGCGCCATGCCCTTGGCTTCATGCACTCCCGACAGCCTCAGTCCTGCGCCGACCGCGATCAGGCCGACCGCGATCGAGGCATTGGCCATGCGCGACAACGTGGCGCCGACGACCTCGGGAAGCTGCAGGCCCGCAAGGTTGAAAGCCATGCCGCAGGCGGTGGCTACCAGCAGGGGATTCTTCGCCATCTCGCGCAGCAGGCCGCCGCCCTTCTTCACCAGCGCATGCACCGCCGCCATATTGCACAGCGGGACGCCGAAGCCGATGATCAGCGCCATCATCGAGGTTCCCTGTTCGCCGCCCAGACGCGAGGCGATCGCCAGGGCGATATAGGAATTGAAGCGGAATGCGGTCTGCACGCCGGACTCGAACATCATCGGCGGCACGTTGAACAGCGGCTTGGCGACCCAGCCCAGCGCGATGCCGGCGCAAATCGTCAGCAGCGCCACCTTGAGCATGGTGCCGGTGGCAGCGAAGTCGAATGCGGTGCGGGCGGTGGAATAGAACAGCAGGGCAGGGAAGAGGAAATAATAGATCAGCTTTTCCAGCCCGCTCCAGAACGGCGTGCCCCAATCGGTATAGCGCATCAGCAGGAAGCCGAGCAGGATCAGCGCGAAATCGGGGAACAGGATGGTGACGATGGACATGGGGCGGCAGGAGAGTCGGACAACGTGGACAACGCGAAAAAAAACGCAATGTTACAGAGGTTCGGCCGCCGCCGCCCGCATCGGTGCCTTATCCGACCGGTGCGTTACTTGAGCAGGCGCGCCAGCTCCACCGCGGTTTTCACGTTCATCTTGTCGAAGATATGGGCGCGATGCACTTCGACCGTGCGCATGCTGATGCCGAGTTCATCGGCGATGATCTTGTTCATCTTGCCGGCCAGGATGAGGTCGAGCACTTCGCGTTCGCGCGCCGACAGCGTGGCGAGGCGCTCGTGCACCTGCGCGCTGGCGCCGGCTTCGCGCGATGCCGCCAGCGCTTCCTCGACGCGATCCATCAGCTTGTTGTCGTTGAAAGGCTTCTCGAAGAAATCGAAGGCGCCGCGCTTGAGCGTGTCGACTGCCATGGGCACGTCGCCGTGGCCGGTGAGGAAGATGACGGGAATGCGCCGGGTCAGCCCGCGTGCGGCAAGCGTGTCGAACAGGCTGGAACCGCTCATGTCGGGCATGCGCACATCGAGCAGGATGCAGTCGCCGGCAGGGTCGAACCCGGCGGCGTTGTCCAGCGCCGCGAGAAAGGCGGCCCCGCTGTCGTAGGCGGTTGCGCTGATGGCTCTCGACTGCGCAAGCCAGGTCAGCGAGTCGCGGATCACTTCTTCGTCATCGACAATATGCAGCATTCAGTCTCCTCTGGCGTTCGCTGGTTCGCTTGTGGCCGCTGTTTTCCGGATGTCCGCGGTCATCCGGCAAGCTCAGGTTTCACGGATTATCGCCGAATCTCCGTCGGCAGGCACCCCCTCCGTCAGCGCGGGCAGCGTAAAGCGGAAAATGGTGCCGCCTTCGGGATTGTCGGCATGGACCAGCTTCCCGCCGTGGAATTCCACCGCCGTCCTGCAGATGTTCAAGCCCATGCCCATGCCCATGCCTTCGGCCTTGGTGGAGAAGAACGGCGAGAACAGCCGTTCGGCGACTTCGGCCGGAATGCCGTGGCCATTGTCGATGACGGCGATTTCCACGTTCTGGCCCGAAGCCGATCCGTCGGCGCGCCGGGCGACGATTTTCAGGATGCGTCGCTCGGGCGCAATGCCCTGCATCGCTTCGATGGCGTTTCGGGTCAGGTTGAGCAGCACCTGTTCCAGCAGTACCCGGTCGGCCAGCACCGGCGGCAGGCCGGCGTCGATGTCGGTCTGCGTCGATACGAAGAACTGCCGCGCCTGCAGCTCGACCAGCGGCATGACGTTGTTGATCAGCGTGTCCACGGTAGTCGGTTCCCGGCTCGGTTCCCGGCGCTTGACGAAGGTATGGACGCTGCGGATGATCTGGCCGGCGCGCTGGGCCTGGGTGCCGGCCTTCTCCAGCGCCGGCTTGAGCAGTTCAAGATTGAGCTTGCCCGGATCGGCGGCGCCTTGCTGGATCATGTTGAGCGCGCCGGTGGTGTAGCTGGAGATGGCGGCCAGCGGCTGGTTGAGTTCGTGCGCCAGGGTGGAGGCGATTTCGCCCATGGTGGCCAGCCGCGCGCTGGCCTGCAGCTTTTCCTGCTGGCGCCGGTTCAGGTCTTCGGCCTGCTTGCGGTCGGAAATGTCCAGGATCGAGCCCATCCATCCGGTCTGCTTGCCGCTGTCGTCCACCAGCGGCGATTCGAAGATCAGCACCGGAAAGCGTTCACCGTTGGCGCGCAGGAAAATAGTCTCGAACTGCGGCGTCACCGTGCCTGCCAGCACCCGGGTAAAGCGCTGGTTGTATTCGTTCATTGCTTCCGGCGCCCAGTAGGGCATGGGCGGCGCCTTGCCGATCAGCTCCTCGGCGGGAATGCCGACCATGCGGCAGAACGAGGGATTGACGTAGGTGATGCGGCCGGTGAGGTCGCGTGCCCGCAGGCCGGTCATCAGGGAATTTTCCATCGCGGTCCGGAATGCCACCTGCTGCCGCAATGCCCCTTCCGCCGCCAGGCGCCGGTTGATGTCCCGCCACAATGCGCCGAGGCTCCACAAGAGGCCGAGGGACAGCGCAATCACCGAACCGACCAGCAGGCTGGGCAGCAGCTTCGGCTCGCCCTTGACGCTGTTGGTGCGCAGCGTCAGGGTGACGCCGGGCAGGTCGAGAGCGCGCCGGTGCGTATAGACGCCGCGGCCCGGTCCGCCGGCGGCCCGCTGGTCGATGACATTGTCGTCCTGGTCGGTCAGCAGGATTTCATTGTCCTGGGCGAACCACCACGGCACCATTTCGCTGAGGATGCTGGAAATCGAATAGCTTGCCGTCAGCATGCCGATATAGGTGTCGCCGGAATAGAGCGGCACGTGGTAGTCGAGCGTCATCGGCGTCGCCAGGTCCGGCGCCGGCTGCGCGTACAGCGCCGTCTTCGACTTGCGCGCCCGCTCGGCGGTGGTGCGCGAGTTCTCCGACAGCTCTTCCAGACGTATCGGCGTGTCGTCCGAAGACATCGCGGCCGAACCGTCGTCCCTGAACTGCACGATGCGCACGACCTCGCCGTTGGCGCGCACCATGGTGACCAGGCGGTCGCGCAGGCGTTTCTCCGAGCCGTAGCCGGAAACGATTTCATTGGCGATCAGGCGCAGGTTTTCCTCATGGCGCCCAAGCTGGAAACGTATGGTCTGTTCCACCCACAGCGTATCGGCGATGAGCTGTTCCTGCCGCTCGCTGGACTCCATGCGCTGCGTCTGCCACGGCAGCCACAGCAGCGTGGACAGGAAAAGCAGCACCAGCAGGACGGGCAGCACCCAGCGCCAGCCCTGGCGGCGGCTGGGCCATGTGAGATTGAATTTCCGGCGAAATGGCTTGGGGCTCATGGTAGCGGGGAAGGGGGGCTGGGGAATATTGTAAGGCGACATCGGGCGCTTGGCGCGATTCCTGCGCGGGCAAAACTTGCCTGAAGTGCATCAAGGCCCTTTCCGCAGCGGTTGTGGTTAACCACACTTGCCAGATGTATATCGTCTGATGACAATTCTCCGGATGGTTAGACGAACACAGCGCTCCTGGAGACACTCATGCGGTTCAAGCATTTCAAAGCCTTGGTAATGGCCCTGTCGGCCGTAATGGCGATGAGTGCCGAGGCGGCCGCGCAGGCGCCCATCGTCATCAAGTTCAGCCATGTCGTCGCCAGCGACACTCCCAAAGGGAAGGCGGCCGAGCGATTCAAGCAGCTTGCCGAAGCGGCAACAAAAGGGCGCGTCAGGGTGGAAGTCTATCCCAACAGCACGCTCTACAAGGACAAGGAAGAGCTGGAAGCCCTGCAGCTGGGCGCCGCGCAGATGCTGGCGCCGTCGCTCGCCAAGTTCGGCCCCTTCGGCATCAAGGAATTCGAAATCTTCGACCTGCCTTACCTGTTTCCCAACAAGGAAGCCTTGTACCGGGTGACGGAAGGGCCGGTCGGACGCGACCTGTTCAAGAAACTGGAATCCAAGGGCATTACCGGGCTGGCGTACTGGGACAACGGCTTCAAGGTCATGTCCGCCAACCGGCCGCTGAGAACGCCGGCCGACTTCAAGGGACTCAACATGCGCATCCAGTCATCCAAGGTGCTGGATGCGCAGATGCGGGCGCTTGGCGCCAATCCCCAGGTGCTCGGCTTCGCCGATGTCTACCAGGCGCTGCAGACCGGCGTCGTGGACGGCACGGAAAATCCGCCGTCCAATCTGTATACGCAGAGAATGCACGAGGTGCAAAAGCATGTAACCGTCTCCAACCATGGCTACCTGGGGTATGCGGTCATCGTCAACAGGAAATTCTGGGACGGCTTGCCGACCGACATTCGCACCGCGCTGGAAGGAGCGATGAAGGAAGCGACCCGTTATGCCAATGCAATTTCCCAGCAGGAAAACGATGCCGCTCTCGATGCGGTCAGGAAGAGCGGAAAGTCGGTCGTGTACGTGCTCAATGAAAAGGAGCGCGACGAGTGGCGCAAGGCATTGCTGCCGGTGCAGAAGGAAATGGAAGGCCGCATCGGCAAGGATCTGATTACCTCGATCAACAAGGAAATCGCCGGCGCAGCATTGAAGTAAGGAAAGGCAAGCCGACGGTTTCTTCCGGAATTGACGAGGAGATCGACAGCATGCTGGAGGCGGAGCAACAGGACGATGTCCTGAAGCGCTTATACTTCGCACCACGCACGCGGGCGCAGGGGCGCTGGCGTGTCCGCATGTTGAGCATGTTCGCATCTTCATTTGCAGGAATGATCGGCTCGTCATGCAGTCTGTCGATCATAGGATGTTTAAAAACAGGAGACCAGGAATGAAGTTTCACCAGCTAGTCGTGCCAGTCGTTGCATCATTTGCAGTTGCGGCGTCCGCATTCGCGCAGTCCTATCCCAACAAGCCGATCCGCCTGATCGTGCCTTTCGCTCCGGGAGGTACGACCGACATCGTCGCCCGCGTGGTCGGCGACAAGCTCGGCAAGGAGCTCGGACAGGCGGTCGTGATCGAGAACCGCGGCGGCGGCGGCGGCAGCATCGGTGCCACCGCGATCTCCAAGGCGGACCCCGACGGCTACACCATCGGCATTTCCACCGTGTCCACGCATGCGGTCAATCCGGCGTGCAATCCCAAGCTCGGCTACAACCCGCTGACCGACTTCACGCCCATCACCAATCTTGCGCGCACGCCCAACGTGCTGACGGTCAATCCCAAGTTTCCCGCGCAGGATTTCAAAGGCTTCCTGGAATACGTGAAGAAGAATCCGGGCAAGCTCAACTACGCCACCTCCGGCACCTGCAGCATCCAGCACATGGTGGGCGAGCAGTTCAAGCTTTCCACCGGCACATTCATCCTGCATATTCCTTACCGCGGCGCGGGCCCGGCGCTCAATGACCTGCTCGGCGGACAGGTCGACATGATGTTCGACAACCTGCCTTCGTCGATGTCCCATATCCAGTCCGGCAAGCTCAAGCCGTTTGCGATCGCCTGGAACAAGCGCCTCGATGCCCTGCCGAACGTGCCGACCTTCGCCGAGCTCGGCCTCAAGCAGGTGAACGATCCCGCATGGTATGGCCTGGTGGCGCCTGCGAAGACGCCGGACGACATCATCAAGAAAATCAATGCCGCCGCGGTGAAAGCGCTTGCGATGCCGGAAGTGCGCGAGCGCCTGCTGCAGAGCGGCGCCGAGCCGGTTGGCAATTCTCCGTCGGAACATGCCGCCGAAATCAAGGCGGAACTGGAGAAGATGAGCAATCTGGTGAAGAAGCAGAACATCAAGTTCGACGGAACCTGATCCGACTGTCTATCCTTAACCTATGGGTCCGGCCCGAGAACATGTTGGGCCGGATCAATGGGTGCCGGCGCGGAAATGCGCGCGGGCTTGCAAGTCGGATTTTGATATGAGCGCGAAGCAATGGCTCTGCATGTCGTTCGTCGAAATCTGGAGCTTGCATGAAAGCAGGCTGAGTTTTTTCCGCAGGAAGTCCTCGAATAATCGGATGTTGCCGTCTTGTATACTCTCGCGTCTACTATTCGGCGGGCGTTCTTGCCCATCCGACATGATCTTCCCTGCGGAGAGCCGGCACCGGCCAGCGTCATGTCTTCCACAACTCTTCAGCGCCAGAGGTAATCATGGACTTCAGTAACCCCCAGTTCTGGGTAGCTGTTCTGCAAATCGTTGCAATCGATATCGTGCTGGGCGGCGACAATGCCGTCGTCATCGGCCTCGCATGCCGCCGTCTTCCCGAGCATCAGCGCAAGCTGGGCATCATCTGGGGCATGGTCGGCGCGATCGGCCTGCGCGTCGTGCTCATCCTGTTTGCGGTCACCCTGCTGGCCGTGCCTTACCTGAAGCTGGTCGGCGCTGCACTGCTGCTGTGGATCGGCGTCAAGCTGCTGTTGCCCGAGCCTGACGAGGGCGGCCACAACATCGAGGCCGGCGCGACTCTCGCGGCAGCCATCAAGACGATCATCGTCGCGGATGCGGTGATGAGCCTGGACAACGTGATCGCCATCGCCGGCGCCGCAGGCGACAGCAAGGTTCTGATCGTCTTCGGCCTGCTGCTCAGCATTCCGATCATCATGCTGGGCAGCCAGCTGGTCATCAAGCTGATGGACCGCTTCCCTGTCGTCATCGTGGCCGGCGGCGCGCTGCTCGGCTGGATCGCCGGCGGCATGGCGGTCGGCGACGTGGCAGTCAAGGAATGGTTCGATGCGAACATGCCCGCAGCCAGCTGGATCGGCCCGGTCGTCGGCGCACTGCTCGTGGTTGCCGTCGGCAAGATGCTCGCGGCGCGTGCTCAGGCCAGCGAGCCCGCATTGGAAGACCTTGCCGACACCAAGCATTCCAGCGAAGCAGGACACAAATAACAACGAGAACAACGGGGCGCTGCGGCGTCCCGGCGAGTGGCCGGCTGCGACCGGTCCTCTCAACTAGACGGAGATGGGCAATGTTCAAGATTCTATTGGCGGTCGACGGCTCTGAAAATGCGATGCGTGCAGTGCAGCACGCCATCAGGAGAGCATCGTCAGCCAAAGACCAATACCAGGTCGAACTGGTCAACGTGCAACATCCGCTGCACGGCAGCGTCGCCGGCTTCATCAATGTGGAACAGGTGAAGCAGTACCATCATGAAGAAGGCATGAAAGTGCTGGCAGGCGCCGCCGACGCGCTCAAGGCCGCAGGCGTGCCCTTTGCCCAGCACCTGTTCGTGGGCCAGCCGGCGGAAGTGATCGCCCGCTTTGCAGCCGAGCAGAAATGCGATGAAATCATGGTCGGTACCCGCGGCCTTTCGGCCTTGGGCGGCCTGCTGGTCGGCTCGGTAGCGAGCCGGATCATCCATCTGGCCAACGCTCCGGTAGTGCTGGTCAAGTAATCCTGGCGGCAGCGTCCCATAGCCCGGCGCCCGCAGCAGTCGCCGGGCATGTCGATGATTCGGGACGCTGTTCTGCGGAAAGCCGGATTGATAATATACGTTGCCTGAATCAACAGATGCAGGCATAGTGTTTTGATGCCCGTAACCACGGGACCATCATGCATCCACATCCTGATAAGACACTCCCAGTGCTTAGGATGGGTATCCGGCGTTGCGTCCGGCCTCGGCAATTCCAGGCGCAACGCAGATACAAAAATTGAGACAACGCCTTACCAACGAATGCAAAGATCGAGGAGGAGACTACTGTGGCATCGTTCATCCGTAACCCCAAGGACTTCTGGTCAGGGGCCATCTTCATAGGCTTCGGCCTGGCCGCCGTGCTGATCGGCCAGGAGTATTCCATGGGCACCGCCGGCCGCATGGGTCCGGGCTACTTCCCCA
>NZ_JACYXF010000022.1 GCF_015352985.1 Noviherbaspirillum malthae | reverse complement strand
GGCCATGGAAGCCTCCCATCAAAGAGATTTCCATAGCATTCATGAACTTCCGGATCGCCATATTTCCAAATAGCAAACGCGACATTTCTATTTGGGGGAAACCGGACATCTCTATTTGGGACCTACATGGGACCTACATTCAATTATGTCAGAATTCGCATTATGTTAAATAAAATTGTTGAAAACCAAGGAGATCAGCGGTCGCTGGTTCCCGATAATAGTCAGCAATCAGCGGACAACAAAGTACCTCATAAATGGACAACAAAGTCCATTTCATATGTGGTGTGTTGAACCGCTGTTTTCCGTCCTTATCGTAGAGAATGGTCCACGACAACGGGTCCTTGCTGAGTCGACGCGCATGGGAATGCAAAATTGCCGCTCAGCGCATAATTGAACTCCGCCGTTCGATATCAGCAGCATGGGAAAGCGTGTCCGCATGACAGTCAAGGAAGCGGCCGATTTGAGCCAGTCCCTTGATAAGCGCTCATTTTTCAGATCATCCGGCGGTAGATTCCATGGCAGTCTGACGCCCGGTACTTCGCCAACAAGGGATAAGTTTCGGTATCGTTCGCCACTGGCACATTGAGTATGCCAAAGTGGGACAGGCTATCGTTGAACAGATTCAGGATACGCTTGCGCAACATCGGGTTGAAATCGGAAAAACTCTTGCGGCAGGAGATCAGTTGAAATTCGTTGAACGAACTGTCCGTTCCCAGATGGTACTGTGCCCAGATAATCCGCGAACGCAGCGCTTCTGAAAAAACGGCCTGTCCGTCACGCTCGCAGATGTAATCACCGAGCGACCGCATGCCGCCGGCGCGCCGGTAACTCTCTTCATAGGAAGCCAGCCGCTCCAGCGGAAACGCTCCTCGCCGGATTTCCTGCAACAGCAGGTCATTCGAGCACGTGGCAAATATCAGCGTGCGGTCATACAGACCGGCTTCCATCAGCAAAATGGCAAAGGCAAAGATTTCTTCCACGCAAAGGCACTCTGCCAGCCAAACTTTCGGCGCGGCAAAACTGCTCAGCGATGAATCGATCAAGCTGCGCAGTACCCTAAATTCCACTGCGTCGTCGAATAGTGGCGAGCAGTCGTGCACGACGAGCGCACGGCACAACGCATCAGCGGCAGCCTTGTCGTGCAAGATCAGCGCGAGCAACGACGACACGGTCTTCAATCCAAGGCTTGCCATGTAGCCGAACATTCTATTCCGCAGCGACCGGCGCTCGTACCCCCGGAAGTCTGTTTCGTAAAGCTGAAACAGGCCCTCCAGAAGCAGATCAATTTCCAGATTTTCCCGGCGCTGCTCCTCGTTCGTAATGTCATTCATCGGAACAGCCATACGCGCATCAGCGACAGCAATTGCGGTACATCCACCGGCTTCGTGATGTAATCCGATGCCCCTGCTGCCAGACACTTATCGCGGTCGCCCTTCATCGCCTTTGCTGTCAATGTAATGATTGGCAGCGACTTGAATCGCTCATTCTGACGAATGGCACGCATGGTGTCGTAGCCGTCCATCTCTGGCATCATGATGTCCATCAGCACAATCTCGATGGACGGATCCTTTTCGAGGAGCTCGATGCCGTCCCTGCCGTTCTCCGCAAAGGCCACTACCATGTCATGCCGCTCGAGCACCGTGGTCAACGCAAAGATATTGCGCAAATCGTCGTCGACGACCAGCACCTTGCGCCCTGCCAGACCGCTGCCAGCCATATCCACTTCTTCAAGCATGCGACGTTGTGCTTCCGGCAGGCTTGACGGCGATCGATGCAGGAACAAGGCGGTTTCATGGACCAGGCGTTCCGGGGAACGTACATCCTTGATGACAATGGTTTTCGCCACGGATGATAGCCGCGTGATTTCCTGGCGGTTGAGCTCCTTCGCCGTATAGACCACGACAGGTAGATCGCGCAAACGCACATCCTTGCTCAAGCGGTCTAGCAGTTCAAAACCGTCAAAGTCCGGCAATGTCAGGTCAAGAATCATGCAATCAAAGTGATTCGACTTCAGCGCATCCAGCGCCTGTTGGCCGTTTTCCACTGCGGTAATCGCCACGTCCGAGTCATCCACCAGCGACAGGATCTGCTCGCGCTGCATCTTGTTGTCCTCGACGACAAGCAAATTGCGCTTGCCGCGATTGAGGTAATGCTGGATGCGTACGAATTCCTCTTCAAGACGCTCGGCGGTGATGGGCTTGGTCAGGTAGGATATCGCGCCTTGGCGCAATCCTCGTTCCCTTTCGTAGGTACTCGACAGAATATGTACCGGAATATGACGCGTGCTGGGATCGCGCTTGAGGCGATCCAGGACCGTGAAGCCGTCGATTCCCGGCAGATCGATATCCAGGAAGATCGCCGCTGGCAGGTAGTCGCGCGCTAGTGTGAGCGCTGAGTCCCCGTTGGCAGTCACAATGCCCTTGAAATTCTTTTCCCGCGCCTGGTTCAGCAGAATCTTTGAGAAAGCCTCATCGTCTTCAACGATCAGGATGGCCGGATCCCCGGAAGCGATCAAGTTGCGATCGTCCGTGCCGGTTTCGTGATCGACGACAACCGTAACAGCAGTCCTCGTCACGGGTGCAGGGGCACTTGCCACTAATGGCCCGGATTTATGCTCAGCACCCGCGGTTGCGGCCGGAGACGGTGACGACGAGGAGATTGCCGGCAGCACGGTCTGCGTTACGGCGCTGTAATTGACAAAACCTTCCTTGTTATATGGCAGGTATAGCGTAAATGTACTGCCCACGCCGACGGTGCTGGTTACCCGGATTTCTCCACCGAGCAGGCGCGCGAGTTCGCGACTGATCGACAAGCCAAGACCGGTTCCGCCATATTTGCGGGCGGTACTGCCGTCGGCCTGCTGGAACGCCTCAAAGATCAGCTGCAGCTTGTCCGCGGCGATACCGACACCGGTATCCGTGACCGAGAAGGCCAGTACCGCGTCGGCATTGCGCAGGTTGGGATGGTCGGTATTCCAGCCGGTAGCGGCAACGCTGATCTGCAACGCCACCTTTCCATGCGGTGTGAATTTGAACGCATTGGACAACAGGTTCTTCAGGATTTGCTGCAGGCGCGTCGTATCGATGACCATCGCCTCCGGCAGCGAATCGCCCAGTCCGATCTCGAAGCTAATATTCTTGGCTTCGGCCATGTGGCGGAAGGTACGGTCCAGATAGCTGGTGAGCACCGAGAAGCGATACTCACTGACTTCCAATGTCACGGTACCCGATTCGATCTTCGACAGGTCGAGAATGTCATTAATCAGGGTCAGCAGGTCGCTGCCCGAACCATAGATGGTTTTTGCGTATTCGACCTGGTTGGCCGACAGGTTACCGCTGGGATTGTCGCCTAGCTGCTGGGCCAGCAGCAGCAAGCTGTTCAATGGCGTGCGCAGTTCGTGCGACATGTTGGCCAGGAACTCGGATTTGTATTTCGAAGACAGCGCAAGCTGGGTCGCTTTTTCTTCCAACGCATACTTTGCCTGCTCCACCTCCTGGTTTTTCCTTTCCACTTCGCTGTTTCGCTCCGACAAAAGACGCGCCTTCTCCGCGAGTTCCTGGTTGGTCTGTTGCAATTCCTGCGCGAGGCGCTGCGACTGCGTCAGCAGCGATTCGGTACGGCTGTTGGTCTCGATGGTGTTCAACACCACGCCGATCGTTTCCATCAGCTGGTCGAGGAAATCGATATGCGTTGGCGTGAAGCGGTCGAGTGAAGCAATTTCAATCACCGCCTTGACTTCCTGTTCAAACAGGATCGGCAGCACGACAATATTGGTTGGCGGCGCCGCTCCCAGACCGGAAGAAACGAAAATGTAGTCGCGCGGCACGTTAGTCAGCCAGACACGGGTTTTCTCGACCGCGCACTGTCCGACCAGGCCTTCGCCGGGACCGAAGGATTGCGGCAGCTTCTTGTGGGAGCGATAGCCATAGCTGGCGATCATGTTGAGGCGTGACGTCTGGTTCTGCGAATCCATCATGTAGAACACGCCATGATGGGCGGCCACCAGCGGTGCCAACTCAGACAGGATCAATTTGCCGACCTCTTCAAGGTCGCGCTGACCCTGCAGCAGGCGGGTGAAGCGCGCCAGGTTGGTTTTCAGCCAGTCCTGCTCAGCATTTTTCTGCGTGGTTTCCTTCAGATTGCGGATCATCTCGTTGATGTTGTCCTTCAAGTCGGACACCTCGCCGCTGGCTTCCACCTGAATGGAACGCGACAAGTCACCCGCCGTCACCGCGGTTGCCACCTCCGCAATCGACCGTACCTGCGTACTCAGGTTCGCCGCCAACTGGTTCACGTTTTCTGTCAACGCTTTCCAGGTACCGGAAGCACCCGGCACCGAAGCCTGACCGCCCAGCTTGCCCTCTACGCCCACTTCACGTGCCACGGTCGTCACTTGGTCGGCGAACACTGCCAACGTGTCGGTCATTTCGTTGATCGTATTGGCCAGCGATGCGATCTCGCCTTGCGCCGCCACGGTGAGTTTCTTCTTCAGGTCGCCGTTCGCCACCGCGGTCACCACGCCGGCGATACCCCGCACCTGTTCGGTCAGGTTGGCCGCCATGAAGTTGACGTTCTCGGTCAAGTCTTTCCACGTCCCGCCTACACCCTCGACCTGCGCCTGTCCGCCCAGCTTTCCTTCGGTACCCACTTCGCGTGCCACCCGCGTCACCTCGGACGCAAACGAGGACAACTGGTCCACCATCGTGTTGATGGTGTTCTTCAGTTCGAGAATTTCGCCCTTGACGTCCACCGTGATCTTCTTGGACAAGTCGCCGCGCGCCACCGCCGTGGTCACCTCAGCGATGTTTCGCACCTGGCCTGTGAGGTTCGACGCCATGAAGTTCACGTTGTCGGTCAAGTCCTTCCATGTGCCCGATGCGCCGGGAACGTTCGCCTGGCCGCCGAGGCGGCCTTCCGTACCGACTTCCCGCGCTACCCGCGTCACTTCGGAGGCGAAGGAGCGCAGCTGGTCCACCATCGTGTTGATGGTGTCCTTGAGCTGCAAGATCTCGCCACGCACGTCCACCGTAATTTTTTTCGACAAGTCGCCGTTCGCCACCGCGGTGGTCACGTCGGCGATATTGCGCACCTGCGACGTCAGGTTGCCCGCCATCGAGTTCACGGAGTCTGTCAAGTCCTTCCATGTACCTGCGACGCCGGGCACGTTCGCCTGTCCGCCCAGCTTGCCTTCGGTTCCCACCTCTCGTGCTACCCGCGTCACTTCGGAGGCGAAGGAGGAGAGCTGGTCCACCATCACGTTGATCGTATCTTTTAGCGCCAGGATCTCGCCCTTGACGTCCGCAGTAATTTTCTTCGACAAGTCGCCGTTCGCAACGGCTGTCGTCACTTCCGCGATGTTACGCACTTGCCCAGTCAAGTTTGACGCCATGAAGTTCACGTTGTCCGTCAAATCCTTCCAGGTGCCGGCAACGCCCTTCACCTGCGCCTGTCCGCCGAGCTTTCCTTCGGTACCCACCTCACGCGCTACCCGTGTCACCTCTGATGCAAACGAGGACAACTGGTCCACCATCACGTTGATGGTGTTTTTGAGCTGCAGAATCTCGCCCTTTGCATCGGCGGTAATTTTCTTGGACAAGTCGCCGTTTGCGACTGCCGTCGTCACCTCTGCAATGTTTCGCACCTGGCCAGTCAAGTTACCCGCCATCGAGTTTACCGAGTCGGTCAAGTCCTTCCATGTACCTGCCACGCCCGGCACGTTCGCCTGACCTCCCAGCTCGCCCTGTGTACCGACCTCTCGCGCCACCCGCGTCACTTCGGAAGCGAAGGAACGCAGCTGGTCCACCATGGTGTTGATCGTGTCTTTGAGCTGCAGGATTTCGCCGCGTACGTCCACCGTAATCTTTTTCGACAAGTCGCCATTGGCGACTGCGGTCGTCACGTCGGCGATGTTACGCACCTGCGACGTCAGGTTGCCCGCCATCGAGTTCACCGAGTCGGTCAAGTCTTTCCAGGTGCCGCCCACGCCCTTCACTTCCGCCTGGCCGCCGAGCTTGCCTTCGGTACCGACTTCCCGCGCCACCCGCGTCACCTCCGATGCAAACGAGGACAGCTGGTCCACCATCACGTTGATCGTATCCTTGAGCTGCAAAATCTCGCCTTTCGCATCGGCGGTAATCTTTTTCGACAAGTCGCCGTTGGCCACCGCTGTTGTCACTTCAGCAATATTTCGAACCTGGCCGGTCAGGTTCGACGCCATCGAGTTGACTGAGTCGGTCAAGTCCTTCCACGTACCTGCGACACCCTGCACCTCCGCCTGGCCGCCGAGCTTGCCCTCGGTCCCCACCTCTCGCGCCACCCGCGTCACCTCTGATGCAAACGAGGACAGCTGGTCCACCATGACGTTGATGGTGTTTTTGAGCTGCAGGATCTCGCCCTTTGCATCGGCGGTAATCTTCTTGGACAAGTCGCCGTTCGCCACCGCCGTGGTCACTTCCGCAATGTTTCGTACCTGGCCCGTCAGGTTCGATGCCATCCAGTTCACCGAGTCGGTCAAGTCTTTCCACGTGCCCGCCACGCCCGAGACTTCTGCCTGACCGCCGAGCTTGCCTTCGGTACCGACTTCTCGCGCCACCCGCGTCACTTCGGAGGCGAACGAAGACAGCTGGTCCACCATCACGTTGATCGTGTCTTTGAGCTCCAGAATCTCGCCCTTGACGTCCACCGTGATCTTTTTCGAAAGATTGCCATTGGCCACTGCCGTGGTCACTTCTGCAATGTTTCGTACCTGATCGGTCAGATTCGATGCCATGAAGTTCACGTTGTCGGTCAAGTCCTTCCAGGTGCCGCCCACGCCTTTGACCAGCGCCTGACCGCCGAGCTTGCCCTCGGTCCCCACCTCTCGCGCCACACGTGTTACCTCGGACGCAAATGACGACAGCTGGTCCACCATCACGTTGATCGTGTTTTTGAGCTGCAGGATCTCGCCTTTCGCATCGGCGGTGATCTTCTTGGACAAGTCACCGTTCGCCACCGCGGTGGTCACTTCCGCGATGTTTCGCACCTGTCCGGTAAGGTTACCCGCCATTGAGTTGACCGAATCAGTCAAGTCCTTCCAGGTGCCTGCCACGCCAGACACCTCGGCCTGGCCACCGAGCTTGCCCTCGGTACCGACTTCCCGCGCCACCCGTGTCACTTCGGACGCGAACGAAGACAGCTGGTCCACCATCACGTTGATCGTGTCTTTGAGCTCCAGAATCTCGCCCTTGACGTCCACCGTGATCTTTTTCGAAAGGTCGCCATTGGCCACCGCGGTGGTCACTTCTGCGATGTTTCGTACCTGGCCGGTCAAGTTCGATGCCATGAAGTTCACGTTATCGGTCAAGTCTTTCCAAGTGCCACCTACCCCCGGCACATAAGCTTGGCCGCCCAACTTGCCTTCGGTACCCACTTCCCGTGCTACCCGCGTCACTTCGGAAGCGAAGGAACGCAGCTGGTCCACCATGGTGTTGATCGTGTCTTTGAGCTGCAGAATTTCGCCGCGCACGTCCACGGTAATCTTTCTCGACAAGTCGCCGTTGGCCACCGCCGTGGTCACGTCAGCAATGTTACGCACCTGCGATGTCAGGTTGCCCGCCATCGAGTTCACCGAGTCGGTCAAGTCCTTCCAGGTGCCGGCTACGCCCGGCACGTTCGCCTGGCCGCCGAGCTTGCCCTCGGTTCCCACCTCTCGTGCTACCCGCGTCACCTCCGATGCAAACGACGACAGCTGCGCCACCATGGTGTTGGCCGTTGTTGCCGACCGCAGGAACTGTCCCTTGAGTGGCCGTCCATCGACATCGAGCATCATCGTCTGCGACAGGTCACCCTTTGCCACTGCGCCAATGACGCGCGCCATTTCGGTGGTCGGCCGCACCAAGTCGTCAATCAGCGTGTTGACTGAATTGACAATGGTGGCCCAGCGTCCGCCGGTTGACGACCCAGGACAGCGCTGTGACAGGCGTCCGTCCCGGCCTACCACGCGACTGACGTTGACGATACCATTGGCCATGGCATCGCTGTTCTCCATGATTTCATTGAGCGTATCGGCAATCTTTCCGTCAAGGCCGGTCAAATCGGAAGGCATTCGGACGGAAAAATCGCCTTTTTTTAATGCCATCAAAGCTGCCAGCAATTGGCGGGAATCCAGGCTTTGTTGCAGATCGGTAATGGTGTTCATGTTTGGATTTGCCGATTAGAATTGGGTTGCGATATTCTGGGCGCTGTCATTCACCGCTGCAAGTACTACGATGTGACTTGTGCTTCGAAAGGTAGAGAGTGACGTAGATGCTTGGCCTGGATTAGAATGCAGAGCTTTTCTCGCTTGCAACACAGGCGATATATCAGTCCGACTTTAGAATAACCTGCCTTCGCGTTGGCATTGCGTCAATTATGCTACTGCCTGGGACTTTCTAGCTCACTTAGCGAAACCTATCGTGTTCAACGCAAGCCTTCCCAAGATCCTCGTCGTCAATGACGACCCAGGCAGCCTGATCGGCCTCGTCGGATTGCTTACTCAATGGACGGATGAACTGTCTTTTGAAGTCCTGTCGGCCCGTTCCGGTGAGGAAGCGCTGCGCCAGGTTCTGAAGAATGATTTTGCAGTCATTCTGCTAGACGTGAACATGCCGGATATGAATGGTTTCGAAACGGCGGAAGCCATCCATTCTCGCAAGGCGTCCGCATCAACCCCGATCATCTTTGTAACGGCCTATCTCGCCGATGAAATGAACCGGCTCAAGGGCTATGAGCAAGGTGCCGCAGATTATTTGTTCACCCCAATCATTCCCCAAGTCCTCAAAGCAAAACTTTCTGTCTTTGTCGCCTTGGCTCGGCAGAAGCTGAAGCTGAAGCATCAGGCAGAAGTTCTGGACCAGCGCGCGCAGGAGCTCACGGCGATCAATAGCCGCCTTGAAGCGGAAATCGGAAAGCGCAAGATCGCGGAGGAAAAAACAAAGTCCGCGGAGGAATTCCTGGCCATGCTCGGCCATGAGATTCGCAATCCGCTGGCAGCAGTCAGCACGGCCGCAACACTACTCGGTTTTGATGGAATTAGCCCACAACAGAGCAGTAATGCGCTGAAGATCATTCAGCGTCAAACTGGCCAGCTGACGCGAATTGTCGAGGACCTGCTCGATTTAGGCCGGGTCATGGCGGGAAAGATTGTTCTATCCAAGCGTCCGGTCGACCTGTCGCATTTAGTTCAAACCTGCGTGGAAACCCTTGCGGCTTCGGGTCGCACACACCAGCATGTGCTAAATGTGCAAGTGGAGCCAGGCCCGGTTGATGCTGATCCATCGAGGATGGAGCAGATCGTCACGAATCTGCTGGACAACGCATTGAAGTACACACCAGCGGGCGGCCATATCGCGGTCGAAGTGAAGCAGGAAGCTGATGAAGTCATTCTTTCAGTACGTGATACCGGGATCGGCATGTCTGCCGAGTTGTTGTCGCAGATTTTCAATATATTCGTGCAGGGCGAGCAGTCGCTCGACCGACCGCAAGGCGGCTTGGGCATCGGACTGGCACTGGTACGCCAGCTGGTGACCCTTCATGGCGGAACAGTGACTGCCGATAGCAACAGCAAGGACAAAGGCAGTGTCTTTGTCGTTCGTCTTCCCAGAATTGCTGCCTCGGCTGTCATCAGCGAGACGCCGGCGATACATGTCACACCGGCCGCGTGCCGCATCTTGTTGATCGATGACAATGACGACAGCCGGGAGATTACTACCGTCTTACTAACATCGCTTGGACATCAGGTCGTCACCGCCTCGGATGGTATTTCCGGCATACAGACGGCGTTTGCTGAAGTCCCCTCCATTGCACTTATTGATATCGGCCTTCCGGGCATTGACGGCTATGAAGTCGCTCAACGGCTGCGGGCGGATGCACGCACTTCTCATATGAAGATGATTGCCGTGACAGGCTACGGTTCGGAGGATGCCAGCATCCGAGCACGCGAAGCAGGCTTTGATCTCCATCTTGTAAAGCCTGTTCCGATTGAACGCCTGACAGAAGTTATCAATACACATTTGGGGAGTTGCTCCATTCATGCAGGCGCCAGGCGCGTTGAGTAAGGCAAACTGGCGCTCTGCTTCGGGAGGCAATTGATTTACAGGAAGAGATCAACGCGCAGTGAAGCCGGCGGGATTGGCTGCGAAACTGACTAAGCGGGCATTGAGCTGCACGTCGGCTTCAGGTGTAACTGTGCAACCCACTTCATCGGGCCGGCTATGACATCCAGAGCGTGCAGGGGGGCTTGGGAATGCAGACCTATCGACGATGCAGGTGTACACCCAAGTGATCAACATGGTGCGCGACGCGTGTCATCTCCGGCGGGCTTTTGAGGTGTACTGTCAATGATGGACACTCACGTCTCAGGCGGCCTGCAAGTGTATGAAGGCTTCAGCAAACACTGCCGGCGGTTGGTAGCCAAGGCGTGAATGACGCCGCTGGCGGTTGTAAAAGATTTCGATATATTCTTTGATGGCTGCCTCGCCATGAGCACGCGTCTCGTAACGCTGGTGATGGACCATTTCGTTTTTCAGGCTGCCCCAGAAGCTTTCCATCGGCGCGTTGTCAAAGCAGTTTCCCTTGCGCGACATCGAGGCGTACATGCCGAACTGCTCAACCAGCTTGCGGTAGTCATGAGCACAATATTGGGCGCCGCGATCGGAATGATGGATCACACCTGCAGGCGGCCGCTTGTTTGCGACTGCTCGCCATAACGCCTGGGCGGTCAGCGCCTGCGTCATTCGATCTCCCATGGCATAACCCACAATCTCGCAGGTGAACACGTCCTTGACCCCGGCCAGGTAAAGCCAGCCTTCGCCAGTGGAGATGTAAGTGATATCGGTGACGTACACTTCATTTGGACGTGTCGGGTTAAAAGTCTGCTCAAGCAAGTTCGGTGCAATTGGGAAGTCATGCCGCGAATCGGTCGTGGCCTTGAATTTGCGTTTTTGCTTGCAGCGCATACCCAGTTCCCGCCGCAGTCGGGCGATGCGATCACGGCCGGCAACAAACCCTTGTGCCTTGAGTTCCGGCTGCATTCGCCGTACGCCATAGGTTTCGCGGCTCTGCCGGTGTACTGCCTTGATTGCTACTTTCAACCGTTCGTCGCCTTGCTGGCGTGGTGATGGCTTGTGTGTCAGCCAGGCATAAAAGCCGCTACGCGACACCTCAAAAACTCGACACAGCAACGCCACCGGATAGTCGAGCCGCATCTTATTCAATTGCGCGTACCGGGCAGCGACTCCCTGGCAAAGTACGCGGTGGCCTTTTTTAACACTTCCTTCTCCATGCGCTCCGTGGCCAGTTCCTTGCGTAATCGGGCAACCTCTGCTTCCAGATCGGCCACGCTTCGACTGCCCGGCGCCGCTGCCGCTGTTGTTCCGCGCTTGGCTGCCATGACCCAGTTCGACAGCGTTCCTTTGGGGATGGACAGGCGCTGCGCCGCCTCTTCTAGCGACAGCCCTTGTTCCAATACCAACTTCACCGCCTCCCCGCGAAACTCAGGCGTATAAGTCCTCAGATTTGTTCTCGTCATGCTTTCTCCCTTTGACTCAGTTTATCAAACGGGAGTGTCCACGGATGTCAGGCTACCTCACTTTTTCTTCCGACTGGTATGTGGCCGACCACTCCGGCGCTCATACGGGTAACGTGTTGAAATGGGATGATTGAGGGCTATGCTGGTAACGTGCCATCTGCGCGACTACTGACCGCCGCACTCTACCAGATCGGAACACCTGGTATCTCACCAAAACTCTGTCCCAGAAGCAGGCGCCCCTGTGGATGTCGTGCGCTTCTACGGATTGCGTGGTTGGATCGAGCAGAGTTACAAGCAGGTGAAGGATGAGTTGGGCTGACTTCAAGGTGGGAGCTTATCGCGCCATCCGTCGACATTGGACGCGGGTGTGCTGTGCCTTTGCCTTCTGCTGGTGGCATCAAGCTTATGAAGTTCATGTACACGGGGAAGTCACGCCACAGGCGGCGGAAAAAACACACAAGGCCGCCCTCGAACGCGATGTTGCTGGCTACGACTGCTGCGGGCCATCCGAGCTTGGATGACCCCGGTATGTTGGCTCATGTCCTGCTGCGAAGCTCGTTCGAACAAGGCGCCTTTGCCGGAAATCGCCGCACTGTCAGCCTTTCTCACGTCAGGCTGCGGAATTAATCTCGATCTCCGGATTTAATACAGTACCAGTAGGTACTTAACCTGCAGGCCAATAGCTTGGTGCCGCTGTCCAGAGCATTCTTGCAGAAAACTGCACATGTGAAACCTGCATGACCGCCGGTCGTGCTGAAACATTTTGTGACGACCATTACCGATTTGCGTTGGTGCGATTTGCCCTCCCGATGTTTAATGGCAGCCGCAAACATGGATGTCAACATGATGAAAAAAACTCTTACCATCGCAGCGGGATTGATTACAGGTTCTGTAGTGCTGTTAACCGCCGTTCCAACCCTCGCCCACGGCGGCTACGCCGACTATAGCGGACCGGACAAGCATGGCCGCTATCGGGATCGTCAGGACGATGAATCCTTTAACCGGCATGGTTACAGGCATGGCCTACCGTTTGCGGCGCGGGTGACGATGGCACCGCCGCCCGGCGCGTTCGTCAGCGGCATTGTCCGGCTTGAGGTACGAGGCAGGGGCATGGTCAACGTCGAATTGCTGCCTGCCAGCGGCTATACTCCGAAGCTTGGCGTATTTAATGTATCTCCGGATGGAGAATTGGCCTGGCTGGATTTCGACACAAGAAGACTTTCCGAAGGTCGTCTTGATGTGCGTATCAGCGCGTTCAACGTGCCGCCGAATTATCCGGGTGCTTCGGAAATAGTCGCCATGCCGCCGAGAGTCTGGAATTTGAGGTAATCGGATCGGCCGTTTCCGATATGCCGAAATCACCAATAGCTGAAGATCAAGGCAGCCAGCAAGAGAATGATGGCAATCCAGATGAGGAGTCTTCCGTTTTTCATAGTGATGAGACCTTCGGCGTCCGTAAATGTTCTTGGGATGCTGCTCGTCGTGTTCCCATCGCACCGCCTCGCGGCAACGATGTGGCCATACGCCGCATCAAATGCTGCCTGCTGAAAAAGAAAAAGCTTCGGATATGCCACCGAACACTGCCCTGCTCTCTTCCCTCAGCGGCTGGCCCGGCAACATCTGAGCACGCCGAACTGATCGGTTCGAGAGCCTTCGGTGAAAAGGCAAGGAAGAGATCCAATTCGAAGCCAGTGGGATCGTAAAATATCTGCCGCCAGCCTGAATCAGGTATCTGCTAATAATCAGGATTGATGAAGTTGCCTTGACGGCATTCGCCGCACGCAGGCAAGCACACTTGTTCACGCCAACGTTGTGAACTGCATCAGCAGGAACGAAAGCGCCAATCTGTTCCCTTGCGGGCCTTCCATCCACTGTTCTTACCGAGAGCCTGCGATCGAAGTATTTATCCGGCGATACGCTGCTTCCATAAGACAATAGACGCCGAAGGCGAATAGCCCGGCCGCGACGATACCCAGTAACCACGGGCCATAGGACTGCTCGCGAAGCACTTGCAGTGCCTCGGCGGTTCCTTCTATTTCACCACCTTTGGCCAACCACGCTCCCTTTATGAACAACCATCCGATGATCAGCCACACCACGCCTCGGGCGATCAATCCGAACTGGCAAACGGGTCTTGCCCAATTCCGCTTGTCGGCAGGAATAGTCATGTATCTCTCAAAGCGGGCGGTAACGCCTTTATAGATGTGCGCAAAGCCCGTTGCGATCACGCCGATTCCGGCAATGCCGAGGGCGATCTGACCCAGGTCCGTCGTCAGGAAACTGCTTCCTGCGCTATGTGAAGAACCGTCTCCGTTGCCCATCAATAGCTTGGCGGCCCAGGCGGCCAACAAGAGATGCGTGACAGCGCTGACAAGCAAACCGAAACGTACAGCGAGACCTTTGCCTGTCGATCCATGTCCGTCGGGATCCTTGAAACATTGGATCAGACGCCAGGTGGAATAACCAAGCAGGCCGACAATGAGGAGGAAAATCAATACGCTCCCAAAAGGCTGCTCGAGGAGTTTAAGAACGGCTCCTTTCGAATCGGTAGTCTTGCCTCCTCGCTCGCCCAGGGCAGCCAGCAGCGCAAGGCCGCCGATCACCAGGTAAATTACGCCTCTGGCGCTGTAACCCAGCCGCGCCCATCTCTTCAGCTGCTGATCAAGTTCGACCTTATTCATGTTCAAGCTCCATCAATGCACCCGCCGCCGCTGTCCGACGAACGGCCATGGCCGATGTGATCCCTTGCCTTAAGAACCATTAATATGGAAATTGTTAGAAATATAACGATAGACTCGAGCGGAAAGAAACCGTTCACGTGCGCCATGATCCATGCACGCCCTGGATGCGGCATGGAAATGCAGACTGCCTTTGCCGCTCACCCGTCCTTGTATCTTGCACCAGCCCTGCAGGGATGAGCAGAAGTCCGGACCCTGCTGCCTCCGGTGCGCTTCCCTGCGGGCACAGGCAAGGTGCTCTGCGTGCTTGTGTGCGCTGCTGATGGTTTGACTGGCCAGGAATTATTTTCCCTGAAGCGGGTCTTGTCCAAAACAGCTCATGAATACAAGAGCAATATACAGCAGGCATTGTGTTGATCATGAATTCTGCGCTGGCCGCCGCTAGAGTCGAAAAATAAATCGGGGAAATCATTTGAGTGCAAACGCCGCCGCCTTGCCACTCCGCTTCGCCCACCATCCCTGGCGGTATGCCGACACGGGTGGCACGCGCGATCTGCGCATCGACTTCATGCGCGGCCTCGTCTTCGTATTGCTGTTCACCACCCATTTCCGCTACCAGTCGTGGTTCGCCCTGGTCGCTTGGGAGCGCATCGGCGTGGTGTCGTCTGCGGAAACCTTCATCATCCTGGCCGGAGTGGTTACCGGCGCGGTCTACGGCAAGAAGCTCAAGAGCGAAGGCCTCGGTCCTTGCAGCATCAAGCTTTTTCGGCGCGCATGGACACTCTACAAGCTGGCTGTGATTGTTGCAGGATCGATCGCCCTGCTGCGTCTGGCCCCGGGACTTGATACCTCTGCTCTTACGGGCTTTACCGACCCCGCCAGCGGCCAGCGCTACGAGCTTTATCCCCCGGTGGAAAACGGTGTGCTGACGTTTTTCGAGGTGCTGCTCCTCAAAGCGGTCCCGGACCAGTTCCAGGTCGTTGGCCTGTACGTGGTGCTTTTCCTGCTTACTCCGCTGATCTTCGCCGCCATCCATCGTGGCCGGACCGGTTCATTGCTCGTCCTTAGCTGGGCCGTTTATCTGATCAATTACCTTGCACTGGAATCGGAGTCAGGCACCGCCGAACTGCGCATCACCGGGGCGCAGTTCGAATATGCATTCCCGCTGCTGGCATGGCAGCTGATCTTCGTGCATGGCATCGTGGCCGGCTACCATAAGCACGCCATCGTGCAGTTCTTCCGCACCGCCGCCGGACGAGTGGCGCTTGCGCTATGCATCCTCATGTCCATCCTGTTCGCAGCCTTTTCGCTGAATCATCCGCTTCCCAGCCTGCCGGACTGGGCAGTCGCCTCCTTCATTGCGCCGGATACTTTCATGCAGTGGTACCGCGGCTTCTTCCTCAAATACAATCTGGGTCCCGGCAGGCTGCTGAATAACCTGGTGCTGCTGATCAGCCTATTCGCATTGCTGACCGTGACCTGGAGACCGGTCGAACGCTGGCTGGGCTGGCTCTTTATTCCACTCGGACAGGAATCGATGTATGTGTTTTTCATGCATATCTATCTGATCCTGCTCATTTCGAATACCCCGCTGCCAGCCATGAATGATGTCTGGGTCAATACCGCAATCCATGCCGGCATGCTGCTGACGTGCTGGGCCATGGTCAAAGCCCGTTTCCTGTTCCGCTGGATTCCGCGCTGATCTTGCGGCATCCATTGTGGAGAAGCAGCTACAATCCGCTGTCATTCTTGCAAGTCTTTCCGGATTCTTTTCTCTTGCCATCCCTGCCCATGCTATTGTTTCCCTTTGGTAATAGTGCGGCTGCGTCCAGGCCGGTTTCGCAGACTCGGCGCCCGGTTGTACTGGTATTCGGCCAGCATCGACAGAAGCAAGAGAAACGGAATGACCGTCAAAAAAAAATTTGCGGCCTTGGCATGCTTGCTTGGCCTGAGTGGGGGAGCCGGCGTGCAGGCGCAGTCCACACAAGTGTTCTATGACGATTTCAGCAGCAAGGGCGGCCTTGGCAACGCATGGGATATTGCGACCTGGGTCAACGGCCATCCATTCGGCTGCACCTTTTCCGACCAGGATGTTTCCAAGAACAAGGGTGTGCTGCGCCTGAGCTTTTCCGGCAGTTCCGGCAAATGCGCGGAGGTGCGTACCAGGCAGTACTGGCAGTACGGCAGCTACGTGGTCGACATGAAGCCGGCCAATGTCCGAGGCACGATCAGTTCCTTCTTCCTGTATGACGGGGTGGCGCGCACCCGCTCGCATCATGAAATCGACATCGAGTTCATAGGCGGAACCTCGCTGCTGCATACCAATGTCTGGATCGCCGGCGTGCAGTATCCGCGCGATATCGATCTGGCAACGCTTGGAATCGACCCCTATCAGCGCAGCCGCAAGTACGGTTTCACATGGCAGCCGGATGCGGTCGTCTGGAACGTCATGAACGATGCCGGGCAGTGGATCGAGGTACGTCGCGAACCAATCAGCCCTGCCGTGCCCATGAAGCTGATGATGAACGCCTGGTACGGCGACAATCTCGACAGCGCGCTTTACTTTCCCGGTTATTACGACGGCACGAGCGGCAAGGCCGAATACAGCTCGGTCTGGATCGGCAAGTGAAGCCGTTCAGCGCGCCGGCACAGGCGTAGCGGCAGGCATGCACATCGGCCGCTCCGAGGGCAGGCATTGATTGGGGCGGGCGAACGGATCATCGAGCTTGCGGGCAAAGTAGCCGCTCTTCGTTTCTTCCGGCATCAGCCGGCCCCTGACCTTGAACAGCAGCGTCTCCAGCACCATCGCATTGGTCGTCAGCGACACCGTCTCCAGCGCCGCTCCGCTCTGTTCAAGCCGGCCTTCGAACCAGCCGCGCTCCGCCTGATGCAGCGCCTGCGTCGCCTGCATCAGGCGGTCGGTATATTCACCCGGCCATAGCACCCACATGCCGAATGCGGCGCGCGTCGACACCAGCGCCAGCTTTTCATACTCCTTGCCGTCCGCGCCCACCGTATTCCAGGGATAGCCCGAGACGAACACGCCGTCCGTCACCGCATAAGGCGGCTCGCGCATCTGATAATCGCTGCGCGCGGTCAGCACGCCTTCCTTGCGGAAGCGTGCTTCCTGGGCCTGGTAGACACGCTCGGCCATCGCGCGATAGTCGGGCGAGCCGGAGGTTGCCGCAGCGCCCGGGATGCGGCCAGGGTAGCGCCAGCCCAGTTCCATACCCATCAGCACATAGGGCATGGTCAGCGCGCTGTTCGGCGCCCCGGTACTGCGAGGATCGCGGGCATCATAGGGAACGCGCACGCCATGAATCGTGACGCTCTCGATCTGCGGCTCGTCCCAGATGCGCGACGCATCGAAACCCCAGGCGGCGAAGCCGGCAGCCCCAACCTGCTCGTAACCGAGCCTGCCCTCGCGGTAACGGCTGCGCTGGTTATTCTCGCGCGAGATGCCGAACATGGCGCCGCAGTTGTCGATCACCTGGCAGAAATTCCAGCGCAGCACCGCCTTGTCGAAATACTCCTGGTACTGCGGATATCTGCCGCCGATGATCTTCATCCAGGTCAGCAGCCGGCCGACTTCGATCGCCGACCATCCGATGTCGCCGGGCTGGTTGGCATAGCTGACCATCTTTCCGGTCATTGAATTGTAGAGCTTGCTGGGCAGGCTGCCTTCCGACAGGTCCATGGTGTTGAGGAACTTCAGCAGGCGCGACATGCGGGAGTCGAATTCCCGCGTGTCGACCAGGCCGAAGTCGTGCGCGGCGGCCAGCGCAGCCATGTAATCGGCGGCATGCCACATCGAGAACGTCGGATAGCGGTCGAAGGAATTGACAAGTCCGTTGTCGGGATTGGTATTGTTCTCGAAGTAGCGCCATGCCACCTTCGCCCATTGCAGTTCCTGGGGCGTGAGCCTGCCGTAGCGGCCGACGTTGCCCTGATGCAGCGCCGCGTCCTTCGCCTTGGCCACCTGGCTTGAGACGACGCCGCAATTCGTCAGCAGCATGCTTGCGGCCAGCGCAACGCCGGCACCCAATACGCGCCGCCTCAGCATTGTCCTGCCCCGCCGCTGCAGGAAGCGGCTTCGTTGCGGCGCAGATTGAAACGCGTGCGCGCCTTGTCGCCGTAGGCGTCGCCGAAGCTTTTTTCCCACAGGCCGTTCCTGCGCTCGCCCCATTTGAGAAGCTTGCCGCGCGCCTTGTACAGGAGGGCTTCGAGCATGATGCCGTTGTTGTTGGCGGTGAAGGTCTTGATCGATCCCTTGCCGTTCTCGAGTATGCCTTCGTAATAACCCTTGGCCGGATCGTAGGTCTTGGCGATGGTATTGAACAGCAGATCGGTATAGTCCGACTTCCACATGACCCACATGCCTAGCGCGGCCTTGAGCGAAATCGCCGCAAAATGCGGCACATGCTTGCCGGTGTCGGTGATCGTGTTCCAGGTAAAGCCGTCCGTGTAAACGGTATCGTAGACAAAATAAGGTTCCTGATCGAGCTGATGCTCGGAACGCGCCGTAACGATACCGGTATCGCGATGCCGGTTTTCCTGCGCCTGATAAACACGGTTTGCGAAGTCGCGCATCCATTGATGGCTATGGCGCCTGTCGTTGGTATCGCGGTCGAGCGGCAAGTCCCAATTGAACTCCATTCCGTCGAGCACATAACTTTCGGACACGACATAATTGTGCTGATAAGTCTTGCGCGGGTCGCGCGAGTCGAAGGGCACGTCCACGCAGTGCGTGTTCACGAACTCGTACGGTTCGGGCTTCGCAGCCATCTCGGTGGAAATTCCCCACAGCTCGAAACCCTTGGCCGCGTACTCTTCATAGCCGAGACGGCCTTCCTGCACATACTCGACCTGCCTCTTCTCATTCAGGCGCGCGCCGTAAAGCGTGCCGCCGCGGTCAACGATGCGATCGAAATTCCAGCGCAGCACGAAGCGGTCGATTGGATCGGCGAATTCCGGATAGCGCTCCTTGACGATCTTCAGCCAGATCAGCAGACGGCCGAGGTCGATCGCCGAATAGCCGATCTCGCCGGGCTTGTTGGCGTAGTCGGATTTCTCGACGGTCTTGGTGTGATAGACCTTGTTCGGCAGCTCATCCCGGAAGAAAGCCATGCGGTTGAAGGTGGCGATCACCGCCGAGAGCCGCTCGGCTGCTTTCCCGCGCTCGATGACGCCCAGTTCCTGTGCGGCGACGATGGCCGCCAGGTAGGAGGCGGTATCCCACATGGTGGTCGACGGATAGCCGTCGACCGCGTTCACCAGGCCCGATTCCGGTTGCAGGTTGTTCTCGAAATATTTCCAGGCGACGCGGGCCATGTTCATTTCCGCATCGTTGAGCGGGCCGCTGCGCTGGCCATAGCGTGCCGCAGGAAGCTCGCCGGTGATGCAGCCGGCAGCCAGGGCCGGTCCCTGGGCGCCGAGCAGCAGGCCGGCAGCCAGCACAGTCAGTCCCGATCGCTTCATGGCTTTTCTCCCTGCGCATGGCCCAGCAGCCTGCCGCCTGCGATGTAGGCCAGGCTTTCCAGCACCACGGCATTGGTATTGGCCGTGACCGCCTTGTTGATTGCGCCGCCTTCCTCATATTTGCCCGCATACCAGCCGCGCACGGGATCGAACAGGCTGCCGACTTCCTGTACCAGCTTGCCGGTGTAGTCGCTGCGGTAAAGCGCGTGCCAGCCGAACGCCGCCTTGACGCTCAGGCTGCGCAAGCGGCTCGCATCCTCGCCCTTCTCGGTCAGCGCATTCCATGCCTTGCCATTGCTGTAGACGGTGTTGTAGACGAAGTAAGGCGCCTGGTCGACGTGATCCTCGGTGACCGCGGTCAGCTTGCCGGTCTCGCGGAAGCGCTGCTCCTGGGCGCGGTAGACGCGCCACGCGAATTCACGCGAGATGCGGTCGCCTCCGAATTCCAGGCCGTCGAGCAGATAGGGCTCGCTGACCACGTAATTGTGGCCGCCGGAAGTCTGCGCGTCGCGACGGTCATGCGGCACCTTGATGCCGTAGACGTCCGCGAAGCGGAGCTGGGCCTTGTAATCGAGCGCTTCGACGGCGTCCGTGCCGAGCAGTGCGGCAGCCTTGGCCGCATACTGCTCATAGCCGAGACGGCCTTCCTGAAGCAGCTCCAGCTTGCCGTTTCCGTTTCCATGCATGCCGACCAGCACGCCGTCGCGCGTCATGCGCGCCAGCTGCCAGCGCGCAATGACACGGCGGGCCGCCTCGGTGTGCCTCGGATGGTTCCAGGCCACGATGTTCAGCGGCACCAGGATTCGGCCGATATCGATCGCCGACCAGCCGATACCTTGCGCCGCGGGCTTGCCCGTATAGTCCACCATCTCCAGCGTCGCAGTGCTGTAGGACTTGTTGGGCAGCAGGTCGTCGTACAACGGCATGGCTCCCAGTGAAGCAAGCATGCTTTTCATCCGCGCATCGAACTCCTTTTCAGGCAGCAGCTCAAGGCGGCGTGCAGCCAGCAGCGCCAGCAGAGTCGAGCCGGTGTCCCACATGGTGGCGGCCTGATACTTGTCGACCGAGTTCACGAGGCCGGTTTTCGGATCGGTATTGTTTTCGAAGTATGTCCAGGCGATGCGCGCCCATTCGCGCTCCTGTTCGCTCAGCGCTCTCGGTTCGGCCAAAGGCGGCAGGTCGCGGCTGTAGGCAATGGTCGCCGCCGTGCTCGAGCCCGCAGGCGCCGCGCTGTGCCTTTCAATCCACATCACAAGCGCGAAACCCACCGCCAGCGCAAGAATGAACACGATATTGCTGCGTGCGCGCAAAAGATTTTCCTTGTTCATGCGATCTTCCCTGACTCGGTTGCAGCCGCATCGGCAATGTCCTCTTCCGGCGGCGTCCATTGTGCCGCCCTGATCATCGGCAGCATGACCAGAATATTGTTCAGGCCCCAGGCGGCATTGACGACCAGGCTTTGCAGCTCATGCGATTGCCCGAGTCCGAAGACCCGATAGGCGCCGTACACGATGCCGGCCACGGTCAGCGCGATCACTGCCATCTGCGGGATCACGAGGTGCAGGAAATTGCCCTCCTGCCTTTCCTTCGGCGTCACCGGAAACTTGATCTTTTCCCCCTTGAGCACCGTCCACAATGCACGGAAGTTGATCGAAAAGAAGGACAGGTAGGATGCCTTGCCTTCCCAGGATTTGACGCCCCACATGCCGAACATGAACGCCAGCTCCGTGGCCAGCAGGAAGGGCAGCGAGTGCAGATAGAACGCGTCGGAATAGGCCGACAGCGGCGGTATGCCGGTGAATAGATAAATGATCGGCGCGGCGATGAAGACGATGTTCCAGATACAGCCGAAGTAGGACCAGAACGTCGACAGGTACATCGTCCGCTGGGCCCAGCTCATCTTCCCCCGGAACAGCGGATTGTCGCGGAAGCAGATGTCGAGCGTGCCGCCTGCGTATTTGAAGCGCTGGATCATCCAGGACAGCAGGTCCTGCGGCGACAGCATTTTCGATTCCACTTCGGGATGCAGCACCGACTTCCAGCGCCGGGCAACGTCATTGTGCAGAACGATGGAAGTGTAGATGTCCTCGGAGACGTGAAACTTGTACGGCGTGAACTCGGTCTCCAGCGCGACCTGGTTACGCATGGCGCCGCTGAAATCCGCGCGCAGCCCCGGGTCCTTGATGTCGGAGGCGTACTTCTCGACTTCCTTGTCGACCTTCATCGCATAGGCGCGCAGCGCTGCCTGCATCACCGCTTCGCGGCGGTGGATCGATCCCGCGCCGCAGCAGAACGCGGCATTGGCCCAATTGCGCCTGCGCTGGATCACGTCGTAGAACATTTGCGCATCGCTGACGAAGGGGTCTTCCCCCACCCGCACCGGCCCCACCAGGCGCTGCACTCCTGCCCCGAGCCAACGTCCGAAACGGCCGGCCTTGCGGCCCCAGTGCTGCGGCAGACTTTCGCCCTCGGGAATGTCGTAGAACCACTGCGGCGTCTGCACCCACGCGACGTCGACGTCGCGGAAATAGCCGAGCGTATGTTCGAGGAAGCTTGGGAACAGGCGGGTGTCCGCATCGCAGATGATGATGAAGTCGCCGCTGGTATGCTCCATCGCATTGCGCAGGTTGCCGGCCTTGAAGCCGATATTGCTGGAGCGGGTGATGTAATTGACGCCTTCCTCCTCGGCCACCTGGCGCATCAGCGGGCGGCGCCCGTCGTCGAGTACATGCACTCGCAAATCGATCGGGTGCGGATAGCGCACTGCCTTGGCGTCGCGGATCGACAGCCGCACCAGTTCTTCCTCTTCGCTGTAAGTGGTGAGGAAAATATCGGCGGAAATCGGCCGGTCTTCGTCGCCATGGGTATCCGCACATTCGCTGATGGTGCGTGGCGGAGGACGGCGCGGATAGTCGTGCACCTTCCACAGGTTGATGGCGAACAGCACCAGGCCGATATAGGCAAGCGTCTCCGCCAGCACCAGAGGGATGGCAAACCATAAGGCATCATAGTTCAGGGATTCGGTCCAGCGCCAGCGGATGTAATTGGCGCCGAGGATGAGGGCGACGACGACCAGAAACTGCCAGAGGAGCTCGATGGCCGGCGAATGCGGCAATGGCGACGGCGGCCTGCGGTGCTCGAATTTGCTGAAATAGAATGCCAATCGATATTCCTGCCTTTCCCGATTCCGTCTATGTGTCTATGTCCGTTATGCGGTGTCTATGACTTGTTATCCAGCGGCGGCTCCTGACGCTGGGACCCGGCAGCCGTCGAACTTGTTCCGAAGCGCTTGGCCATGGTCAAGCGGTTGATTCCTTCGGCGGACTGGTATTGCACCGCATCGAAGGACAGCCTGATCAGCGACAAGCCCATTCCATGCTCGGGCAGCGCGGCAACATCGTCGGGATCGAAATCGAACGCCGCCGCGCTGTCACGCTGCAGGTTCTCCGCCGGAATCGGAATGCCGGTGTCGATCAGCTCCAGGATGGCGGCGTCGGCCGACTGCTCGAACTGCAACTCGATTGCACCTGACTGCATGCCAGCGTAGCCATGCCTGACCACGTTGGTTAGCGCTTCCACGATGCCGAGTTCGATGGCATCCCTTGCCTCTGCCGGCACTCCTTCGGACATGAAGGCGCGCAGCGTCTCCGCGACGGCGCGCACTTCTTCCAGCCGCGCGGGCACGTTGAACTGGATCTTGCGCGTCATCGCCTTCATTGCACAGACCGGTCCTGCTGCATCGCTTCGCGCAGCAAGTCATGGGTCGGATCGTCGATCAGATCCTTGCGTGCATCATCGAGCAGCCAGCCGATATCGGCATCCTCAATGTCTACGGTCTCGCCGCGGGGATCGATCAGCTTGCCGGCGAACACGATGTTTTCGTTCAGCGATGCCACTGATGCCACGCGGGTATAGTCCCCGAGTATGCTCGCTCTGACCTGTGCGCCGGCTTCGATCACGCAATTGGGACCGATCACAGTGGGACCTTCGATCACGGCGCCGTCGCCGATGGCGGTGCCGCTGCCGATGTAGACCGGGCCGCTCACCTGTACCTTCGACCAGTCTGCGCGAATGCCGAGGCCAACGCGAACGCCGGGCGAGATTTCGACGCCGGGCAGCCGGTAGCCGCGCACCTGCCCGCTCAGCGCCAGGCGCGTCGCATGCCAGAAGTCGGTCACCGAACCGATATCGACCCATTGGAAAGGCTGCGCCACCGAGTAGACGGGAATGCCTTTCTGGATCAGGGAAGGAAACAGCTGGCCGCCGATGTCGTATTCCTGTCCGGACGGAATATGCTCGAACACCGAGGGCTCGAATATGTAGATGCCGGTATTGGCATTGGTCGACAGCGCCTGCTCCGCCTTGGGTTTCTCCTGGAAGCTCTTCACCCGGCCGTCTTCGTCGGCGACCACCACGCCGTACTTGCTGACCTCTTCCAGCGGCACCGTCTTGGTGACGATGGTGGCGGCCGCGCCGCGGCTGCGGTGGAATTCCAGTACCGCGCCGAGGTCGACGTCGATCAGCGCATCGCCGCACAGCACGGCGAAGGTACTGTCGAAGAAGCCGCAGAAATCCTGGATCTTGCGCATGCCGCCCGCCGAGCCGAGCGGGCGGTCGATGAACTGGCCGTTCTCCAGATGTCCCTCGTAGGAATAGGCGATCTGCACCCCCAGTTTCTCGCCGTCCCGGAAGTAATTCTCGATGGCCGAGGACAGGTAGCTGGTGTTGATGAAGATCTGGTCGAAGCCGTGCTGTGCGAGATGCTCAATGATGGATTCCATTACCGGCTTGCGCACCAGCGGGATCATCGGCTTGGGCATCACATTGGTCAGGGGACGCACGCGGGTACCCTTTCCCGCAGCCAATATCATTGCTTTCACGCCGCTCTCCTCAGCTCAGCTTCTCGATGGCATCCGAGGGCGTATCCGCAATCACGAAAACCTTGTCCATGCGTGTCAGCTTGAACAGGCTGAGCACCGCTCCCTTGACATTGCATACGGCCAGCATGCCGCGCGTACCCAGGGCCTTGAGTACCGAGACGATCGCGCCGAGACCGCTCGAATCCATGAACTGCACCATTTCCAGGTCGAGGACCACGGCCTTCTCGCCCGAGGCCACGACTTCGAGCACCGCTTCCTTGAAGGCCAGCGCCACCGATGCATCGATCCGCTTGAGCTGCGGCTTGATGATGGCAGTGTCTCGATCCCTGCTGACTTCAATCAATTCCATGATTTCTCCATTTTATTTTTAAGGGTGCACGGCATGGGGGAAGACTTTCCGTATTGACCATGCCGGTAACCAGAAGTTTGACTTCGCGTCCGGCCTCCTACCAGCTCGCCGACCAGGAAATCGAGATGCTGCCGCGCCGGAAACCTCCCTGCCCCGGCGTATCGCGCCCCGGATAGCGGTTGCCGGCGTAATTATTGTATTGAAAGGTAATCGTGCCCGGCTGCCAGTCGAAGTAACCAAAGCCATAAGTAAAGTCAGGATCCCAGGGCTGCTGCTGCGAGCGGTCAGGGTAATGGAACACGGTGGCGTTTGCATACAGGTTCTGCGGCAGGCTGTATCGGCAGCCGAGCGACAGCGATCGCTTGTTTTTCTTCAGCGACAGGGTGGCCAGATCGGTATAACGCTGCGTCAGATTGGCGTTGACGATGCAGTTGACCTGATGGTCCTCGGCCGCCTTGAAGAGCGGGTCGAGAAACGCCGGCATCACGAACTTGTAGCCCAGGGACCAGACCCCTTGCCGGAACCGGCTGACGGTTTCCGCTCCCTCCGGCCGCAGGCGGTTGCCGGAATAGTTGCCGTAGACCAGGCTGAAGGTGTTAGGGTGCCAATCGTCATAACCGAAGGTGTAGGTAAAGTCCGGATTCCACGGCCGCTGGCGGTCGCCCATCAGATACCGGTAGAAAGTGATGCTGCCGAACCAGTAGCTTGCCGGGTTATAGCGCAGCTCCGCCTGCAGCGTCGGAGATACGGCCGGAGGCCCTTGAGTGCCGGCGCCAAGATCGCCGCCGGCGCTGGTACGCAGCGGGTAGTCGAATCCCAGCCGCAGGCGCAGGGGATTGCGGTTCGTCGCATCCGCCTCGTCGGCCGGTTCGGCGGCATTCGCCGTCGCTCCGGGTGCCGCTGCGCCGCCGGGGCCGGGGACTGCCTGCACGGCCGGGGTATTCCAGTCTGCCGCGCATGCCCATGACATGCCGAGCGCAAACATGCCAATGACGGCTACCAGCCTCGCGGCACGGATGCCTGCACAAGCTGCGCCAGTCCTCCCCGACCTCAATTAGGCAACCCCGTCGACAAGCGGAGCTGGCGATTCGCTCCGAATTCGAGACTCAGGAAGGTGACGTCATCCTTGTAGCCGTCATCGCCGCCGTGCCAGTCGGTCAATGCCTGGTCGATCGCTTCCCGCACTTCCGGCAGCGGCCGGCCGCAGGTCTGCGCCAGTACCCGCTCCATGCGCTCCTGGCCGAAGGCTTCATCTTCCCGGTTCGCGCAATCCGGGACGCCGTCGGAATAGAGGTAGAGCCGCATGCCTGGAGTGAGGCGCAGGCGGTGCGATTCGAATTCGGCATGATCGAGAATGCCTATCGGCAAGCCGCCGTCGCCGATCGGCTCGACGACGGCCGAGCCGGGCTTGCAGAGAAGCGCCGGCGGATGCCCCGCCTGCACCAGGGCCACTTCGCCCGAATCGCGATCGAGGATGCCGTACACCATGGTGAGGTAGAGACCGGACTCGGTCATCGAGGCGAACCGCTCGTTGAATCCCTGGACCAGCCTCGACGCCGCCTCGCCGATATCGCCCTGCTTCTCATGCAGCAGGTGCAGCATCTCGGCGCGCGCGGAATACATCTGCCGCTGGGCATAGAAGGCCAGCAGGGCTGCCGACAGACCATGGCCGGATACGTCGATCACGTAAAAGCACAGGTGGCGCTCGCCCAGCGGAAAGTAATCGAAAATGTCGCCCCCGAGATAGCTCGAGGCACGGAACAGCCAGTCGAAGCGAACGGTATCGATGCATTTCGGTCCCGGCAGGAAGCGCTGCTGCATCTCCCGCGCGATGGCCATTTCCTCGCTCAGCTTGGCATAGGCGCGAGACAATTCCTGGTTGCGTTTCTCGAGATTGTCATGCAGGTCCGCCCTGGCCTGTTCAAGCCGCTTCTGTTCGCTGACGTCATGGCCGATGGCGACGATCACCTGCAAGCCATTCTGCGTGAGCCTCTGCATGCGCAGTTCCACATTGCGCTGCTCGCTGCCGGGTGCGCCGCGCAGCTGCTCCAGCAAAACCTTGTCGCGCCGGCCGGTATGCAGCATCTCGATCAGCCTGCCCGCGTCTGCATCCGCCTGCACCACATCAGCCAGCCTGCGGCCGTTCAGGCTGTTGTCTGCGCAGCCGTGCGCAGCGCAGGCGGCGCTGTTGGCATACATGCACTCCATGCTGCGCGCATCGACCAGCATGACTTCGTCATCGAGCTGATTGAGCACCTGTCCCAGCAAGGCCAGGCGGGCCTCCCGCTTCCGCGCCTTGAGCAAGGCGGACAGGACCGCGGTCAGCTGCTTGAGCGATTCAAGCTGGAGGTCGCTCAGCCGGGCGGGCTGGTCGGACAGGACGCACAGCGTTCCCAGCTTGTATCCTTCTTCGCTGGTCAAGGGCATGCCCGCATAAACACGGATCGACAGTTCGCCGGTGACGAAGGGATTGTCGCTGAACCGAGCGTCCTCCAGCGTGTCCGGCACATGCAGAATGTCGTCCTGCAGAATGGCATGGCCGCAGAAACTGATGTCGCGCGGCGTTTCCCTCATGTCTTTCAAGCCATGCGCGGCCTTGAACCATTGCCTGTCTTTCGCCACCAGCGAAATCAGCGCATAGGGTACCCCGCAGATCTTCGCCGCCAGCGATGCGATCTCATCGAATACGGCTTCGAACGGCGTATCCAGGAGGAGATAACTATCAAGATTTTCTACGCGCTGCGCATCGTCGTGGGGTATGGGAGCGGCGATCATGTATTCAAGGAAATTTGTTTTTCAATATGACTCGCGTGACGTGGACCAGTTCTGCGGTGCGATGCCAACATTCCCTGAAGCTTCACGGCCGGTACTCGATCGCAAGAAAAGTCACGTCGTCGCCGAAGCTGTCGATACCCCCTTGCCAGTCGCACAGCGCACTGTGCAAATGGCCGCCCACCTCCTCGAGTGTCAGGCTGCTGGTGCGGGAAAGCAACTGTTCCAGCCTGGATGCGCCAAACGCTTCCTCCTGCATGTTCAGGCAATCCGTGATGCCGTCAGAGTAGAGATACAGTCTCGTGCCCGCCTCCAGCTTCAGGAAATGGCTTTCGTATTGGATGTCACTGAGGAAGCCGATTGGCAGACTGCCATCGCCTACTGGCTGCAGCCGCCCCTTCCTGGACGCAAGCAGGGCCGGAGGATGTCCTGCCTGTACCAGCGCCACGTCGCCGGTTTCCTGGTCCAGGATGCCGTACACCATGGTGAGATAAAGACTGGTTTCCCGCATCTGCATGAAGCGGTTGTTGAAGTCCGTCACCATTGCCGCGGCAGCCGGAGCGATTGCTCCATGCTGATCTATCAGCGCCGCCGCTTGCGGGCCTGACGCCCGGATCTGATGCTGGGCATTGAATGCCAGCATTGCGGCAGACACGCCGTGCCCCGAGACATCGACGACATAGAAGCATTGGTAGCGCTCGTCTATGGAAAAGTAATCGAAGCAGTCGCCGCTGACATAGCTGGATGCCTGAAAAAACCAGCTGAAATGCACCGGCCCGATGTTGCCCGGCTGCGGCAGCAGGCCGAGCAGCATCTTTCTGGCCATGTTCAGTTCGCGGCTTAACTGGGTGTAAGCGGCATCGCGCTGCAAGTGATGCATGTAGGCCGCCGAGTGATAGCGCAGGCGCGCCAGCATTTCCGCCTGCGCCGGCAGCTTGATCAGGTAATCATTGGCACCGTTTGCAAATGCCTGCGCCTTGACTTCAGGGTCTTCCTTCGTGGAAAGCACAACGACGGGGACATTACGCGTCTGCGGATGTTCGCGGAAACGGCGCACGAGTTCAAACCCGTCCGCATCAGGCATTACAAGATCCTGAAGGATCACCGTCGGCTGCCATCGCAACGCTTCCGCCATTACTCTGTCGGCGTGCTGAACGACATGGAATTCGATGTCTGGGTGTCCGCTGATCAGTTGCCGGACGGCATAGGCGACGATGGTCTGGTCGTCAACGAGAAGAACTCGTACGCCGGAGTCCGCAGAGGTTGTTGACTGTGGGATGGAACTTGGCTGGGCCGGCGTAATTTCTTTCGGGGAAAGATCCGTTGAGTAATTTGGTAGACGCATGTTTTCGTTGCGGCGGCAAACGTTTGTTTGCCCCCAAAGATACAAGAAATCGATGTATTTCGCGACTAGTTGTCCAATCCGTCTGCCACGGCTCTCTGAAACGAGCAGTGGACCGACTGCGTGGCACCATGAACAGGCTTGGACCTGCACGGGAATGTTGACTTTGTTCCTCAAGCGACCAAGCAGCAGCAGACCATCACGGAACCAGGATATTTGAGTCCGAGATAAAGTTGGATTTCAGCAACAGCCGTCCTGCATCATCCCGGAACGGGTCGAGAGATCACTTCCCTGCAGGAAAAATTGATCCAGATCATGTTTTTCGGCGTATTTGGCAGGATACGCTGGACGCAAGGTGAATACCGACTCCACCTTCCTCCCTGCAAAGGAAGCTACCAGCTTGCCGACGCGTAGGGCTTCCCGGCTTTATTCAGACAAAATTCAGAAAGATCTATCATGATTGCAAACATGAAAATCGGCGTTCGGCTTGCTGCAGGCTTTGCGATCATCCTGTCGCTGCTGCTTGCCATTTCCACCTTCGGCATCTTCCGCCTGAATGCGGTCAACATGGAGGTAGACGACGTCCTGCAAGACCGTTATCCCAAGATCGTACTTGCCACGTCGATCAAGGAAAACCTCAACATCATTGCCCGCTCGGTGCGCAACACACTCATCATGACTGATCCCAGGCAGATCGATCATGAACTTGACCGGATTGCCAGCGCGCGAAAGGAAATCGCCGCTGCGTTGACCAAGCTGGAGAAAATGATCAGCACACCCAAAGGCAGGGAGCTGTTTGCCAAAGTCGCAGGTGCCCGGGACAACTTTGTCGTGGCCGAGGACAAATTTGCCGCCTTGATCAAGGCACAAAAGCAGGATGAGGCAAGGACACTGTTGTTGGCTGAAATGCGGCAAACGCAGCTGATCTATATGACGCACCTCGACGAAATGATCGCGTTCCAGAATAGCTTGATGGACGAAGCCGGCAAGGACGTCGTCGACGCCGTCTCGAGCGCGCGCATCCTGATCAGCGCGTTGTCTGCCCTGGCACTTGCGCTGGGCGCACTCATTGCCTGGCAGATCACACGATCAATTACACGGCCTGTGCACGACGCCGTTCGGATAGCGCAGACTGTCGCCTCAGGGGATCTTACTGGGCATATCGAAGTACGTTCGACCGACGAACTCGGCGTGTTGACGAAGGCGCTCCGGGACATGAACGATTACCTCAGTCAGATCGTAGGGCAGGTCCGGCAAGGTACCGATACGATCAGCACCGCGTCAACGCAGATTGCCGCGGGCAACATGGACCTTTCGTCCCGCACGGAAGAGCAAGCCAGCTCCCTGGAAGAAACCGCTTCCTCCATGGAAGAGCTCACCTCAACCGTCAAGCAGAATGCGGATAACGCGCAGCAGGCCAACAACCTCGCCATTGCGGCTTCCGAGCTGGCAGGAGAAGGCGGAGCCGTCGTGGCTCAGGTCATCGAAACGATGGGCGCAATCAATGCATCCTCAAGGAGGATCGTCGACATCATCGGCGTCATTGACGGAATTGCGTTCCAAACCAATATACTGGCCTTGAATGCCGCGGTAGAGGCAGCCCGTGCCGGCGAACAAGGACGCGGATTCGCCGTTGTCGCCTCCGAAGTCCGCAATCTCGCCCAGCGTTCAGCCGCCGCAGCCAAGGAAATCAAAACCTTGATTGACGATTCCGTCGGCAAGGTTGATGCCGGCACCAAGCTTGTGGATCAGGCCGGCATGACGATCCAGCACGTTGTAGAAGGCGTACAGCGTGTGACTGACATCATGAGCGAGATTACTGCCGCCACCACGGAACAGACTGCCGGCATCGAGCAAATCAATCAGGCGATTACCCAGATGGATCAAGTGACGCAACAGAATGCGTCGTTGGTCGAAGAAGCGGCAGCCGCTGCCGAAGCGATGCAAGACCAGGCCAGGGCGCTGTCGGAAACCGTGGGACGGTTCAAGTTATCCGGCCTCGCGGCCAAGGTTTCTGCAGCAGGCTCCCGTACCCCTGCGAGGACCGGAATGGCTCCACGGCCAAGACCCTCATCACAAGTGCTTGCTGGCGTTTCCAAAGCAGTTCCAGCCGCAGCGGCGGCGACACGGCAACGGCTCGTTGGAAGTAACGAAGATTGGACCGAGTTTTGAGCGGAGATATGACGGATGGTATGCGCAATGGATGGATATTGCCGTCTACCGTCGGCTTCAGTGCTTCATGCTGTGACTTGCCTGCCTTTCAGGCCTGCTCGGTCAGTATGTGTATCGCCTCCGTGATCTTGTAGGGCTTCGCAAGTAGCGGTACCCCAGGAATGTCGACCCGTTTGTCGCTGTATCCGGTTGCCAGAACGATCTGGATTTGCGGGAAACGGGTCTTGACGATCTTCGCCAAGTCTATTCCGCTGACACTGCCGGGCATGACGATGTCTGAAAAAACCAGTTCGATGGAATGATTCGTTTCCAGATAAGCTACCGCCTCTTCGCCGTTCCTTGCGACGATGACTTGAAAGCCTGCTGCCTTCAGTGCCGGTTCGACCGATTCTCTTACCAGCAGGTCATCTTCAACGAACAAAAGGGTGCCAGTGACGGAAGACGGCGTTTGAGGGACTCGTTCCTCGGAATAGGCAGGCAACACCTCCAATGCTGCCCGCGGCAGGTATATGGTCACTGTTGTGCCCTTCCCTTCAATGCTATCCAGGAGCAGCGTGCCGTTCGCCTGGGTTGCAAATCCATACGCTTGCGGCAGACCCAGCCCGGTTCCCTTGTCAATGCCCTTGGTGGTGAAGAACGGATCGAGGGCTTTGGATAGAACCTCGGGACTCATTCCCTTGCCATTGTCCGTAATCGAGAGAGATACGTAGTCGCCGGGAGGAAGGCTGTCTACGGGTTTTGAGAGAACGTTGTTTCTGATATCCAGTTTCACAATGCCGCCCATCGGCATGGCATCGCGTGCATTGATCAAGATGTTGAGGAGGGCAAGCTCGAGCTGCAGCGGGTCTATCGTCACCGGCCACAATTCCTCGTCAATCCGGCTGATCAGATCGATGTTGCTTGGCAGAGCGCTGTTCAGCAAGGACATTGCGGCACTGATCGCTTCCTTGAGCCGCACCGTTTGAAGACGGGCATCCTGAACTTTTCCGAAGGAACGCATTTGACCGGTAAGTACGGTGGCTCGGTCAATGGCCTTTTCACAGGTTGCGAGCAGCGATTCGATTTTCGCTCTATCGTTTGTAAAATGGATGAGCTGCAGCGAGGTGGACAAGGTTTGAAGGATGTTGTTGAAGTCGTGGGCAATGCCTCCGGTAAGCCGGCCCAGGGCTTCCAGCTTTTGTGCCTGCAGGAGTGCCCGCTGCGCACGTTCGGCAGAAGCGACTGCTTCCGCGACTCGCAGTTCCAATTCGGTCTTGCTTTGTCTGATCAGATTGCTGCTGTTGACCATGGCGAAGCCCACCGCATCAGTCTCTATCAATCCTGAAGGCGTCGGTGCAAGCTGCTCTCCTCGCCCCAGCTTTTCTGCAGCCAGCCGCAGCTCTTCGATGGGCTGTGCGGTGTTTTTTGCATACCGACGTGCGGCGAAGATGGCTGCGCCAAAGAGAAATAGCATGATGCTGCCCAACAGGGTGGCCGCATAGACGGCCGGCCTTCGCATCTCGTGAAGCGGGACGTTGACGATGACCGTCCATTCGGACATGGGAGCGCGAGTGAAAAAGGCCGATGTCGGTATTCCGCTCAACGTTACGCCGTAATGCAAGCCTGAGCGCAGTCCAGCCAGGATTTTCTGTCGCAATGGGTCGCGTACCGGCTGTCCTACATACTTTTCCGGCTCTTCCGTCCTTGCAATCACCATCCCTTTTCGGTCAGCCAGAGAGATGATCCAGCCGTCAGGAAATTTTTGTTGCGTCAGCAGGTCTTGAAGCCGCCGAACCGTGACACCCATCGATAAGTAATACCGTACTTGTCCGTTGTAGCTGACCGGAATCTGGATGGCGAAGTCATGTCGCTTGCCTGCGGGTGCGAAAAACAAATCCGAAACGATGGTTCGTTCCGGACCAGCCTGCCTGCGCAGTTCGATGAGATTGGACCCGCCCTTCGGAAGAACTGCACCATAGGGCAGGCGGGTATTGACCAGCTGCTTTCCTGCAAGATCGGTCAGTACAACGACAGAGTAGTCCGGCTGCGTCAGACTCCTTGCCTGCTGGTGGAAGGCTGCAAAATCGCCGTTGACGAGAAAGGGAGAAGTGGCAAGCGCAAGCAGGGTCGCTTCCTTGGTCTCCAGGTCATTGTCAATCAGTGAAGCCAGGGCCCTTGACGTTTCCGCGAGGCTCTTTCGCTGAGCCTCCTGCTCTTCTTTGTAGACGAACCAGACAGCAAGAATAGCCGCAATGAATGCGGGAATGAGAACGGACAGGACTAGAACGAGAAGTCTGGTTCGGATGCGCATTTGAGTTCCAATCGTGGTCAGTAGTTTAACCCGTTTGGCATCTCTATTTGGCAACCGCACAACCAATCCACTCATCAGTGCCGCAATTGTCTGCCAGGATAGCGAATGTTTGACGGTCGGACCTTGCCCGGACGCGAATGGTCTCTGATCGCGGCTGACACCCCACGGGTCCTTCTCTTGTCCAGACATGGAAAAGGAAATCTACCTTACCATATCTGAACATTCCTTACATGCAAGGCATGGATTGCTTCAATCCTGCATGGCTGGTTCCGCGAGCTTAGGCAAGGGCATCGTCGCGGCATCAGTGAGGAGAGTGTGGCGGCCCGGTGCTTGCTTGGCTTGAAGCGCATAACACCGCCGGGCACCGGATCGCATTGACCTTAGGGCTTCGCGGCGCTTTCAGTCAAATGGATGCGCACTGCATTAACCCATGCCGAGTGCATGACCCCGTCGCGTGAAACATAGTCGATCAGCAGCCATTCGCCATGGCGCCTGCGCGCGATCACGGCATCGCCGGGAATAATGAAGCGGTTGCGGCTCTGGCAGCCGGGCTCGGGTGCGGTATGGAAATGCAATCTGCCTTTGCCGACCACGCGTCCCTCCGATGCAGGACGCAATTCATTATCGGCGTCTCGCGCCTTGCTGTCGGCTGTTACGCAGAAGCCCGGTAACCGGCTGCTGCTAGTGCGGTCCGGCGCTGGTTCCGGGACGGGCGAGGTGCCCTGTGTGCCGATGTGCCCAGATGATGGTTTATGGGGGGGAGGTTTGATGACGCCGCTACTTTCCCTTGAGCCTGGCTCCTGCCCGGCCGCCAACCCGCAGGCAGCTGCACCCGCAAATGCAATGATCAAACAGACGAGTTGTTTCATGCCTGGTCAGACCGCTGCCGGTGCGTAAAGGTTGCGAAGGCGCACTGTCTGGTTGAGGCCAGGCGGATGCGGAGTTCCTGCTGACTCTGCCCTCCTCGGGAAGTTGAACAGTCGCTTGACTCTCTCTGCAGGCATCGCCACTTGCCAGCATCACGACAAGCCCGGTGAAGAGTTGATGCGATGCGCCGATGCTGTAAAGCGTGAAGGCGTCACCTTTATTTTCAACCGCACCAGCCTTGTATTTTTCAATATATTAAAAGACAAGCTGCCGCTGACGTGCCGCGTGAATTCCGCTTCATCGTGGCACCCTCGCAACCGCCTGTCCTAACAATGCGCCCTCCTCTGGTTATTGATTGACGCAGTGCAGCATTGTCGGTTACTGTCGGATCAACAAGCAGAGGAGTGTCATGAAACGCGTGATCTTTACCCAGAAAGGTGGTGTCGGAAAATCCAGCATCGCAGTCAATCTCGCAGCGATCGCTGCAAAGGAAGGCCGGAAAACGCTGTTGATCGATCTGGATCCGCAATGCAATGCGAGCCGTTATCTGGCGGGTGACGCAGCATCGGCACTTGCACCGACCCTCGCCGACTTTTTCCGGAAATCGCTGGAGTTTCATTTCTATCCGACGCCGGACATCGAATATGTGCATCCCACGCCGTTCGACAACCTGTTTCTTATCCCGTCGCATCCGGAGATCGGCGACTTGCAGTCCAAGCTGGAATCGCGGCACAAGATTTACAAGTTGCGCGATTCGCTGAACAAGCTTTCCGAAGAATTTGCCGAGATCATCATTGATACACCCCCGGCTTACAATTTCTTCTCGCAGTCGGCCCTGATCGCCGCTGATGTGTGCCTCATCCCGTTTGATTGCGATGAATTTTCGCGGCAGGCGCTTTACACGCTGCTTCGGAATCTGCAGGAAATTCAAGCCGATCACAACCCCGGTTTACGCATCGAGGGCATCGTGGTCAATCAGTTTCAGGCCCGCGCCTCCGTCCCGCAACGACTTGTCGGACAGTTGATCGAAGAAAAACTGCCGCTGCTGAATACGAAATTGTCGAGCTCGGTCAAGATGCGCGAGTCTCACGGCCTGAACCTTCCGCTGATTCATATGGACGCCCGTCACAAGCTCAGCCGCGAGTTTGTTGAGTTGTATCGGGAGCTGCAAGCCTGACCTGCGCTCCTGGAGCGCAGGTCGATGTGTAGAGTAGCTATTCGGATTCGTCGAGCATCCGGCGCAGCCGCATGTCTTCCATCTGGCGCCGCGCCGCAACACGCCGCTCCTGTACGCTCTGATGCTCCTTCAGCGTCATCGGCTGCTGGGCCATGATGTCTTTGAGACTGGCACTGTGCGCCTCGTCCAGATAATCTTTACGATGCATCGTCATCTCCCTGGCCGGCTGAGGTCCGGCCTGACATGACAACAATAGGCCTATTTCAAGTGCAGGTCAATTCCTGCTGTTTGTCCGTCCGTGGTTCGGGCGTCGGGCAGCCCGATGAACGAACCGGAAGGCTCCTTCAATCATTCAATGCCGCCTTCGCGGCTTCTTCCGGCGTCAGACCTTCATAGAACAAATCGGTCAGCCACTCAACCTGGTCCTCGATGAATTCCTGTGCCTGCGGTACCGTGGCACCGCCCGCAACCAGGCGCCCTTCCACCTCGATGCACCATTTGATCAGTGCTTCGGTTTCCGGATCCAGCTTTTCTTTCTTTGCCATGACTTCTTCTCCAATTCACGCCCAACCGACGTGCGTAGGAAGGAATATACACATTCCATGGACGAAGGCAGAAAACCGGCCGTATCGAGTCGGCTGCCTCACACGCAATGGCGAATCCTTCCTTCGGCATGCCCCCGGCACCGAATTGGCAAAGCCGATGGAGATCGCCTCTGGAGTACGATCAAAAGTGTCATTGTGAACACGGGCTCCGATCGACGCTGGGCGACGTGCATGCGTGCAGCATATTTATCTGCTCACGCCTCTTCGATCCATGCCGGTGTCATTCCCCATTGCCTGGACAGAGTCAGTTGTCCATAACACGCGCCAGCCAGGGCATCCGCGCAAGGCGTGCCAACTCGTAAGCCCGGATTTCCTCAGCGTTGCGCAGGGTCAGTTCAATATCGTCGAAGCCGTTGATCAGGCAGTATTTCCTGAACGCCTGCACGTCGAACGGCAATTCCTGCCCATTCGGCTTGACGACAACCTGGCGCGGCAGGTCGATGGTCAGTGCATAACCCGGCGCCGCCCCGATCTCTCGAAAGATTGCATCAACCTCTGCCTCGTCCAGCACGACGGGCAGCAGTCCGTTCTTGAAACAGTTGTTGAAGAAGATGTCCGCGAAACTCGGCGCAATCACGGCACGGAAACCGTATTGGTCCAGCGCCCAGGGCGCGTGTTCGCGGCTGGAGCCGCAGCCGAAGTTCCTGCGCGCGATCAGAATGCTTGCGCCGGCGTAGCCGGGCTGATTCAGCACGAAGTCGGGATTGGGCCGGCGAGACGCGGGATCCTGGCCCGGCTCTCCCTTGTCCAGGTAGCGCCATTCATCGAACAGGTTCGGCCCGAAGCCGGTACGCGAGATGGATTTCAGGAACTGCTTGGGAATGATCGCGTCGGTGTCGACGTTGGCGCGATCCAGCGGCGCGACCAGGCCGCGGTGAACGGTAAAGGATTTCATGGTTTGCCTTTCATTGGGGCGGTCGGGTTCAGGCGATGGCCTGGATATCGACGAAATGGCCGTGCAAGGCGGCCGCCGCAGCCATTGCCGGGCTGACGAGGTGGGTGCGGCCGCCGGCGCCCTGGCGTCCTTCGAAATTGCGGTTGCTGGTGCTGGCGCAGCGTTCGCCCGCAGACAGCTTGTCGGCGTTCATGGCCAGACACATGCTGCAGCCCGGCTCGCGCCATTCGAAACCGGCCTGCGTGAAGACCTCATGCAGGCCCTCTTCCTCGGCCTGCGCCTTCACCTTGCCGGAACCCGGTACGATCATCGCCATCTTGACATTGGGCGCCACGCGGCGGCCCAGGCGCTGGACCATGGCGGCAGCTTCGCGCAGGTCTTCGATGCGGCTGTTGGTGCAGGAGCCGACGAAGACCTTGTCGATCGCAATATCGGTGATGGGCTGGTTGGGCTGCAAGCCCATGTACTTGAGCGCCCTTTCGATGGCATCGCGCCTGGTCGGGTCCTGTTCCCGTTCCGGGTCCGGCGTGCTGCCGTGCACCGGGACCACCATCTCCGGGCTGGTGCCCCAGGTGACCTGGGGTGCGATGTCGCCGGCATCCAGCTCGACCACGGCGTCGAAGCGAGCGTCCGGGTCGGAGTGCAGGGTGCGCCAGTGTTCGACCGCTGCATTCCAGTCGGCGCCGGCAGGCGAAAACGGCCGGCCCTTCACATACTCGATGGTCTTGTCGTCCACCGCCACCAGCCCTGCCCGCGCGCCGGCTTCAATGGCCATGTTGCACACGGTCATGCGCCCTTCCATGCTCAGCGAGCGGATCGTGCTGCCGGCGAACTCGATGGTGTAGCCGGTACCGCCGGCGGTGCCGATCCTGCCGATGATTGCCAGCACGATGTCCTTGGCCGTCACGCCCGGACGCAGTTCGCCCTCCACCTTCACCAGCATGTTCTTCGCCTTCCTGGCCAGCAAGGTTTGGGTGGCCATCACGTGTTCCACTTCGCTGGTGCCGATGCCGTGCGCCAGCGCGCCGAAGGCGCCATGGGTGGAGGTGTGCGAGTCGCCGCAGACCACCGTCATGCCGGGCAGCGTGGCGCCGTTTTCCGGTCCGATCACATGCACGATGCCCTGGCTGGCATCGCGGAACGGGAAATAGGCGGCCGCACCGAAGGCCTTGATGTTGCTGTCCAATGTGACCAGCTGCTGCAGGCTCACCGGATCGTCGATGCCGTCGTAGCCGCGTTCCCAGCCGGTCGTGGGCGTGTTGTGGTCGGCCGTCGCGACCACGCTGCTCAGGCGCCACAGCTTGCGGCCGGCCAGGCGCAGGCCTTCGAAAGCCTGCGGGCTGGTGACTTCGTGGACCAGGTGTCGGTCGATGTAGAGCACTGCAGTGCCGTCCTCTTCGGTGCGGACGACATGTTCATCCCACAGCTTGTCGTAGAGCGTGCGCTGAGTCATGGGGTTCTCCTCAAGATTTCGAACCGGCGGCAGATGGTGGCCGGATTGACTGGAAACGATTCTAGCCATCATGGATTGTGTTATGTTCGATCATTTATCACGCTCAACGTGCTTTTTCGGCATGGCTAAACATATTGATTTTGTGTCCCTCCGGCTCTTCGTCGCCGTATGCGATGAGGGCAACATCGCCCGTGCGGCCGAACGGGAGTCGCTGGTGGCGTCGGCGGTAAGCCGCCGCATCGCAGCCATCGAGGCCGAAATCGGCACCCCGCTGCTGGTGCGCGGCCGCCGCGGCATCAAGCCTTCCCCTGCCGGGGAAACGCTGCTGCGCCAGGCGCAGGAAATCCTGCGCTCCATAGATCGCCTCAACGCCGAACTCAGCGAATACGCCAGCGGCGTACAGGGCCATGTGCGGGTGGTAGCGACCACCGCGGTGCTGGCCGAAGACATCGCGGAAGACATCGGCTCCTTCCTCGAGCTTCATCCCGGCGTGCGGGTGTCGACGGATGAACGCGTGAGCCCGGAAGTGGTGCGCGCTGTCCGGGAAGGCGCGGCCGATATCGGGGTACTGTGGGATGCCAGCGACGTCAGCGATCTTCAGGTGGAGCCTTACCGGCGCGACCATATGTGCCTGGCCGTGCGCCGCGACCATCCGCTGGCCGGCAGTACGCAAGTCCGTTTCGACGATGTGATGGATCAGATTGCGGTGGGCGTGGCACCCGGCGGCATGGTGGACACGCTCTTGCGCCGGGAGGCGGCCATCCGCTCGCGCTCGCTCGTGCATCGGGTCCAGGTGTCCGGTATCGATGCCGCGGTCCGCTTTGTGGCAGCGGGCCTCGGACCGGCGATCCTGCCGCGCGAAGCCGCGATAGGCCATGCCAAGGCGTCTTCATTGATCTTCATTCCGCTGGCCGAACCTTGGGCCGAACGCCGCTTCGTCATCATTACCCGCGGCCAGTCCGCCGACTCGGCCACGACCCAGTTGCTGGTCCGGCACCTGAAAAGCCGGACTCTGGCCGACCCTGGCCACCGGCTGCGCCGCTAGTGCCAAATCTCCTTATGCCTCGACGATGCGCACATGCCGTGGAGGCGTCGCAGCGGAATCGGACCATGCCGGCAACAAGATGGATCAATTGCGCGGCGGCATTGCAATCATGCCGCAGTGGCTCTGGTCTGCAAGAGTAGGCACGGCATCCCTGTCTTGCCTGGCAGCGACACGGTTTACTAAATGCCGGCATGGGTGCATGCTTCACCAACGTCACGCAACGCATTGCGGTTTCCAAGGAGGGCAATAATCCCGCTTGATTGCGAGACTGCGCGTTGTCCGTCGGCGGCTTGTGATGCATGAGCAATTCCCCTGAGAACAACCCAAGAGATGGAGGCAGGCCATGATTAAAGTTAGCGTAATGTACCCCAACAATCCTGATGCGCGATTTGACCATGAGTACTATCGCGACAAGCATATGCCGCTTGTCAAAGCGCGAATGGGTAACAGTTGCAAGAGCTATACCGTCGACAAAGGTCTGGCGGGCGGCGGCCCCGGAGAACCTGCAGCATACGTTGGCATGTGCCATATCTACTGCGACTCCGTCGAGGCATTCCAGGCCGGATTTGCACCTCATGCGAAGGAAATCATGGCGGATATTCCGAACTACACTGACTTGACGCCAGTGATTCAGATCAGCGAGGTTGTTGTAGGTTAAAGAGTGCTGTCGGGTGTGCCAATATGAAGCGGCGGCCAGATCGGGAAGGGACAGCCGTCGGCATCGCAAAAGCGTTCGCGGAACGTTTTCCGAACTCTTTATTGAGCGCCCCTCATGTTGGCCATGCACGTGGAGCGACGATGTCGCTTACGAAAAAATTCAGGTTATCCAGGCCGGGAAAAGGCTTCGTACGCAGACGTCAGGTGCATGCATGCCGAATCATTGCGCCGAGGCTTTCCCAAGCCGGTCAAGCGCTGACTGGCTGAGCGTCAAGCGGGTCGCGCCGATCAGTTCATCCAGCTGTGCAATGCTGGTGGCGCTGGCAATGGGTGCAGTCACTGCCGGTTGCGCTATCAACCAAGCCAGTGCCACCTGTGCCGGTGTGCCCGCGGTTTCCTGTGCGACTTCATCGAGCGCGGCAAGAATCCCGAGCCCTCGCCCGTCAAGGTATTTTTTTACACCCTGCCCGCGCACGCTTTTACCCAGGTCGGCTTCCGTCCGATATTTCCCGGTAAGGAAGCCGCTCGCCAGACTGTAATAAGGGATTACGCCAATGCCGGCTTCCACGCACAGCGGCGCCAGAGATTGTTCAAATTCCCGGCGTTCCACCAGATTGTAATGGGGCTGCAGCGTCACATATTGCGGCAAGCCCTGTGCACGGCTAACCTCGAGTGCCTGACGCAGTCGCGCTGCATTGTAATTGGAAGCGCCGATCGCCCGCACCTTGCCCGCCTTGACCAGTAAGGCAAACGCTTCCAGCGTTTCTTCCAGCGGCGTGTCCGCATCGTCGGCATGCGCCTGGTAGAGATCAATGTAATCCGTCTGGAGGCGGCGCAGCGACTCTTCCGCACTGCGCAGGATGTAATCCTTGCGCAGCCCTTTCCGGTCCGGTGCCATTTCCATCCCGACCTTGGTGGCAATCACGACCTTGTCTCGCTGGCCGCTGCGCTTGATCCACTTGCCAATAAGCGTCTCCGACTCGCCGCCGACATGTCCGGGAACCCAGCGGGAGTAGACGTCAGCGGTATCAATCAGCTGCATGCCGGATGCAGCGAAATGGTCAAGCAAGGCCAACGACATGGCTTCATCAGCCGTCCAGCCGAACACGTTGCCGCCGAATGCCAGCGGTGCCACTTCAATTCCGGAGTTGCCGATGTTGCGCATGATTCCATCTCCCTTGAACAAACGGACATGATGGCAGACGATCAGGCAGATGAAAGGTTCCGGCAACTGCCGCAGCCCTGAAACCGCTCCCTATGCAACTTTTCATGATGAAAATCTTCTTCCATAGTATGCCGGGAAGGCGCGATTCACACAGTTTATTTCCTCATTGAGCGCTTGCTGTATGGTTTTTCACCTGCACCCGAATGGCACACTTGTGCGTCGACTTGCAAGCGTTACGCCGGTATCGATCAGGAACGCATCAGAAATGCGCTTGCTCCGCCTGGTATTGAAGCAAGCGGAGCATCGCCAGTTGGTTGGGTTTCAGACCTTGCGCCAGTGCCCGCCATGAACGGAAGTTCATACACTACCAGGTAAAGTCGTCCGGAATCTGGTAGGCGGCATACGGGTCGTCCACATCAACTTCCGCACTGGTCTTGCTGACTCTGACAACGACCGACGCATCGCGCTCGGAAATCTTGTCAGCGACAACCTTGGGCACCAATTCGGCGGTACCGCCAAGGCAGACGATCACGAGGTGCCCGGCTATCAGATGCGCCTGTACTGCAGCCGACACATAAATCCGCTCGACCTTGTTGCCGTGGGTGAAATGGTAAGCAATGTCGCCGGCCCCCTTGCTTTGGCGATTTTTCTGCACCATCTGGACGATCTGCGCCATGACTGCTTTTTCATGGGCTGCCGCATCCCGCTGGGCATTGAGTTCACGGGCCCGCTCGGCGTTTCTTTGCTTCGCTTCGATAGCGGCCGTTCTGGTTTCGTCAACAGCCTGCGTGCCGCTCCGAAGCTCTTCCTTTTTCTGCCTGCTCTTTTCGTGACTCGCCTGTCTGACTTTCTTCTTGTCGACCAGACCAGCTTTTAAAAGCTGTTCTTGCAAAGAAACCATTTCCTACTCCACAAATCATGTAACCGGACACGGCCCGCGCCGCGAGCCACCGTACTCGCGACGACACCGAATGCTTGCGGCGTGCGGAACAGACTGGAACAGCCAGAACCACGCCGGCCCGGAATTATAACGGTGCGGTTGTCCTTATCACCGTGACGCGGCTAATAAGGAATTCACCATCCACCACAGTTCTATGCGGAACTCCAACGACGTTGAATCCGGGTCCGCCGTCATCGAGCCAGCGCTGCGCCATGGGATCGAATTCATGTGGTTTCAGCCGGAGCATTTGTGCACTGATGACAAATGACGCCCCGGCCTTCTGCTTTCTTACCAAATCATCAAGCGAAGCCATACATACCTTTCTTCCATCGAGCGCCAATCATAACAATTTCTCATTACGATTATCGGCCTGTCGAGCAGCAATGAATGCCCCAGAGTACGCCGGCGCCATGCGGATATCTGCTGCCGACTTCAAGCCGGATGGAAAAGTCGTCGAGTGCAATACAGCAAGGCGAAATCCGCTGATGCCTTCCTCAATTCGTCTTTGGAACTACATGCCGCAAAACTTGCCATAGTGCCGTCACTTCGGCTAAGGCATGAGTATGGATGCTTTGGGAAACCGTCTTTCGGTGGTCATCCTGACCTTCAATCGCAGGGATGAGCTGCGCCGTACGCTGGAGCGCATGAGCATGCTCCCCGAGCAACCGCCGATCATCATTGTCGATAACGCCTCCACCGACGGCACGGCGCAAATGGTCCGCGCCGACTTCCGGCAGGTCACCCTTCTTGCTTCGCCAACCAATGTTGGAGGTGCAGCCCGCAACCTCGGCGTGCAGCAGGCGCGCACCCCGTATGTCGCATTCTGCGATGACGACTCATGGTGGGCGCCGGGCTCCCTCACGGCCGCGGCGGATCTGCTGGACGCCTACCCATCGATTGCAGCCGCATGCGCACGCATCCTGCTCGGGCCCGAGGCGCGGGAAGATCCCATCTGTTGCATGATGGCGGCCAGCCCCCTGCCGGCGGCGGGACTGCCTGGCCCTGCCCTGCTGGGATTTGTTGCCTGCGCAGCAGTATTCCGGCGCCAAGCGTATCTGGATGCGGGCGGTTACGAGCAACGCTTCTTCGTTGGCGGGGAAGAGACCCTGCTCACGCTGGACTTGGTCAGCGCGGGCTGGTATCTGGTCTATGCGCCGCAGCTTCTGGTACATCACTACCCTTCCCCGCAGCGAGATCGCAAGGACAGGCATCGCATCGTTGCCCGCAATGCGATCTGGGTAGCCTGGCTGCGTTTGCCCGCCCTTACCGCGCTGCGGGAGACCTGGCGCATGCTGCGCTACGCGGCAAGGCATGGTGTCCTTGCTGCAGCCGTGCTTGGCGTGCTCAGGGAACTGCCGTGGCTTGCCAGCACGCGTCGCGTCGTATCTCCACGCGTGCATGCGTGGTACCGGATGCTCAACCCATAGAGTCGGAGCCAACCTGATGACAGTTCGCCTGATGATGTGATGTCTAACGATTTCGGTACGAGACGGCAAGCCAACTTTCGCTCACGAGACCACGGCATGAGGCTGGGGCTTGACGAACAGGATCGGTCGCATTGAGCAGATGTGCGGAGCGGATGGCGTCTCCACGGGGATTCGAACCCCGGTACTCACCGTGAAAGGGTGATGTCCTAGGCCTCTAGACGATGGAGACGTATATGGCGGAGCGGACGGGGCTCGAACCCGCGACCCCCGGCGTGACAGGCCGGTATTCTAACCAACTGAACTACCACTCCGCATGAGAGGCATTTCTTGAGGAGCGCTACTTTACACGAAACTATCGAAGTCGCCTAGTGCATGGCCGTGCACTGCATCAGCGCTGGCTGCCTTGGGGCTCCCGTCCGGGCAAGCAAGTCACCGGGGAATCAGCTCCGGCATCGTGGCAAAACAGATATATCGGTTCGCCCAGGCCAATGACCATGTTATTCAACGCGACACTGCTACGCTTGGCGCTTGACGTTCTGCCCTATGAGCCGCCATGCACTATAGGAACCCGCCAGCGCCAGCGCGGCCGACAACAGCATGACCCAGCGGAATCCATGGACGAAAGCATTGCCGACACCGGCCTTTACCGCCATGTATTCTTCCCGGGTCGCTATGGCCGGTACGTCGATGCCTGCGAGCCTGTCCCATTGCGCAAGGACCGCGCTACTCACCGCGGGCGAGACCTGATGTTCCAGTCCCGCGAGCGCATGTCGAAACGCCAGGCTCATCACGATGCCGAAAAGCGCAATCGCCAGCAGTGCGGCAAGCCTTGATACGGCATTGTTGATGCCTGACGCGGCGCCGGCCTGGCTGCCGTCCAAGGCATTCATCACAGTCGTCGTGAGCGGCGCCACGCTGATCGCCATGCCCAGGCCAAGCACCATGACTGGCGGGAAGAACATCAGCCAATAGCTGCCGCCGGTCGTCGGCAGTGCGAACAGGCTGAAGCCCAGCGCAGCAATGATGGGACCGATCATCAATGGCTTCTTTGCACCATACCGGTCCACCAGCGCGCCTGCCCAGCGCGACAGCAGGAACATGGTGAGAATCATCGGCAGCAAGGCGGCGCCCGCCTGCACCGCGGTATAACCCTGTACCTGTATCAGATTGAGCGGCAGAAAATACAAGCTTCCGCCAAGAGCGGCATAGAGAAACAAGGTGAGCAGGTTGGCACCGGTAAAGTCATGCGAACGGAACAGCGCGAGGGAAAGCAAGGGCGCCGGATGCCGGCGCTCCTGCATCACAAATGCCGCCGAAGCGATCGCTGACAGCAGCAGGGAGCCTGCCACGCGCAAGTCGAGCCAGCCTGCCGTAGAGGACAGGATCAGAGCGAATACCAGGAAGCCGAGACTCGCGCTGGCCAGTACGGCACCCAGCCAGTCCAAGGGTCCCTGTTCCCGGCTCCGGCTTTCGGGCACGTAACGCAGGGTGAGCAGCAGTACCGCCAGCGCCAGCGGGATATTGACCAGAAAGGCGACGCGCCAAGACCAGTGCTCTATCAGAAAGCCGCCCATTACCGGCCCCAGCGCGGCGGTGATCGCGGTATAGGCGGACCAGGTGCCGATTGCCTTGCCGCGCACATCCGTTGGAAACGAGGCACTGATCAGCGCCAGGCTGCCCGGCACCAGCAGTGCTCCACCCACGCCCTGGGCCGCCCTCGCGAAAATCAGCTGATGGATGCCGGCGGCCATGCTGCACCAGACGGATGCCGCGGCAAACAGCATGACGCCGGTCAGGAATACGCGGCGCCGGCCGTACCGGTCGCCGGCGCTGCCTCCTGCCAGCAGCAGCGCTGCCAGAAACAGCGCATAGGACTCGATGACCCACTGGACCTGTCCCGCATTCGCGCCGAATTCATGCATCAGCGCCGGCAGAGCCACGTTGACAACCGTGCCGTCAATGAAAGCCATGCTGGAAGCCAGTATCGTCGCGGCCAATACCATCGGCCGGGCTTGCACGGCACACGGTGCATCGGCTGCGGAAGCAGTGTAACGGGCCATCTTGTCATCCCCATGCTGTCTGCCGTTAGCGTTACAGGTATCGCAGCCCGGCTGTTGCAAAAAGGGTGCGCCATGGTGTTGCGCGAAGATGAGGCGCGGCCGGATTGCGTGCGGCAACCTGCACCGGTTCGAGGCTTTGGCGGCGTGCCATGGCCTGCATCCTGCGTCCTGGTTCAGCCAGGTCGGGAGATTTTAGCGCAAGGTTGTGCCGCGCGGACGGAACGGGGGAACTCCGGCCGCCTCCCCTATTTGCGACACTGCGAACGAATATACTCGGCAAGCGTACTCAGCACGCCGCCCATGTCGCGCTGAACGAAACCGAAGCTGCTATTGGGCTCTCTCGTTTTTTCATCCATGTAGACCGGGCGGCGGATTTCGATCTGAAGGCTGTGGCGTTTCAGGGAAGGAACGCCGATGCGCGCAATGAGTTCAACTCCCTTGTAGGGGTCATTGATCGCCACCGTGTAACCGAGCGAACGCAGTTCTGCGGCAACCACATCCACGAACTCCGGCGCGCATGTGGTGCCATCCCGATCTCCCAGCACAAAATCCGCCAGTGGATGCGGGCTCATAATACCGAGCCGTTCATAGGCATTGTTCGGCATGGAATGCAGGTTCAGGTGCCAAACGGCCCTGAAGCGGTCATACGCGGATTTAATTGCTTTCGATAATGCCGCATGGTAAGGACGATAGTAACGATCGATTCGTGCTCTTACTTCCTCGACCGAGAGCTTGCGGTCATAGATCGGCGTATCGCGGTCCATGTTGCGCCAGATGAGCCCGAAACCGAGCCGGGTCTTCGGTCCCGGCTGCAGCGGCTCCGGCCATGGCGAATCCAGCAGGCTTTCGTCGAGATCGTTCAGCGTACGGTTGGCATCGATATAGACCCGCGGGAATGTTGCCGCCAGCAATGTTGCCCCTACCTGAGGAGCTGCGCGCCAAAGTTGGTCCACATGCGTGTCCTCGCCCATGCGCAATCGCTCTCTCGGAACAGCGGCCCGGAAATCCTCGGGATAGGTAACGCCGCTGTGGGGCGAATCGCAGACGAGCGGAATCGCCTCTCCTTCCGGCGGATAAAGATTGAATGGTGTGATCAGGTCTGTCATCGAATCAGTCCAGGCTGATATTGGCTTTCTTCGCGACTTCTTCGTAGCGCGCAATTGCCGCCTTGATTTGCGACTGGAATTGCTCCGGTGTGTTCTGTACCGGCGTGCCGCCCATTTCCTTGAGCTTGCGCTGGAACTCCGGCGCCTCCATGCCCTTATGGATCGCCTGATTCAACCGGGTCACAATCGCGGCCGGCGTCCCGGCCGGCACCACGATGCCGAACCAGCCGGCTTCTTTCATATTGAGACCCAGCTCCGCATAGGTCGGCACATCAGGCAGCTCGGGTGAGCGCTTGGCGCTCAGTACGGCCAGCGGGCGCAGCTTGCCCTGCTTGATGAAAGGCAGGCTCGATGACAGATTGTCGGTGAGCGCGTCGACCTGGCCGGTGATGGCATCGGTAACAGCCTGGCCCGCACCCTTGTATGGCACATGCGTCAGCTGGAATTTACCCTGCATCATCATGTTTTCGATGTTGACGTGCCCAAGCGAACCGATGCCGGGCGAAGCAAACGTGTATTTGTTCGGGTTGGCACGCGCCATTTCCATGAACTCCTTCATGGTTTTCGCGGGCACCTTGGGATTAACCGAAAACACGCTGGGTACTGCGGCAACATTCGTGACAGGGGTGAAGTCCTTGATCGGATCGTAAGGCAGCGCCTTGTAGACAGCCGGATTGGAGCCGTGCGTGCTGACGGAGGCCATGCCGATGGTGTAGCCGTCGGGCTTGGAACGCTTGACGGCTGCCATGCCAAGGCTGCCGCCCGCTCCGCCCTTGTTCTCGACAATGATGGTCTGCCCCAGCTGCGCGCCGGCGTGCTGGGCGATGAGACGTGCAATGAGATCCGTGGAACCGCCGGCGACGAAGGGGACGATCAGCGTGATCGGACGATTGGGATAGCTCTCATCCGCGTACACCGAAGCGCCAGGAAGGGCGCAAAGGACCAGGGTTGCAAGCAGAGTACGGCGCAGCGCGCGTGGACGATTCATGGAGTTTCCTTTGAATTGAACCGGAATAGTCGGAGGAATGCTGCCCGGCGCAAAAGCGTCGCGGGAGACTCATGCCAATCCCAAGTCATGACGTGACAGATGAGATTGCCGGTTTTTTCGGCTGGCGAGGCGCGGGAGTAATCCATGGCGAGGCGATGGATGACGAGCGCAATGCGGCCAGACGGGAAAAGACGCGATCTCATGCCACGAAATGACTTGGGATTGGCATCGGCAGGCATGAAAGCATGCAATTGCCGACAGTGTCGCTTTTCCTGTTCTTAAAGGAAAGAAACAAAACTGTACAATAGCATAACCATAGGTAATGAAAGGTCAGGCTTTTGTCGTGAAGATCCGGTCGCCCTCCATGGCAGAATTGCATGCATTCGTAACGGTGGCGCGCGTCGGCAGTTTCACCGGTGCCGCAAAGGAATTATGCGTTACGCAGGCTGCCATCAGCCGGGCAATACACCGGCTCGAATTGCATTTTGGTCAACTCCTGCTTCGGAGATCGGCGCATCAGCTCACCTTGACGCCCGCCGGAAGTCATTATCTCGAACAGGTTCGTACAGCCGTTACCAGCATTGAAGAGGCTAGTGCCATTCTTATGTCCTCCGGAAGCAAGAGCCAGATGACACTTTCCGTGCTGCCGACGCTGGCGAGCGTCTGGCTGCTGTCGCGCCTTCCTGAATTCACGCAGCGTCATCCGGAAGTCTCCATCAACTTCGCGCCTTATCGTCGCGACGAAGATTTTTCCGGTGCAAGTCCCGATGCGGCCATCCTGAGCGGCGCCGCGAGCGACTGGCCGGCGACCTGGGATTGCGACTATGTCATCGGAAAGGAGGTGGTGCCGGTTGTCAGCGCGGCCCGATTCAACGCGCGGCGCAATGCGGGCGCATGGACCGCTCCGGCCGACCTGATGAGCGAACCCCTGCTCTACCATACATCGTCGCCGGACCGCTGGCGCTTATGGTTTCGGGAAGCCGGCGTGCAGAATGCAAGACCCAAGCTTGCGTCCGGGTTCGACCAGGTATCGATCCTGGTGCAGGCGGTCAAGGCGGACATGGGCATCGCCGTGCTTCAACGCTGCCTGATTCAGGATGAGCTCGCATCAGGACAGTTGATGGCGCCGTTCGATCTGCCTATCAGCATGCCCAAGGGCTACTATCTGTGCGTGCCGGCACAGCGTCGCGGCCATCATGCGATTGAAGCTTTTCGTCAATGGTTGCTTGAGAGCGCGAGTAACGACCGCATGCAGCCGCTGTGATTCTGCACATTGATGACCCTGAAGTGGTCAGCCAGGGAAAAGTGTTTGTTTCAATGCTCAACCTTTGAAAGCAGACGCAATACCTCGCCGTGCTTTACCGGCTTGACCAGATGATGGTCAAAGCCAGCCTCCCTTGCGTGCGCTATGTCCTGCGGCTGTCCGTAACCGGTAACTGCGACAAGCACCGAGCGCGACGTCTCAGGGAGGGCACGAAGCCGCCTCGCCAGCTCGTAGCCGTCCATGTCCGGCAAACCGATATCCAGGAACAGGACTGCCAGCATCGTGCCTTGAGCCACCGCCAAGGCGTCATGGCCGTTGTAAGCGATGAAGGCCTCATGGCCTGCTGCTTCCAGCAATAACCGCAACATCTCTGCGGCGTCCTTGTTGTCATCGACTATCATGACTCGCTTCCTGGCAATGCTCGGCATTGCACTCTTCTCTCGGTTCTGTTCCGGATATGATTCCGCACTCATCACGCGCGGCAATCGCACGGTGAACAGGCTCCCTTTTCCAGCGCCTGCGCTGGAAGCGGACACATGCCCGTCCTGCAGTTCGAGCAATGTCTTTACTAGCGCCAGCCCGAGACCCAAGCCGCCCTGCGAGCGATCCGGCGATCTTTCTGCCTGGGTGAACAGATCGAAGACATAGGGCAACAAGTTCGGTGCAATGCCTATTCCGTCGTCCTCCACCTCAACTTCAACATGCGCTGCATCGGCCCTGACGCGCAACGTGAGGTTTCCGTTCGGCGGCGTGTACTTCGTTGCATTGTTCAGCAGGTTGGAAAAGACCTGAATCAGGCGGGTTCGATCACCTCTGACAAAAAACTGCTCATGGGGAACCTGTACCGTGAAATGATGGTGCTTTGTTTCCATAAGCGAGCGCACCTGTTCGACAGCGTCTGCCAGCAGGCTGCCGATGCTTAATATCTCTTTCTGGAGCGTTACGAGTCCACGGGTGACACGGGAAACGTCCAGCAAGTCGTCTACCAGTTCTGTCATGTGTTCCACTTGCCGGGCAATGACGTCACTGGTTTTTCGCACCCGGTTTTCGTCGAGAGCAGCCAGTTTGAGCAGTTCGGCTGCGGTGGCAATCGGAACCAGCGGATTGCGCAGCTCGTGCGCCAGCATCGCGAGAAACTCGTCTTTGCGTTGATTCGCTTCCTTCAGCTCTTTCTCGCTTTCCCGTAGCGCGTCATGCGCCTTGACCGTTTCGGTGACATCGCTGCCTTCAACAAAAATACCGGTCGTATTCCCGCGATGATCGAAAGTCGGCTGATAAACGAAGTTGACAAAGCGTTCCTCAAGAGGGCCATTTGCATGACGCTGCAATTTCACCGATATCTCGTGGCCGATGTAAGGCTCTCCAGTCCTGTAAACGCTATCCAGCAATTCAAAAAAGCCTTGGCCCGCTATTTCAGGGAGCGCTTCGCGTATCGGCTTGCCGAGGATGTCGCGATGTCCGACGAGCTGAAGATAGGCATCGTTGGCAATCTCAAAGATATGAGCCGGCTCGCGCAAAACGGCAATGATGCCGGGAGCTTGCTGAAAAAGAAGACGCAGCCGTTCGTATTCTTCTGCGCGGTGCCGTTCGGCCAGCACTTGCTCCGTGGTCTCCGTGACCGCACAGAACATGCCGGCCACCTGCCCGCTCTCATCGCGCAGCGGGGAGTACGAAAAGGTGAACCAGGTCTGTTCATCGTATCCCTTGCGGTTCATGGTCAGGGGCAGATTCTCGTGGTAACTCGCATTACCTTGCATGGCCTGATCAATGATGGGATGAATATCGTTCCAGATTTCAGCCCAGATGTCATGAAACCGGCTGCCCAGCGCTGCCGGATGTTTGGCTCCCAGGATTTCTGCGTAGGAATCGTTGTACAGGAAACCCAGTTCCGGCCCCCAGGCGACGAACATCGGGAACTTGGAGTGCAGCAGCAGGCCGACCACGGAGCGCAATGATTGCGGCCATGAATCCGGATGCCCTAGAGGCGACTGCGACCAGTCGTGCGTGCGCATCAAGGCGCCCGTCTCTCCGCCGTCGGAAAGAAATGTTAGCGCCGGAACTAAGGACGAACCCATGCTGTTTCTGCCCTTTGACAGGCACCAAAAGTTGACGGGCAAACAGTATATCGGGACTAGCGCAGCAAGTTGCGGACCCTCGTTTTTAGGGACTGGCAATACTGTCTCGGATCCTGACGTTGCAAGTTGAAACGGTTGCTCGTTCAGAGGCGCCCGCAAGCCGGGGTTGACGTTTCCTGAACTAGACAAACAAGCAAGCTTTACATTTTTTGTAACTTCGTAGCCGGTGCCTTGATCCAGATGCTTCACTCAACATGCAACTTCTCTCCCCATGGCGATGCACTAATCTCCTCAGTACATGCGTTTACTGATAGGTCCTATAGCCGCGGCACTGTTTATGCATACAAAGGCCGGTTAGCCAAAGGAGAGCCTATGAAAGCAGTCGTGTACAAAGGCGCGCGCGACGTCGCCGTCAACAATGTTCCGGATGCCAGGCTGGAGAAGCCGACCGACGTTCTCGTGAAGATCACGACGACCAATATCTGCGGCTCGGATCTGCATATGTACGAAGGAAGAACCAGTGTCGAAGCAGGCAAGATTCTCGGCCACGAAAACATGGGCATCGTCATCGAAGTCGGGAATGCGGTCGAACGGATCAAGGTAGGTGATCGCGTATGTCTTCCATTCAACATTTCGTGCGGTTTCTGCGAAAACTGTGAGCGTGGCTGGACGGGCTTTTGTTTGATTGCCAATCCCGGCAGTGCTGGTGCCGCCTATGGTTATGCCGAGATGGGTCCTTACAGCGGCGGGCAGGCCGAACTGCTGCGGGTGCCTTACGCAGACTTCAACTGCCTTGTTCTACCGCCGGGGGCCGAGGAGAAAGAGAACGACTATGTCATGCTGTCGGACATTTTCCCAACCGGCTATCACGCTACCGAACTCGCAGGCGTGCAGCCAGGCGACTCGGTTGTCATCTATGGCGCCGGTCCGGTCGGGCTCATGGCGGCGCATTCGGCAGCCATCAAGGGTGCAAGCATGGTCATGGTGGTAGACATGCACAAGGATCGTCTTGCCTTGGCGGAGAAGTTCGGCGCGATTCCCATCGATAACTCGGACGGCTCCTGCGTCGACCAGATCATGAAGCTGACCGGTGGCCAGGGAGCGGATTGCGGCTGCGAGTGCGTCGGCTATCAGTGCTGCGACCATACCCTCCATGAAGTTCCCAACCTGACAATGAACAATCTCGTTCAGACCGTCAAACCCACTGGCGGCATCGGCGTCGTCGGCGTATTCATGCCGGAAGATCCGGGTGCGAAGGATGAACTGGCGAGGAAGGGGCAGCTCGTTTTCGACTTCGGGCAGTTCTTTACCAAGGGGCAGCGCATTGGTACCGGACAAGCCAATGTAAAGAACTACAACCGCCGGCTCGCAAAGCTCATTGCCGCCGGCAAGGCGACCCCTTCCCTGATCGTTTCCCATGAGCTGCCGCTCGAGCGTGCAGCAGAGGGCTATCAGCATTTCGATGAACGCAAGGACGGCTGGACCAAGGTCGTGCTCAAGCCGGGAACCTGACGGACACGGCAAGTCAAGACGCTGTCATCGCCGCCGTGGCAATGACAGCGCTTGCTACCAACGGGATACCATGTCGAGGAGAACAGTGATGATCATGCCGCGCAAGGGACAATTCGGAGACATGCTGTCCCGTGAGGAATTTCGCCAGCGCTTCACTAGCTCGTTCGGACATCCCGATTTTGAATCGGTGCAGCATGCGCTTGCACAGGTCGAAGAAGTCGCCTGGGATACCTACATCAACGAAAAAAAGCTCGCGCGCACGCAAAAGGCAGGACCGGAATTCGCCGATCCCGACTACGATCTTTCGGTCGAATGGAAAGATACGCGGGACAAGCTGCTGGCTGCCGAAGCCAGGCAAAAGGATCCGGCGACCCGCTCCCGCATCCTCCTGATCTGCGGTGCCGACCGCAATGACGGTACCTGCCCCGGGGAGATGTCGAAGACCTTCCGCTTGACGCAGATTGCCCGCGAGGTGCTGGTGGCAAACGACATCGATGCCGATGTGCTGGACTTGAGCCGGCTTGTCTCCGACTACGACTGGCACATCCATCCCTGCAAGGGCTGCGTCTCGACCGCCATGCCGCTCTGCCATTGGCCTTGCAGCTGCTATCCCAATCACGGATTGCGTCAGACGAACGACTGGATGGGCGAAATCTACGAAAAGTGGGTCGCTGCCCATGCCATCATCATCCTCACGCCAGTGTACTGGTACCAGTCGCCAAGCGCATTGAAGCTCATGATAGACCGGCTGGTTTGTGCAGATGGCGGCAATCCCGATCCGACCACTACCTCCGGAAAGAACGCCTCGAAGGCAAAGGAACTCGAATTGGCCGGCTGGTCGTATCCAAAGCACCTGGCCGGCCGCGCCTATGGATTGGTGGTGCATGGCGATGTTGCCGGAATCGAGGGCAGCCGCAGGGCCCTGTCCGACTGGCTGGACTGGATGGGCTTGATCGATGCCGGCGTTCAGTCCCGGCTGGACCGCTACATTGGCTATTACGAGACTTATGCGCTAAGCCATGAAACGCTTGATCGTGACAACGCGGTACAGGAAGAGGTTCGCAATGTGGCGCGTGCAGTGACGGAAGCCGTCAGGGAGTTGCGCTCGAACCGGCTGTCAATGCCGGACGCGGGCCTGAACAGGCCTCGTCCGAAGTGAGCGAGAAGCTGGAAGAGGCGCTGAAGAAGGCAAGCGTTTCGGTCGAAAGCCGCGCTCTTGAATGATCGGCCCATGAGCTCTTCAACGCCACTGTCGTTGTTCAGAAAGCAAATGGCACGCAGACCTGTGCAGGCGAGCACTTGAATGCATCGAGAACCCGTGATTTGTATTTACTTTGTTAAAGGAGTCAAACATGACAGACAAGGCTTTGGGCGACATGCAGAAGCAGATCGATGAAACAGTGCGATTGCAGCGCAAGATACAGGATGAAACGGATCGGCGAGATGCTGCGCAACAGGGCGGTAGCCAAAACGACGGCGCTGTCCAGGCGGGCGCGCGGCCGCAGCCTGCGCCGCCCTACCCGGAACAGCATCTGCAAAAGCCTGGCTTGGAATCGGAACTGAACCCCAGGCCACAATTCATGGCACCCGACTACAAGGGCAGCGGCAAGCTGCAAAACAAGGTTGCCATCGTCACCGGCGGGGATTCCGGCATCGGTCGTGCCGTGGCCGTGCTGTATGCGCGCGAAGGCGCCGACGTGGCGATCGTCTACTTGAATGAACATGACGATGCCAGGGAGACGAAGCGCTGTGTCGAGGCTGAAGGCAGACGCTGCCTGCTGATCGCAGGCGACGTCAGGGATTCATCATTCTGCAATAGGGCGGTACAGCAAACGGTGGATGCCTTCGGCCAGTTGGATATCCTGGTCAATAACGCAGCCTTCCAGGAGCATGCATCGGCGCTGGAAGACATCACCGACGAGCATTTCGACATGACGATCAGAACCAACCTGTATGGGTATTTTCATATGGCCAGGGCTGCCCTGCCACATATGAAAGCGGGTTCGGCGATCGTCAATTCCGGATCCGAGACCGGACTATACGGCAACGAGATGCTGCTGGATTATGCAGCGACCAAGGGGGCGATCCATGCGTTCACCAAGTCGCTTGCTACCAATCTTGCTTCAAAGGGCATCCGGGTCAATGCGGTGGCGCCTGGTCCGGTTTGGACACCGCTCAACCCGGCCGACCAGCCAGCGGAAAAAGTCAAGACGTTCGGCCAGGCCACTGACATGAAGCGCCCTGCACAGCCTGAAGAAGTGTCTCCTGCCTACGTATTTCTTGCTTCACCCGTCTGCTCCAGCTACATCACCGGGATTGTATTGCCGGTGATGGGCGGCGTGACGGGCAGCGCGTGATCTGCTCCCCTTGAAAGCACCACAGCGAAATGGTCCGCCAATAGCAATACCAAGCTGTCTTGATCGCTATCGACCGCGAAAGCGTGGCAAGGCCATGCCAAGGGCCGGAAGCGGCAATCAGCTTGACGAGCGTACCGTTGGCACTGTGCGCGGCCAATACGATGAGCCCGGCATACCGGGCTCATGGTTTGAAAAGGCATGTGACTAGAGCGGATTGCAGGTCAATGTCGGGATCGCGCAACCCCGGAAACCGGCCGAATGCTAGGCACGGCGACGCGTCGTAGCGGGGCTACGGCAAGGAGTCGTAACGACGCAGGCGGCCGGTTCCCGGGGTTGCGCGAAGGGGTCGAACCAGAAGGGCGCATTGCGGCGTTGCGGTGCTTGCCCAGAGGCCCACCCTGTGCGGCGCACCGTGCCTTGCACTGCATCCCTTCTGGCCGGGGCGGCGATCCGCTCGAACGCGACCCTACATTGACCTGCAATCCGCTCTAGCCACTTTGCCGTCCTTCCTGCGATTACAGGTGAGTGGGATCATTCCACCACGCCCAGCTTGCCGCTATGGCTGCCCATGTACCACAGCTTTCCTTGTGCATCGACCACCATTTTGCGTATGCCTTCGTTTTTGGTCGGTAACGGGAACACCTGGAATTTTTCGCTGCCGGGATCGAACAGCGTGACCGTGTCGGTTGCGATCTCGTTGGCCCAGACCTTGCCTTCACCATCCACGGTCACTGCATACGGGTTACCGTGCGCACCGGCTGGCATGTCGTAGCTTTTGATCACGTTCGCCTTGGCCGGATTGATATGGGTAAGCTTGCCGTCGCCATAGCGCACTACCCACAAGGTGTTGTCGGGCGCGGCCGCGATGCGGCGCGGCAGCGACCCTGCGCCGAGGTCAAGTTCGGTTACCCTGCCCGACTTTGCGTCGATACGTCCTACCCGCTGACCGCTGGCTTGGCAGAACCAGACATTGCCATCCCGGTCCAGCGCCAGTCCATATGGGCCATCGCGGCTGTCATATTCCTGCATTTTTCCGCTGCTACGGTTATAGCGGGTCACCTTGTCGGCCGACTGATTGGTAAACCAAAGCGTGTCACGGCCGTCAAAAACGATGGTGTGTGGGCTGCCGCCGGAAGGTGTCCTGTGCGCCACCATGCGCTGCGGCTGTCCATCGGCGAAAGGGATTTCCAGGAGTGTGCCATTTCCGTTGCCGGTCATCCATACCGTGCCCTTTTCATCAACGACCAATCCATGGGGACGGGTTCCGGCGGGCAGTTCCCATTCATCGAACTGCCGGCCAACCGGATCGAAGCGCGCCAGCCTATTTCCATGCATGACGGCTATGTAAATTCGTCCGTCGGGCGCAGGCGCGGGATCACGTGCAAATTTTGGCGTCGGCACGTTCCATTCGCTGACTTTGCCAGTTGGCTTGGATACTCCCGGTACCACCGTGTAATTGGAACCGCCTGCAACGGCGAGTGCAGGCAGCGCGGCACAGAGGAAAAGTGGCTTCAACATGGTGATACGTCCTCCATGCATGAGGGAATGAAATGCCGTCGACAATCCACCATTGCGTCCGATCGAATCCGATGTGATGCAGCATCGCCGAATGGGATTGGATCAAGATTAACGCCGCCCCAGACCATCGACCGGTATTCCCCAGATGCCGACCCCTTTCGATCGCGCTATTCTTTCCAGTGCGACGTATTGGATAGGCGCGTCAGGTAGTGCGATCGCCCAGCCGGATTGAAGCATCCACTCACTCAATGCCGTATCTCCCGAACTGCAATTCGCAGTAATACTGCCATCAGCATTGGTCGCCACGGGTGCACAACGAACGAAATCGCCGGAAATCTTGAAATTCAACGCTAGCGCAGCTCTCGTGTTGCAGGATATGGGTCTGACGAAGGTGTAGCATATTTGCTCCGTTGGCGGAATGAAGATTCCATAGAGATGGACCGTGTAGCCAGAAATTCTTAATGTCCCATCTTGCTGCACGAATGCGAAACTGGAAAGGGATGGTTGTGCTCTGGCATCGGCCCAATGCAAACTCATGACTCCTGCAATTGCGATTGCAAGCATAATGCGGACCGGATTTCCATTCATCATTTCGCCTCTTCCATTGGAAGGCGCGCCACGTCATGGTTTCATAGTAGGCCAATATCAAGGCAAAGCGAAATGCCTGCGTCACTGAAGGTCGGTAGGTTCGAAGGAGACGAAGTTCCGTCTTGTGGCGACCATGTCGACGCCGGAGCCATTACAACGCCTGCAACACAGCACAACCTTGATTGCGCATTGCACGTACATTAGCGCCGTCCTTTGGGAACGCCGCGCTGTCGTGATCCGTCGTTTCACTCGACCGTTCTGGATGACATACGACAGCAAAGTTGCCGTGCATGTCCAGCATGACGTTGTTACCGATTTCCGCCGAGTCGCCGGAGCTTGCGCCAAACGAGCCGAGTTTTCATTTCAGCCGGGTGATCTTTGTCCCTTCCAGGGTCAGGTTGGCCATCAAGCCTGCATTCGTCAGCACGAATGCGACAACAGGTCCTTGAACGGTATTGATATCGATTGCACCATTGGCACCTGCACGCAACACAGCCACAGAGGCATCGGCACCCACCGACCATCCCTGGCTCGCCCTGAATTTATCAAGAGCTTCCTGCGTCATGAACAAGAAATAGATCGCTTTTGATTGGGCACCGATTTGCAGTCCGACCGAGACCGATCCGAGGCTGTAATAGTCGGTGGTTGCGTTATTGATGCGAAGCGCCCCTTGACCATATTCGCCGCCGACCCCCAAGCCGGCCGCTATGACGGATGGAAAGACCAGTACGCCTTTAGCCTTCGAGACCAATTCCCGACTACCGGGCGTATTGTTGTAGAGTCGCGTCAGGCTGGCACTGACATTGGTGTCGATCTCCCGTCTCTGCTGGGCAACGTTGTTTGTTGTTTCACTGGTTGTCGTAACAGTTGAAGTCGTTCCGCATCCTGTCATTGTCGCGGCGCTAAACGTGGCAGCCAATAGGAATAAAAGAAGTCGCTGACTTTTCATTTTTCTACCTCCGTGACCGTTTAGCAATGGGCGGCGTTTCAATGTCTTCGTGGTGACAAGCCAATTTTGCTTATCGAAGCACCAGTTCATGCAGCAATGTTATCCGCCTAGCTCTGACTATAATGAAAGTACATATATAGAGCCATACCGCATGAAAAACCATGCTGCATCAGTACCATCTTCTTACTTATGGTGGTGTGCGCAATGATCCAACACAAGTTTGGTTAAGGTGAATCGGCTACCACAACTGCACCATGGACGCTTGAGACCGTAATGCCGGATTGTTTGGCATCCTGATTCGAATTCCGTCAAGCATGATCCAGTTCGTTGCCGATTGTGCTGCCGTAGAGCCGCGAATTCATCTGAACAGGACAGCATCTTGAACGCATGCCATCGGCACTTCCCGCCAACACGGCGAATTCATGTTCTTGCCTTTGCCCGCGGGTGCCAAGATACCGTTTGCGACCGGCATGACACAGGCTCTGCTTTGCACCGCTGGTTGGCATTGGCATGAACCTCTTTGACAGAAGGCCTGGACACTATGCCGCAGTACCCGTCCCGGAACGCAATGCTGCGCACGGCAGCAGCCTTCCTCGTCCTCATGGCCGCCTTCCTCTGCCGAGCGGCACCAGCGCCGCTGACCCTGTTGACTGTCGATGGTCCGATAGGGCCGGCCAGTGCGGATTACATCGTGCGCGGCATACAGCGCGCTGCTACTGATGGCAGCCAATTGATCATCCTGCAAATGGATACGCCGGGCGGGCTCGATACCTCCATGCGCGCTGTCATCAAGGCCATCCTCGGCTCGCCAGTGCCGGTCGCGGGGTTTGTAGCACCGAGCGGCGCCCGCGCGGCCAGTGCCGGCACTTACATCCTGTATGCCAGCCATATTGCGGCGATGGCGCCAGGTACCAATCTTGGCGCCGCCACGCCGGTTCAACTAGGTGCGCCAGGCATGGGGCCGGATCACACGAACCAGCGTCCCCGCTCGAAGGACGATATATCCGGCAAGGAGCTGGAACGAGGCGGCGAAGCAAGCTCACCCGCCGCCACCAGCGAGCCGATGACACGCAAGCAAGTCAACGATGCCGCTGCCTACATCCGCGGACTCGCGCAGTTGCGTGGCCGCAATGCCGACTGGGCGGAAAGCGCTGTGCGCGAAGCGGTCAGCCTTTCAGCGGAGGAAGCGATAAAACTGCATGTCGCCGATGTGATGGCAAGCGATGTACGCACGCTTGCCGATGCAATTGATGAACGAAAAGTTACGGTTCTCGGTCACGACAGGCTGCTGCAGACCCGGAACGCGGCCATCATGGAGGTCCAGCCCGACTGGCGTACGCGGCTGCTTGCGGTCATCACCAACCCGAGTGTCGCCCTGCTCCTGATGACGATCGGCATTTACGGATTGTTTTTCGAATTCATGAGCCCCGGAATCGGGGTGCCGGGCGTGGTTGGCGCCATCTGCCTGCTGCTGGCAATGTATGCGCTTCAGCTGCTGCCGGTCAACTATGCCGGTGTCGCCCTTATCCTGCTGGGATTCGCGTTCATCGTAGCAGAGGTGTTTCTTTCGAGCTTCGGCGTACTCGGACTGGGAGGCATTGCCGCCTTCATCGCCGGCGCAGTGATCCTGATCGACACCGAATTGCCAGGCTTCGGCATTCCTATTCCCTTGATTGTCGCCGCTGCGCTCGTCAGCGCGGCGCTGATGGCCTCCATTGCCGTCGTTGCAGTGAAAACCCGTCGACGGACGGTGGTCGCAGGCAGCGAGCCGATCGGATGATCCATCGTAGAGGTGGTCAGCGCCGTCCCTGGCGACAGCTGGGTCAGGATGCAGGGCGAACTTTGGCGTGCGACAAGTTCCGTTCCTTTGCACCCCACGCAAAAAGTGCGCGTAGTGCGGCGGCAGGGGTTGGTGCTGGAAGTCGTTCCGGAAGGGAATCACACACAAGGAGAATGAGCATGTATTTCGATCTTGGGCTAGGGTTCGGTGGTCTGCTGCTTGTCGCAACCATTTTCCTTCTCGCATCGGCCATCCGCGTGCTGCGCGAGTATGAGCGGGGAGTTGTATTCCAGCTCGGACGCTTCTGGGGCGTGAAAGGGCCGGGTCTGATCATCATCATTCCGGTTCTGCAGCAGATGGTACGGGTGGACCTGCGAACGGTTGTCCTCGACGTCCCGACACAGGACGTTATTTCTCGCGACAACGTTTCGGTCAAGGTAAACGCGGTTCTCTATTTTCGAGTGGTTGATCCCGAGAAGGCGATCATCCAGGTCGCCAATTTCTTGGAAGCCACCAGCCAATTGGCGCAGACGACCTTGCGCGCCGTGCTAGGCAAGCATGAACTGGACGACATGCTGGCCGAGCGGGAGCGCTTGAACCTGGATATTCAGCAGGTACTCGACGCGCAAACAGACGCCTGGGGCATCAAGGTGGCAAACGTCGAGATCAAGCATGTCGATCTGGATGAATCGATGGTACGCGCGATTGCGCGTCAGGCCGAGGCGGAGCGCGAGCGGCGCGCCAAGGTGATCCATGCAGAGGGCGAGTTGCAGGCTTCCGAAAAATTGATGCAGGCCGCGCATGTACTGGCACAGCAATCGGGTGCCATGCAGTTGCGCTACATGCAGACCCTCGCCACTATCGCAGGCGACAAAACGTCGACAATCGTTTTTCCGTTGCCAATCGATCTGCTCAGCAACGTCGCTGAATTAAAGCGGCATAATCACTGATGACGAACCCTGCGCAGCGATCCTGCTTCACCATCGATAGGTTCTTCAACCTGGCCGCCGGCAGGGCAGATACTTGAGCCGCCTGTGTGCACGTCGTTTCCAGTCCAAGGCTTATTCTGACCAACATCTCAAGCCTTTCACGTAACGATCATAATAGCCTGCTTGCAGCCAAAGAACCGCTCATCACATACTCTCGGAAACGACGCGGTTATTACTGCCAAGCGCATGTTTGGGTACTGGTAGCCATGCGAAAATCTGATTTTCCTGGCTGCTGCAAAATCAGTTCCATCTCGACGCAATGCCTCCGATGCTATATTTGCCAGCACCTTGGATCGCAACAACGAGCGCGAGAATAAAGTACGCTTCTTCCAGTTCAAGCGTTCGGTCGCCGGGATTTGGAACCGTAAAAAGTAGCGACCTGTGTGCCAGCAGGACAGCAATTACCATATTAACCGCGATAACCAACGCCGCCGGGCGTGTCAGGATGCCGAACAGGACGAGTAAAGGAGCAACAACCTCTCCGACATAGACGAGATAACCCAATTCCTGCGGTACGCCCACCCCTTCAAGAAGCCAGGTAACGTAATCAATCCCTCCAGCAATCTTCGAGATACCATGGAAAAGTATGAAGACCGCAAGTACGGCACGAAGGAATAGATTTGCAAAGTCAGGTTGGGAAAAGAAATCGATATCGCGTTCTTCCATGGCTGGAACCTCGGCTTGAAGACCGCCTTCGGGAAGCAGGCATTAACAAATTAGCATATTTAAAAACGGCTATTTGAGTTGAAAGACGTTCCTTAAGCCAGCTCAATAATAAAGGTATGCAAACCAAAGCGAGATTGCAGTCACGCCAATACCACTGCGTTACACAGTCGATTCCGGGAAATGCGCTATGGATGACGTGTGATCTGATTGGGGCAATCCCCCGTCAACGGCTGAATTGTCACTATGCGCAATCCTTTGGCATTTACGCAAATTTCCAATTTCCACCATCAGTCCGGATGCATTGGGTACCCGTGCCGTTGGTCCACGTTCGCGAACCATTCCCCGAGGGCGAATTCAATGAGCCCATTCTGGTGAAAGGGGATGGAGTAAATGGTTTCCAGCCAGTACAACAAAGTACCGGTAGTTAAGATAGGCAACCGATTTTGATCATCCTCATGGCCTTGTCGCTGGAGACCTGTGATTCACGTGATCGGCCCTGCCCTTCTCTAGTGCCAAAATATCGCTCCCACCGAGCAGGCGATGAACGTGATCGAGATCGTTGAGGATGCCAGAATGCAAAGCCATGCATGGAGACGCATGGTTGCTTTGGAAACCTCATGTAACTGCTGTTGCGTGCTTGCCTGTTCCTGCAAGGTGTCCATAGTCTACTCCACCGTGAAGGCTATAACCTGATTACTGAATTGACGATCTGCTTTGGGGTAAGAAGCGCAGGCATCATCGACCAACGATCATAGGCCTCCCTCCCCAACCGGAGCATGCCGGTATGCTGTGACAGGTTCGAGTCAAGGACCGCATCACGATCAAAAAAACCGAGCTTGCGCCGGATGGCCTCCATGTCGCCTCGCCTGCCGGTCAGGAAAGTCCAGCCAGGCTTGATGCCATATTTCTCCCTATACGCATGCAAGACCTCGGGCGTATCGAACTCAGGCTGCAAAGTCAAAGAATACATGAATATATCGCGGCCGATCCTGTCTCCCAGCATTTCCTGCACTTTCACCAGATTGGCAGTGGCGGGCGGGCAGATATTGGCGCAGACCCCGTACATCATGTTAATGATCACGCGCTTGTCGCCATGCATGACGTCGTCGTAGAACCTGACTGTCTTTCCCTCATGCGTTTTCAGAACCGCATTCGGAAAGTAGTCCGCTCTCGGACCTTTGAGCTTGGCCGCTGCGTGGACCGAAGTCACCGGCAGGACGGCGCCTGCGATCGCGGTTTTTAGTAATGTTCGTTTCAAGTTCATGACAGCCTCGGATGCGATGATCAATGCTTGGGTTTGGCGCAATCAGATGACAACATCGTAACGAATCATCATCGCGTGATCTTCATGGATGGTGTTATGGCAATGCATCATGTATTTGCCAGTGTAATTGGTGAAGGTTACGAAAATCCTGACCACGTCGTTCGGCTTCAGGGACACCACGTCCTTGCGACCCGCCCATTCACGCGGCGGCGGTCTGCCATTGATCGACAGGATGCGGAAATCATCCAGGTGAACATGAATCGGGTGGTTCCAACCACCACCCTTGGCTTCGAAGGTCCATATCTCCGGCACTCCTTGCCTCGGTGCAGCGTCGACCCGCTCGGGATCGAAGAACTTGCCGTTGATCTGCCACTGGCCGTTTCCACGCTCGAATACGAAATTCCGTCTTTGAACCGCACTCCCGACATTGATTGGCGCCAGCGGGCGTAACTGCTTGCGAACCTGGCTTTGATCAGGTTGCGCCGGCGGGCCTCCCACCCGGAATTGCAGCATGCGTATTCCCGGTCGCAGACGATCTTCATCCGGTCCCCGCGGATCGTCCTGCTTGAGCCGATTGACGAGATACAGCGTCTGGCCTACATATTTTGCGAAGTCGATAACAACGTCAGCCCGCTCGGCCATGCCCAGCCATATCTTGGTCAAGACGACAGGTTCAGGGAGCAGGTTGCCGTCGCTCGCTATGAACGTGAATGCCTGGTCACGGTCGCGCTCATCGGCCAGATACATCTCGAAGAAACGCGTCGTGTTACCATTGAGCAGACGGAAGCGATATTTGCGCGCTTCGACATTGAAGAACGGCTGGACCTTCCCGTTGACCAGGAACTGATCGCCGACGAACCCCTCCGGATCAAATTGATCGAAGAAAAGATTGCCGCTTGCATCGAACTTCTTGTCCTGCAGAAGCAGCTGTATGTCATATCTTCCTACGCCGCTCGGCAGGCGAAGGGCCGCCGGATTCGGATCGGTCTCGTTGTTGGAATCGAGTTCGTCGAACTGCAACGCAAAGCCGGCCAATCCCTTGTACACATTGGCTGCAGTGAACTCTTCGCGATGATCGTGATACCACAAGGTATTCGTGATGTTGTTCGGATCTCCGTTTGCCGGGAACGCGGGGTAGTGGTAATCGTAGAATAATCCGGGGCCGCCGGGCAGCGTTGGACCCGTCTTGAAGCGGCTGAAATAGTCCCCGGCATAGCCGTCGCTCTCTGCCGGCGTGTGACCGCCGTGCAGATGAGTGGAAATTTCCGGCGAACCGAAGCCTACGGGGTTCTGCGGCAGTTCATTGTAGTTCCGCACCAGATAGGGCTTGCCGATCCAGTTGACCAGGGTTGGACCGGGGAGCATGCCGTCATAGCCCCAGATGTCCTGCTCGGGCAGATGGGGATGGAAGCGATGTCTTGCGGGCTTGATGAAAAGCGCATAGGTCACTTGCGGCGGAAATTGCGCGAACGCCTGATGCGGCAGCCGGCCGGCCTCCAAGCCGGGTACCGGGCTTGCACTTGGCGACGGAACCAACGCCTGCGGCTGCTTGACCGGCGGGATGGGCAAGGGTTCGACAAATGGATCGAGGCGCATGCGGGCGCTGCTGCTCCCGCTTCCAGAGTTTCCGGTGGTCTGTGCATTGCCGGTTGGAAGTTGCAACAGTCCGTGGCCGGCTGCAACGCCTGAGGCAAGACCGAATTTGATGAACTCGCGTCGTCGCCGCATCGAACTCATATTGATTCTTGCGTTTGCCATGTAACCCTCTCTGTTTGGTCTGTTAACGCCCGGCAAAGATGATGCTTTCCGGGCAATTTCAGGTGGTGTCTGGGTGAGAGTCAAAAATGGAAGTCATCGCCCTGTTGCAGGCACGCTTGATTTACTGATGCCAACGCGACAGCAGGAAGGCGCTGCATCTCGCGGCACAAGGAAATCGCCAATAGCACCAAGCTCTTCGCAAGGCTTCGCTTCGTCCCTATCACGGTAGATCAGCGCGCAAGCGCATCCAATAGTGCAAATGCAGCACTGCGGACCAGTGAAGCCAAGCCGGCAAGCCAGCGAACCTGTCCACGCGGTTCCTCCTTCGCTTCTGTCGAAATAGGTGTTGGTAGAGTGGTTCAGGAATGCTTTCAGACGTGTGCAGGGCTTTCCGGAAAAGGATGGCCGTCCTCCGGGCGGACAGTGACTGTCAAGATCCAGTTTGCGAAAATAGTTCACGAATCGGATGCCAGACCATAACGGTCCGATAAATGGCAAACAGAATACATATATGACGTCTGCGGAGACGAATGAAAGATTTGCCAGCGCTTGAATACACATCACACTGTGATATATTGAAGACAATATCCTTTGCGTCATCTGTCATTGGCGCCTCGGGTGGCTCGCATCGGCGTGGAGTTACGGCTGAGGAAAGCTGTCACATCGATTACGTTGATGCCGCTGTCGAATGGAGAATCATCATGTTCAACAATATACTTGTTCCGACTGACGGTTCGGCCCTGGCGGAAAAGGCTGTCCATGCCGCGATCCAGTTTGCCAGGGAACACGGAAGCGAAATCGTTGCCCTATCGGTAGCCGAGCCGCATGCGTATGCGACGTCTGCCGATGGCTTTGTGGTCGATTTGTATGCGCCCGCGGAATACGAAACGAGCATAGACGAACGCGCCCGGTCCTATGTCGACCACATTGCGGCTCTTGCCCAAGCTGGGAATGTACCCTGCATGACGACCACTGCGATTTCAAACAATCCTGCCGGTGAAATCATTCAAGCGACCAGGAAATTCCACTGCGACGTCATCTTCATGGCCACACATGGACGCTCATGGCTGGGCCGGCTGTTTGCCGGCAGCGAAACACAAAGTGTTCTGGCACATGCTGACATTCCGGTCGTCGTTTTCCATTGAGGGCGCATGTCTGCAATGCGAAGGCGCAGCCAGTATGGCGACCTGTCCAGCAGAAAAAACGATTCAATTCCCTATATATCTCGGGAAAACGCGGAAACATCAGGAATGGATAATGCAGTACCCAGGTCGGCTAGTTGGTCCCTATGCAAAAGAGCAAGTTCCTTCAAAAGTTGCTCGCCTTTGGGAAGCAGTGATACTTGGACAAACCGTTGATCCCCGTCTCCCTTTCGACGTTCGACCAGGCCGACTTTTTCGCAGCGCGTAATCAGATTGACGGTACCATGATGATGTGCCTGCAACCGCTCCGCCAGCTCTGCGACAGTTGCCCATTCCCTTCCGGGAAAGCCTTTCAGTTGCAGCAGCAAAAGATATTGCAACCCGGTGATTCCGTATTGCTGGCTGGCTTCCTCACTAAAACGAAGATAACGACGAATCTGATAGCGAAAGTCCGCAAGAATTTCGTAATCGGCCTTGCTTAGGGTTTTCGGCAGCGTTGGTTTTGACATATGCAGGGCCTGGAGAATCGTTATTCTTGCAAGGACAATTGTACTGCTTCCAGAGTGCTTCAAATCCGCATCAGTCACGGTATGAAGCTTGAACAGGAATTCCATCCAATGAGCGTATTCTTTTACTTCCGAACCGGCGGCAAAGCGGGCCATCATCATGAGTCCGTGTCTGCATTCGCCGACCGTTATAACGTTGACAGGATGATCGTGGAAAACGACGTTGCGGCGGCTTCCGGCGCAGCGAAGTCAACATCACAGCTAGACTTGATGCTGACGGAGATAACTGCCGGTGACACGTTAGTAGTCGCACGCCTGATTGATCTTGGCCTGGACATCAACGACATCTGCAGGACACTCAAGATTTTACAGACACGCATGGTTAGAGTGATTGTTGATGAAATCGGCAGCATAGACATTGCCGCACGTGACGATAATATCGTCATAAAGACGCTTGATGCGCTGACCGGGCTTCCCCGCCCTACCGCAAAACCAGCTGCCGACAAGGCAAATGACTGCAAGAAGGCCCATGCGTACACTGATATTGAAAAATACCGTGTTGCGATTATTACAGACTATTCTCTCGGTATCAGCCTGACTTCCCTGGCGCGCAAGTATGGTGTATCCCGTTCCAGGATTGCCCGGCTCGTGAGTCCGGATCTTCAACCCGACACTTACTTGCCTACTGCTTTCGGAGACTGAGCAAACTCTCAATCCGCTGAAGATGCCTACAGCCCGATCGAGGCCTGTGAACCTCTTCCCTTCAGTTCCTGCGACCTGACGTCAAGAGAAGTTGCGACTTCAGCGATGACCAGTGCATGTGTCTTGAAGGCCTTCAATCATTGGCCTTCCCCTGCTGATCTCGGGCAATCCTGGGGCAAAAGGTGGCAAGCATGTGATGTCTATTGTTGGCGGCGATGTTACGGCGAAATATGAAGGTGTCCGTCTTTAATGGGTGCTCATGCCATTTGATGAACTTGAAGCGATTCACGTTCCCGGCGCGTCGAAGTGTTGCGCCATGTGCGGAAAAACCGGACCTCCCTGCAAGCCCGAACCGAATCCGATTGCTTGGAGCTGAAAGATTAAGGCGCAGATTCCGGGAACGTGGCAAATTCCGCTTTCATCTAATGTCATGATGCGGTCAACAATGTAGTAGGTCTACTGTCTCGACATTTCAGAGGAGCTGAATGCTGTGTCGCGCCGCCGCAGCAGCAGAAAATTTTTTAGCCTACATCGTGTGGGGAGGAGGAATCATGCTTCTGCCGTGTGAGTCCGCGACGAACCGCTTTGCATCCTGCGTTGACCCAAATACTCGGGAGGAATTGAGAACTCCATTACGCGCAAAAACACGCGTCATGACAGCTTCCCTGACGTACGTGTGCATGGCATTTGTGACAGCGTGCGGGAGCGGAAGTGACGACCCTGCGACCGCTGCAGGTACAGAGCAGCCCGTCGCGCCTCAACAGACCGCATCCGAACCAGATCCCGCACTTGTCGCTCAAGGCAAACAGGTTTTTCGATACGATACCTTCGGCGATGAAACTCAGTGGACCGACACCTTGCGCATGCATGAGGTGATTCGCTCGGCAGTCGACCCAACGACGGCGCTGTCGGTAGGTCTGAAGGTCGACGCCGAAGCACTGCCTGCTGCGGTCATGCAAGGCATCAAGGATGGTTCAGTGGATCTCAAGAGTCCCGATACGACCGTCGCCCTGCTCAAGCATAATGCCGTCGTCGGCCTAGTCGGCAAAGTTGAGAAGATCAACGGGAAAGATGTTCTTACCCGGGTCGGCGTGACTTGTGCGTTATGCCATTCCACCGTCGATAACTCATTCGCGTCGGGTATTGGACGACGCCTGGATGGCTGGGCCAACCGCGATCTGGATCCAGGAGCCATCATCGCTTTGTCGCCGGCACTGACCGCAACAATGAAGGCTATCTACAAGTCTTGGGGCAAGGGGAAGTACGACCCACGGTTCAACCTTGACGGGATAAACGGGCCGCAAGTCGTTCCTCCTGCATACGGGCTCAACGGCATCCACCGCATTACCTCGACCGGCGACGGAGATGACGTCTCGTATTGGAACCGGTATGTAGGAGTGACACAGATGGGCGGCCATGGAACATTTAGCGATCCCCGGATCGGAGTTAGCGTGAAAAATGGCACTGATGACCAGATCAGCGACAAGCTCCCTGCTCTACGGGCATACCAGCTGTCACTCGCACCGCCGGCACCTCCTGCAGGAAGCTTTGACGCCGCTGCTGCGGCACGCGGCAAACTGGTTTTCAACGGATCCGGAAAATGCATCACCTGTCACAGTGGCACTGAACTGACCGACGCAAATTTCACGCTGCATTTGCCTGGGGAAGTGGTTAGCGAGCCGGAGCCGAACGGTGCCCCCAGTTATGCTTCACGCAGCGCCACGAAGCAGTATCGAACCGCACCGCTGAGAGGTCTGTGGCAGCATCCTCCCTATTTCCACAACGGTAGCGCGGCCACACTGGAAGCGGTTGTGGAAACTTATAACACCCGGAAGTCATTGGGCCTGACCGCACAGGAGATTTCAGATCTGGCGCAGTACCTCAAATCACAGTGAGAGAAACCGCATATCCGATGAGTCGCCGTAACGCCCCATCGCAAAAGCTTCACCAGATGATGGACTGGATCCGGGTAGGTGCACAGGGCTTTTCTGATTCGACCAGGCGCATTTGTACTTCGCCACTTCTCCCGCCTTCGGGATTTGCAGGAGGGGCCAAGATTCGAAGAAAACCGTGAGGAAGTTTTGTATGCTCATGAAGCCGCGAATCGGATAGTGGGGCATATGCTTTTGATGACTTGGGCCATATGCCCCACTTTCTTGTGGATTAAGATCGTCTGCTTTCCTGCCGTTTTATTAAATCGCTTTAAATACAATAACTTGTATTGGTACGCCAACTCGAGGCTTCGTGGCACAAAGCTTGCTGAAGTTAGTGCCATAGAGCGTCATGCCGCCATGCCGGCTAACATGACCACATCAGTAATTCGGAGACAGGAGACAAAGATGCGTCTATCATTTAAACAAATTGCGTCAACGGGCATGACGAGCGAGAAGAGTGCTGTAGCGAACGGCATCCAGCATTCACGGCATTCCATGCGACGCGCGGTCGTCATTACAATGATGCTAAGCCTGTGCGTGATTGGACATGACGTCAAAGCCGCCATCATCGGATGGATGTGAAGACTGAGCGCTCACCGTATCGGATCGCACTTCGCCGCAGGAGGCATCAAGGAAGCATCACTGCGCTCGACAGACTTCGAATCTTCCTTCCGTGTTCGGGGCAAGTGTGCAGGCTCCGACGCAGATTCAGCCGCCTTCGGTATTACCAGCTACTAAATGACCGGTGCTCCGGACTCGCGTGATATCGCCGTTGAAATCCCGAATGAGGTATCTGCAGGAATAATGTCGCACCATTGCGCCACGTCCTGCCAGGTAATGCAGATCTCGAAATCGATGGGCTGGATCTGATTCCGATGTGAAGACGCCGAGGCTTGGTGGTGAAAATTCAGGAACAGGAGCAAGCTTATGAAGGCATCTTCCAGATGCTCATAAGAGAAGACGCGGCAGGTCGCACCGCCTTCCACTCATAGCACCCAAAAACTGCCCGCACAGCACCGGGTCCGCGGTGCGGTAGCCATGCATGGCTTTCCCTTCCAGGTGCCGGAGGAAACGCGTTTGCGCTATGCCTATGCAAGGCGGTCCCGCAACCGATATGGCCTCCGGTTACGATGTCAGATTCTTCAGGCCATATTTTTCCATCCGATATCTCAGCGTATCGCGCGATAGGCCCAGTAAGACTGAAGCCTGAGTAACGTTCCAGTTTGTCTTGCGCAACGCTTCTCTGAGGAAGTCACGCTCCATCCGTTCCATATTCAGGTCGCCGTTACTGGCCAGGCATTCGCCTGCCGTGGCCGCTTCAGACGTCGCAGGTGCCTTCCAAAGTCCAAGTTCCTGCGCTTGCACGATTCCGTTCGACGTCAGGAGCGCAGCCTGTTCCATCAGATTTCGCATCTCCCGCACGTTGCCCGGCCAGTGCCATTCCAGGATAGCCTGTTCCGCAGCGGGGGTGAACCGCAGATCCGTCTTGCCATACCGCTTGCCATGGCTTGCCAAGAACAGCTTGGCCAATAGAAGAATATCGCCCCCGCGCTCGCGAAGCGGAGGCAGCGTCATCTGCACGGTGCGAAGGCGGTAGTAAAGGTCGGAACGGAACCGCCCCTCCTGCACATAACGTTCGATATTCTGATTTGTGGCAGCAATGATGCGGAAGTTGATCAGCTTGTCCCGCACGGAACCCAGCCTTCGAACTTTCTTGTCTTCGAGGATCTTGAGCAGTTTTGCCTGTGCCGCCAATTCGAGCTCCGCTACCTCGTCGAGAAACAGCGTGCCGCCGTCGGCCGCTTCTATGAGACCCTGCTTCGACTGTTGTGCATCCGTGAATGCGCCACGCTCGTAACCGAACAGCTCGGCTTCGAGCAGATGTGGCGGGAACGAAGCACAATTGAGTTCGACAAAAGCCTGTTCCTTGCGTGGCCCTTCGAAATGCAGGGCCCTCGCCAGCAGTTCCTTTCCTGTTCCGGTCTCACCCGTGATCAGCACGGCTGGCAGGTCGTTGTCAGTCAGCATGCATTCGGCATTGATCAGGCGCCGCATTAAATCCTTGAGCGCCAGCATCGGGGCCGATTCGCCGACGATCTTGGCCATGGCACCGCTCTCGGCCTCCTTGTTGAGGAGATAGGATAGTTTTCTTTCGGTTCTCTCCAGCTTCAGCGCCTTCTCGATGGCGATCCGTAATTCGCTCAAGGCGACGGGCTTCGACAGATAATCATCAGCGCCGCATTTCATCGCCTCTACGGCGATCTCGACATTTCCGTGGCCGGTCAGCATGATGATCTTGACATTCGACCGGTGTTTGCGGATATCCATCAGGACCTGCATACCGTTCGATTCGGGCAGATGATAATCAAGAAGAATGACATCGGGAGCAAAGGAAGCAAGCTGGGCGATCCCAAGCTCGCCTGTAGGCGCGATCATCGTCTCATATCCGTGCCGCTTGAGATACGTCATTATGTTTCTCGCGAGGACCTGATGGTCTTCAATGATGAGGATCGCAGGATTCATGTTCCCCTCACTACAGGAAGTGTGACGACCACATCAGTACCCGTGCCAAGCTGACTTCTGACTTCCAGCATGCCGCCGTACCGTCTGACAATGCGGTCCGCTATGACGAGCCCTACTCCCAACCCGTTGCCCTTGGTGGTATAGAACGGCATGAATATTCTCGACATCTGATCCTCGGAGATGCCGACCCCACTATCAGTAACGTGGATTTTCACCAGCTTGTGGTTCTCGTCGGTTTTCCCGGCGATGGCCACAACGCTTCCCTCCCGGGAAGCTTCCAAAGCGTTGGCAATGATATTGCTAAGTGCCTGTGCCAGTAGGGCACTGTCGCCGCGCACTCCGGGTAGATCTTCTCTCATGTCGATTTCAATGCCGACAGTTTTCCGATTGTGGTCTTGCGTGAGATGGCTGATGCTTTGTCGAATGGTCGACGCGACGTCCACAGTTTCGAATTGCCGATCGGACTGTTGGGAGTATGTGAGCAGCCCTCGCACCCACTTCTCCAGCCTGTCCACTTCTGAAATAATGTCTTGTGCAAAGTTGCTGCTGTCGGGCGCTTCTTCCGTCCAGAGTTCGGCCGAGCTTCTAATCGAAGCCAGCGGACTGCGGATGCCATGGGCGACGGCCGAAGCCATTTCACCGACAGCTGCAAGAGTTTCCGACTCGACGAGGCGGTTATGTTGACCAAGGATGACGTGATCGGCACGGCGCACGATCCAAAATAGAGTGATATACAGGAACAGTCCGCTGATCGCGGCAGCGATCCAGATCAACCTTTGTCCGGTCCTGATGGTGGAGAACAGTGAGTTCGGTACCTTGTAGATTTCCACAACGCCTAGAATTTGCTGGTTATTTGCGGCGCGGACGGGCATGTAGATCTCTACGAACTCGGGATGTCCTAGCGCCGTCTGCTCTGGTCGGTCGTGGTCCGTGTCGCCGATTTTGCCGGAATTGAAGGAAAGTTCGCCGTCCAGAGCGTGCCTCAATTGGGTATTATCACTGACCTGAACACCGTCCACCTCCGGATTAGTGGACCAGATCACACGCATGTCACGGTTAAATACGTTGGCACGCACAACGTCCGGCAGCGTGGTGATGTGCTTTGCCACGTCCTCCAGACTTAAGTTGAAGGCTTGGTCTCCAGCGTCGTGCCGGTCCAGAAGCTCGACCTCGGCAATACTGTTGACGACCTGAGTCATGGCTTCCGCGTCTTGTCGAAGAAAACGTTCCTTAAGGAAGGAGGCAAGTAGAAAAGACGATACAAGACTGACCATTGCAATTGAAACGAAACTTAGCACCAGAAAGCGCTGACTCAGATTGAATGGGGAATCGTCTGCTAAAGAGCCGGTAGCGTTCATCTGAATCTCTGTTTACGCTCGAAACACTACTGATCGATCCAATAATGGTTTGAATATGTTGAGACAAACCGACACTTTCCGCAGTACCGTCCCGCCTCAAGGTTCAGCATGCAGAGTATTGATAGACCGACGCTGCAGTGCTCATGGCTTCCAGCCGCGAGCATTCATGAAAAAGTACAGCTTGCCTTTCCATTACTTGAAGATCGGTGCAGTAAAGTGATGACCAGCATATATCCGCTGCCGACGACCGCCAATAGTACAGATGCAGTACCCTCAGCTCTTCATCATTAGTGACAGGTGCCAGAGCCCTCTGACGCAAATGAAAATGTTCATCCCATACCTTCTCATGCATCCTGTTTCATGACGTTGCGAACGCAATCCGGGCGGTGATTCATGATCTGTGCTCATAAGGGCATGCAAAATCGAACCGATTTTGGGGCCGTTTATTGGTTAGCATGCTGCATCTTCGAGATAGGCGAAGGAGCAAACGGCATGATCGAGAAAGCCAATGGGGCCCATTCCGGCATTGCGAAGAATGCGAAGCAGGCCCGGGAAACTGCCGTGACGGCATGGTCCCCGCCTGCAACGTCCTGACCAAGGATGCTCCTGCGCCCCTACCCAAGGCGTTGCTTGCGGCAAATTGTTGTACGCGAGCACTACATGCTGCGGGTGGGCCATGCGCAGGAAATACCGTTTCGTCATCGACAGTGCCGCGCTTTGAACCAGCACCACATCGAGCCTCGCGTGGTTCACGCATCCGCATTGCGCAGCGGGGGCGCTAGCGCTGCGACGGCAGGAGTTGTTCGCGCAACTGCGAGGACTTTTTTTTCATCGAATGGAAAACCAACATGAACCCACGCTATGACTTTACCGGCCAAGTGGCCTTCGTTACCGGAGCCGCCATGGGCATGGGCCTGGCCGCGGCCCGCGCTTTCGCCCAATGCGGCGCGAAGGTCGTCCTGGCCGACCTGGATGGTGAGCTCGCAGCCGCCGAAGCGGCGCGGATAGTCGCTGATGGCGGCGCCGCCATCGGCATTGCCTGCGACGTCGCCGACGAAGCGCAGGTCGCCGCAGCCGTCGACCGAACAATCGCCGAGTACGGGCGCCTCGACATGGCCTTCAATAATGCCGGCATCCAGATACCGCCGAGCGATGCCGCCGACGAACCGATCGAGCACTTCGAGCGTGTTGTCGCCGTCAACCAGTTCGGCGTGTGGGCCAGCATGAAGCACGAGCTGCGCGTCATGCGCGCCCAGGGCTCCGGCGCGATCGTCAACAATTCTTCGCTGGGCGGCCTCGTCGGCCTGCCGCAACGTGCTGCCTATCACGGCACCAAGCATGCGGTGCTAGGTATGACCAAGAGTGCCGGCGTCGAATACGCACCACGCGGCGTGCGCATCAACGCAGTCTGCCCGGGCACTATCGATACGCCGATGGTGCGCGCCATGCTGGAAGGCCAGGTGGACGCAATGGAAGGCATTTTGAAGGAGCAGTCGATCGGTCGGCTTGGCACGGCGGAAGAGGTCGCCGAAGCGGTGCTGTGGCTGTGCAGTCCGGGCGCCAGTTTCGTAGTCGGCATCGGCCTGCCGGTCGACGGCGGCTTCACCGCGCACTGATCCAAGCAGGCTCGGCGATAACGGCACCGCACTTTCATGGACTGAACCCGTCTGAAAGGCGCATTGGCGGGATGATAGTCCGGCCATGGGCTTCTGACCTGCGACCTCGGCCATGCCAGCCGAAAGAACCATCGATCCCGTTGGGCATGTCATGACTTGGGATCGGTACTAACTTGCGAAGCTCGGGGAAGATGTGCTCCCAAACCCGGATTCGAACCGCTGGCATGGTGCGCGATACTAACCATGGCCTGTAAGGCTGGCCACTTTTTCCGCAAATGCATTCATCGTAAAAGGTTTCGTAAGCAGATGCATGCCAGGCGGAAGGATACTGTTTTTCGTCACTAGTGTTTCTGCATAACCGGTAATGAGCAGCACTGGCACGGTTGACCAATGCGTCCGCACCAACTCTGCGAGCTGACGGCCATTCATCCCGTTAGGCAGGCCGATGTCCGTGACGAGAAGGTCCAGTCTGGAGCACTGATCGAGAATGCGCAACGCCCCAGGTGCATCCGCCGCTTCCAGAACCGTATAACCCTGCAGTTGCAGTACCTCGATCAGAACAGATCGTACCTGCTCTTCGTCGTCGACAATCATTACCGTGCCCTTGCCTTTCGGCGGCATGGAATTAGGATCTGCGTTGGCAGCGCCGGTCGGCCTTGCTTCAGCTAGATGCCGCGGCAGTTTGAAGTGCACGATTGCGCCCCGCCCAGGTTCTGACCGAATGGTGATATGTCCGCCGGATTGCTTGACGAAGCCATAGACCATCGACAGCCCGAGCCCTGTTCCCTGACCAAGCGGCTTGGTGGTATAGAAAGGGTCAAACGCTCTGGCGACGACATCGGGTGTCATCCCGGTCCCATCATCGGTCACCGTTACAGTGACGTATTCTCCGGGCTTCAACTCAGGATATAGCCTCTTGTGCGCTTCTCCGATAATCGTATTGCCAGTTTCAATGGTCAACGTTCCGCCGCCGGGCATGGCGTCACGCGCGTTGATCGCCAGGTTCAACAGTGCACTTTCGAGCTGGTTGGCGTCGCACAACGTGATCCATAGCGATGGCTGCAATTCGGTTCGTACCTTGATTCCTGGACCCACAGTCCCCTGAATCAGGCTGGCCATCGAAGCAATCAGTGAATTGGCATCCACCGGTTTTGGATCGAGTGCTTGCCGCCTGGAGAATGCAAGCAAACGGTGGGTCAAGGAGGCGGCACGATCAGTGACGGCAACTGCCGCATCAATACGCTGCTCGAAGTCACCGAGCTGTCCCAGTTGCAGCTTGAGCTTCATTAATTCCAAGTGGCCAACGACGCCGGCCAGCATGTTGTTGAAATCATGTGCCAGACCGCCTGTGAGCTGACCGACGGCTTCCATCTTCTGCGCTTGTCTCAATGCGTCTTCGGTTTGGCGAAGCGTCTCGGCTTGCTGCTTCTCTGCCGTGATATCCCGGGCAACGCCATACAACAATTCACCTTCCGGGACGATCGACCATGAGGCCCAACGATGCGAACCATCCTTGTGCAGGACTCGCGTTTCATAACGGACCAGCGGCACTCCGCTGGCAAGCACCTGCATCTTTTGCGCGACATCGTCTTTGTCGGCCGGATAGACTAGATCCATGAACGGCACTGAGGTCGCCTCTTCCGAACTCCAGCCAAATGTTTCCGTGAAAGCCGGATTCACAGTCAGGAAACGGCCGGTGGCAAGCGAGGCTGCGGCCATGACGTCTTGCGAGATTTTCCAGAGCCTGTCCCGGTCGGCTGCATGGGCGGCAGCCTGTTGTTCAAGCCTGGCATTGAGACTCACGAGGGCTTCTTCCTTCTCCTGCAATTTCGCGATGGCTTCAACCTTGCCAGTCGTCTCGAAGACAGTGCACAGAATGCCAGCGACTTCGCCGCTCTCAGCCCGGACGGGACTGTACGAAAACGAGAAGCAGGTCTGTTCGAGAGAGCCATGGCGTTCCATGACGATCGGCAGGTCTTCGAAATAGCTTCCCTCGCCGGCGAAGGCTCGCTCGGCTATCGGCCCGACGGTCTCCCAAGCCTCCGCCCAGATGTCTCGGAACGACCGTCCAAGGGCGTGCTTCTGGCCCAGCAAGGGCGTATAGGCATCATTATGAAAGCTGATGAACTCCGGTCCCCAGCAGAGAAACATCGGGAACCTGGAGTTGAGCACCATGTTGATAGCCGTGCGTAGCGAGGATGGCCATTTGTCGATCGGGCCTACCGGGGAGTTCGACCAGTCGAACGCAAGAATACTGGCCGCCATTTCGCCGCCACCAGTAAGGAATGTTAGAGGTGGCTTGATGGCGATGTCCATTGTATTTCTAGTAACAGTCAATCCTTGGCTCTTGAAACCGGCGTGGCCGCATAATACAGGATTGTGGGATGGTGTCTGTACTGTTTATGACTGCCAGCACAGTCCACAGCGATTTGCTGTCGTTGAAAAATGGGCATCCAACTTGGATATGGCACAGAGCACGAATCGACGTCTTGCCATAAAGTCAAGCCCGAGCCCTTGACGATGCCTTCGCGTTCACGTCTCCTCGTATCCGGGTTGAGCGTGCGGCTCCCCAAATGAGCAGAACGCCGGAGGCCAACGTATCTGGCTTGGCATACAATACGAGGATTGTGAAAAGTTCACGGTGCTTCGCCCGACTTTCGTCAGGTACCTGACGATGCCATTGAACAGATGAGTCAAACCATCAGCGTACGGCAGCACAAACTTTCGCTGCACAGGCCTTCCAAGCCAGCCCACGTGAGCGGGGACCACAAATGACTGGTGCAAATAGTGACCCACTTGCTGGCAAACGCGGCCAGGTACACGCCCGCAGGCGGCAATATCGTCGTACGGCTGCATGTTGCGTTGGACGAAGTGGTACTGGAGATTTCGGACAGCGGAATCGGCATGTCGCCGGACTTGCTGCCTAAAGCATTCGATCTGTTTCGCAGGGCGAAAGAGCTTCCAATCGGTATGGCGCAATGCAGGCGCGATGAGCTCACATTCTTGCCGCAATTTAGAAACTCGATTCTGCGAGTGGCTCGCGCAAAGCCTGAGTGCAAGCCAGCGGCTGCTTTCGCACTTGAGTCAAGCGATTCTTGATTGCCGGCCTGATTCATGTGACAAGCCGCGGCAGGCCCAGGATTTGGAGCTAAATCATTTGATCATGCGCAACATGCCCGAAAAGGCTGTGCCACCTGATTCACCTGCCGGCTCAGGTAATAATTTCTGAGATAGGCTGATCCAGTCGGAAGTTGCGACGCTTGCGTTTGCTTCAAGGTCAATAACCAGAAACTGCAACCTACCCTCTTTCTTTACACTCCTTAATTCATACCGGCCCCGGGGTTTCAATTCAACCTGCATTTTTGTGAGCGGTGTTTGGTTGACTAAATGGTTCCCGGTCTGGGTATCATAGTACCAGGCCGCAATCACAGTCGGCCCTGCATCAAATGTATAGGTGGTGCCGCTGCTGTCAGTATTGGCTCTACCACCACGCGGACCGTAGTAACCGAGCTTGACTTCCCCTACTTGAACAAGCTTATTGACGCCCCACTGGTTGGTCCCGGAAGCAAGCTTGATACGTTGCTCTGTGATAGTCGCAGGAGCCGCTGTTTTTGCGAAGTTGGTCGATGCGCACCCAGAAACAAAGACTAAAGTGAGCACGGAGAAGATCAGTGGACTTCTGGACATAAAACTCCTCCATCTGCATTGTTTAATGCTAGGTAAGCTTACGACGTTCTATCATACAGTGCCCTTGTACGCGACGTGTATGTTTTTATGATACAGCATGGAGCATCTATGATGGGAAGTAACCGGTATAGGGACGACACTATCGAAAAATCTCTTCAGGATCGTGCAAGGGCAACTAGGGAACATTACGTCGTCCTACCCTGCTCCTTAAGTACCGTCGTGGTGGATGGCATCGCAATTCACTATTTCTAGTGGTGCCACGCCATTAGCGGCATGGGTATTCTCCTGTTTCAATTTTTCAAAAAAAGTAACCGACGAATGAGGCTCTCCAAAAAATGTGCTTGGGCAAGCGAACTGGAGCATAACGGAGATACGCTCTAGTTCGCTAACAAGCACGTTGGCATGGCCTTGATCGCGAAGATGCTTTGTGTGCTAGTCGTTGCCTACGCGTTGAGTTTATTCGACCTGATTCTGGACTTTATTCCTGTCCTTGGCTATCTGGACGACGTTCTCTTGTTGCCCCGTCTGATCTGGATTGCGGTGCGACTGATTTCAGCCGGTGTCCTGACTAAATGTAGAGCCAAAGCTGCGGAAGGGATGGATAAGAAAGGTTGAAAGTCGCGCGGCAATTGGGCATCCTATTCGTTGTCAGCGTATGGACAGCAACCACAAGGGCCCTATGAGTCTATGCCACTGCGACGCGCTTTTGCGTTTGAAAGGTCCGGCCAACAAAAGGCACATGATCAAAGGTCTTGCAAAGCTGTGGAACCGCTTGCGCCATGGTTTGTGGACCAAGTGTAATGGCGCAAGCCCCTTCATGGATGAAAGGCGGCTACTCCCCAATGACAGACAAGATTTTAGATTTCGATGATGCAAATCTCTTGGCTTGATACGCACACCCGCACGGTTGAACACCGTTGGAAAGCGCCTGCCGGGAGTTTTGTATGAAGGCTTAAGGGTGTTGATATTTAGCAGATGACCGCGTCCTATGGGTTCTACACTATCCATGCAGTACCCAAAGGTTGAGAAAATTGAGCCCGCTCCTAACGTCAGGTGCGGGCTTTTTTTGGGACATTCGGCGGCATTCCATTGTGCAAGATTTGACGTACTTTCTACGTCTTCACACTTTCTTAACGGTTTATCCATTATGTTGTTTCGAAGACGTTAGCTTAAAAATGCAGCGTCATGGACTTTTCCAATCCCCTAGCGAAGATACAGGAATGTACTATCAGATAACAGTTGTCTTGAATACGAGCAGCCGAAGCCCCAACCGATTCCCCCATCACGGAGACTGAATGTTCGAGACAATTGTGAATGTGATCGCCGCCAGCGGATATTTGGGCGTATTTCTGTTGATGTTTCTCGAAAACGTGTTCCCGCCCATCCCGTCAGAGCTGATCATGCCCTTCGCGGGCTTTGCGGCAGCACGAGGGGATTTAAATCTCATGATCGTTATCGCCGCTGGGACAGCAGGATCTGTTGTCGGGGCCTTGCCGTGGTACTACGCAGGGCTGCTATTGGGGAAAGACCGCCTATCCAACCTTGCGGACCGGTATGGAAAATGGATGACTGTCACGCCTGAAGACATCGAAACGGCTTCTTCGTGGTTTGCGAAGCATGGACGTGGCGCCGTCTTTTTTGGACGGCTGGTGCCCGCCGTACGAACGTTGATCTCGGTTCCTGCCGGGATCACCAGAATGCCACTGAAGCAACTTTTACTTTTCTCCTTGAGCGGCTCGCTGATCTGGACGGGAGCGCTTGCCATCGGCGGCTTTTATCTCGAATCGAAGTATTCGACGATCGCCCGTTATCTGGATCCAGCCACGAAGGCCATCGTCGCCATCATTGCCGGTGCCTACCTATATCGGCTTGTACGCCAACTGGCAAAGGAAAATTAAACCGTAGAAACCATTAAAGGAAGAATGATTGTCCAGCTGCGTTATCAGAAATGACGGTGCGTTCCGAGCCTATACCAATCCCAAGGCATAACATGCCAGATGAGAACGATGTATTTTTTCGTCTGGCAAGGCGCGGGAGGAGTCCATAGCGGGACTATGGATGACGAGCGCAACGCGGGCAGGCGGAAAAAGACGCGATCTCATGGCATGTTATGACTTGGGATTGGTATACCTGCTTGCGTAGTTCAAGCAAACGTCGATGCGTCTTTTGACAGGATCTTCAACTTGCAAATACTAGACGTTGCAGAAGTTAATGCAAATGTTCTTGCTGCGGCCTCGGTCGCAGCAATTAATACCCTCCTGATCGAGGAATCTGAATTACCGCACTGCCTGCGACCGGCAACCGCTCATGCGTGGATAGCCGGTCTTATACCAATCCGAAGGTATAACATGCCATGAGATCGCGTCTTTGTCCGCCTGCCTGCGTTGTGCTCATCATCCATAGCCCCGCGATGGATTCCTCTCACGCCTTGCCAGACGAAAAAATACATCGTTCTCATCTGGCACGTTATACCTTGGGATTGGTATTACTGGCCGCGTTTGACGATGCGCTGTTCCATCATGTCCAGGGCAAGGGGTTGATTAACTTAAATGGCTGTCCTCTCATTATTTAAAGGCCTCGGTCCACCGGAAGGCAAGTACCCTCTCGCTCAACGCCACACAATCATCGGTACCCTTGTACGGATCAAGTACACTGTGCCCGCCATGTTGTGACTGTTTCGTCGCAGTAGGAACGTATACACTGCGGGCTTCGATCAGGCGCTTGTCTGCACTCGATCAAAGGAAACGTCGGCGCGCCGCGGCAGGAAGAACATGGTCAGCAGCAGCGTGGCGACCAGGGCCGGCATCCATCGCACGTCGGTCGGCACGCGCAGCGTCTGCGCCAGGGCCGGATCTTGCGAAGCGCGCCGGAATGCTGCGGCGGAATCGATGCGCGCGTAGGTCAGGCCAGTGACGCGGGCCAGTGCCTGCAGATGTCTTTCATGCAGCGACGACAGGTGCTCCTGGCTGTCCGGTGCGTCTTCACTGCGGCTGCGCTGCACCACTTGGTCGGCCTCCCACCAGCCGATGAAACGGCCGCTGCTGTCGCTGCGCGGTATCGGCTGCGGCATCAGGCTTCCTACGCCCATCACCACGCCGCGCACTGGCGCAGGCGGCAAGGAAAACTCGGGCATGTTCTCTTCATCCACCGGCGGCGCCGAATGGCCATCGCTGATGAACAGCAGTGACGGCGGCTGCGGCAGTTCGGCCGCGGCTTCGATGGCGGTGTAGAGTCCGCGCGCGATCACGCTGGCCTGGTTCCAGGCCATCCGGCTGTCGACCTTGTTGATGGCCTGCTCCAGTTCGTCGTAATTGGCGCAGATTTCGACCGGAGCCAGCACCATCAGCGTGCGGCGGCTGGCGAATACCGAGAGCCCGAGGCGGGAGCCGCAGGGCAGTTCCGCAAGGGCCTGCAAAGCCATGCGCTTGCCCCAGGCCAGGCGGGTCAGGCTTGCGCCGTCGATTGACTGGTCCGCCACGTTCATGCTCTGAGTGATGTCGAACACCAGCATGTGCGAAAAAACACGGCGCTCCATGGTTACCGGCGGCAGCAGCGCGGCCAGCACCAGCAACAGCGTGGCCAACGCCAGCAGCCAGTCACGCGGCCACCGCTTCATGGCAGTTCCCCCTGCTCGATTTTGGATGCTGTCGCCCGGCGTTCGCGGGCCTCGGCTTTGTCCTTGGCACTGTACCAGGTCACGTTCTCCGGCTGTAGCCAGAGGGCGCGCTCGAGGTTGTAGCGAGCCTCCTGGTGCGATGGTTCCTCGGCTAATACCTGCCGGTAATACTGCTTGGCCAGCTCGACCAGCGGCACGGCTTCCATATTGCCGCGCCGCATGGCCAGCGCCTGGCGCAGATGCAGATTGCCCAGGTTGTAGCGCGCCATCCTGCGCAGCGCGGGATCGCCCTGCTGCAAGGCCTGCTGGAACGCTTGCTGTGCGGAATTGACGTCACCGGCGGCGGCAAGGCGCACGCCGCGCGACAATGCCGCCGCCGGTGCCGATCCTGCAGACGCCTGCGGGTCGGCTAGCGACCGGTTATAGGCGGTCGCTTCGCGCTGCGCTTGCAGCGCCTGGCCCAGCACCGCCAGGCAGGCAACGGCCGGTACCGCGAAGAACCAGTGGATGGTCCACGTTCTCATGGTGCCGGCAACGCCAAGTGACGCATCCGCAGCGCCAGCAGGATCGCGAATGCCAGCGCGGCGCACAGGAATGCCAGCCAGGCGCCGTCGGTGCGCGGCACTTTGACCTGGTAGCTGATGGGCAGCAACTGCTGCCGGCTCAATTCGGCGACGGCGTGCTCCATCGCCGACGGGCTTTCCGCTTCGAAGGCCCGGTACGGCGTGTCCAGCGTGCTGAAGAAGCGGTGCATCGCCACCTCGACGCTGCGGTCGTACGCCGGGTCGGCGCTCTCAGCCAGCGGTGGCTGGTTGAACGAGCGCAGGTAGATCCAGTACAGCGTGATCTTGTTGCGTTGCAGGTTGGCGGCAATCTCGGTGCGCGCCTGCGGCGTGAGCGGCGCGCCGCCGTCCGAGACCAGCAGCAGGATGCGGTTGCCATTAGCCGGCCTGTCGTCAAAAAGGGCAATCGCCGCGAGCAGGGCACCGCCGACATCGGTGTCGCTCAGGCCGGAGCCGACGCCGCCCGCCTCGATGGCCGCCTGGATCATTTCCGGCTGCGAATTGAAGGGAAGCACCTGGAACTGGTTGATGCTGAACATCATCAGCGCAAATACATCGTGCGGCCTTCCGGCGGCCAGTCTGGCCAGCGCGCGGCGCGCGATCTTGCGTTTTTTCGGTTCCGCATACTTGTCCACGCGCGGCGTCTGCCCTCGCGGCACCAGGGCTGCGTCCATGCTGGCGCTGCGGTCCAGCAGCACCAAGATCTCAGCGCCGCTGCCTTGGCGCGTGGCGACGGTCTGCGGCAGGCCGATGCCGGCCAAGCCCAGCGCCAGTGCGAGCAGGCCAGCCACGGCAAGCGCCTTTTCCAGCCGCTGCCGCCAGCAGCCGGCAGGATCAGGCGGCAGCAACTCGGTCCAGCTGAACACCTGCTCATCCTGCGGCCGCCGCAGCAACGGCAGCAGGGCCAGCAGCGACAGCAGCAGCCACCACGGCTGGGCAAAACCGACGCTGCTCATGGCGCATACCGCCGTTCCAGGCGTCCCAGCCGGCGTGCCAGCGCATGCACGTCGCCCGCCGGCGCCGCACCGCTGAAGAACAGCGCGCTGGTTTCGCGGCAGAACTTCTCGATGGCGGAGCGCTCGGGAGCGAGATACGGCACGCGCGCCAGCAGCTGGTCGACATTGTCGGTTCGGACCACCTGCCCGGCGGCCTCATTGAACGCATGCTGCAGGCGGCGCCATGCCTGCGGCGCATCGTCGGGAAGACGGGCCAGGTCGCGCAGCGCGCGCGCAAACGGCAGGCGCCCGCGCAGCCAACGGCGCCGCAGAAGCAGCGCCGTCACCCACGACAGCAGCGTCACCGCCAGCGCGCCGGAGGCCAGCCACATCCGCTGTGCCAGAGGCGCCAGCGGTTTCGCCTGGGGCAGCAGGTCGTCCCGCATGGCGCCCAGGCCCTGTGCATTGAATGCTTCCGGCGGCGTCAGCGGACCGATCGAAAAGCGCCACGGCGCGACGTCGAGCATGCCGGCGGCGCCCGCGCCCTTGAGTTGCAGCGGCGGCAGGAACCACATTTCCAGTGCAGGCGGCGCATTGATGATCTGGTACTCCACCAGCAGCCAGCTGCGTCCCTCTGCATCTTTCGCAACGCGCGCATCGCGGCGCCAGAACGAACGCCCGACCCTGCCAGGCGGCGGCAGCGATTCGGGCTTGAAGTCCTTGCCGTCCCGCACCAGCAACACCTGCTGGACAAGGATGTCGCCGATCGTGTAGCCGAAGGTGCGCGGCGCCGGCGGCAGGCCCTCGGCTGTGGCCGCTGGCGGCAGCGCCAGGCATGCGGAACAGGCGGCCAGCAGGCAGGCGCATAGCCGGCGCATCATGGAACAAGCTCCAGAAAATAGCGCGACAGCGCTGCTGCATCGAAGTCGCCGTGAAGATAAAGGGGTAGCAGGCTGCGCGAGCCGAACAGGGCATCGAGCGCGCGACGGCGACCGGCAAGCTGCGCCGCCCAGCGCTGGCGCAGCCGGGCATTGACCCAGACCGGCGTGGCCGCTCCGGTCTCGGCATCGCGCAGTGTGACCAAGCCGTCCGCCGGCGGCGGCGCAAGCTCGGCCTGGTCCCATACCACCAGCGGCACCACCCATGCCTGGCTCAGCATGTCCGTCGCTTCGGCCGTTACCGCCAGCGGCCAGTGGAAATCCGATATCAGGAAGACCAGCTCGCGGCGTCCGGCAAGCTGGCGCACCGTCTCTACCAAAGCGCATCCGGCGGTTTGGCCGGGATTGCAGGCAGTGATCGCCTGCCGCATCTGCTGTCCGGCGCCGCGGCTATGCACGGCCGGGAAATACAGGTCTTCGCGGTGCGCCGCGTCGAACGCCAGCATGCCGATCCTGTCGCCTATGCCGAATGCGCTGTGCGCCGCGGACTCGGCGATCCGCGCGGCAATGTCGAGCTTGCGCAGCGGCGCGCCCACGTGCATGGAGGCGGAGACGTCCACCACCAGCCGCAGCGAGATAGCCGCACGCTGCCGGTAGGCACGCACCAGCCATTCGCCACGGCCTGCCCGCAGGCTGGCGCGCACATCGAGCCTGCGCGAATCGGGAAGATCGAACAGCCGGACATGGCTGTGAAATGCATGACCGGCACCGTGCGTGCTGGCCTGGTGGGCGCCTGGCCGGTGCTCGCCGCTTCGGCCGGGGATGCGATAAAAAAAGGTGATGTCGTCCATGGTGCGTGCCGCCTGCGTTCAGGGCGCGGCGATACGGGAAACCATTTCGGCCAGCAGCGCATCGGCGATTTCCGCGTGGCGCAGGGCATAGACGGGCGTAAAGAATATCCGGTGCATGAAGGCCGGACGCAGCACTGCCTGCACGTCTTCGGGTGTCACATACAGCCGTTCGTCCAGCCAGGCCGCCACTCGAGCCGCGCGCATGAGCGCGCTGGCACCGCGCGGACTCACGCCCGCCAGGATCAGCCTGTCCATGTCGACACCGTCCAGTCGTATGCCGTACCCGAGCGGCGCGCTGGTGGCCTGCCACAGGTCCAGCACATAATCCTGCAGCGTCTCGCTGGCCGACACCTGGCGCTGTACCAATGCCGCCAACGCATTCATCTCGGTCCATGGCAACATGCCCGCCTCGACACTGTCGACCAGGGCGTCAGCGTCATGAAAGAGCGGGTCCAGCGCAAGCGCGCGCCGCACCTCGCGCGAGGACGGCGTAGTCATGCTGACCTCGAACAGGAAGCGGTCGCGCGCGGCAGAAGCCAATTCGAAGGTCTCTTCCCGTTCAATGCGGTTGCGATCAGCGAACACGGTCATATGCGGAAAGCGGTATTCGCGATCGAACGCCGACACCGTGCGCTCCGCCATGGCGCGCAGCAGCAGGGACTGCACCTGCGGCCGGGCGCGGTTGATCTCGTTGAAGAAAAAGGTGACCAGTTCCTCGCCATGCCGCAAGAGCGGTCCAGGGTCGATGCGCGGGCGGCCCTCCGCGTCGACATAGGTGTGATAGACCAGGTCGCCCGGCATCATGTCCACCGTGCCCTCGACCCGCTCGAACTTTCCGCCGACAGCCCTGGAAAAGGCCCGCAGCACCGTGGTCTTGCCGACGCCGACATCGCCTTCGAGCAGCACATGGCCGCGGGTGAATAGAGCGATGCTGATCAGCCGGATGGGTTCGGCCTGGCCAATTACGGCGCGGCCCACCGCTGCCTCCATGGCCAGTGCCCGGCTGCGCCATTCCTGCAACACTGTGTCATCCCTGCCTGTTCCGAAACCGGCAGGGCGACCCGCGCACGCGTCCACCGGGCTCGCTGCTGACTGCCCAAAAGCCATATGACGTCCCTTGCAAGATGTTTCGGCAGGCCGGCTCCGAAACAGCACAGCATTGCCCGGCGCGCGAACAGGGACAGTACGGAGCAATAACCATTCCAGCGGGCCAGGCAAAGTTGATTCTGTACCGCTAGCACGTTAAAGATAGAGCGCACCCGGATGGTCACCATGCCACTTTCGTCCAAAAGATACGTCTTAAACCAATCCCACGGTTAAGCAAACCGCGTCCGGCACGAAGGTCTGAGGGAGACCAAGTCCTGTCTTGGAGGCGACCATGTTGACTCCTGCGTTCCGCTTCAATCTCCAGACTCAGGAAGTAATTCAAGGCCGTCCGAATGATTGCGATGGCTGCGAGTTTGCCGATGCGCTCCCAAGTCGGCGCGACTGATGTTGACAGGATATCGGCTGCCAGCTGCAACTCAAGTGCGAGAGTCAGGTAACGGGCGAATGCCAGACGGATCGGTGCAAAGCTTGAGCCCCTTGCCGCTATGGCATGACGGATCAGTCCTATGATGGCAATGGCAATGGCAACGCCGACTGCAAGGACTAAGGCGGCCAGAGCTTTTACCAGGAGCCGCAGCCGCTCCACACCGAAACGGGCTTGCTCTTCCATGTGCTCGAACAGGGGGGGCCTCGCCATTCTTGTTGATTTATATTGGATGTTGATGAAACAAATGACGGAAGTGCCAGGTAAGTCGGTTTGCTCCTTCTTCGCGGTCGTCTTGAGAGGAGTGCGCGTGTAGCCCCATCCGTTTTTGTCATGCTCCCATTTCCGTATGGCCAGATGTGCTCTATGATGGCAGCGGACCGGTACCCCTATGGCCAATGTTGCAAGTAAGGGAAATACCAATACACTATGATCATCTCTTCCGCGACCGATTATCGGGAGAGCGCGCGCCGGCGCGTTCCTCCCTTCCTGTTTCACTATCTTGACGGCGGTTCCGGGGCCGAGCAGACGCTGCGCGCCAACATCGAAGATCTGCAGCATGTGAAGCTGCGTCAGCGCGTGCTCAAGGGATCCGAGCAGCTTGACTTGTCTGCTGAATGGTTCGGCGTGAAATACGACCTGCCGGTCGCGCTGGCGCCGATCGGGCTAGCTGGCATGTATGCGCGCCGCGGCGAAGTCCAGGCTGCCCGCGCCGCTGCCGAGCGCAACATACCGTTCATTCAGTCGACCGTTTCGCTGTGCCCGCTCAAGGAGGTGGCTGCCGCATCCAGCAAGCCGATCTGGTTTCAGCTCTACGTGCTCAAGGACCGCGGGTTCATGCGCGATGTGCTGCAGCGGGCACGCGAGATCGGTGCAAAAACGCTGGTCTTCACCGTAGACATGCCGGTGCCGGGCGCGCGTTATCGAGACGCGCACTCCGGCATGAGCGGTCCGAACGCCAAGATACGCCGCATTCTGCAAGCCATGCGGCATCCGCGCTGGGCCTTCGACGTTGGCCTGCTGGGACGCCCGCATGACCTCGGTAACATATCGACTTATCGCGGTCATGCGACCGGACTAGAGGATTACATCGGTTGGCTGGCCAACAACTTCGACCCTGGCATCGGCTGGTCCGATCTGCAATGGATCCGTGACGAATGGCAGGGCCCGATGGTCATCAAGGGCATCCTCGAAGCACAGGATGCGCGCGACGCCAAGGCCTTCGGCGCCGACGGCATCGTCGTATCCAACCATGGCGGGCGTCAGCTCGACGGTGCGCTGTCATCGGCGCGGGCGCTGCCCCCCATTGCCGACGCAGTCAAGGGAGATTTGACGATCTTCGCTGACGGCGGTGTCCGTACAGGTACCGACGTCATCCGCATGCTTGGGCTCGGCGCAGACGGCGTGCTGCTCGGCCGCGCCTTCGTCTATGCGCTTGCCACTCACGGCGAGTCGGGCGTGCGCAACCTTTTCAAGCTTTTCGAGAAGGATATGCGGACGAACATGGTGCTGACCGGCGTACGTTCCATCCGCGAAATCGGGCGCGACATTATCGCCCTATAAGCTTTGGCGGCACGCCATGCTGTAAGCCTGGTGATTCGTATGGTTGGCGTGCAATGTGCGCCGGTAAGGGAAAGCTGGCTTTGCGCGTGCTTGCCGCTTGTCCGCTTTCCTGACAAGGGTCCTTTCGCAGCCGGAGCGACATTCCACTATCAGATTCTCTATGTTTCATCCGGAATTCATCAGCAGTATGGACACGCTCCGTCGCCGCAAGCATATTCAAGCCGACGCTTAATCGTTCGGGTTGATCGTATGCATGCAGTCTGAGCCCTGCTGCCGCGCCCAACCATCCCTACAGTGCCTCAGCGAGCTTGGCAAGCTCCTGTGAAGTTTCATTCATCCCAGCGAGCCAGCGCTTCGTCGGTCAGTTCGATACGAAGGTCGACCCTATCTCTACCTGATCGGTAGCCGCCCGGCCAGCGCGAGATTTCTTCGAAGCCGCAGCGCTGGAAGAAACCGGCGGTATGCGCATGGGTATCTACTGTGACATAGCGTGGACGCAGCTTTCGCCGAGCCATGTGGCGCAAACGATAGCCAAGCAGCAGACGGCCTACGCCTTGTCCATGGCAGTCAGCGCGTACCAAGCCAAAGACCAGGGTGCCGAGGTGATAAAACTCGGACAATTCATAGCCACCGAAACCGATCACCTGATCGTGATCGCGATCGATGACGACGAACAGGGGTCCGTCCGGCTCATCGAGACAGGAACGCAGCCACTTCTCTTCCGACGCGGGAAAGTACTTCGGAACATTTGAAGACGACGCAGCCGTCCATCCATTGTCCGTTGACGGCTGTCTCGATGCAGTCTGCAATGACTTCTCGCGAGATGAGGGAATATTTCATTCCTTCCGTGCCCATCGACATGCCATCGGAAATCGTCGGTGTACCAAACACCTGCGGGTTTGCACCGGAATCTTTGACAGCCGCTATAGCTAGTCGTGCCTGAAGTACTGATGCGAGCCAGTACTGGTGCGGGTTGGCGGGGAACTTTGGGGTTTTGGATTCACCAGAAATAGGGTACGCCGCTACGATTTTTTGGTGAATTCATGGCCCCCAAAGAGATTCCTCCCGCGCAAGATCCAGCCCTTGCGCCCCGTGAGCTGGCCAACATGGTTGACCCTTGGCATGCATTGGTTACCTTGGCTGGCAAGATGGATTGGCAGGCGGCAAGCGCCCAGTTCGGTCCTTTGTATGTCCCAGGCCGTGGTCGACCTGCCATTTCAATTCGCCTCATGGTGGGCCTGCCTTATCTTAAGCATGCCTTCAATCTCTCAGATGAACAAGTCGTCATGCATTGGGCCGAGAACCCATACTGGCAGTACTTTTGCGGAGAACAGTATTTCCAGTATCGCTTACCTATCGATCCCAGCCAGATGTCACGCTTTCGCAAACGTATCGGCGCAAGCGGCTGTGAGTTCTTGCTTAAGCTAA
>NZ_JACYXF010000021.1 GCF_015352985.1 Noviherbaspirillum malthae | reverse complement strand
CGGGCATCCTGGTGTTCTGCGCCATCGGCGTGTTCAGCCTGAACAACTCCGAGTTCGATGTCTACATGATGGCGCTGTTCGGTCTGTTCGGCTACATCTGCAACAAGCTGGAAATGGAAGCCGCGCCAATGCTGCTGGGCTTCATCATCGGCCCGATGATGGAAGAGTACCTGCGCCGTGCGCTGCTGCTGTCGCGCAGCGATCCGATGGTCTTCCTGCAGCGTCCGATCAGCGCGACCATGCTGGTGGTGTCGGCACTGGCCCTGGCGGTGGTGCTGCTGCCGTCGCTGCGCAAGAAGCGGGAAGAAGCGTTCGAGGAGTAAGCGCGAACCAGGAGAGTACAGCCGGGAACAGGGGGAAGGCCGGACACGGCCTTCCCTGCAACAAGACCGGAGAGACCGGCGCATTTCGCAAGGAATGCGCCGGTTTTTTTTGCAGCAAGGCGACGGCAGGCGCTGAAATACGGCGCGTCCTGCGCCGGAGGCTTCGAAAGAAGGCGGCTTTGATTTATCCTAACGGCATGAATGCACCGCAAAGACATCCGCAGTTTTCCGCCATCGTCGAAGCGCCCTGGGGCTGTATCGGCATCCGGACCGAGGCCGGTCTGGTGCGGGAGCTCGTCTACCTGCCCCCCAGCTTCGACGAACAGGCGCCGGCCGACCCGCTCTCCGAACAGGTGGCCCGGCAAGCCGAGCAATACCTGCGGGATCCAGACTTCCGTTTCGATCTCGCATTGGCCCCGGTGGGAACGGAGTTCCAGCGCAGGGTGTGGGGCGTGATTTCCGCCATTCCCCGCGGCGAGGTGCTGACCTATGGCCAGGTGGCCAAGCTCATCCGGTCCGCGCCGCGCGCGGTTGGGCAGGCCTGCGGAGCCAACTGGTTTCCGCTGGTGGTGCCTTGCCACCGGGTGACGGCCTCAGGCGGCCTGGGCGGCTTTTCCAACCACGACGATGAAACCGGCTTCCATCTGGGCGTCAAGCGCTGGCTGCTGGCGCATGAGGGCATCAAGGCGTATCAATGAGCGATCTGCGGGCGAACAATCAAACCGCCATCGATGAATTCTGCGACACGCTCTGGCTGGAGGACGGTTTGTCCAGGAACACGCTCGATGCCTATCGGCGCGACATGTCGCTGTTCAGCGCATGGCTGGAAAGCCAGCACGGCAAGCTGCTGTACGCGGTGCAGGCGGAAGACATCAATGCGTATTTCGCGGCGCGCCATGCCGATACCAAGGCAACGTCGGCCAACCGGCGGCTTGCGGTGCTCAAGCGGTTTTACCAGATGGCGCTGCGGCAGAGCCGGATTCATGTCGATCCCTGCCTGAAACTGAAATCGGCGAAGCAGCCGCCGCGCACGCCCAAGGTATTGTCGGAAGCGCAGGTGGAGGCCCTGCTTGCTGCGCCGGACGTCAACACGCCATTGGGCCTGCGTGACCGCACCATGCTGGAATTGATGTATGCCAGCGGCTTGCGCGTGTCCGAACTGGTCCTGCTCAAGACCATGGAGCTCGGCATGAACGAGGGCGTGCTGCGCGTTACCGGCAAGGGCGCCAAAACGCGCCTGGTGCCTTTCGGCGACGAGGCGCGCTCATGGATAGAGCGCTACCTGAAGGAGGGGCGGCCGGCAATCCTGAACGGACAGGCGGATGACGCCCTCTTCGTCACCGGACGCGGAGCAGCGATGACCCGCCAGATGTTCTGGATCCTCATCAAGAAGCATGCGCTGAAAGCCGAGATCAATGCGCCGCTTTCGCCGCACACCCTGAGGCACGCTTTTGCAACGCACCTGCTTAATCATGGTGCGGACCTGCGTGTCGTCCAGCTGCTGCTGGGGCATGCCGATATCTCGACCACGCAAATCTATACGCATGTGGCGCGCGAACGTCTGAAGAAGCTGCATGCTGAACATCATCCGCGCGGCTGAACACCCCGGGATTACCCTCTGACCCGCTCGAAAACCACAATTGGGCGGGCAAAACCTTGCTGTCCGTCAATTTGCCATGGAATGCGGATTGCTACAGTGAATCCACTGGGCTTTTTCGGGGCATCGATCATGGAAACCTTTCGGACACTCTCCTATATTGTGTTGGTGGTGGCTACCTTTGCGGCGACATACATGGTGTCGCATCTTTAACATTGCCGTTCAGCTCAAACCGATTTCGCGGCCTCCGCCTGTTCGTCATTGCCTGCATGGCGGGCACTGCGGGGCTTACCGTACTGCCTGCCAAGGCAGAGGACGGCGCGCGCCTGCAGAACTGGTTCAAAGATCCCTTCCTTCGCATGTCGAATGACATCCCCGGGTGTCCGCAAGCGCGCGGGCCCTACATGACCGAAGCCGAGCGAAACGCCGAAGCGCATTCCCGCATCGAGCGCGGCACCAGCTGCTGGATGGCGGGGACCTGCACCGAACCGAATGCCTACCGTTACGACGCACCGATTGCCGCGGCAATCGGCAGCCGGGAGGACAAGGACGTCTTTCGCGGCAGCAGCCTCTGGCTGACCGTGCAGCGCCGATTCGTGCGGGTGGAAGGCTGTGTCGCCAGCCAGGGGCAGGCCGAAGCGATCGAACGCTGGCTGAGCAGGACGCCCGATGTCGAACGCATCATCGTCCAGGTGATGCAGGGCAGCGGAGGCAAGCCGCCGTACCGGACGATGGAAGCAGCAAAATGAAAAAGGGCCGCAGATTGCGGCCCTTCTTGATGAGTCTGAAACCTTCGCAGATTACTTGCGTGCGCGGCCGGCAGCGGCGGTCTTTTCCACGGCCTGCGAGAACTGGGAAACGGCTGTGTTCACATTGGCTTCGATGGCTTCGACGGCTTGCTTGGTGCTCTTGCTGAACTGCTCGTAGCCGGCGTTGGCGGTGCCGATGGCGTTCTTGAACAGGGCGACCACATTTTCCGAACCGGCCGGCGCGTTCTTCGACACGTCGTCGACCAGCGCCGATACCTTGCGGCCGGTTTCGGCGATCTGCTCTTCAGTGATGCGTGCGAATTCAGCCTGAGTGGCAGTCGCGATGCCTGCCAGATGGCGGCCGTAAGCGATGGCCTTGGCAGCAGCCGGCTGCGCCTGGGCGGCGGTCAGGGAGAAGAATTCCTGCGGATCCTTGACCGTCAGAAGCTGCTTGGCGGTGATCGAAGAATCTTCGAGCGAAGCCTTGGCGACATTCAGATTCAGGTCGACGATTTTTTCGACGCTGTCGAAAGCCTTGCCGGTGAGTGTGGTGAAAAGCGCGAGTTGCGCCTCGAAATTGGCCTTGGCTGCGGTGGAAAACTGTTCCGGAACGGTAAACATGGTGAACTCCTTGGTGAGATGGTGTATCAGCTTGACAATACGTCTTCACGTTTATTGTGCACTGCAATAAAGCGCATTCTAAAGAACGAATCGAGCATGTCAAGCACTATTTTGTGCGATGCACAAAAAAGCGTTTCTGCAATGAATCATTCTTTCCTGAAAACATTTTTTCCTTGATATTCAAGCCCTGCCGGCAATCTTTGTTCTGTGGCGGCAACATTGCCGGACCCAGTTTTACCATGTGTGCGGCAATGCAGCAAAATCACCTTGGAATCAAACAGTGAACAGTTGATGTCGATCAATTGGCCGGCTGGTCTCGAGTGAGACGGATTCATGCCTGGCTGGCGAACACGGCTTCCCTGGCGAAGAACGTATGGGAGTCGTCCGATGCATATACGAGGGCTTGGCAGGCTGCACCGCAAAGCAGCCTGTTGCTGCATAATGTGCTCCGCATTTTAATTACCCGCCATGGCAAAAAAAGAACACATTTCCGAAACCCCCGCGACGCAATTCCTGCGCCGCCAGGGCATCGCCTTTTCCGAACATCCCTATACCTACGAAGAGCATGGCGGCACGACGGTGTCGGCGCGCGAGCTGGGGGTCGACGAGCACCACGTCGTCAAGACCCTCATCATGCAGGACGAGGCGGCCAAGCCGCTGGTGGTGCTGATGCACGGGGACCGCAAGGTATCGACCAAGAACCTTGCGCGCCAGATCGGATGCAAGTCGGTCGAGCCCTGCAAGCCCGAGGTGGCGAACCGGCATTCCGGTTATCTCATCGGCGGCACTTCGCCATTCGGCACCCGGAAGGCAATGCCGGTCTACGTGGAAGAGAGCATTCTTGCGCTCGACAAGATCTACATCAACGGCGGCCGGCGCGGCTATCTCGTCGGCATCGACCCGAAGATCCTGCCTGCCGTGCTCAACGCCAAGGGCGTCAGCTGCGCACTGGAAGAATAAACTTGAAGGCTTTTGCCGTATCCCGCATGCGGCGGCAAGGCGCTGGTGCATGGCGTGCCGTTCCGTACCGGACAGGCGACCGGCCGGCCGGAGCCAACTGATCTAAAAAGGATATTGAATGAATACCGTATTGTTTGTCGTCGCTGCCTACCTGATCGGGTCGGTGTCGTTCGCCGTGGTCTGCAGCAAGCTGTTCGGGCTTGCCGATCCGCGCACCTACGGCTCGAAGAACCCGGGTGCGACCAATGTTCTGCGCAGCGGCAACAAGGCCGCCGCGGCACTGACGTTGCTGGGCGACGGCTTCAAGGGCACGCTGGCCGTGTGGCTGGCCCAATGGCTGGGGCCGCGTTACGGCGTCGGCGATACCGGCATCGCGCTCGCCGGGCTGGCCGCCTTCATCGGCCATCTGTGGCCGGTGTTCTCCCGTTTCGTCGGCGGCAAGGGCGTCGCCACGCTGCTGGGCGTCCTGATCGGCATCAACGGCTGGCTCGGCCTCGCCACCATCGTCACCTGGCTGGTGATCGCCTATGCATTCCGCTATTCGTCGCTTGCCGCGCTGGTGGCCAGCGTCTTCGCGCCTTTCTACTACGCTCTGCTGTTCGGCCTGCGGCCGGCGCTGCTCGCCATCGCCGTGATGAGCGGCCTGCTCATCTATCGGCACCGCCAGAACATTGCCAATCTGCTGGCGGGCAAGGAAAGCAAGATCGGCAGCAAGAAGACATAGCAACTCTACGCAATTGAAAAGGAAAGCCTTTTTACAGTCAGCTAATGCGATTGCGTTCCCCTCTCCCGCCTGCGGGAGAGGGGGATTCATTCCGTATGCAGAAGGGCATTGTGCTTTCTGCTTAGCAGTCCTCGCCAAGCCGGCGGCTGGCAGGAATACCGGGCCATGAAGCTCCGTGTTCCTGCCAGCCGTGATTGCTTTAGGTCTAACGCTTTTTGCCGAAGTGATTTATGCTGGGAAAAAAGGGAGAACTGGCATGGATGACGACTATGCTGCAATTGCGATTCATCTCGGCGCGGCGCTGGTAGCGGGAGGCATCATCGGCCTGGAGCGCAGCTTTCATGGCCGGCCGGCGGGATTCCGTACCCATACGCTGGTGTGCCTGGCTTCCAGCCTGCTGATGCTGGTGACCCTGTACCAGACACGCTGGCTGCCCGGCATCCCGATCGAAACCGTGCGCACCGATCCCACCCGCATGGCCCAGGGCATCATGACCGGCATCGGCTTCCTCGGCGCCGGCGTCATCTTCAAGGAAGGCTTGAGCGTGCGCGGCCTGACCACCGCCGCCTCGATCTGGATGACCGCGGCCATCGGCGTCCTGATCGGCATCGGCTTTTATTACCCCGCCGTTCTTGCAACCCTGCTGACACTCGGCACGCTCTCGGTGTTTCGCCGCATCGAAGCCCGCATGCCTTCGCAATCGTATGCCCATCATTCGATGCGCTTCGACCGCCACGATACGGCATCCGAAAAGGAAATTCGCGACCTGCTGCACAGCTACGGTTTCACGATTGCCAACATGAGCTACCGCGTGGGGGAGGACGGCGTGTCCTTCGAATACCGGATGGTGATCCGGACGACCGACCTTGGCAATGCCGCAAGACTGGCAGATTACCTGCGCGGCTGGGACCGGCTGCGCAGCTTTCAGCTGTCGCCCACAGGAGACTGATTGGCCTCTCGAAGGGAGGCGTCGCCCTCTCAGATCACCCGCAGCTCATCCAGCGGCCAGCGCGGCCGCACATTGAATGCATAGTCGCGCTTGGCGGCGTCGGGATTGATCTGCAGGCGCATCGCACCGGCGAAGGCGATCATCGCACCGTTATCGGTGCAGAATTCCAGTTCCGGATAAAACACCTTGAAGCGCTTTTTTTCCGCCGACGCATTCAGCGCTTCGCGCAGCTGCCGGTTGGCGCCGACGCCGCCGGCGATCACCAGCCGCTTGAGGCCGGTCTGCTTGAGCGCCGCCAGGCATTTGGCCACCAGCACTTCCACGATCGCATCGACGAAGGCGCGCGCGATATGGGCCTTGTCCTGTTCGCAGATGTTGGTTGACTGATTTTTAACCAGCGTCAGCACCGCGGTCTTGAGGCCGGAGAAGCTGAAGTTCAGATCCTTGGAATGCAGCATCGGCCGCGGCAGCTTGTGGACGCCCGAATCGCCGAATTCCGCCAGGCGCGAAATCGCCGGACCGCCCGGATAGCCCAAGCCCAGAAGCTTGGCCGACTTGTCGAAAGCTTCACCGGCCGCATCGTCCAGCGTTTCGCCCAGCAGCGTGTACTGGCCGACGCCGTCGACCCGCATGAGCTGCGTATGGCCGCCCGATATCAACAAGGCAATGAAGGGAAAGTCCGGCCGCTCGCCGGCCAGCAGCGGCGACAGCAGGTGGCCCTCGAGATGGTGCACGCCGAGCACAGGCTTGTCCATCGCGAGGCCGAGGCCGCAGGCAATCGAGGCGCCGACCAGCAGCGCGCCGGCCAGTCCCGGCCCCTGGGTGTAGGCGATGGCGTCGATCGCATCGCGCGAGACGCCGGCCTTGCCCATCACCTGTTCGAGCAGCGGGATGGCGCGGCGGATATGGTCGCGCGAGGCGAGTTCCGGCACCACGCCGCCGTACTCTTCATGCATGGCGACTTGCGAGTGAAGCGCATGCGCCAGCAGGCCGCGTTGCGTGTCATACAACGCAAGGCCGGTTTCATCACAGGAGGATTCGACGCCGAGAACGATCATGGGAAAAATGGAAGATGGCAAGCTTCTTGCAAAGCTCAAGTGCAAAGCTCTATTTTAAAGGAACTCCAAAGAAGGATTCCGCTACACACAACCATGACTGAACTGAAACAATGAGACAGGCAGGAATGGAAGTCCACCGAGGGAACTCCACTTGAGGTACACATGACCGATTCCAAACAACTGAAGATCGTCGTAATCAATTCCCTGGTCGTGCCCGAAGGAGCAGACCATGCGGCGCAGGTCCAGGCCGAGCGGGCGCGGGCGCTGCGCATCGGCCTGCTGGAAGGCGGCTACAACATCCTGGCCGCGCTGCCGCCGGATGCCGATCTTGAAGACCAGATCGCGCAGCTGCAGCCGGATGTCATCATCGTCGACGAACAGTCCGATGCCGCGCTGAAGAAGGTGGTGGCCGCCACCGCGAATGACAGGCGCCCCATCGTCTGCTTCACCGAAGACAAGGACAAGGACAAGATGCACGCGGCCATCGAGGCAGGCGTCTCCGCCTACGTGGTCGCAGGCCTCTCGGCGGAGCGGGTCAAGACCGTGCTCGACGTGGCGCTGGCCCGCTTCGAGGTCGACCAGAAGCTGCGGCACGAGCTCTCCGAGACCAAGCTCAAGCTGGCCGAGCGCAAGCTGATCGAACGCGCCAAGGGCCTGCTGATGGAAAGGCATCACTGCACCGAGGACGATGCCTATCGCAAGCTGCGCCGGCTGGCCATGGACAAGAATCTCAAGCTGTCCGAAGTGGCGCAGCGGATGATCGATGTGGCCGACCTGCTCCTTTAAGAGCCGGTCAAGTCCGGTGCGCACCGCCCCGTTTTAAGGCGGCGCACAAACAGGGTGCGCAAAATGCGCTGTTCGAAATCAATTTGAGGAATTAAGCACCAGCAAGGGTTGGCACAGGGATTGCAAACAATCCTGGCGTGCCAAGGCTGGCACAACGAACAGTAACGTGTCGCGACCAACGGTGGCCGCGGCATTTTGGACAAAGGCGTCCGAGGCAAGATGAGCTAGCGCTCATGCTGCCCGGACGCCTTTTCTTTTTGCCGGTTTCAAATCAATGCATGAGGACATGAGGAAATCATGACAAAAAAAGAAAGCAGTACCAATTTGACCCGTCGCAGCATCATCAAGGCGGGCGCAGCAGTCACAGCCGGCGCATTCGGTGGATTGGCCACGCAAGGCGCATGGGCTGCCGGTTCCGACAAGCCGGAAAAAGAAGAGGTCAAGATCGGCTTCATTCCGCTGACCGATTGCGCATCCGTTGTGATGGCATCCGTGCTCGGCTTCGACAAGAAATACGGCATCAAGATCACCCCGACCAAGGAGGCTTCCTGGGCAGGCGTGCGCGACAAGCTCGTCAACGGCGAACTCGACGCCGCGCATGTGCTGTACGGCCTGATCTACGGCGTTCACCTTGGCGTCAGCGGCCCGAAGAAGGACATGGCCATGCTGATGACGCTCAATAACAACGGCCAGGCCATCACGCTGTCGAAGAAGCTCTCCGACAAGGGCGCTGTCGACGGTCCTTCGCTGGCCAAGCTGATGCAGACCGACAAGCGCGAATACACGTTCGCACAGACCTTCCCGACCGGCACCCATGCGATGTGGCTGTATTACTGGCTCGCCAGCTACGGCATCAACCCGATGAAGGATGCGAAGATCATTACCGTCCCGCCGCCGCAGATGGTGGCCAATATGCGGGTCGGCAACATGGACGGCTACTGCGTCGGCGAGCCCTGGGGCCACCGCGCGATTGCCGACGGCATCGGCATCACCGGCGTTACCACGCAGGACATCTGGAAAGATCATCCGGAGAAGGTGCTCGGCACCACTGCCGACTTCGTCAAGAAATATCCGAATACCGCGCGGGCGATGACCGCCGCCGTGCTCGAGGCCAGCAAGTGGATCGACGCCGGCCTCACCAACAAGAACAAGATGGCCGAGACCATCGCCGACAAGTCGTATGTGAACACCTCGGTCGACGTGATCAACCAGCGCATCCTCGGCCGCTACCAGAACGGACTGGGCAAGACCTGGGACGACCCGAACTACATGAAGTTCTACAACGACGGCGCGGTGAATTTCCCCTACCTGTCGGACGGCATGTGGTTCCTCACCCAGCACAAGCGCTGGGGCCTGCTCAAGGAAGATGTCGACTATCTGGCGGTCGCCAAACAGATCAACCAGATCGATCTCTACAAGGATGCGGCCGGCATGGCCAAGGCGAGCGTACCGAAAGATCCGATGCGCAGTTCCAAGCTGATCGACGGCACCGTCTGGGATGGCAAGAATCCCAAGGCTTACGCCGATTCCTTCAAGATCAAGGCCTAATTCACCGTACCGGAGAACATCATGAGCGCAGTCATGAACAACATCGCACTCAACAAGCCGGCCGAGCCGGTTTCGGAGTCCGCGACAATGAAAGCCGATGCCGGGGAACATGCCGCCGCGCGCAAGCGTGCGGCACCGAAGGCAGGCAGAAAATTTTCGGTCAAGCCCTTCTTCGCCGCCGTCGTGCCGCCGCTTTTCGGTCTCGCGGTGCTGGTGCTGATCTGGGAAATCGTCGCCGCGAAGAACAGCGGCTTTCCGTCGCCGATGGTCACCTTCCAGGAAGCGATCAAGGTGTTCTCCGATCCCTTCTATCAAAAGGGACCGAACGACCAGGGCATAGGCTGGAACCTGCTGCTGTCGCTGCAGCGCGTAGCCACCGGCTTTGGCCTGGCCGCACTGGTTGGCATTCCGCTCGGCTTCATGATCGGCCGATTCAAGTTCCTGGGCGGCATGTTCAATCCCATCGTCAGCCTGCTCAAGCCGGTATCGCCGCTGGCCTGGCTGCCGATCGGACTGCTGGTGTTCAAGGCCGCCAACCCGGCCGCGATCTGGGCCATCTTCATCTGCTCGATCTGGCCAATGATCATCAACACCGCCGTCGGCGTGCAGCGCGTGCCGCAGGACTACATGAACGTGGCCAAGGTGCTCAACCTGTCGGAGTGGAAGATCGTCACCAAGATCCTGTTTCCCTCGGTGCTGCCCTACATGCTGACCGGCGTGCGCCTCGCGATCGGCACCGCCTGGCTGGTGATCGTTGCGGCGGAAATGCTGACCGGCGGCGTGGGCATCGGCTTTTGGGTCTGGGATGAGTGGAACAACCTCAACGTGCCGCACATCATCATCGCCATCGTCGTCATCGGCGTGGTCGGCCTGCTGCTCGAACAGGCGCTGGTGGCCTTGGCGAAAGCCTTCACCTACGAAGAAGTGCGCAGCTGAACGGCAACCCAACACAGCGCTCCTCCTGTTTGCATCAGGCAGGAGGGGCCAAGGAGAACATTATGGAAAACACCAGCAAATTCATCGAGATCCAGAACGCGGAAATGGTCTTTCACACAAAGAAAGGCAAGTTCCATGCGCTGCGCGACATCAACCTGACCGTGAAGAAGGGCGAATTCATCACGCTCATCGGCCACTCCGGCTGCGGCAAGTCGACGCTGCTCAACCTGATCGCCGGCCTGCTCAAGGCCAGCGACGGCACGCTGCTCTGCGCCAACCGGGAAATCGCAGGACCGGCACCGGAACGCGCAGTCGTGTTCCAGAATCATTCGCTGCTGCCCTGGCTGACCTGTTACGAGAATGTCTATCTTGCGGTCGAGCGCGTGTTCGGCGCCGCTGAAAGCAAGGCCAAACTCAAGGAGCGGACCAAAGCCGCGCTGGCGCTGGTCGGCCTGACCCATGCGGAACAGAAGCGGCCCAACGAAATCTCCGGCGGCATGAAGCAGCGCGTCGGCATTGCGCGCGCGCTGTCGATGGAGCCCAAGGTATTGCTGATGGACGAGCCCTTCGGCGCGCTCGATGCGCTCACCCGCGCGCATCTGCAGGACGAGCTGCTGAAGATCGTCGCCAAGACGCAATCCACCGTCGTGATGGTCACGCATGATGTGGATGAAGCCGTGCTGCTGTCGGACCGCATCGTGATGATGACCAATGGCCCCGCCGCCACCATCGGCGACATCGTCAACGTACGCCTGCAGCGTCCGCGCGACCGCGTTGCGCTGGCCCATGATCCGCTCTACATCGAATACCGCAGCGCGGTGCTGGAATTCCTGTACCACCGGCAGTCGCACCCGGCGGCGGAGAAGGAAGCGGCATAAGCTTCTGGATTAGCTTATGCGGAAAGATAACGGCGACGGCTTCGGTCTTCGCCGTTTTTTCTGGCATCAACGCATGACCAGCAGATAAAGCAGCAGCAGGTTGAGCACGATGGAAATCGCCGCCACTGCGCGCCAAAGGCCTGCAGGATCGCGCTTGGCCAGCGGCGTGACCGTTTTCACCGGCACCGGATTGCTGGCGCCGCGTTCCAATGCAAGCAAGAATTCTTCGGCGGTCTCGTACCGGTCCGACGGATCGCGCGCCACCGCCTTGAGCAGCACGCTGTCCAGCCAGGCCGGCACATCGGGCCGATAGCGGCCGGGCGGCGCCGGTTCGCCGAAGCGCGGGCGCTGGAAGGGCTCGATTTCGCCGTAGGGATAATGCCGGGTCAGCATGAAGTACAGCGTCACCCCCGCCGCGTATACATCGGTCTGCCGTGACGGCGGCGCATTGTCGAACTGCTCAGGCGCGAGAAAGGACGGAGTGCCTGCCTGCGGCGCCTGTATGCCGTCATCCTTCTCCAGGCCCGACAGCGCAACGCCGAGATCGAGCACCCGCAGTTCGCCGTCGGCGCCGAGATGCACATTGCCCGGCTTGATGTCGCGGTGGATGATGCTGCGCCGGTGCAATGCGCCGATCGCACGCACCAGCTTCTCTCCGTGCGCCACCACTTCCGGCGCGGTGAAGTGCGTGCCGGCGTCGAGCATCTGCTGCAGCGTCGCGCCTTCATGCCAGGTGCTCAGGTAATACAGATAGTTCTTTTGCTCCGGCACGATGACCTGCGGGAAGAAGCGCGCAACAACGCGCTTGGCCAGCCATTCCTCATGCGCGAAGGCCGAGCGTTCCTGTGCATCATTGGCGCGGTCCGGATGCAGGGTCTTGAGCACCAGCTGCCGCTGCGACTTAGGCTCGCGCACGCGGTAGAGCAGGGTGGCTTGCGAGGCATGAATGATGTCCTCGACTTCATAACCGTCGATGGCTTGTCCCGGCTTGAGCTTCGGCGGCAGGGGCAGCTGCTGCGACCCCGACAGCGCATCGCGCAGGTTCGCCTCGGGAAGCGAGGCAACCTTCAGCACCAGCGCGCTGCAGTTGTCTGAAGAGCCGGCGGCCAGCGCCGCATCGACGAGCGCAGAGGCCGCGGCATGCGGATCCGACTGGTCCATCGCAACGGCCGACAGCGCGTGCGTGATGTCGTATTCGCTCATCCAGCCCCAGACGCCGTCGGAAGCCAGCAGGAACACGTCGCGCTCGCGCAATTCGCCCATGCCGTGATCGATGGCAATGCGCGAATCGAGGCCGATCGCGCGGGTGAGCACATGCTGCATCTCTGGCCGGTCCCAGACATGATCGGTGGTCAGCCGCGTCAGCGCGCCGCCGCGCAGCAGGTACAGGCGGGTGTCGCCCACATGAGCAAAGTAATAATAGGTTCCTCGCAGCACCACCGCGGTCAGCGTGGTCGCCATGCCGGCCAGCTCGCGCCGTATCGATCCCTGGTGCTGCACCCAGCTGTTAATGGCCTTGATCACCTTGTCCATCGCCTGCGTGACGGGCCAGGTGTCGGGCGTTGCGTAGTAGTCGGCCAGCAGGCCGCGCACCGTGTACTCGGAGGCTTCCCGTCCGCCCGCGTTGCCGGAGACGCCGTCGGCGACGGCGGCCACCAGGCCCTTGGTCGACAGGTCGGGTTCGGCGGGCGTGACCATGCCGACGAAATCTTCGTTGCGTTCGCGCACGCCGGTCTGACTGGCATGACCGGCGCTGATTGAAAGTGGCATAGAGCTCCATCTGAAAACGGCGGGCGGCGCGGTTCTGCGCATTCCAATTAACTCATATCGGTTTCTTAAATAGAACCAACAGAACCAACAGAGTCGTCGTTACGAATATTATTGAAAAATAAACAACAGAATGATATTTTTGCAACTTTTAGGTTCGGGCGACTTTGCGTCCTATTTTTAACGTTTCATTCGATGAAAGGAAAACCATATGCCAAGCATTGTCTGCAAAGAGTCGAACGGGTCCCCGGTCTGGAGTACCGCGAATTTTGCGGTCTGGAAGGGAGTCCCGGGGGGTTCTTGGCGGCGGCAAGGCATATATTCAGCAGTTCAAGACTGCATGGGTCAGACATAACCGGGACACGATAAAACTGAACGCAATGAACCAAAGATTCCCTCCCGAGCTCCTTGCCGGAGTATGTTGGATTGAGGTCGGGGGCGATCCTAACTTTGTGGATGCTTGGGCATTCATGATTCGATCGATTGCTGCGTCTTTTGCGAGAGAGACCGGAAGTACGGGAATTGCCAAGCATCCGAACAAGACCTCGTTCGGTGCTGTAAGCATTCAGTTGCTTGCGGCCGCAGAAACCCTAGGCTTGAACGCTGCTGACTTATCGAACAGTGAGCTTCGACAACTCGCGTTTTGCCTGCAGAACGATGTCTACAATATCGAAATTTGCGCTCGTCACCTGCGTCAGCTGATCGATCACGACGGGTTGCAGAAACATCCTCCCAATCTCACAATGGACCAGATCAGAATTGTCGGAGCACGTTATAACCGCGGTACCAGGCCATCACTTGAATCGATAAGGAAGAATACAAGTTATGGCGACTTCATTGTCAGGTCGTGGTCTTCGCTATCTGCGATGCTGAATCAGTAAGGACGGCGAATGAAGCTCATCATGAAAGGCATAGCCCATGTCTTGTTCGTTCTAGGTTTGGGAATCTTCTATATTCTGCCCCGCAATAAATATGACTGGATGCAGACGATAGATCCGGCAACCGCCAGTTTGCCGGTAGACCAATCTGCTGACACCCGGCTTATCTTTACCGCGACAGTCCTTCTGGTGATGGTGCTTGCGCAAGGCCTGCTGATTGTGAAGACATCGAAGAAAAACGAAAAAATGATGTCTCTTCTGCTGATCTTCATCGCGGTAACGATCTGGTACTTGAAATACTTGTAAGTTCCAAGCGCGGCTTCGATGCGGCCATCCATTGTCATCAACAGATGGCCGCGCATGGAAGCTTCTAGATTTTCGCCGTAGTCATCGCAGCGCTGCCCCAGGTGGTGCGCCAGCGTGTCTTCACGAAGCTGAGGCCGACCAGCGCGGTGACCGCAAGCGCCGCGAAGATGGTGAGGCCGAGCTGGTAGCTGCCGGTCACCTGCTTTGAATAACCGAGGCTGGATGCAAGATAGAAGCCGCCCACGCCGCCGGCCATGCCGACCAGGCCGGTCATGACGCCGATCTCCTTGCGGAAGCGCTGCGGCACCAGCTGGAACACCGCGCCGTTGCCGGTGCCGAGCGCCAGCATCGCCATCACGAACACGGCCAGCGCGCCCATATACGACTGCAGGCCCAGGCTGGCGATGAACAGGAACAGGCCGGCCAGCACATACATGATCGACAGCGTCTTGATGCCGCCGATGCGGTCGGCGATGATGCCGCCCAGCGGACGCACCAGCGAACCGGCAAACACGCAGGCGGCGGTGAAGTAGCCCGCTGTGACCGGCGACAGGCCGTACTGTCCGTTGAAGTAGATCGTCAGCGAAGAAGCCAGGCCCGAGAAGCCGCCGAAGGTGACGCTGTAGAAGAACATGAACCACCATGCATCCTTGTCCTTGAGCACATGCAGGTATTCGGTCAGCGACTTGGGCGGCGGCGAGGAGGGCGCATCCTTGGCGAAGATCAGGTAGACCGCAAGCGCCACGCCCAGCGGAATCAGGCACAGGCCGAACACGTTCTGCCAGCCGAAGGCAATCGCAAGCGAGGGCGCGAACAAGGCGGCGAATGCGGTGCCCGAATTGCCGGCGCCGGCAATGCCCAGCGCGGTGCCCTGGTGCTCCGGCGGATACCAGCGTGAGGCCAGCGGCAGGGCCACCGCGAAGGCCGCGCCGGCGACGCCGAGCAGCACGCCCAAGGTCAGCATGTGGTTATAGCTCGACAGGCTGCCGAGCCAGGCCCATGTGAGGCCCGCGATGACGATGAGCTGGCCGATGGCGCCGGCCTTCTTGGGCTTGAGATGATCGACCAGCACGCCCATGACGATGCGCAGCAGCGCGCCGGCCAGCAGGGGCGTGGCCACCATCAATCCTTTCTGCGCGGGAGTCAGGCCGAGGTCTTTCGAGATCTGCACGGCGAGCGGGCCGAGCAGCACCCAGACCATGAAGCTGAGATCGAAATAGAAAAATGAAGCGAGCAGGGTAGGCGTGTGTCCCGCCTTCCAAAACGACGTTGTTTTCACGATGCTCCTTTGCACCAGAGGTTGAGAGGCTGGCCTGCACTATGCAAGCGGCATGCCACTGCTTTTGTGCACGATGCCGGCCTTGAATGAGGCGATTCATGCTGCGATCGGGTGCGTCGCTGCTCTCAATTCTTTGTGCTGCACTGCGGCAGTGCAAAACCATGGTCGTTGCAGTGCGTTTTTCCGCGTATTCGATTGGCATGCCTCCTGCTTATTGATGGCCATTGTTTATCTTTGGGCTTCAATGGCGAGGCCGCACGAGAAGGAGCTTTGATGAAGAAGCTGAAGTTAGTGATGGTGGGGAATGGCATGGCCGGCGTACGCACGCTCGAAGAGCTGCTGAAGATTGCGCCCGACGTGTACGACATGACCGTCTTCGGTGCCGAACCCCATGCCAACTACAACCGCATCCTGCTATCGCCGGTGCTCGCCGGGGAACAGACCATCCAGGACATCATGCTCAACGATGTCGACTGGTATGAGCAGAACGACATCACGCTTCATCTCAACAAGAAGATCGTCAAGATAGACCGCGTCAAACGGCAGGTCATCGCCGAGGACGGCACGGTAGCGGAGTACGACCGCCTGCTGCTGGCTACCGGCTCCAATCCCTTCGTTCTTCCGGTGCCGGGCAAGGATCTCGAAGGCGTGATCTCCTACCGCGACATCCAGGACACCAATGCGATGATCGAAGCCGCGCGGCATCACACGCATGCGGTGGTCATCGGCGGCGGCCTGCTCGGCCTCGAAGCGGCGAACGGCCTCAAGCTGCGCGGCATGAGCGTGACGGTCGTGCACCTGCCGAACTGGCTGATGGAACGCCAGCTCGACCCGGTCGCGGGCAAGATGCTGCAGAAGTCGCTGGAAGACCGCGGCCTGTCCTTCCTGCTCGAAAAGAACACCAAGGAAATCGTCGGCGACGAGAACGGCCGCGTGAAGGCGATCCGTTTCACCGACGGACTCGAAGTGCCTGCCCAGCTGGTCGTGATGGCAGTCGGCATCCGCCCGAACACGACGCTGGCCGAGTCCGCCGGTCTGTATTGCAACCGCGGCATCGTGGTCAACGACACCATGCAGACCTACGACCCGCGCATCTATGCGGTCGGCGAATGCGTGAACCACCGCGGCACCGCCTACGGTCTAGTTGCGCCGCTGTTCGAGATGGCGAAGGTCTGCGCCAACCATCTGGCCAACTTCGGCATCGGCCGCTACGAGGGCTCGGTCACGTCCACCAAGCTCAAGGTCACCGGCATCGACCTGTTCTCCGCCGGCGAATTCATGGGCGGCGAAGGCACCGAGGAAATCGTGCTCTCCGATCCCATCGGCGGCGTTTACAAAAAACTGGTCATCAAGAATGACAAGCTGGTCGGCGCCTGCCTCTACGGCGACACCGTCGACGGCTCCTGGTATTTCAGCCTTCTGCGCGAGGGCAGGGACATCGGCGAAATCCGCGATACGCTGATGTTCGGCGAATCCAACACCGGCCGCCCCGGCGATGTTGGCCATGAAGGCTTCACCAAGGCCGCCGCCATGCCCGACACCGCCGAAGTCTGCGGCTGCAACGGTGTATGCAAGGGCACGATCGTCAAGGCCATCAAGGAAAAGGGGCTGTTCACGCTGGAGGACGTGCGCAAGCACACCAAGGCCTCTGCATCCTGCGGGTCCTGCACCGGCCTGGTCGAACAGATCATCATGTTCACCGCCGGCGGCGATTATTCGACCGCAGCCAAGGTCAAGCCGATGTGCGGCTGCACCGACCGCACTCACCAGGAAGTGCGCGATGCGATCAAGGTCAACAAGCTGCTGACGATCGCCGAGGCGATGCATTTCCTCGAGTGGCGCACGCCGAACGGCTGCGCGAGCTGCCGGCCCGCATTGAACTATTACCTGATTTCGACCTGGCCGCATGAAGCGAAAGACGATCCGCAATCGCGCTACATCAACGAGCGTGCGCATGCCAACATCCAGAAGGACGGCACCTATTCCGTCATCCCCCGCATGTGGGGCGGCGAGACCACGGCATCCGACCTGCGCCGCATCGCCGACGTGGTCGACAAGTACAGCATCCCTACTGTGAAGGTCACCGGCGGCCAGCGCATCGACCTGCTGGGCGTGAAGAAGGAAGACCTGCAGAACGTGTGGAAGGACCTCGACATGCCCTGCGGCCATGCTTATGCCAAGGCGCTGCGCACGGTGAAGACCTGCGTCGGCTCCGAATGGTGCCGCTTCGGTACTCAGGATTCCACGCTGATGGGCCAGCAGCTCGAACGCGCGCTGTGGAAGATGTATGCGCCGCACAAGGTCAAGATCGCCGTCTCCGGCTGCCCGCGCAACTGCGCAGAATCCGGCATCAAGGACGTGGGCGTGATCGGCGTCGATTCGGGCTGGGAAATCTATGTCGGCGGCAACGGCGGCATCAAGACCGAAGTCGCGCATTTCTTCGTCAAGCTCAAGACGCACGAGGAAGTGCTCGAGTATTCCGGCGCCTTCCTGCAGCTGTACCGCGAAGAGGGCTGGTATCTCGAACGCACCGTGCATTACATCGCCCGCGTCGGCCTCGAACATGTGAAGCAGAAGGTGCTGGAAGATGCGGAGAACCGCAAGGCGCTTTATGAAAGGCTGCTGTTCTCGCTGGAAGGCGAACCCGATCCCTGGCATGAGCAGGACAAGGCCCAGGTCGATGCGCGGCAGTTCATTCCGCTCACGGTTTCATAGTCCGACAGTTCTATCATCCGAACCAACAGCACTTTCCAAGTCATCCAAGCAATCATAAGGAACTCCATGTCGCAACAATGGAAAGCCGTCTGCAACGTCGCAGACATCCCCGTGCTCGGCGCACGGGTGGTCAATCGGGCAGCGAAGCCGGATGTGGCCATTTTCCGCAACAGCGAAGACAAGATTTTTGCACTGCTTGACCGCTGCCCCCACCGCGGTGGCCCGCTGTCGCAGGGCATCGTGTTCGGCGAACGCGTCGCCTGCCCGCTGCACAACTGGAACATCCAGCTCGATTCCGGCTGCGCCGCCGAGCCGGATGAAGGCTGCACGCCGAAGTTCAGCGTCAAGGTGGAAGACGGCAAGGTCTTCCTCGACCTGAACGAACTGCAAACGCTGGCAATAGAAATCGAGGCGGCATGAATGACATACTCGGCGCCGTCCTGCCTGCTGATCTGAACAAGCCGGATACCAAACCTGCCGCTGGCGCGCGGACGGAAACCAGGGCGACCTGCTGCTATTGCGGCGTCGGTTGCGGCGTCATCGTGGAAAGCGACGGCAAGCAAGTGACCGGCGTGCGCGGCGACCCCGATCATCCGGCCAACTTCGGCCGCCTCTGCACCAAGGGCAGCACCCTGCACCTGACCGCCAATCCGGTCCTGCAGCAGCAGGTGCGCGCGCTGCAGCCGGAGATGCGCATCAAGCGCGAAGCGCCGCGCGAGCGCGCTTCCTGGGACGCGACCCTGGATTATCTTGCCGAGCGTGTGCATGACACCGTGCGCCGGCATGGTCCCGACAGCATCGGCTTTTATATCTCGGGACAGCTGCTGACCGAAGACTATTACGTCTTCAACAAGCTGGCCAAGGGTCTGATCGGCACCAACAACATCGATACCAATTCCCGCCTGTGCATGTCGAGCGCGGTGGCCGGCTACAAGCAGACGCTGGGCGCAGACGCACCGCCGGCCTGCTACGAAGATCTCGAGCAGGCGCAGCTGCTGTTCATCGTCGGCTCCAACACCGCGTATGCGCATCCCATTCTCTACCGCCGCATCGAGGAAGCGCGCAGGAAGAATTCCGCGCTCAAGATGATTGTCGCCGATCCGCGCCGCACCGACACCGCACGCGACGCCGATCTGTTCCTGCCCATCCTGCCCGGCACCGATGTCGCCCTGTTCAACGGCATGCTGCATATCTGCCTGTGGGAAAACCTGATCGATGCCGAGTACATCGATGCGCATACCGAGGGCTTCGCGGAGCTCAAGAGCATCGTCCGCGATTACACGCCCAAGTATGTGGCCGAGACCTGCGGCATCAGCGAAGAGGATCTGCTCACGGCGGCACGGTGGTTCGGCCAGTCGAAGGCGGCGCTGTCGCTGTATTGCCAGGGCTTGAACCAGTCGGCTTCCGGCACTGCGAAGAATGCGGCGCTGATCAACCTGCATCTGGCCACGCATCAGATCGGCAAGCCGGGAGCGGGGCCGTTCTCGCTGACCGGGCAGCCCAATGCCATGGGCGGACGCGAAGTGGGCGGCATGGCCAACCTGCTGTCCGCGCACCGCGACCTGGCCAATTCCGAGCACCGCGCCGAGGTGGCACGCCTGTGGGGTATCGATGATGTTCCCGCCAAGCCCGGCAAGACCGCGGTGGAAATGTTCGAAGCGGTGCGCAAGGGCGACATCAAGATACTGTGGATCGCCTGCACCAATCCCGCCCAGTCCATGCCCGAGCAGGCGCTGATTCGCGAAGCGCTCAAGCATGCCGAACTCGTCGTCGTGCAAGAAGCCTACAAGACCACGGCCACCGCCGACTATGCGGACGTGCTGTTGCCGGCCACCACATGGAGCGAGAAGGAAGGCACGGTCACCAATTCCGAGCGGCGCATTACCCGCTTCAAGCCGGTGCTGCCCAAGCCGGGCGAAGCCAGGCACGACTGGGAAATGGTGGTTGATTTTGCCCGCAGGCTGGAGGCATACATGGGCAGGACGCGCAGCCTGTTTCCGTATGCGGGCGTCGAGCAGATCTGGAACGAGCACCGCGAATCCACGCGCGGGCGCGACCTTGATATCACCGGTCTGTCCTACCGCATTCTGGAAGAGCAGGGGCCGCAGCAATGGCCTTTCCCGGAAGGCGAGTCGCAGGGCAGGAAGCGCCTGTATGAAGACGGCATCTTTCCGACTGCGAGCGGCAGGGCTCGTTTCGTGCCGACGGTCTACCAGCCGGTGGCGGAAAAGGTCGATGCGCGCTATCCGTTCGGTCTCACCACCGGCCGCCTGCGCGACCAGTGGCACGGCATGAGCCGCACCGGCACCGTGGCGCAACTGTTTTCCCATGCCTCCGAACCTGCAGTGCTGATGTCGCGGCATGACATGGACCGGCGCATGATCGGCAACGGCGACCTGGTTCACGTAACCAGCCGGCGCGGCTCGCAGATCCTGCCGGCACTGGCGAGCGAAGACATCCGCGGCGGCCAAGCTTTCATCGGCATGCACTGGGGCGAGGAGTATGTATCGGGACGCGGCAACGACGGCAGCGGCACCCATGGCGTGAACGCCCTGACCGTGCCTGCCTACTGCCCTAGTTCCAAGCAGCCTGAACTCAAGCATGCGGCGGTCAAGATTCTGAAGGCCGAACTGCCGTGGCGCTTTCTGGTATTCGGCTGGATCGATGCTTCCCAGGCGCTGGCCCTGCAGGCGAGTTTGCGTCCGTTGATGCGCAGCTTCGCCTATGCTTCCTGCACGCTGTTCGGCCGCGACAAGATTGGCGTGCTGTTCCGCGCCGCGGATGACTATCCGGCGGGAGCCGAGCTGATCAGGGATGTCGAGACCCGCTTCGGCATCTCCGGCGCCGAGGTGCTGCGCTATGACGATGCCAAGCGCGGCACGTCCCGGCGCATCCGCTTGCAGGAAGGCAAGCTGGCGGCGGTGTCGCTTGCTGGTGACACTTCTGCCGAGCACTGGCTCAAGGAGTATCTGGAGGGCGAGCAGCCGGTCGCTACCCTTGGCCGCCTGCTGCTGATGCCGTCGGCGAAGGCGCCGCAGGGATTCAAGGCGCGCGGCCGCATTGTGTGCAACTGCTTCAATGTTGCGGAAAGCGAAATTGATGAAGCGCTGGCGAAGCAGGATTGGGTCAACGAGGGTACGCCGGAGGCGGTGCTTGCTTCATTGCAGGGCAAGCTCAAGTGCGGAACGAATTGCGGGTCTTGTGTGCCGGAGTTGAAGAAGATAATTCTGGTGAAGGGTCCAGCGGGGAAGGTTGCGGCGTAGAGGGACATACATTCCCTCCCCTTCAAGGGGAGGGTTAGGGTGGGGATGGGTTGTTTTAGCATGAAGAAATGTCCTTTCATCGGGATCGAACCCCATCCCCACCCCAGCCCTCCCCTTCAAGGGGAGGGAGTACGGAGGATATTCCACCTTAAGAAGAGCCGTGGTAAACCTCCCATCTTCGCACCCGCCTGCACTTCGTAGTACCCTTCCGCCATGAACCAGACACCCACCCCATTCCCCGCCGCCCGTTTCATCAAGGAAATCGGCCGCGGCAAGAAAGGCGCGCGCAGCATGTCGCGCGAGGACGCCCGTGACTTGTACGCCGCCATGCTGGAGCGCCGCGTTTCCGATCTCGAACTCGGCGGCATCGTGCTTGCGATGCGCATCAAGGGCGAATCGGTCGATGAAATCGCCGGCTTTCTCGATGCGGCCGAAGCCTCCTTCGTTCAGATCGCTCCGCCCGCATCGGAATACGCGCCCATCGTCATCCCCAGCTATAACGGATCCCGCAACCTCCCCAATCTCACGCCGCTGCTTGCACTGCTGCTCGCGCGGCACGGCGCGCCCGTGCTGATCCATGGCGTGTCCCAGGACCCGGGACGCGTGACCACCGCGGAAATCCTGGCGGAACTTGGCCTGCGCCCCGCGCAGTCGCATGAGGCAGCACAGGCCGGCTTTGCCCGCCATGAGCCCGTCTTCATGCCGGTGGAAGCGCTGGCGCCGCGCCTGGCCGGCCTGCTGGCATTGCGCGGCATTCTCGGCGTGCGCAACTCCACCCATACGCTGGTCAAGATCATGCAGCCGTTCGCGGGACCTGCGCTGCGGCTGACGTCCTACACCCATCCCGAATATCTCGAGATGCTGTCCGCCTACTTCGAGACGGCCGCGCCGGTGGAGCGCGGCGACGCATTCCTGATGCGCGGCACCGAAGGCGAGACGGTCGCCAACCCCAAGCGGGCCCAGCAGATCGAGTGGTTCCACGCACATCAGCGCACGGTGCTGGTGCAAAAGCAGGGGCCGGTGGACGAGATGCCGCCGCTTCCGCACTCAAGTGATGCAGCAACGACCGCGAAATGGATAGAAAAGGCGCTCAAGGGCGAGCAGCCGGTGCCGGCGCCCATCCTCGAGCAGGTGGAACACTGTTTGCATGTAGCGAGGCATCTACATGCAACAAAGGTGTTCCATGAACAGGCAGGACAAAGTCGCGCAGGGTAAAGTCGCTCTGGTAGGCGCAGGTCCCGGAGATCCGGAACTGCTCACGCTCAAGGCCGTCAAGGCCATTTCACAAGCCGATGTGCTGCTGGTCGACGATCTCGTCAATCCCGACATCCTCGAACACGCCCGCTTCGGTGCGCGCATCATCCATGTCGGCAAGCGCGGCGGCTGCCAGTCGACCCCGCAGGAATTCATCGAGCGCCTGATGATCGCGGAAGCGCGCGCGGGCCATTTCGTGGTCCGCCTCAAGGGCGGCGATCCCTTCATCTTCGGCCGCGGCGGGGAAGAGCGCATGCATCTGCTCGCCGCCGGCATCGAGGTCGATGTCGTCAACGGCATCAGCAGCGGCCTGGCCGCACCGTCATCCATCGGCATACCGCTCACGCATCGCGACTGGAGTCAGGGCGCGGTCTTCGTCACCGGGCATGGCAAGACGGTGGATGCCAACCCGGATTGGGCTGCACTGGCCAAGCTCGGCATGACGCTCGTGATTTACATGGGCGTCGGGCGCTGCGGCGAAATTCAGCAGGCCCTGCTGGCCGGCGGCAAGCCTGCTTCGACGCCGGTCGCCGTCATTCATGCGGCCACGTCGGCATCGCAGGCGCAATTGGTCACCACGCTGGGCGAGCTGAGTGCGGCGATCGCCGACTCCCGGCTGGCCAGCCCAAGCATCATCGTGATCGGCGATGTGGTGCGCTGCGCTTCGCAGGATACATTTCATCACCTGATTCCAGAACCGGAGCGCATCGCCGGCTGAATCATTTTCCTCCATCCTCAAGAGATGTCATTTCGGCCACGGTATCATCGTGGCCGTTTTTTCGGCTGGATCGCGCGCTCCCGGGAAGAAGGCAGCCTGCGCGTACAATCACGGCTTCGCCTAATTTCTACCAGCCATGCAAAACCAGTTCGACCTTGCCGTGATCGGCGCCGGCGCCGCCGGGATGATGTGTGCCGCCGTCGCAGGCCAACGGGGCAGGAAGGTGGTGCTGATCGATCATGCAACCAAGCTTGCGGAAAAGATCCGCATCTCCGGCGGCGGGCGATGCAATTTCACCAACCTGCATGCCGGACCGCAGAACTACCTGTCCGCCAATCCGCATTTCTGCCGCAGCGCCCTGTCGCGCTATACCTCGCAGGATTTCCTCGCCTTGGTGAAGCGCTATCGCATCGCCTACCACGAGAAACACAAGGGCCAGCTCTTCTGCGACCATTCCGCCGAGCAGATCATCGACATGCTCAAGGCCGAATGCGAGGCAGGCAAGGTGGCCTGGCGCATGCCGTGCACTGTTGAAGCCGTCGGCAAGGACGGCGAGATGTTCAGGCTGGATACCAGTGCTGGGCAAATTCATGCCGCGCATGTCGTCATCGCCACCGGCGGCCTGTCGATACCGAAGATCGGCGCCACCGATTTCGCCTTTCGCATCGCCAAGCAGTTCGGCCTCAAGCTGATCGACCCGCGGCCGGGCCTGGTGCCGCTGACCTTCGATGCGAACGCCTGGGAACCGTTCGTTCCATTGTCCGGCATGGCGCTCGAGGTCGATATCGAGACCGGGCAAAAGAAATCCCGCATGCAGTTTCGCGAGGATCTTCTGTTTACGCATCGCGGCTTGTCCGGGCCTGCCGTGCTGCAGATCTCCAGCTATTGGGATTCCGGCACGCCGATCGCCGTCAACCTCGTGCCGGAAACCGATATTGCCGAAACGCTCATTCAGGGCAAGGGCACGTTGAAGAAGACCATCGGCAACCTGCTGCCGCAGTGGCTTCCAAGCCGCCTGGCCGAAGGCATGCTTGCGCTGAACGGCATCCGGCCCGATGCCCGCCTTGCCGACATGCCAGACAAGCAATTGCGCAAGCTGGGCGAATCCGTCAACCGTTGGGCGCTGGCGCCCAACGGTTCGGAAGGCTACCGCAAGGCGGAAGTCACGCGCGGCGGCGTGGATACCAGGGAGCTTTCCCAGCAGAGCATGATGGCCAACAAGGTGCCGGGGCTGCATTTCATCGGCGAGGCGGTCGATGTGACCGGCTGGTTGGGCGGCTACAACTTCCAATGGGCATGGGCCTCCGGCGTGGCGGCCGGCCTGTCGGTATAGCAACAAAACTGTTCGCCGCGCGACAAGTGAACGAAAATCTTTGCTTCGGCGAGTGAAGCTGATATACTCGCCGTCTTTCCTATAAAACCCACGGTTAGACTTACATGACCACAATTCGCCTTAAAGAAAACGAGCCGTTCGAAGTCGCCATGCGCCGCTTCAAGCGGACCATTGAGAAAACCGGTTTGCTGACAGAATTGCGTGCGCGTGAGTTCTACGAAAAGCCGACCGCTGAGCGCAAGCGCAAGCTCGCCGCTGCCGTAAAGCGTCACTACAAGCGTATCCGCAGCCAGCAGCTGCCGAAGAAGCTTTACTGATTTCCCTTGCCGCACTCAGCGTGCGGTAATGTATCGACCCGCTCCGGAATCATGCCGCAGCGGGTTTTGTTGCTTACATGAATTGTCATTTGCATATCGGCTTGGCCGCGCGTGAGCTGATGTTCCAAGCCCGAGTTTGCCGGAAGCCGCACTGCGCAATGTGACGCTGATTGCAATGACTTGTCGAATTGGAGAAAAAATGGGCCTGAAAGAGCAGATCACCGAAGACATGAAAGCGGCAATGCGCGCCAAGGACACCGGCAGGCTGGGCACGATCCGCCTGCTGACCGCAGCGATGAAGCAGAAGGAAGTCGACGAGCGCATCGAACTGACGGATGCCCATGTCCTTGCCATCATCGAAAAGATGATCAAGCAGCGCAAGGATTCCATTTCCCAGTTCGAGGCAGGCGGACGCCAGGATCTCGCCGATATCGAAAAGGCGGAGCTGACGGTGCTGTCCGCGTACATGCCTCCCGAACTGTCGGAAGCCGAAATCTCCGGTGAAGTCGCTGCCGCCATCGCCCAGACCGGCGCGGCAGGCCCCCAGGACATGGGCAAGGTCATGGGCGTGCTCAAGCCCAAGCTGGCAGGGCGCGCCGATATGACGGCCGTCTCCGCGCTGGTGAAAAAGGCCTTGTCCACGGCCTGAAGATGTCAAGGGAGAGGCGGCAAGGCTTTTGAATTGCCGCTTTGTCTCCATCTGAATTGCACGGCCCAGGCAGCGTCAGCCGGCCTGGACATTCCTTAATGACATCTTGTTTCCCGCACCGCCGTGATTCCACAATCATTCATTCAGGATTTGCTTAACAGGGTCGATATCGTCGATGTCGTCGGCCGTTACGTGCAATTGAAGAAGGGCGGCGCGAATTACATGGGCTTGTGCCCGTTCCATAACGAAAAATCCCCCAGCTTCACCGTCAGCCCGACCAAGCAGTTCTATCACTGCTTCGGCTGCGGCGCCCATGGCACCGCCATCGGCTTTCTCATCGAATATTCCGGCCTCGGCTTCGTCGAAGCGGTAAAGGACCTCGCCCAGGGCGTGGGAATGATCGTTCCCGAGCAGGACAGATTGCCGCCGGCACAGCGGGCCGAGGTGCAGGCGAAAAGCATCGCCCTGACCGAGGCGATGTCCAAGGCATCCGATTTCTACCGCCAGGAACTGCGCAGCGCGCAGAACGCGATCAGCTACCTGAAGAACCGCGGATTGACGGGCGAAATCGCCGCCCGCTTCGGGCTCGGCTACGCGCCCGGCGGCTGGGACAACTTGCGCTCGGTTTTCCCCGACTACGATGCCGCCGCCTTGGTCGAGTCCGGCCTGGTGATCGACCGCAGTGAAGAAGAGGGCGGCGGCCGCAAGCGTTACGACCGCTTCCGCGACCGGGTCATGTTCCCGATCCGGAATACCAAAGGTCAAGTCATCGGTTTCGGCGGCCGCGTGCTGGATGGCGGCGAGCCCAAATACTTGAATTCGCCGGAAACACCCTTATTTCAGAAGGGTCTTGAGTTGTACGGCCTGTTCGAAGCACGCCAGGCCATCCGCGAAGCCGGCTACGTGCTTGTGACGGAAGGTTACATGGATGTTGTTGCGTTGGCGCAACTAGGCTTCCCGCAAGCGGTAGCCACGCTCGGCACCGCCTGCACCACCACCCATGTGCAGAAACTGCTGCGGCAGACGGACCATGTCATCTTCAGTTTCGACGGCGATGCGGCCGGACGCCGCGCGGCCCGCAGGGCACTGGAAGCCTGCCTTCCCTATGCCGGCGACAACAAGACATTGAAATACCTTTTCCTGCCTCCCGAGCATGATCCCGACAGCTATGTGCGCGAGTTCGGCACGCAGGCTTTCGAGCAGCAGGTGCGTGACGCGATGCCGCTGTCGCAATTCCTGCTCAAGGAAGTCAGCCAGGACAATGACTTGACCACCCCGGAAGGAAGGGCGCGCGCGCAGTTCGATGCCAAGCCGCTGCTGCAGGCGATGCCGCCATCCGGACTGCGCCTGCAGATCGTGCGAGGGCTGGCGCAGATGACCCAGACGACGCCCGCTGAAATCGAAGCCTTGTTCGAGCTTGCCCAGCCTGTCGCCCGCACCAAGGTGGCGCCGCCGCGTACCAAGCGCACGCCGCCGATGGGCCTGGAAAGACAGATGATCCGCCTGCTCGTGGCGCATCCCTCCCTGGCTGCCGGGGTGGACCAGGCAGCGGTCGACGCGGTGGCGCAGCTTGCGCCGGACAATGCGGCGATGCTCAGCCAGCTGCTCGAAGCCTGCTGGGCATTGGGCGATAACGCACACTTCGCGGCGCTCGCGGAGCAGCTCAAGGCGGCCGGTTCTGACTTCGATCCCCTGATCGCGGAAATCGCGGCGGAGGTCGAGTCCGAACCCGAAGCCGCCCGGCTTGAACTTGCCGGAGCAATACGGCAGACTAAAATGCAAGTATTGAAAGCGGAGATGGAAAGGCTGGCAAGCACCGGCCTGTCAACAGAAGAGGCGCGCAACCGTTATCGGGAATTGATGCAGCAACAGGAGCAACTCCGACGTCAGGCAGAGGTCGAAGCAACATCGCGGTAGTTGACAACATGGCTTTGAATTGGAGAAATATTGCGCCGTATGGTATCATTAAAAGCTTTTGATTCAAGGTCTTAGAGAGTTTTCCGGCCTTTGGTCGGCGGAATGATCGAGAACATGCAGCGCGGGCGAATGCCGAGCCAGGATTGCAGATCGGCTCCACCAAGCGTAATTCACTCGGCGCACGAGGGTAGTTCAGTTGGGACTGATTCCATGGCAAACGCAATGAAAAAAACCGCGAATTCGAGTGTGACGGCAAAAAATGCCGCTTCAGCTGCAACTAAATCCGCTGCCGGCAAGTCGATGGCAAAGCCCGCCGAAAAGCAGACCGCTTCCGCCTCACCCGCAAGCAAGGCAAAGACGCCCAGCAAAGCAGCGACGAAAGACGTCGCCAAAGTAGCGCCGACGACCGCAACTGCCAGTATGTCAAAGGCGAAACCTTCATCCAGAGCCGTCGACCAGACGGCTCCCGAGACATTGAAAGAACCCGTGACAAACAAGAAAACCGAATCCAAGACTGCCAGCAAGTCTGCCAAGGTCGCGCCTGCGGCGGAAGCCAAGTCGGACAGCAAAGTAATGGCGGTCAGCCAGACCACCGATGCCGCGGCATTGGCCGCCATCGACACGTCCGGATACGTCTTGCCGACAGTTAAGGTTCCGGGCCGTCGCGGGCGCAAGCCGAAGGATTTCCAGCCCGAGAACGACGAAGTCGCGGCGCTCAATGCCGTAGAACGCGCCGAACTCAAGGCCGCCGACAAGGCAAAGGCGAAGGACCGCAAGGCAAAAGAAAAAGCCCTGCTCAAGGACGCCTTTTCCGACAGCGAAGCCTCGGAAGAAGAACTCGAGCAGCGCCGCCAGAAGCTCAAGTCGCTCATCAAGCTGGGCAAGGACAGGGGTTTCCTGACCTACTCGGAAATCAATGACCACCTGCCTGAAAATATCGTTGACCCCGAAGCCATCGACGGCATCATCGGCACGTTCAATGACATGGGCATTGCCGTCTACGAGCAGGCGCCGGACGCGGAAACCCTCTTGCTGTCGGACAGCGTTGCGTCGGGCGCCAGCGACGACGACGCCGAAGCGGCGGCGGAAGCCGCACTGTCGACGGTGGACTCCGATTTCGGCCGCACGACCGATCCGGTCCGCATGTACATGCGCGAAATGGGTTCGGTCGAACTGCTGACGCGCGAAGGCGAGATCGAAATCGCCAAGCGTATCGAAGACGGCCTCAAGGACATGATCCAGGCGATTTCCGCCTGTCCGACCACGATCGCCGAAATCCTGGCGGCAGCTTCCCGCATTGAAAAGGAAGAGATCAAGGTTGACGAGATCGTGGACGGCCTCGTCGATCCGAACGCCTCCGAAGACGTGGCGCCTCCGCCGGTTGCCGCCGCTTCCGATGAAGACGAGGACGAAGAGGACGACGAGGAAGAAGACGAAGAGGAAGAGGAAAACAGTGGCGGCGGCGCAGCCGGTTTCTCCGCCGAGCAGCTTGAGCAGCTCAAGCGCGATTCGCTCGCCAAGTTCGAAGAGATTTCGAGCCAGTTCGACAAGATGCGCAAGGCCTACGAGAAGGAAGGCTACAACTCCAAGCCCTACGTCAAGGCCCAGGAAACGATCTCGAACGAGCTGCTGTCGATCCGCTTCACCGCGAAATTCGTCGAGAAACTTTGCGATACCCTGCGCGGGCAGGTCGATGAAGTGCGTCACATCGAGAAGCAGATTCTTGATGTCGCGGTCAACCGCTGCGGCATGCCGCGTGCTCATTTCATCAAGGTTTTCCCGGGCAACGAGACCAACCTCGACTGGATCGATGGCGAAGTCGCGGGCAATCACTCCTACAGCGCCGTCCTCGGCCGCAACGTGCCGACTATTAAGGAACTCCAGCAAAAGCTGATCGACCTACAGGCGCGCGTCGTGCTGCCTTTGCCTGATCTTCGCAACATCAACAAGAAGATGGCTGCAGGTGAGATGAAGGCGCGCAAGGCCAAGCGCGAAATGACGGAGGCCAACCTGCGTCTGGTGATCTCGATCGCGAAGAAATATACCAACCGCGGCCTGCAGTTCCTCGACCTGATCCAGGAAGGCAATATCGGCCTGATGAAGGCGGTGGACAAGTTCGAATACCGACGCGGCTACAAGTTTTCGACTTACGCGACATGGTGGATCCGTCAGGCCATTACCCGCTCGATCGCGGACCAGGCGCGCACGATCCGTATTCCGGTGCACATGATCGAAACGATCAACAAGATGAACCGCATCTCGCGCCAGATACTGCAGGAGACAGGTGCCGAGCCTGATCCCGCGACGCTGGCGATCAAGATGGAAATGCCGGAAGACAAGATCCGCAAGATCATGAAGATCGCAAAAGAACCGATCTCCATGGAAACGCCTATCGGTGACGATGACGATTCGCATCTTGGCGATTTCATCGAAGACAACAACACGCTGGCTCCGGCCGATGCGGCGCTGCACGCATCGATGCGCGGCGTGGTCAAGGATGTTCTCGATTCCCTCACACCGCGCGAAGCCAAGGTGCTGCGCATGCGCTTCGGCATTGAAATGTCGACCGACCATACCTTGGAAGAGGTTGGCAAGCAGTTCGACGTGACGCGCGAGCGCATTCGCCAGATAGAAGCCAAGGCACTGCGCAAGCTTCGGCATCCGTCCCGCTCCGACAAGCTGAAGAGCTTCCTGGAAGGCAGTTAAGCTTGGCGGCCTGATGAATTCGGTTTTGAATGCAGATTCATCAGGCCTTCGCTTGCAACTTGCTCAAAGTTTCTTGGCAAGTTGCAAATGAGCCTAGCGGCATGATGCCTGTTTGGAATAAAATATCTGCCTTTCCGGGCCTCTAGCTCATGCTTGGTTAGAGCAGCGGACTCATAATCCGTTGGTGCCGTGTTCGACTCACGGGAGGCCCACCAATAAAACAAGAGGGTTAGCATGATAGTGCATGCTAACCCTCTTTCTTTTTGGGTAGCTTGCCGGCGCCTTATTTTGCCGGCTTGGTCTCCAGCTCCCGCTTGACTGCATGCAAGCGTCTCCAAGCCGTCAGGCCCAGACCTTCCGTACGACGAAATTCGCGTGCCAGGTGACTCTGGTCGGAAAAACCGCAGTGATGGGCAATTTCTGCCAGCGTCTTGTCGGAACACACGAGCAGGCTCCTGGCCTGATCCAGGCGGCGCTCGATCAGCCAGCGGTGCGGTGTCATGCCGACACTGGCTTTGAAGGCGCGACCGAACTGGCTCGGCGATAGCTGGCATTGATTGGACAGGTCCAGCAGACTGATGCTGGAGCCGAGATGTGCATCGATGTATTCCTTGACGCGCGTCTCCTGCCAGCGGGCCAGTCCTCCGCGCGCCCTGGTATACGGTTCGCGTTGCCCTGCGTATCGGCTGCGCAGATGCCGATGCACGCTGAGCAGCATCGATTCCAGAAAAAGAGAAGTGGCCGGCCCGGCAGGACTGACAGCCATGTGGGCAATTCGCGCCAGATGTGCCAGTACCGGGTCCTCGGCGCCATTGAGCGTCGGAAAGCTGCCAAAGCGCTGCATGCCTTCGGCGTCGGAAACAGTATCCAATGCGCTGCGAGGGAAAAACATTTGCACGCATTCGTAACTGCTGGCGAGATTGGCTACCGGGCGGCTTTCCAGAGCCAGCATGGTGAGTGCGCCGGTCGCGTAAGGCGACACTGGCACGTGACGGCCGTCCAGCCATAAATCATGCTTGACGAGCGGTTTCAACTGCACCGCCAGCAGCAGCGCCGGCTCCGGAGGAATCGGTTCAGTCATGCCCGTACCCGGTCCATCGCACCGCAGATAGGTGACGGCGGTATGATTTGGCAGCGCTGCGCTCTGCATGACCAACGAGGTACGGCCAGCGTCGAAATAGTTGCTTATTGTTTCACCGTAAGCCCGGCCCATAGCTTTCCCTGCATTTTGTGACACGAGTAGCTCATTCTACCAATATGGTTGATGGAACTACTACCTGTGCATGATGCAGTTACACAGCCTATTGCCCGCGAGACCGTAGCTTTCGCGAATGCATGCGAGTATGGTTGCCGCTATGGTTCCTAAGCGGCCGAAACAGGCTCACGACCAGAATCAAAAACGGGCAGTATCATATGGAACACGCTGCCATGCGTCTTATTGGCCGTTACCTTCAAATAGCCATGATGGGCATCGACGATTGACCGCGAAATTGCAAGGCCCATTCCCATGCCGCCTTCTTTCGTTGTATAGAAGGCATCAAAGAGCTTGTCCTTGGCTTCTTCGGCGATGCCGTCTCCGGAATCCTGAATGCAAACCTCGATGTGATCAGCGTCCGGATGGCTGGTCGATATGGAAAGTAGTCGCGGGCGGGTGATGATATTGCTCATTGCGTCTACTGCGTTTGTTACAAGATTCAACAGCACCTGCTGCAGCTGAACCTGGTCGCCTTGTACGCAGGCCGCCTCGGCATCGAGGAACAGCAGGATCGAGATGCCATGCTTTTCAAATTTATTCTTGGCCATCAAAAGTGTGTACCGAATGGTTTCGTGCAGATCGATTCGGTTCATCGCAGGTGTACTGTTCGTGGTCAGCGCCTCCAAGCTGCGCATGATGTGGCCTGCACGCTCGGCTTCCTGAATCATTTCCCGAAGGCCGGCCCGTATTTCTTCAATTTCGGGCGGATTTTTATCGAGCCAGCGCAGGCTTGCTCCGCCGTGTGAAACAATCGATGTCAGCGGTTGGCGGAGTTCGTGCACGATCGATGCGGCCAGTTGTCCTGCCATCGTGATGCGAGCGGCCCGAATCAGTTCCGCCCGCGATGCGAGCAGCGCATCTTCACGAGCATCCCGCAGGTTGATCTCGGGCACGGTGTTCGTATGACAGCCTGGCCGGTCCTTGGGCGGGATAGCTTGCCCGGTGCCGGGCAGGTATTCGATGCTGCCATTTTGTCTCACCATGATTCGAATCTCCATATGGATTGCTGCTTGCCTGGCTTTGCCTTTGCCTGGAGAGGTAAGTGACTGCAAAAACAGCAGGCGGCGGCTACGGTGCGGCCACTGATGAAGTACCCCGTCAGCCCGGAATCAAAGCGCAAACTCGCTCGGTGCACGGAATAAGTCATGAATCGGAGTGGAAGGGTACAGGCCGGCACATACGGCAGTATGTTAAGGAGGCCTCTCCGCAGCGACTTGAACAAATACGGCGTAATTAGCACAAAATCGCTGTGTTATACCAATCCAAGGTCATGGCACGGTATGCCCTGGATTGGTACCGAGCGTTCCGCAGTACACGTCAGGGCTGATGAAAATGGCTTTCTTCCATGCGTACAGCGGCGAGCGAACTGGAGCGAACTGTTCACATCACCTTTTCATACACGCCCGAAAACGCCGAGCCGTCCCATTGATAGAGCATCTGGCTGCCATGGCGGCAATTGGACAGGATGGCGGTGCGGAAGGCTGCAACGCACTGCCCGTCCTGATCCCGGACGCTGCGGTACACCACGCCGTTGGCACCCTCCTGGCGCAGCGCTTTTCCAAGCCCTTGGGGCACGCCGTACGCATGCGGATCGTAAACCGGATGATGGTGGTCCAAACCGCGCAGGTCATGCAGCAAGCCCGCCACTTCTACATGATAGACGCGCATCTGCAGCTGGATGGGGCCTTCATTGGTAGCCTTGAGAAAGCGGGCTTGGTGATAGGTGGTTTCGGCGATCGCCGTCTGCTTCTGGAACGCGGCGTAGAACACGCCATAGCTGCCATCGCTGAAGCGGCTGCCCGACGGATTGAGATGCGTGAAGGCTGCCATGATCGGTCCGCAGCCCGGACCGAAGAGCCGCTCTTCCCTGGGCACCAGTTCGATCTCGCCGATCTCGTCCCGGATGCGGTCGTTCGTCATGGCTTCCAAAGCATACAAGGCATCGAAATCTTCGGCCGAAGCGACGCGATCGAAGAGATTGATGGTGGGAAAGCGGGTAGGGATGATTCGAAAGGCCGGATGCCATTCGATGCGCGCCAGCGGATACGTCATTCAACCACCGCGCATGGCATCAAGATACTGGCGCACGACGTAGAGATCCGCGACATTGCCTGACAGCATGCGCTGAAGTGCGCTTTTGCCGCCGAAAATCGAAGCGCTGTTGGGCTTGTGTATCCAGCCGTCGGCCACCGCGGGTTCGGGCAGCAGGATCTGCAGCGCCTTGTAGATGCCGAGGATGTAGGAAATTCGTTCGAGCGTATCGCGGCCCAGGCGCGCCGAATCCGGTTCCTTCTTCCATTTGTAGAAGGTCGAGCGCGGCGGATTGCCCAGCAAAGTCAACTGCATGTCCAAGTCGAGTTTCCAGAGACGCGCGATGTTGTCGAACGCGCGGATCGCTGCCGGAGACATGGCGTCCGGGCTGATGCTTGCAGCAGTTCGAGGAGTGCGCAGAGCCATGGACAAAATCGATGAATTGATGAGATATTTGCAATTTATTCCATAAAGAGAAAAATTGCAAATTGAATTCCAAATTTGGAATGCGAATTCGAAATCAGACCCGGCAATTCATCAAACAGTCTGCAATTTTCCTTCCGCCGTATGGTCAGACTAGGTTCCGTTCCTGCATTTCTTCCCTTCAAGCCCGCTGTCATCAAGCCGACAAAACGACGTCGTATAAACGCAGGCGTATAATGAAGGGTTGTTCATCCAGGCAGCACCCGGCCGCATCGGGAAGCTGTGCTTAACCGGCCGATTCGGCCCATTGATAGCGATTATGTCAGACACCCTGTTAGCACCCACGCAACCTGCCGCGCCTGCGGTCCGCTTCGAAGACTTCGGACTCTCGCCCGACATCTTGCGCGCGCTTGCCGACCAAGGTTATGTTCACCCGACCCCGATCCAGGCGGAAGCGATCCCCATCGTCCTCCAGGGCCGGGATGTCATGGGCGCGGCACAAACCGGCACAGGCAAGACCGCCGGCTTTTCCCTGCCCATCATTCAGCTGCTGCTCGCGCATGCCAATACCAGCGCCTCGCCGGCGCGCCATCCGGTACGTGCGCTGATCCTGACCCCGACGCGCGAGCTCGCCGACCAGGTCGCCGATAACGTCAAGGCCTATTCCCGTCACACGCCGCTGCGTTCCACCGTGATTTTCGGCGGCGTCGACATGGCACCGCAGACCAGCGCGCTGCGCAGCGGCGTCGAGATCGTCATCGCCACGCCCGGCCGCCTGCTCGACCATGTGCAGCAGAAGACGCTCAACCTGTCGCAGACCCAGATTCTCGTCATGGACGAAGCCGACCGCATGCTCGACATGGGCTTCCTTCCGGATCTGCAGCGCATCATCAACCTGCTGCCGAAGCAGCGCCAGAACCTGATGTTCTCGGCCACCTTCTCGCCCGAGATCAAGAAGCTGGCCAACAGCTTCCTCAAGAATCCGGTCACCATCGAAGTCGCGCGCAGCAATGCCACGGCCGACAACGTGACCCAGGTGCTGTTCAAGGTCGAGGAAGACGCCAAGCAGGAAGCGGTTGCCCACATCATCCGCACGCGCGGCCTCAAGCAGGTCATCGTGTTCTCGAACACGAAGATCGGCGCATCGCGCCTGTCGCGGCACCTGGAAAAGGAAGGCATCAAGGCGTCGGCAATTCATGGCGACAAGACGCAGACCGAACGCATGGCGGCGCTGGAGGCGTTCAAGCAGGGCACGATCGAAGTGCTGGTGGCCACCGACGTCGCCGCCCGCGGCCTTGATATCGCCGAACTGCCCTGCGTGATCAACTTCGACCTGCCGTACAACGCGGAAGACTATGTGCACAGGATCGGCCGCACCGGCCGCGCCGGCGCATCCGGCGATGCAATCTCCCTGTTCTCCGACAAGGATGCGCGCCTGCTGACCGACATCGAAAAGCTGATCAAGCACACCATCGCCCGCCAGCCACTCGCCGGCTTCGTCCCCCAGCGTTCGTCGGACCGCAGACCGCCGCGCCATGACGACGGCGAAGAGCGTTCCGGCGGATCGAGCCGGGGCGCCAGCCAGTATGGTCACGGGCGCACGTCCCATGCGCCGCGCAGGGAAAAGATCGACCCCTGGTTCCTGAAACCCTACGAGCCGGCGGCACCCACGCCGCAGCCGGCGAACGGAAACGGCCCCGATCAGGGCAACGGCAAGCCGGCCAAGGTCAAGGTGGCGGCATTGCTGGGCGGCCTGCAGAAGCGCTCTTAATCCCTGAACCGCGCCTGCCAGCGGTGCAGCGCGGATTGCCAGAACTGCTCGATCGTATCGACGCCGTTCACGTCCAGTTCCAAATAAGCGGCGGCCCTGATCAGCTCCGGCAGGGGCCGTAAGACATCCAGGGCCAGCGCGCCGGTCTGCTTCGACAATTTTTCCCCAGCGCTGTTGGTGACCACCGGAACATGCAGATACCGGGGTGTCGGCGCTCCCAGCAGGCGCTGCAGGTAAATCTGCCGAGGCGTCGAATCGAGCAGATCGGCGCCGCGAACGATGTCGGTCACTTGCTGGTCGGCATCATCCACCACCACCGCAAGCTGGTAGGCCCAGAAACCGTCGGCGCGCCTGAGCACGAAATCCCCCACCTCCGACGGCAGATGCTGCGACACCTCTCCCTGCCAGCGGTCGGTAAAGCCAATGCGGCAGTCATCCGCAATGCGAAGGCGCCAGGCGCGGGCGGTCTTGCCTTCCGCGAGTCCACCGCGGCAGGTACCCGGATAGACCGCCGCGCCGTCGCTGGCGATGCCGATGCGAGAATCCGCAATTTCCCTGCGCGTGCAGCCGCAGGCATAGGCATGGCTGCCCAGCCGGGCGAAGGCCGCTTCATAGAGCGCCTTGCGGCGGCTCTGCCAGACCACTTCCCCATCCCACCGCATACCGAATGCCTGCAGGCACTGGAGAATCGCTTCATCGGCGCCCGGCACGGTGCGCCCCTCGTCGATATCCTCGATGCGAACCAGCCACGTCCCGTGATGCGTACGCGCATCGAGGTAGCTGGCCATTGCGGCGACGAGCGATCCCATGTGCAATGGTCCGGTGGGCGAGGGAGCGAAGCGGCCGATATAGGCGGTGTTGTTCATGCGCGGAAAGAAACGGATCGGGAATGGATCATGAATCGGCCTGCCGGCCGACTGCGAGCCCTGCAAGCGCCGGCAAGCAGATTTGCTGATATTGTAAGCGGCTGAACCGTTTCAATCCCATTGCCTCCCATTGCGGAAGAAAGGAAGCCGACATGATAGAACTGCGCAGAAGCGAGGAGCGTGGGCATGCGAACCACGGATGGCTGGATTCCTATCACAGCTTTTCCTTCGCCGATTACTACGATCCGCAGCACATGGCGTTCGGCCCGCTGCGGGTGATCAACGAAGACCGCATCGACGGCGGCAGCGGCTTCGGCGCCCATGGCCATCGCGACATGGAAATCATCAGCTATGTGCTCGAAGGCGAGCTCGCGCACAAGGACAACATGGGCAACAGCAGCGTGATCCGTCCCGGCGACGTGCAGCGCATGAGCGCCGGGCGCGGCGTCATGCATTCGGAATTCAATCACTCCAAGGACAGCCAGGCGCATTTCCTGCAGATATGGATCGAACCGAATCTCTTCGGCATCCAGCCGGGGTATGAGCAGAAGCGATTCGAGCCCGAAGAGAAGAGAGGGCGGTTAAGGCTGATCGCCAGCCCGGACGGCAGCGATGGCTCGGTGACGATACATCAGGATGCGCGGGTGTATGCCGGACTGTTCGATGGGGAGGACAGCGCCGGGTTCGGGATTGTGTCAGGCCGGCGCGTTTATGTGCATGTGGTCAAGGGCGAGATCAGCATCAACGGGACGCCGCTCAGGCGGGGAGACGCATTGAAGACGATTGATGAAGATAGGATCGACCTCCTGAGTGGGCGGCAGGCCGAAGTGCTGGTCTTCGACTTGCCTTAGCTTGGAACGGATTGCAGATCGATGCAGGGCCGCGTTCAGACCAGAAGGGATGCTGTGCAAGCACAGCATCCCTTCTGGTCTGAACCCTTTGGGCGCCCTCGGCATCGGCCGCCTGCGGTGTTGCGACGTCTTGCCGCAGCCCTGCTGTGACACGTCGCCGTGCCCGGCATTCGGCCGGTTCCCGGAGTTGCGCGATCCCTGCATTGGCCTGCAATCCGCTCTCGTTATCGCAAACGCTTGGTAACTGCGCAATCGCTCAAGCATGTTCCAAAGCATCAACGTACTGGAACAGTCTTGTACCAATTCGAATTTTCAACAGCATCCAGCAGTTGCTTGGTGCTTTGCTCCCAAGTAAGCCACGGCATGTTTTCCGATGTTGGCACTTGGCCTACGTCTAGCATCTCCAGCCATATTTTCAAAGCTTCCGCCAAGTCTGCGGAGTCATCGCCTTTGAAGTAATAGGCATGGTTACCAGCCACTTCACGGAAAACCGGCAGATCGCGAGCGACGATAGGCAGCTTGTATTGAGCGGCTTCCACCAGCGGCAGGCCGAATCCTTCAGCTTCCGATGCCGCCAATAATCCCGACGCGGCTTCATACAGCCGCAGCAAAAGCGTATCACTTGCATTTTCAAACCAGAACAGGCGCTTGCCGATCTCTGGATGCGTCCGCAGTTTTTCAACCAGCGGTTCCACCATCCATCCCTGTTTGCCGACAATGACAAGATTGGCCTGTTCCCCGTTCTTCCACAAGAGCTCGAAAGCGGCGAGGGCTTGTGCATGGCCCTTGCGGGGCTCAAGTGTTCCAACCATCAGGAGAGAAGCGTGCTTTCCGATCTGCTCCGGGACGAGGTTTTCATGCTCTTCAGGATGGATTGCCGGTGCGGCCGCATTGATGTCGGCGCCAAGATGGAAATAGCCGAGCTGCAGCGGTGTCGTCCGCTTTAATTGGGTGGTTTCGACCCAGGCATGCACCTCGTCAGCGACGGCACGAGAAATGCAGACCAGTCCGTCTGCCAGCGTTGCGACACATTCCAGCCAGCGCGTGAATCCGGACTTGGCTCCGTCTACGAAGACATCCGGACGCAGGATGGGCAGCAGATCATAGACGACGAAGTGCAAGCCGATGCCGCGGTTCTTCATATCTTCGAACAGCTTGCGATTATTTGGGACCAACTGGGGATTCAAATCCAGGCCAAGGAAGATGTCTCCGGCATTCGCCTCAATGGCTTCGTCGTCCATTGGCACGGGTGCGATGTTCAGCATGCCGCAGGTGAAGTTGCGTGCATAAGCGTAGTAGCCGCCCGCGTCGTACACCGGCTCGACCCGGTATGCGGATGAGGTACGGCGCAGCATGAATTGCAGCACATTGCGCACCACGCGCTGGATGCCGGACTTTGCATCACGCTGTACCAGCTCTGAAATATCGACGAGCAGCTGCTTGCGCCGAGGCGTTTCACGATTCCGTGCAATGCTGCCGGCAATCGCAATCAAGTCGTCCTGGGCGGGTGACACCGGCGCAGGAATTTCGGAAATGGCGTTAATGAGTTGATGATGCAGCGCTGCAGAGCTGTTCAAGGCAAAGGCCTCGATAGCCTCGAAATACATTTGACCGACACGTGCCGGATGGTGCTGGTTGAGAACATGGGAAACAGCCTTTGTCGCCATCGCCTCGCGCAAATTGCCGTCGCCGTGCAACTGCTCGATTGCGGAGGTCAATTCACTGTCAGTGAACTCGTCAGGCAGCTTTACCAGCACTTCGTCCGGGAGCTCGGATGCCGATCCGTTTCTGTTGATGATCGTGGGGATGCCATGCGCCAGACAGTCGAGGATGCTGGCCGATGTCTCTCCACGTGACAGGGTTCGCAATTGGACGGCAGCATCTGCCGCTGCAAGATAAGTACGATAGAGTTCCGGCGAAGCGAATCCGGTAATCCGGATGCGATCACTGGCCGGGCTCTTCGCAATATTGGCGGCCAAGTCTCTTCCATACTGGTTCGGATCGTTTTCGCCGACGAAAACCAGGAGGCAGTTCTTGTTCCGGGCGAGGACGGAATTGAGCCAGGAATTCAACAAGCGGTGGTTAAGTTTGGTCTTGCCGAGCAGGCCAAAGGAGCAGATAAGAAAGTCATCGTCACCAATGCCAAGCTGTTGGCGAGCCTGCTCGCGGTTGACTTCCTTGGAAACGGCTCTTATGAGCGGAATGACTTTCCAGTTTGAGAATTCATCCTCGCCATACCATTTCTTGGCAAGCTGTCTGGAAAAATCTGAATGGATGATCAGTCCGGTGGCATGATCCAGTACCTGCCTGTTGCCAGGGTACTGCCAGGCCGCGGCTTCCTTCCCGGATGCGGCCGCGTCGATCAATGCCGGATAGCCGTGAGAATAATACAGCGCATTGCGGAAAGCTCCCGGAAGGTAGGAGGTCGCCTCCAGGTAATGCAGGATCCCGCTGAGAAAGAAATCATGCAGAACCACGACTCCGGGATGCTCCGGGAGCAATTTGAACATGTGCTCATGGAAGCTGGAGTTTCCGAAATGGTAGACAATTCTGTCGAACTTATCGGCATGCGACTGGAACCAGGACACCGGTCTCTGCACGAAGTTGGCCGCAACCCATGCGTCATCGACATGCTCCTGATTGACTATCAGCTCGATCTCATAATAACGCGCAAGTTCGGGCAGCAACTCGGCACTATAGTCAGCGATACCGGATTTGCCGGGGGGCAGGGGCGATACATACGCAAGACGTGGCCGGCGTCCAGTCGGCACACTGGGACGGACAGGTTGCCGACGTTCGTGCAGTTCTTCAAAAGCTTGCAATGCCCGGTATCCGCTTTCCTTCCACGAAAATTTCCTGCATTGTTCAAGTCCGTGACTTTGCAGGGACTGACGGAAGGCCGGGTCTATCAAAGCCTGTTCCATTTTGGCCGACATGGCTTCCAGGTCATCTGGCTTGAACAACGCATCTTCACGGCCGATCACTTCCGGAATGCTGCTGACGTTCGAACCAATCACAGCCACGCCGCATGCCATTGCTTCCAAGGCAGGCAAGCCGAAACCTTCATGCAGAGACGGGAACACAAACAGCGTGCACAGGTTGTACAGGCGTAGAAGTTCTTCGTCGCTGACATAATCGGTGAAGACGACTTCATCCTGCTGCAATCCCGCACTGCCGGCAAGAGCCTGCAATCGACGCAGGTCGGCATCGCTGATCTTGCATACGATCGCCAGTTGATAAGCACTGCGTAGCGATAAGGGGAGCCGCGCAAAAGCCTTGATCAGACCTTCAATATTTTTCCTTGGATCGATTCCCCCCGTGTACATTACAAAGGGGCGCTGGATGCCGAACTTTGCTTTCAAGCCTGCCGCTTCTTCCGCATTCAAGGCGAGGGGGCGGAAGCTGTCGTCAATCGCCGATGAGATATTAACGACGCGATCGCTTGGCAGGTGCAGCCAGTCCAATGCTTCGGTACGGCTATGCTCGGAAATGGCGAGCAGAAGCTCGGCGCTTTTCAAACCCTGGAGTTTCCGGTAATACCATTGCCGCACGCGCGGGTCCGACAGATACGTCTCCTTGCGAAGCAGCGGGATCAAGTCGTACAAGGTCACTGCGGACGCAAAGTTGTTTGGCAGATGCCTTACGGACGTGACCGCATCATCCACCAAGCCCTCGAAGAGACTGGAGACATGCACGATGTCCGGGGAAAAACGCCTGATGAAAAATTCCCGTATCTGCTCCGCGGATTTGCAGCGCCACGAACCTGGCGCATGGATTTCGGCAATGCCGGACGGTCCATCGAAGACCACGATATCGTCTTCATGCAGCAAACCGCCGAAGGCTTTGCGAATCGGCTCAATGCTTTCCGGGAATTGCCGGTTGAGCAATACCTTCAAATCATGATTGCCCCCTTGTCTTGCAATGGATTGCGCAAGAGACATCGAGTAACGGCCAATACCCCGATGCTGGTTGGTTGCCTGGCATGCTTGAAGGTCAATAAGGATTCGCATAAATATTCAGCAGAAAAACTTGCAAGGATAGGGAGCCGAGGCTGTACGCGGGACGGTTGAGTGCGCATCCTTGCACCCATATTTGTTGTTCCGGTTTTGCCGTTCTAGTGCTTGTGAGCGTTTTTGGTGTCGATGGCCCGTTCCAGTTCGACCAGGACACGATTGACGGAAGCGGGAAGGGAGGCGTGTCCTTCCTTCCCCTGAGGCGCCGCAGGGGACGCCGCCGTATTGACCGCCGCGTTCCGGCTGATTGAGGCCATTCGCTGATAAAGAGAAGGGTAACGGTCAAGCTGGCCCAATACAAAATTTCTCAATCGCGGTCGTGTTTGCAGCTCGCGCTTCGCCTGCACCAGCGTCCATTTCACTCCGGCCTTCGCCATCGCCTTCGGCTTCGGCATTTTCTGGAGTGTCGCGACCGGCTGCTTCATCAATTCTTTCATTGCACGCACAGGACGGGTGATCCGCCAGGAGGTGCTGTTATGAACAGCCATCAGCTGTTCATAAATATGATGAGCATTTGCGTTGGCTTCCTGCAGGCGTTCCTGTGTGTCTTTTATCTGCTGCTGCAGATCGAGAGCGCGTGCGTCGGCTTGCCTGGCAAACTCCTGGGCTTCAAGCAAGGCAGCCTCGACTTGCCTGCCGTGTTCATGAGCCTTGTGCACTTCAGCTTCAGCCAGCCCGAACTGTTTTTCCGCCTCGAGCAGTCGCATCTCGGCGGTATGGCAGCGCGACTCCAGATCGTACGGATATTGGCTGAAGTGATGGCGCAGCCTCAACTGGAAGTGATCGAAATAGTTCGGCGGCAGCTTCAGCGCTGCCAGCAATTCTGGATGCTCGTTCGCCACATAGAACTGGTTCAGACCATCGAAATAGGCGGGCTGGTAATCCGCTTCCAGCACCATGTGTTCCCATTCCGCATGAGCCGTTTCCTGAGTTTGCGGCCGCGTGGCTTCGATGACCAGGATCCAGGGGCGCCATGACTTGAAGCTCATTCCGCGCAATACCTCGGCCTCGAAACCTTCCACATCGATCTTGAGGAAATGGATGGGACCGGTGACATGGCGCGCGCAGATTTCCGACAGCGGCAGGACTTCGATATTCGTTTCAACCACGTTGCGACCGGCCTCGATATGCTGGCGGGCGACATTGGGTTCCATGGTCGACAGGCCGGTATCGGGAATGTCGTAGAACGTGATATTGCCAGGACCGGCTCCCACCGCGAGCTGCAGATTCGTATCGCGCGGCCGCTGAGCTTGCAGCTGCTCATAATATTGCCGCATGGGTTCCACATTGATCCCGTGCCAGCCCTGCTGGTAAAAGGCTAGAGTGACCGAGTCCACCACCGGGTCATTCGCTCCGACGTCGATGTAAAAACCATTGGGAACGTGCTTGAGCGCACGCCACAGGATGACATCTTCGAAATTCTGCGCGTAGGAGATAAAGGTCATATACGTTGGATTTCTATCTTGGGGTCAAGCCATGTGCAGCCGACGAAATGCGCGCGCTTCATATTCATTACATTGAACACCAGGGCCAGATCGCGCCATTCGTAATTGTTCACGAGATGGGTGTCGCTGCTGACCAGAGCGGTGGCAACCGAGTAGCTGCCGGGTCCCAGGTTCATTGCGAAACTCGCACGGTATGTGATCTGCTCGCCGGGACGGACGTCATGCAGTGGCAGCTCCTTCAGATGCGTATTCGTACCGTACATCGGTTGACCGAGACGATCCTTGATCATGTAGCCGAGCACCAGGCGCGGAATCGGTGCCTGGATGGCGATTTTCACTTCGAGCGTGACCATGCTGCCGACGTCGATCATCTCTACCCGCTGGCCTTGCTCATCAAGCAGTGCAATCTCGCTCACCGTGGCTTCGCCGGTTCCGGAAATGGTCTGCACTTTTCCGTCCTCGCGCTTTTCCTGGCGTACGGTCTCGTTCTCCCGTTCGGCAAGCATCGCGTTGTAGAAATCCATGATCTCTTCAGGCGACCCTTCTTTCGCAAGACGGCCGGCGTCGAGAAGAATCGCGCGGTCGCAGATGGACTGGATTGCCGTCTTGTCATGCGACACGATCAGCAGCGTCGTACCCTGTTCGCGGAATTCGCGGATGCGGTCGAAGCTCTTGTGCTGGAAGTAGGCATCACCCACGGACAACGCTTCATCGATGATCAGCACGTCGGGGCGCTTCGCGGTCGCGACGCTGAAAGCCAGCCGCATCTGCATGCCGCTGGAGTAGACCCGAACCGGCTGATCGATGTAATCGCCGATCTCGGCGAATGCCTCGATCCGAGGCATGAGCGCTACCATTTCATCTGCGCTCAGCCCGATCAGCTGTCCCGCCATGATGGCATTCTGCCGGCCGGTGAAATCCGGATGAAAGCCCATGCCGAGTTCCAGCATGGCAGCGACTCTGCCGGTGATTGTTACATTGCCGGTGGTCGGTTGCGCCGTGCCGGTAATGAGCTTGAGCAATGTGCTTTTTCCGGCGCCATTGATTCCGATGAGGCCTACCGCCTCGCCCGGTTCGACATGGAAGCTGATCCCTTGCAAAACCCATTTGAGTTGATGTCTTGGTTTGCCGAACGGCGTAATCCATTCGGCAAATCTCGACCAGCGCGCCGGATATTGTTTGTAGGCCTTGCCCAGATTGGAGACGCGAATGCTGCCCATTAGAGTTCATCCACCATTTCACCGCTGCGCTTGCGGAAGAGCTGCAGGCCCAGGGCGCACAGGGCAATGCTGAGAATCGTGACAGGCAGCAGAGCCATCCATTGCGGCCACGCGCCGTTGACCATGATCGTCTGGTAAGCCTGGATAATCGGTGCCATCGGATTCCAGGCGATCATCGGACGGATATTGTCCGGCAGGATGGCCGCAGGATAGACAATGGGCGTCAGCCAGAACCAGAACTGCAGGGCAATCGAAAAGAACTGTCCGACGTCGCGGAAGAACACGTTCAGCACGCCCAGTATGGTGGCCAAGCCTATCGAGAAAAGAATTTGAATGACGAGAACCGGGAACACTGCGAAATAAACCCATCCGGGGAAATTGCCGCTGATGATGAGGAAGGCAGTGAACAATCCGAAAATGATGGCAAAGTTGAGGCTGGCATTGCAAACCACGATGATCGGCAGGCAGATACGCGGAAAACTGATTTTTTTGATCAGATTGGCGTATTCGAGAAAGACGGATTGCCCGCGCCCGGTGATTTCTGCAAACAATCCCCATGTCAGGGTTCCCGCGCACAGATAGATGCTATAGGCGAAGGTGGAATCCACGCCCGGCAATTTCGCCCGCATCACCTGCGCGAAAATAACGGTATAGACCACGATCATGGCCAGCGGATTCAGCACCGTCCACGCGGCGCCCAGCATTGAATTGCGGTATTTGGACTGAAACTCCCGCTTGACGCTGCTGAGAATGAAACCGCGGTAGGTCAGGATGGCTCTAGCGATGCCTGAAACCATTAGCGTCGTACTCCGGCGGATGGTTGTGCTATGCCCGGTGCAGCCACGTCTTGCGCAGTCGCAGTGCCGCAGCGTGTTTGATGAAAGCTTTTCCGGACCGATGCATAGACGACTTTACTCAGATAGTCCGGGACAAGTTGAGTCATGTTCATTGACAGAGGGTGTGTACGACCGTTGGAAGAGGGGGAAGCTGCCGGCTTGCAAAAAATGCATGAGCGCTGACAGCCGGCGCGGCGTATTTTACCGCACTTAGTTGCCTGTGAAGAAAGCAGACAAGACTGGAAACATTTCAGTCAGCCGGCATCGTTCGCGCTGGCCTTTGATCAACCACGGATGACCGTTGCACCTGCCATGACGCAGGGCAATGCAAGCAAACACGGGCGTGATGGGACTTGCGAGATGCCGATGCGCACCGTGATACCCATCCATCCCTATTGGTATCGGGTACTCAGGAATCGCCTTGCGCCAACTTCTTCAATCCTGCCGGATCCCGAATGATCAGCCGATGGGGCTCTTTCTCGACAATGCCCTTTTGAACGAGCGTGAGCAATGCTCGCGTTACGGTTTCGCGACTGGTATTGATCATGTTGGCAATATCCTGATGAGTCGGAAGGTTTTCCACGACTTCGATATTGCCTTCGCCATGCTGCTTGAGAAGCTGAAGATAACTATAGATGCGCTTGGAAGTGTTATTGATGCTGAGCAGCGCACGGAATTCGGAATCGCGTTGCACCTTTTCTGCCAGATGTCCCAGGATCTGCTGTGCTACTGACGGCGAGTGCGAAAACAGATGAAGTGCGGTAAGGCGCGGCAGAAACGCTACCAGCACCGGACTGAGTGCCACCACCGAGGCGGATCGGGTAGAGCCTGTAATGACCGCAATTTCCCCGAAAAAGTCGCCCGGCTTGAGCATGCGCAGTCCGATGGCGCGGCCATCATCGGTTACGTCAATCACCTGCAGCTGCCCATGCAGCAGGAATAGAAGGCTGTCGCCCACAGCCCCTTTTTGCAGAACGATATCGCGCCTTGCGAATTGCTTCAAACGCAATTCCGCCTTCACGCGCTCCATCTCATCATTGGACAGATGAGCCAGAAGAGGAATCTTGCGCAAGTGAACCTGCAGGTTCACTTGCGTGATGCTGAGCTTGATTTGTTTCGAGCTGGACTCCGGAAGGTTGGCCACTTCCGATGGAGGTAAATTCTTCGCCGCTGAATTAGCGAGTGCGTTACTAATGGACGGCATTGCACAGCGCTCCAGAAATTGATGGGCCAATTATAGCCGTCGTTTCCTGCAATCAGCTATTAAAGAGCGGAAATGTCACATCAAATGCACATATGTTGATATTACGGAAATGGCAGCGGCAAAGGCGATGCCGCCTGCGTTGGCGGCCATGTCCCGCCAGCAGAATCGGCGCCCCGGCACCATGTTTTGCAGGATTTCTATTACCCAGCCCAGAGCTAGCAAACCGGCCAGCCACAATAAATGTTGGCTGTCGGTCCGGGCAATGCGGCCCGCCAGGAGCGCAAGACCCGCATAAGCCATGAAATGCATGAATTTGTCATTAGGCAAGGGCGGCAACCACTTCGCCGGAACGAGACAACCTGCGGAAACGGCAACAAGTACCGCGACAAAAACAGTCAATTCCAACACCATAAAGATTCCTGTAATGCATCCTGCGGCAACGGCCGGGGACATTTGTTTCGACCGGATGGAGTTTGCTATCCCAATGCGTACATGGAATCGGGATGCATGACGGCATTTGATGCGGTAACGCCGGAAAGTTGCATGCCGGATTCAATCAGTGATGATCGGCGAGCTGATAACACATTGACTGGTACGCTGGCTGGCGGAAAAACATGTTCAATCGCGCCACTGCCAGCTCACCTGAATCTGCCGGCTGCCATATTGAAAAACTGAAATGTTCTCATCGTTTTTCACCTTGCGTACTTCCAGCTGAATGGATTGATTCTCTGTCACGGGAAAGATCAGGGCACCCCTCATGACCTGCGTCTTCTGATTCCGAACCCTGTCGATCAGGAGCGAGTAGGGCGATTCGCTCAGCCATGTCTGGCGTGTCCAGCTGAATTCACCAAGCACCAAACTGGAAAGCCGGGTGCGTCCATAAAAACTCGTGAACCATCCGGCCCTGTCCCCGCCTGGTCTGGCCGACATGCCGTGGTCGTTCAGATAGCCGATGTTGGCTTGCATCTGCGTTTCGCCGTGCCGATACGTCAGCAGGCCGCGCAGATCCGAGATGGTGGAATCATAATTGTCCAGCGTCAGGTACTCGATGCGAGACAAGCCGCCGGCCACCGAGAACTCCAGCCCGCGAGGCAGGTTCAGGGGAGGGCTGGCTCGCAGCTGTACTTGCTGCTGGCTTTGATACAGCTTGCCGCCCAGAGCATGCATGGCTACCAGGCCGGTTCCGCGCATTCCCCAGTCGCCGAACCGCCACGGATGCTCCGCGCCGACAATCAACGATGCCGTGTTGTAGCGCGCGAGACTGTCGTTATGCATGACGCGCGCCTGCAGGAAGCCCAGCGTGCCGTTGGGTGTCAGCTCCCGCAGGTAGTCACCGGTAAGCATTGTGTACTGGTCGCTTTGCGGCAGGTGTTCCGGCAGCAGCTGCAGTTCAACCTGCGTCGTACCGGTGCCGATGATGAAATTCGGATTGCTGGCGCCCTGATTGACATTGCTGTCCGTGCCGCGGCCCACTACGAACGACTTGCGGCTTTGCGGCTGCCAGGACTTGCATCCTTTCGCGCGTTGCGCAGCGATCACTTCCCTGATGACCGGCGGCGGAGAGAAACGGGATTCGATCACCTCGAACAGCTTCTCCGCTTCGGCGCCGCGTCCGAGTTCGCACTGGATGATTGCCAGGTCGAGCCATGCCCCGGCGTGCTGCGGCTCGCGCTCGATCATGCGGATCAGCGCTTCGCTGGCATCGGTATGGCGGCCTTCGGAGAGGGACTTCAGGGCGTCCAGATACAAATCCTGCTGTGCAACCACGATGTCGGCGCAGGCGCCCGATCCAAGCGACAGCATGAAGCCGGCAAGCGCGGAAACAATCGCCTTGCGCACGCAAGACGGTGCAGTCATCATCATGCCGCCGTCTCCATCTTCTCCGCAGCTCCCTGAGACTCCAGCGTGAACAGCGTGGTGGGTTTGCCTTTGCCGCGCAGGACGAAATCGCCCAGCAGTTGGAAACGATGGCGCGTCGCCCGCGAGACTGTGCCTTGTCCGATGATGATGTCGTGGGGCTGGTTGCGGGCGACCTGCTCCAGGCGCGCGGCGACATTGACGCTATCCCCGACCGCGGTATAGATGCTGCGCGACGGCGTGCCGAAGTCGCCTGCCATGGCCATCCCGCTCTCGATTCCGATTCGCACCCTTAGCCGCGGCAAGCCGCTGTCCTTGCGTGCCTCGCTGAACCGCCTGACCTCCTCCACGATATTGCGTGCCGCCTCCAGCGCCATGTCGGCATGGTCTTCCACAGGCAGCGGCGCGCCCCAGAACGCAACCAGGCCATCGCCGGTGTACTTGTCGATCGTGCCGTGCTTGGCAAGCACCGGGCGCGTCAGACAAGCCAGAAAATCGCTTGTCAGCTGGGCGGCCTCCTCAACCGAGAGAGACTCGACATAGGTCGTATAGCCTTCCATGTCGGCAATCAGCGTCGTCACATTCAGGAGGCGGGGCGTCAGCGGATCTTTCAGGTCGCTGCGCAGAAGCTCGTCGACCACCGCTGTCGCCACATACTGGCGCAAGGTACCCAGCAGGCTGCGGGATTTGCGCTGGGCGATCTGCCAGTGGTAAGGCACCGCGACCGCCAGCAAATAGACATTGCCTGCCAGGGGACCGCTGGCCGAGAATTCGGCGTCATGGCGGGTCAGCAGATAGGCGATGCACAGCCATATCACCGAAGCGCCGCCCAGGAGCGCCACGTTCGCGGCGGCTGAAAAGCGGGGCAGGGTAAAAGCGGCCAGAAACGCCACAGCAATCATGAAACCCGTCGCGATCCAGCGGCCCGGCAGCTTGATAGGTTCGCCTGCCGCCTGATGATCAAGCAGTGTCGTCAATGCCGCTGCATGCACCAGCATGCCGCTGGTCGACGGCGCCAACGGCGTGGCCACGCGGTCGCTTAACCCAAGCGAGGACGAGCCAACCACGACCAAACGGTCCTGAATCATGTCCCTTGATGCGCTCATGTCAAGTATCTGGGCCGCGGAGATGCCCTGGTAGGCTGACCAGTGGCGGCTGTAGGGAATGCGCCAGGCGCCGGTCTCCGTCTGCGCGTAGGTTGGTGCTTCCGGATTCGCCATACCTGTGCCGGCCGCCTGACGACAGCACTGCATCAATGCCAGCGACAGGGTCACGTAACGATTGCCTTCAAAATGCGTGACCATGGGCAAATGCCGGATGACGCCGTCAGCACTGGGAATGAAGCCTATGTTTCCGGTATAACGGGCCTTCGCCAGCCCCGCATGGTTGGCAATGAAGCCGGTAGCCGCGGCCGCATGGCCCTGGTTTCTTGCCAGCTGCCCACCGGTAACATCACCTACGCGCAGCTGGCGGTCGCGGTCCGTATAATCGAAAGCCTGTGCCAGCACGACAGGCGCATGCTGCGCAAGTGCCGCCAGCCGCGTGTCGCCGTCTGCATCGGCGCGTTCCGGCATCACAAGGTCAAGTGCCACGCCGCGCGCACCATAAGTGCCGATCAGGTTTTCCACGAGGTCGGCGATACGGTGGCGCGGCCACGGCCAGGGACCTATGGATTTCAGGCTGGCCTCGTCGATATCGACCACAACCACCCGGGTTTCCGGCTCACCGGAAGCCTGCATGCGGATGAACCGGTCGCGCAGCCATTCATTGCCGAAGCTGAATACGCTGTCCGTGTTGGCCCACTGTGAGCAGATTACCAACACGACGGCGATAGAACTGATGACAAACCGGAAAAGCGCTCCAGAACTGATGAGGGAAACAAAAGCGCGAAATTTGGCCGTTGAATTCATAAGACTATGATCTTGTGCGCAGACAAGCTGCGGGGCCACCTTTCCAACCTGGATGCTCAAAGCGTGCAAGTATAACCGTATGTCCTGATGGCTACATCCCACATTTCATAGAGAAAAATGCCTTGCGTCGTCGATTTTTCTTGAAATTTAGGCAATCGCCGCCAAAAAAAGAGACTTGTTCTGCGAACGAGTGTAGCGAACCGGCAACCGTACTCCCCAAGTCATATTTCCATTTGGAACAATATGCTACCCTCAGGAAATCATGCCGGTTTTGTGACCGCCGTCACTGAAACCTTTGCCTTGGGAATCAAAATGGCAAAAAGGAAAAATCCATGCTTACTCAACTAATTGTCTTATCCGCCTTGTCCGTTTTATCCGTTGCAAATATTGCCTTTGCAGGGGAGGCTGCGCATGTGGTGTTTGTTGCAGGCCAGGTACAGCTCGGTGCCGACGCAGTGACGCTCAACCGGGTCGTTCAGGAGGGAGACGAGCTGACAACCGGAAGCGACGGTTATGTCTACCTGAAAACTATCGACAACGGCTTTCTTATATTGAGGCCCAACAGCAAAGCCAGAATCGTTTCGTATAAGGTTGATGCAGTACAGCCGGCTAATACGCGCATCAAGCTTGAGCTTGACCATGGAATCGCGCGCGCGATTTCAGGCGAAGGCGCCAAGCATGCCAGGGAAAATTTCCGTTTCAACACGCCGGTGGCGGCCATCGGTGTCCGGGGTACCGATTTCACTGTATATACGGATGACGCGACTTCACGGGTAGCCGTGCTTTCCGGGGGCGTCGTGGTCAGCGGCTTTTCCGGTGCCTGCGGACCAGAGGGGTCGGGGCCGTGCGAAGGAGCAAGCAGCCGTGAATTGTTTGCCCGGCAGGCAGGCCAGGTGCTGCAGATCAGCAAGGGACAGGCGACACCGCAGTATCTGCCCAGCAGCACTGCCTCGCCGGACAATAGCGCTCCACCTCGTTCCGATGAGCCGAGCGCAAAGTCGAGCGGCGGCACGGGGGCTGGAACAGCAGGCGCGAAGGATGTCAATCTCGATCCGCAGAAGAATGCCGATATTGTCAGCCGTGCAAATTCAAATTTGCCCTCCGTGCCGAGCACGCCAACCAGCCCTGTGCAGCCCGTCACGCCGATGCCGCCCGTCACGCCGGTGGAAATGCCGCCGCAGATCGTTTGGGGGCGCTGGCAGACTGTTCTGGATCAGGCCGCCAACATCAAATACGAAAACATGTTGAATGCCGGCACACATCAATTGATTGCTTCCAATGCGCACTTTGTTCTATTGCGTACTCGCGGCACGGAATGGCAGATGCCGAATACCGGCGTGATCAATTTCGGCCTGCGGGACAGCGCCGCCTACATTACCGATGAATCTCGCAGCGCAATTACTGCGGCAAATATCGAAAACGGCCACTTGCAAGTCGATTTCGCGAAGGCTACGTTCAGAACCGGCTTCGACCTGGTCAGCAACAACGAGCGATTCAACATGCAGTCTCGGGGTGCCATCGCTCCTGACGGCCGCTTTGCGGCCGATACCCCGATCCTGAAGCCATTTAATATGGATGTGAGCGGCGTACTGTCCCAGGAAAATGGCGGAACAGCTGCCTATCTTTTCCAGGGGCGAATCGATGATCATCGTAGTGCGGCCGGCGCGACGTACTGGACCAAATAGCAGGATGTGCATTCAATGCGATAGGAGTCGGTAATTAACAAAATGGGGCGCTCGGCGCCCCATTTTGTTTATATCGCTCAAGAGCGGACAGTCATGGCCTCCTCATTCGTTGAATCCAGGCATTGCTCATATTCATCTTCTGCCTGTATGTCTTCATCCGGCTTCTCGTTCCCAATCCTTTGGCTATGGATCCCTTCGCGGCGTAGCCGCAGCGCCTTCAAACACCTGACCAGATGCGGTCCAGAAACATGTTGGTAAAAATTACACGCTCCCTCTATAATGCGACGCTGGCAAATGCTGTGGGGAAACTACAACGAATGTGGGTTTTTCGCTCAGTGTGATAACCGTCACATATTTGCAGTAGTGCTCTCTGTCATTATTCGCCTGCGTTCTTGCAGATCAGCAAGCGCTGATTGCTCTGATCAGAGTAACAACAATTCGTTTTTTATACTTCCTAGGAGTTTTTTAAATGGGTATTTACGCAGAAGCAGTACAAAAGCTGTACGTTGCTTACTTCAACCGTCCGGCTGACGCACTCGGCCTGATCTATTGGGAAGAGCAAGTCGCCAAGAACGGCGGCAGCGTAGCAGCAGTTGCTAACGCCTTCAGCGCATCGCAAGAGTACAAAGACCTGTACGCAGGCAAGGACAGCGCCAACGTCGTCAACTCGATCTACCTGAACCTGTTCGGCCGTCCTGCAGAAGTTGATGGTCTGCTGTACTGGGGTTCCCGCCTCGAGAACAAGACTTTTGACGTCGGCACAATCGCTATGGCGATCCTGACCGGTGCTCAGAACGACGATAAGAAAGTCATCGACAACAAGACAGCAGCTGCAGTTGAGTTCACCAAGGCACTCGACACAACAGCTGAAATCACTGCTTACTCCGGTAACGCAGCAAACGCAGTTGCTAAAGCATGGCTCGGCGCTATTACTGCATCCGCAGACAGCCTGACTGCTGCTAAAGCTTCTGTGAACAGCACGATCACATCGATCGGCTCCGGCACTGTTGCTAACGGCCAGACTTTCACTCTTACAACTGGTGTCGACACTCTGACTGGCACAGCAAACAATGACACATTCATTGCTGCAACAGGTGGCAACTTCTTCGGTCAGGCAACTCTGAATACGTCTGACGTCATCGACGGTGGTGATGGTGTTGATACACTGAAAGTATATGCTGATGGCGTTACACAGGCTCAGCAAGGTACTATCAAGAATATCGAAAAGGTTCTGATTGATAACGCTCAGGGCTTCGTATTCCGTGAAACCGCGACTGGTAATCTCAATGCTGGCAAGTTCGAAGGCGCAACTGAAGTAACTCAGATTGGTGCAGCCGCTAGCGTCTCCAATTTGGCCGCTACTACAACTGCTGGTTTCAAAGGTGTTACTGCTGGTGCAGGTCTGGGCCTGAGCGTTACTGGTGCAGCAAGCGCAAACAGCGTATCGATCGCTCTGGATGGTCTGAAAGGTGACGCAGCAACTGCTGCAGCAAATCCTGGTAGTGCTGGTACTCCTGGCAATGCAGGTCCTGACACTATTCCTGGCACCATTGATGATGTCGCGCCTGTCCCAGCAGTTCCGGCTTCCCCGGCGACTATTCAGAATCAGGCTGTACTGAACGTGGCTGGCGATGCAGTAAGCAAAGTGACTGTTTCCGGTACTCTGAAGCAGACTACAACAACTACGGGCGCTGCCGCCGCTTCGCTCGCACTCAACGTTGTGGCTGGCGTAGATGCTACTAACAAATCGGTTTCCACAGTAACTGTCAAGACTGACGTTAAGACAACGCTGACCATCAATGAAAAAGCTGGTTCGACTGGCTCGGTCAAAGATGTGCAAGCTTATGATTCCCTCGGCGGCATCACTTTCACAGGCGACGCTCAGACTGCAACAATCCTGACAGGCGCAGGTGACGACGTTCTGACAGTCACAACTGCAACTGCCAAAACCGGCGTTGTCGTCAATGCAGACATCGGTACAGGTGCTGGCAAGGACACTATCAACGTTCGTACAACTGGCGATGGTAAAGTTGCTGTTTCCTCTGGTCACGGTGATGACACAATCGTTCTCGCAGCAGTAGTTGGTGGCGCGAACGTCGTTGCAGCAGGTACCTTGGCAATTACTGCTGGCGAAGGCAACGACAAAGTGGTGCTGTCTGCTGGTACTGCTAATCGTGCCGTTACAACAAACGATGTGATTGATGGCGGTGATGGTTCTGATACCGTTGTTTTGGCTGGCTCGACCACTGCACGTACTGCTGATGATTTCATTGTCTTCAACAAAGTACTGAAGAACTTCGAAACATTGACATTCACTTCTGCTGAAGGTGTTGCTGGTGCAACTGGTGCGTTTGACGCGTCAAAACTGGCTGCTAACTACACTGGCATCGATTTTGCGACTGACTCCTTTGTAACTAAGGTCACTACTCAGGCTCTGACAGCAAACGGCAACTTGACTGCACGTGCTGATGGCATGATCTTGGTCGGCGAAGTTCCTGCTGCAGGCGGCGCTGCTGCTACAACAACAACATATGCTGGTACTCTGAATGTTACTGAGAAAGCAACTGGTACTGTTACAGCAATCGCGGATGTTGTAAATCTGGCTGTCAAAGCTGGCACAGCGGATGTCACTGCAACACTGGCTGGTAATGTCCAAACTGCAAATGTCACACTGACAAATGCTGTTAATTCCCTCACTGCACCGACTGCCGACACTATCGCTAGCGTTTCCGTAACTGCTAACGCAGGTACAAACCTTGGTGCAATGACAGCCCTGACACTTTCCGGTAACGGCTCCGCTTCGGTTACCAATACCGCAGGCAAGCTGGCTACGGTTGACGCTTCTGCCCTCGGTGGCGTGGCAAGCTACGATGAAGTCATTGGTGGCGTTACATACGCAAAGGGCGGCGCTCTCAAAGGTCTGACCTATGCATCGAGCAACGTCAATGCTGAAACAGTAAAGCTGGGTGCAGGCCTGGATGCCGTAACACTTAACGCATCCACATATGGCAAAGCTGATTCTATCGTTGGTCTGAATCTGGTTTTGAATGCAACTGGCACAGCTCTTGATGCAGCTAAGTCGGATGACATCAATGTTGCCGGCAATGGCAGCAATGTTTATGTCAAGATGACAACAACACACGCTGATCTCGATCTGGCACTGAAAGATGCTGCAGCCTTGTCCATCAACAGCGTAGCTAAAGAGAACGTTGTGTTCCAACTGGGTGGTGATACATACATCTACGTTGACACAAACGCTTCCAACTTGGTTGATGCAAATGACACAGTCGTTAAGCTCGTTGGTACTATCGACCTCGACGCGCTGATCATCGCTCTGGCTTAATATCGCCAACGCGGTAGAGTAGAAACAACGGTTAGCAGAGCATCGCTAACCGCTTGAAGGGCCAAGGCCTCAAAACCTTGGCCTTTTTCAGTAAGACATTGTTGTTATTGAATTAACTTTTGGTTATTTCGTACTCCAAAAACAGCCCTAGGAAGGCAGCGGTAATTTCAGCCGAGGTGCGCAAGCCCCTCGGTTTTTTTTGTTTACGGCGCGGCAAGCAAGTCCATCACCCATGCGCACAAGTAGACTATGCTGCTGTCCATTCAGCCTCCGCTCCATTGCCATCTCACATAATCAACCAATGCAAGACTGGAAGTCCCAGCTCAACTTGGCACAAGCCGCCGCACAACAAGGCCAATTCCAACTTTGTCTAAATACCTGTCAAGGCATTCTCAATGCGCACTCAGCAAATGCCGAGGCAGTGTTAACGGTCGGCGCAATGCTATCGTCCGCAGGGCTGCTTTCCTCCGCCCGGCGCTGCATCAGCCATGTCTGCACCTTGACACCGAACGATGTGCGGCCCCTGCTTGAGCTGGCCACTATCGCCAGCGCGGAAGGCAATCATGCAGAGTCTTACCGCCTCTATTCGGTTCTACTCGCGCGTCTGCCCGACAACCCGGTGGTACGAAGAAACCTGCTCACCAGCCTGGAATACCATCCCGCCGTATCGGAAGCGGAACGCTTGCAGCAGGCGCGGGTTTGGGGCGAGTGGGCAATATTACGGGCCGGCGGCATGCGGCCGCGTCCGGTGCTGAAGCTGGACGTATCGCGGCCCTTGCGTGTGGGTTATCTATCGGCCGACTTCTGCCAGCATACGGTCGGTCTGTTCGTAAAAGACGTGATCGCCCGCCATCATGCTGACCGGGTCATTACCTATGCGTACAGCGCAGGCCGCGTGAACGACTGGGTAACGGCGGCCATTCGCAATAGCAGCCAGTTCCGCGATGTTGCCGCAATGGATGATGCGGTGCTGGCCGCGCAAATCCGGCAGGACGGCATCGATGTGCTTGTCGATCTATCGGGGCATACCGGCGGCTCGCGGCTGACCGTCTTCGCGCATCGGCCCGCGCCGGTGCAGTTGAGCTGGCTCGGCTATTTCGCCACTACTGGCTTGCCGGTGATCGATGCGGTACTGCTGGACGACTGGCATGCGCTGGCGGGCACGGAAGCTCAGTTCGTCGAGCCTATCGTGCGCCTGCCGCAGGGGCGCTTCTGCTATGTGCCGGTGCCGTTCGCGCCGGACGAGGTAGCGCCGCCGGCCTTCGAAAAGAACGGCTTCATTACCTTCGGCTGCTTCAACAACACGGCCAAGCTGAATGAGAACGTTATTGCACTGTGGGCAAGGATTCTCACACCCGTTCCGTCATCGCGCCTGATACTGAAATGGCGCACGTTTCAGGACGAGGCCTTGCGCGCGTCCATACACCAGGCGTTCGCTTCGCATGGGGTTGAGCCTGAGCGCATCGAGCTGCGCGGCGCGTCATTCCATGCGGACCTGTTGAAGGAATATGCGGATATCGACATCGCGCTCGATCCTTTTCCATTCACGGGCGGGCTAACTAGTTGCGAGGCGCTGTGGATGGGCGTGCCGGTCGTAACGTGGCCGCAGGCGCAAGTGGTGAGCCGGCAGACCTATGCGTTTCTAAGCGCCCTTGGCTTGGCGGAACTGGCAGCGTCCAGCGCGGATGAGTATGTGACGATTGCCTGCGGACTGGCTGGCGATGCGGCACGACTGAAGGATTTGCGTTCCGGCATGCGTGATCGTATGCGAGCATCCCCCTTGTGCGATGTGGATGGATTTACGGCCATATTAGAAAACACTTACCGGGCTATCGCAACGCAGATTGCAGATTGAATTGCGGCGAGGGAGCATCCGACTGCACTAAAACAACGCCCTAGAAAGGCCAGCGGTAACTTATGCCGAGGTACGAAAGTACCTCGGTTTTTTTCGCCTGTAGGAAGGACGATGGAAATGCCGATGCCAGACAAAGGGAGCGAAATTTATTGCTAGAGAAGTGACTGCTACAAAAGATACAAAGACTCCCGCCGATTTGTTACTCTTGGGAAATATCAATCGCTAAATTTTCCATGCGTATTACCCTTCGTTCCCCTATTTACCTCGTCGCTGCAACACTCGCCACCATTCTGACTGGGTGTGGTGATTCAACCGATATCGGTTCCGAAAACCAAAACGTATCCCGGCAATTTTCCACTTCTGTTGTCGTCAATGCTGATTTCTTCGCAGGCCGGTATGCCGACTACGCAATCACCAGCGAGAACGGTCAATATGTCGTCACGGACAAGATCAGCGGTATCGCAAGCCACATTGCACCCGGAGTCCAACGCATAAGGTTCAACGACACTTCGGTGGCATTGGATACGGAGGGAGCGGCCGGGCAGATCTATCGTTTGTATCGGGCGGCATTTGACCGCGAGCCTGACCAGGGCGGGCTGGGGTATCAGATCGGGGCCATCGAGTTGGCCGGGCTGAGTCTGTCGGTAGTATCGCAAAACTTTATCAACAGCCCCGAGTTTTCAGTTCGGTACGGCAGCCTAGACAATCGGCAATTCGTCACCCGGTTATACAAGAATGTTCTTAAACGGGCACCAGAGGCGCAGGGACTGGATTTCCATGTATCCAATATTGAAAGCGGACGGCTGACAAGGGCGCAGGTTCTGATCGGTTTCTCGGAATCGCCCGAGAACAAGGGACAGGTGCTGAACGAAATTCAACATGGCATGGCATATGTTCCGGCGAAGGTCACCGACTTCCTGCCGGGGAAGCCGAACGGTTCTCTGGCAGATTATGTGGAAGTCATTCCCGACGCATTTACTTTTGCTGCCGTCGGCAAGACCCATATTCCCTGGATGCAGTCGGTGGAGCAAATCAAACAGATTCAAACGGGTGCGGACCTGATCGTTTTTGGCATGGTCTATCCGGACTGGTCGTACGATCTCTTCAAGAAAGAGATCTATGCGCGTGGGCCGCAGATGCTGCTGCGCTGGACGGGACGCCAGTTCGAGAATGCGGACGCGCTGGTTGAGGGAGGGATGCCGGCCATGTATTTCGCCGAGACGATGAACTCGCTCGGCGATCTGAACGGCGACGGCAAGGCTGATGCCATTTTGGGCGGCAACGGTCCGGATTCGCACGGCAACCCAGCAGAGCCTACCTATGCCATCCTCAGTCAGGGCGACGGCTACGTCAAACGCCAGCTCCCAAACACGGCACGGGCTGGCACATGGAACTGGGCGCATGGCGTCGCTTCGGTCAAGCTTGCGGACACGCCGTATAAGGCGGCATTCGTCGGCGACTTTATCAATGGACCGTCCGTACTGGCGAGGATTGATGCAAGCGGGCAGTTCGAGTCGCTGCAGGAACGACTGCCGGCCTGGCTGCGACTGCCATCCACGGATCTGAATGGATGGTATCCCGATGCCGACATGCCGGTGACGGCAGCAGCGGGTGCCGATCTGGATGGGGACGGCATTGACGAGCTGATACTCGGTACAAGCTTCAGTTATCACGAGACGTCTGAAAAGCTTGGCTTCAATAAACACGGGAGCTATGTCCTGAAGCAGGATGCAAAGGGAAGCTTTGCGAATGCGACGGCTCAGGCTTTGCCGAATGGGGCCTTTTCCAAGCGCAATTGCTGGGACCAGGCGGCCAATGCAACGGCATGGAACTGCTATAACCTGGCCGTCAAGCAGATTTCGGTTGCCGACATGAATGGCGACAAGCGTCCCGACTTAATTATTCAGAACCACCAGTACGGACTGGATGCAAAGGGACAGTTCAAAACAGGCTCGCAGACGCAGATTCTCATCAACATGGGCAAGCTTTTCTTCGTTGACAAGACGGCGGACTTCTTTGGAAACAGCATGGTGTCAGATATGACAGTTTCGGGCGGCTATCGGCATGCTTATCCTACTGACTTGAACGGCGATGGCTGTGTTGACATCGTCATGCGTGGAGATGCGGTCAATAACGAGAAGCTGCGCGTGTACCTGAACGACTGCGGCGGCAGGATGGTGGATATCTCGCAGGAAGTGCGGGCGCTTCTACCAAGTGCGACTACAGGCGTCGTAATGAATCTTGGAGGGCGGCCGGCCATCGTTACGGACCAGGACATGAAAGGTAATTACACGCTCAAGCTCCATGTTCTAAGGTTCACCAGCAACGTTCCGACGCCGCAGAACGGCACGGTCCCTTGGTAGGGTTGTTGTCATAATTTAGCGGTTGGAATTTCAGTCAAAGCCGAGGTGCGCAAGCTCCTCGGCCTTCTGCCGTATGGAGGATGATTAGTGCAAACAATATTACCGAGAAATTCTTTTGAACCTTATGGGCTAATGCTAGACGAGTAAAAAAGCCTTCCATGAGGAAGGCTTGGCATTGCTTGACGAAGAGCAGCGCTGACGCTACCACTCAGCTTATCGGCAAACAGCAATCAGCCGATCAATTCCATCCCATTCTGAATCACACCAATGATCGCCGCCTGATTCTCAGGCGACTCGGAAAAGCCGACCAGCACCTGGGCGCGGGACATACCATTGGCAAGATTGTTGACATGGAAGTTCAGCCCTTCGGTTTCAGGAGCACGGTGCAGCACGTTGGCGTAGAGCTGGGTGACGAACTGCGTATTGTTCAATGCGCCGTATTTGCTGGAGAACTCCGGACTGTCGATGAAGTTCTGGGCGATGCTGGCCACACCCCAACCGTCGTCGAGCGCCTTGGTCTGGAAGCTCAGGCCGCCGGTATCCGGTGTGCGGTTGAAGGCGGCCTGGTAGAGGCGGTAGGCTTGGCCGGCATTGCCGCTGGTATCGAAGGCAATGGTCTTGTCGTCGAACTTGATGCGCTCGATATTGAACAGTGTATCGCCGCCTTCAGTACCGCCATTGACCAGGTAGCCGTTGGAAGTCTTGAGGATCTGATAGCTTGCCGCGCTGCCCGCATAAACAGCCGTGTCCGTACCCGCGCCGCCGTCAATGATGTCGTTTCCAGCCGCGCCCTGGATGATGTCGTTACCCCCAAAGCCCTTGATGTACTGATTGCCGGCGGTGGCGATGATGGTGTCATTGCCGCGGAACCAATACGCTACCTCGGCTTGCATGCCAGGCGCTTCGCCGCCGAAGCCCGTGTCATAGGCATTGCTGTTGCCGTCGATGGACAAGCCTGTCGCCTCCAGAACCACCTGTCCGCTTTTCCGGATTGTGAGGCTGTGCGCTATTCCACCGATCCAATCGCCGTCCGCACCGTAGCGGAATTCGTTACCTGTTACGGTCGCGGAGTTGCCGAGAGCGTCGGAAATACTGAATCCAGTGGCGCTGGAGGTGCGTGTGACACCGGTGCTCATGTCGTCCACGTCATAAGTGGAAGGATTGGTGATGTTGAAAGCGGGGCCCAGTTTTACGGTAGCCATTTATTGTTCTTTCGGATAGTTAGTTGGAAGTGGTGGCATACCAGAGGACGGCCACAACTGGCGGGAAATAGCGGAAAGGGACGTCGATGCTTAAAGACCAAAAGGCCAGTATGGGAGAGTAACCAATAAGTGATTGATGTCTGTGATTCTCTTGATTTTATTGCCACACCTCAATCCCATATTTATGGGATGCTGAGGGTCGGCTCCCTCCCGCGCATACGTCGTTTTTTTGTCCTTTTAATGCGAGAGCTGCATCCACTAATACCAATCCCAAATCATTCCATGCCATGAGATCGCGTCTTTTTCCACCTGGCCGTGTTGCGCTCGTCATCCATAGCCCCGCTATGGACTCATCCCGCGCCTTGCCAGTCGAAAAAATCCATCGATCTCATTCGGCATGTCATGACTTAGAATTGGTATAAGTTGACATCGAAGCGTATAGCTCACATGTATATGGGATTGCTGCTCACCCTTGGCTAACGGAAACTATTGCTGATCAGGTAGCCAAGGAATAGCCACCCATGTCGAGCATCATCGAACAAGCCATTGCGCAGAAGCGCAAGCTCAAGCTTTACTACGCCGGATACAGCCGCACCGTCGAACCCTATGCCTTCGGCCTGGATCATGAAGGCCAGCCGCTGCTGCTGTGCTTTCAGGAAGACACGCAGGGCAATACCCGGCGCCCGAACAACTGGGTCTTCGTGCATGCGCACGAGCCGGTGTCGATCAAGATGCTGGAAGATGCGTTCAGCCGGATCCAGTCAGGCTATATCCGCAATCATCCGGCTTTTCATACCGTGCTGATTCAGGTGTAAGCGCCTGCTATGCGGCTGATGCGCATGGCTGGAATTGCAGAAAAATTATTCCGCCGCTGATGTTTTACGAGACTTTTACGCGGCTATACTCATTTCGGAAATACAACAACGCAGAACGAAGCAAGGCGTAACAAAGCATAACAAGGCAAAACGGTTGTTCTCGGGAGGAACAATGACGGATGCATGGCATGAGGCCCAGCAGGCGATACGGGCGCTGCGGAAAAACGGGGAGATCCGGCCCGGGCTAATCGAGGCCTATCGGGCGCTGGTCAAGATAAGAGGGAAAGACCTGCCGGGCGAAGTCCGGCATGAGCATGAATGGCTGGTTCATGGCATTGATACGCGCTCGCCCGAGCGCGTGTGCGGGGAGATCCGCGACAAGATCGCCGCCATGACACCGGGCCAGTTGAGCGAGGCGGTGCGTCGCATCGTGAGCCTGCATGATGCCCTGCAGGCGTATCAGCCGGTCGTTGCGCCCACGCGGCAAAAGCAGGCGGCGTGCCGCGCAATGCGGCGCAAGGAGGGCAAAGCCGGGCTGGAGGACCAGGGGCCTGCGGCATGCACCGACTGCACGCAATGCAGGCTGTTCTGATGACGGCTTGAAGTACCCGGAAGCAGGCTGAGGCAAGCCAGGACGGACCGCAAGCGCCTGCCGGATATTTCTCCAAGGCTACAATTCGTTACTGCAGGCAAGGGCCGGATTGAGGATAATGCTGGCCCTCCAAATTGTCTTCGCAGTTCTTCATGCCGATTCAAAACTTCACTACCCTGCTGCAAAGCATGGCCGACGTCCGCAACTGGATCGTCCAGCATGTTCCCACCGCGACCTCGCTCGTCGGATACGATCTTTTCCTGAAACTCGGCAACGACCATTTCGCCGGCCTGCCGCTCGATGTGCAGGCCTTGTACCAGAGCCTTCCTCATGCCAGGGAAACCATCGATGCATCGCTGGAGCAGATGCGGCAGGCGGGCTTTCTCGAGTACGCGATCGGCTCGGGCAATGCGCCGGCGACGCTGGTGCTCAGCGAGCGCTTCGTCGCCATCCTGATCGGCTACCAGAGGAAGTTCGAGAGCCTGTTCATCCTGCGCAAGAAGCTGCGCGACGAGCAGCTGCTGGTTCGCTGCGGCGATGCCGAGCTGAGCCACTTCGCACACTCGCTCTATGACCATTTCTATGACCTCGGCTGGCTTTACCTTCACAATTTCGGCGCGGTGTGCTTCCTGATGGCTTCGCTGGTGAAGCGGGTAGCGGTGGCGCATGGCTACGATGCCCGCGTGGAATCGGGACATGTGGAAGTGACTGCGCCGAACGTGCATTACAGCCTGGGCGGAAAGGGCTTCGCCAAGCCGGGGCAGATCGATGGCCATGCGATGTGCGTAATCAATGACAGGCTGATTCTCGACTTCGGCCTTGGCAATGTGCGCAAGGGATATCGGCGGGATTTTGCCTGGGCACTCGGATGCGACTACCAGCCTGACGGGCATGCGCTCGGCGCCATCGTTGTGCCGAGCGGCGAAACGGTGACCTGGAAGAACGACTGGCGTTCGCCGGGAACGGAGGAGGAGCTGCAGAATTACGAGCCTGCGGTCGAGCAGCTGTTTCAGCGGTATGTCGCGTACTTTGGTTGAAACGCCGGCCACCTGTCCGGCGGTCGGGCAGAACGCGGAACGCCGGCTTCAAACGATCAATTCCATGCCGTTCTGAATCACGCCAATCAACGCCGCCTGGTTCTCCGGCGATTCGGAAAAGCCTGCGAGCGTCTGCGCCCAGGACATGCCATTGGCAAGGTTGTTCAGGTGGAAGGCCAGCCCCTCGGCTTCCGGAGCGCGAAGCAGTACGTTGGCGTAGAGCCGGGTGACGAACTCGGCAGGCGTGAGCATGCCGTATCTGGCGGAGAACTCGGGGCTGTCGATGAAGTTCCGGGCGATGTCGCTCAAGCTCCAGCCGGCGTCGAGGGCCCGGGTCTGGAAGCTCAGGCCGCCGGTATCGGGCGTGCGGTTGAAGGCGGCCTGGTAGAGGCGGTAGGCCTGGCCGGCATTTCCGCCAGTGTCGAAGGCAATAGTCTTGTCGGCAAACTGCAGTCTTTCAATGTTGACGAGACTGTCGGCTCCGCCGGTGCCGGTGGTGTCCTTGACCGCAATTCCCCATTCTCCGGTGCTGATCTGATAGGCGGCCCGCTTGCCCGCGAAAACGACAGTGTCGATTCCGCTGCCGCCGTCGATCATGTCGTTGCCGGTCTGCGCGGCGATGCGATCACTGCCTGGCGTGCCGGTGTAATCGATGCCGGCGCTTCCGACCGAGATCCGGAACTCGTCCGAGGCCGAGGAGCCATCGGCGGCACGGGCGGTGACGCGCACGCTCATGCCGGTGCTGTCGGTGGATGCGGGCGTGCCGGAAAACGCCTTTGTTGCCGCATCGAACTTCAGCCATGAAGGAAGCGCCGAGCCATCTGCCAGTGTCGCGGTATAAGCGAGGTGGCCGCCGGCATTGCCGCTCTTGAATGTGTCGGCGGCAAGAGCGAGGCTGAACAGCCGTCCTGCGGTGGCATCCGCATCGGGAATGTTCTTGCAGCGATACGCGCCATCGATGAGTGCATCATTGCGCGACATGGCGGCAAGCAGCCGGTCGTGGAGCAGGTCGATATCCGCCCAGATGTTGGTGGATGCCGTCCCGGCACTCTTGACGCCGATAATCGATGGAAGACCGTTGCCGTCGATGACATACAGCGGCCCGCCGGAGCTGCCCGATCCCAGCAGGTCCGTGCCGGGACCGGCCGAGGCGGCATACAGCGATGTCGAGGTCTCCCGCGTGACCCATGCCTTGCCGCTCATCAGGCCGGTCGTCCCTGATGCATAGCCGAGCACGCTTGCCCATTGTGCGGTGTTGTACCCGCGCGCCAGGGCGAACCAGCCGGTCTGCATGCCGATGGCCTTGCTCAAGCCGATGACCGCCACGTCGTATTGAGATTCTTCATAGCGGAAGGTGGCGTTGCTGTCGTCCGAGAAAGCCTGAGCCGGCCAGCCGTCGAGCTGCCAGCGGAAGTTCTCGACAACATAGGGGGCGTCTTCGATGCGGCCGGTCGTGCCGTTGAAATCGGCGCCGGGGTAGAGGCTCAGCGCCGATGCCCAGCCTCCGTGGTCGGGGCTGTAGACGACATGCGCGGCTGTCAGAAGATCGTTGGGGCCGACCATGGTGCCGGTGCCGGCGACTTTATGGCCGTCCGGGAAAGTGACCACGATCAGCGATACAGCGGTATAGGGATAGGTGGTGCGGGTATTGACTTCGACAGCCATGATTGCGGGCTTGCGGGTTGCTTTTTCGTGTGCTCGGTGAATCCGGGGGCGGGTTGGAAATCGTTTCCACTTTCCATGTCATGCCTGCGCTGGTCAGGCCGCTTTGGCTCCGTCCCCGTCTCTTGTTGATTGAGGGAAAGCATACCACGCCGCACTTGGTCGAAAAGCCTGGGCAACGCAAAAATCCGTGATGCTTGCGCATTGGAGATTCGAGCAGCGTGGCGGTGCTGCTGCTGCCCGTTCGGTGCCCTTTCTTGCCAAGCCGCATGTGCCGTTGTTGCTTGATGATGCACAGCCGATGCAATGCTACTTGCGGTAAAAGGGCCGGGCTGACTTATGCAAACCAAATGAAACAAAATGCGAAAAGGCAAGCCTTAGATAGGGTCTTGTCGTAAAGTGGCGACAAGACCCTAGGAAGTCGATTGAGGCCGAGGCGCGCAAGCTCCTCGGCTTTCTGCTTTCTGCTTCATGCGCTTTCGTGGTCAGGCCGATATGCGCAATGCACATCTCCATGCTGGGGGAAGCAAGCGATCCTACTGCGACCGGGTAAGAAAAAATATTCCCACGAAAATCAGCAGGATTCCGGCCGCCTTCTGCAGGCCGAAGCTTTCTCCGAAGAGGAGCGCACTGCTGGTTGCGATCAGGAAGAAGGTGGCGCCGGCCATCGTCGGCGATGCGACGCTCAAGGGGTTCACCGCAAAAACCCGTATCGTCAGCAGGAAGCTGAGGCCGTACAGGGCCACTGCCAGCAGCAGCCAGGGAGACGTCAGGTAACTCCACTTGTTGGCCAGCGTTTCATGGCTGGAGTATTTCATGCTCAGTTGTGCCGTTACGTTGCAAAGCACCGCAAAGAAGGCAATCAGCGGCTCATTCATTGGAAGAATCCTTTTTCCAGGGCTTGATCAGGTAGCTGGGCCGGCCTTTGATTTCATCGTAGATGAGAGCGAGGTAATGGCCGACGATGCCGAGCCCCAGCAGGATCGCTCCGCCCATGAGAATGACCAGGAGATTGACGGTGGTGAAACCGTCGATCGCCGCACCGCGGAATTTCTGCGCCAGGCTCACGATGCCGACTGCGGCGCCTATGCACAGGGTGCCCAGGCCGATGTAGGTTACCAGGCGCAACGGCAGGCTGGAAAAATGCGTCAGGTTGTTGATCGCGTAGCGGATGAGCTTGAGCTTGTTCCACTGGCTTCCGCCGCCCGCGCGCTCTGGTACCGAAAACGGAACTTGCGCACTTGGGAACTTCGCCCATCCGATCAAGCCGCGAAAGAACCTGTGCCGCTCGGGGAAGGCGAGATAGGTTTCGATGACCTTGCGGTCGAGCAGCTTGAAGTCGGAGTGTCCGGCGAGATCGAGCCCGGCGAGGTGGCGGAAGAGAAAATAAAACGTCTTGGCAAATAGTTTGCCCGAGAAGGTTTCCACTCCGCGATGGCTTTTCACCGCCTCGACCACGAAGGCGCCGCCGCGCCAGAGTTCCAGCATTTGCGGAATCAGCGCGGGCGGATGCTGAAGATCCGAATCGAGCACGATCGCCACTTCACCCCTGGCCTGTTCCAGCCCGGCATGAATGGCGGCTTCCTTGCCGAAGTTGCGTGTGAACGCAATGACGGAAATGCGCGAATCCTGTGCCGATGCACGTTCGACTTCTTTCACGGTCATGTCGCGGGAACCATCGTCGACCGCGATCAGTTCGAAATCGACCCATGAGGTTTCTGCCAGCGAAAGGATCGCGCGCAGATTGTCGTAGGCATGCCTTTCTTCGTTGTACAGCGGAACGACGAGGCTTACTAAAGGTTTGTTGGCCATTCTTCTATTCTTTTATTTGGGCGCTGGAAGCATCCAGGCCTTGACGGGTTATCGTCAGCTGGTGAACCCGCAGATCATGTGCTCCATTGAAATACGTGCGGACTTCGACTTTTCGGGCAGCATTGGCCTCAATGACGAACTCGCCTGATATTTCTTTTTTCACTCCGGCTGAACCGTACAGGTCGCCTTGGGATAGCGGTGTCAGCGTAGCCTTGTCATCCATGATGGCAACATCCCACCGGCCGACCCTGGTTTCCGAAGATTGGGCGCTATCGTAAACCAGTTTGAATCGATAAGTGCCGGGAGCCGCTTTTGCATAAGGACCGAATGTAAGAAACCCTGCGCCATCGGAGGCGTCAGCCTGACGCTGGGTGCCGGAAACACGGCCGATTTTGCTTGGCAATTGCGCTGCATCCCACTGCACGGAGTTGGCCTCCAGAGCGGAAATCGGCCGTGCCTCTATTTTCTTGTCCGCCCAGTAGGCGGCGTCGGTTCCCGGTTTGCACAGGATAAATTGCTTTGTCTCTGCGCATTCGCTGCGTCTTGCCGCTTCGTGGAACCCGACAGGCAGTTTCAGCTGCACCGTTCTCAATTGCTTGAGCGGAAGCATGTATAACTCACCGGCGGTAAATGGTCCCTTGAACTCGCTGTCATTGGCTTCGCAATCCACCTTCAGTCGTGCGATATGGCCTGTATCGAGTGTTTTCTTGTAATAGGCGGCGATGCGCTGCGCCTGCACGTATTCCTTGTCCGACACATCGCCGCATGTGTAGGCGGGATAAAGGCGAATCGCGCTCACATCCTTCAGTACGGCATTCCAATTCGCCAGATTGTCCAGCGCCGGGCCGGAAGCCAGGCTTCTCACGGTGAAGCGCAGGTAGCTGGTATCTATCCATTGCAACGGCAGTGCGACGATCAGTACGGCGGCCGCCAGGAAGGAAGATGCCCGAAGCACCGCTGCGAGTGCTCCAAAGAAGATCAGGTAGGCGACCGGCCAGAAAAAGCGCGCACCCGCACGGAAGGTTCCCGTCAGCGTTTCGAGCGAGGCAGGTATTTTGTACAGCTGGGGGACGGCAACGTAAGATCCCCAGCGAACCGTCGGAGAGATCGCATAGATGAGGAACAGAACCATCAAAACGATCAGTGCCGGGTAACGCCTTAGCAGGGAAATGGAGGTGCTGAGGCGTACGGCAATTCCGACCAGAATGATCGTCAATGCGCCGGCTCCGAAGTAAGTGAAGCTTTCACCGAATATCAAAGGTCCCCTGATCGGGCACTCGATCAGGGTGCCGCCGCAAAAAGGCGCGGCAAGATTCAATGCATATTCTCCGAAGCCGGATGTCACTGTGTTGCCGTGGCTGAAATAACCCAGTACGCCGCCGACAAGCGCAATCATGGCCAGGGACAGGACAAACAGCCCGCCCTGTTTCTTCCATCCCTTGCCGCTCAAGCCCTGATCTACGAGGTAAGCAATGAAGATCGTGTAGCACATGGCGAACAGGTACGGGTGAATCAGTAATGCCGTGACCGAAAGGGCAATGTACAGCAGCCCGATCCGCGCCGTGTTGTCGCCCGCCTTGCGCCCGGAAAAATACAATGCAAGCGCAAACAGGATGAGACCATGCGTCATCAATGATGTATGTCCCATGCGCCAATAAAGTGTCGGCCACATGGTAGACATTGCCACCGCCGCAATGGCTCCGGGAAGGTGACGTACGCCCAATGCCCTGATGAGTGCGACGGCACCCAGCCCCTGCACCAGGTAAGCCACTGCATGCCACCATCCTATGTAGTGAAATTGCTCCGGCAGCCAGGCTGCAAACGGCTTGAAAAGCAGGGCGGCCAGTGGAATGCTGTCTGTGAAGGCAATCGATGTGCCATGCGGAAAATTCAGAAGAACGGTATGCAGCAAGGGGAAGTGCCAGCCATCATGCGCATAGAACAGCCACCCGGTCACATGCTGAGCTGCATCGCCGCCTTCGAAGTATTCCCCCTGGCCATTCAGGAAGCTCGAGGGGTAGGTCACCCAGATCATGAACAAGGAGATAAGAAGCGCCGCGACGATCGCCGCACCTTTGGATGTGATCAGCCGCTTCCTTGCCTGTGGGCTGACGACGCGCTCATTTGACCCGGACAGCGCTTGATTTTGATTTTTTTTAAATAACATGCTGCTTGGCAAAAAGAGGCGACAAGAGAAAATGACCTACATGGAGGCGTCCTCGGTTCTGTGGATGAGGAACATTGCATCGAGCGAAAATATTGCCTTTTCATCAAGCGAGGCATCCATAGGAAAGACGCTCTCGTTAAGTGAAAGAGGCGCAAGATAATATTACGAAATAGGTAAAGTTGCAGCTTGATAAGCGTCGAAGCGGCATTGCGTGTTAACGCATCGCGATGACTGCTTGCTTAAAGTGCTTTCGGCCTGGCTGTGAGGACCTGCATCGATAGGTCAAGGAAGAGCGCAGTGCAGCGGGTCGTATGGTGACATGCAGCCGGAGCATGCATCCGCGGTCATGCGTGTGACGTTTCGGCTGGACTGGATTCCGGCCGGCGGGAGTGATGTTGTTCCAGGCGCCCGGCCATGTCATTGCTGTGCGTGAGCCTGCCATCGTTTGAGGAGCGCTTCGCGGCCGCGCTGAGGCCGCATGGGTTGTTGCGCGCATGCCGATCTGCAAGACGACCGGCATGCGTGTGATCCGGATGCCCGGATTGCCGCCAACCGATCAGATGATCGGTGTGAAGCTGAAGCCGTCCTGAATGACGCCGATCAGGTTTGCCTGGTTCTCCGGCGATTCGGAGAAGTTGGCCAGGGTCTGGGCGCGCGACAAGGCGTTGCCGTTGAGGTTATTGACATGGAATGCAAGCCCTGCGGCTTCGGGCTCGCGGTCCAGCACATTGCGGTAGAGCTGGGTGACGAACTGGGTGTTATCCAGATTGCCGTAGCGGCTCGCGAACTCCGGGCTGTCGATGAAGTTCTGCGCAATGTCAGCCAGCTTGAATCCGTTGTCCAGTCCCCTGATGTGAAAGCCCAGGCCGGCGCTGTCGGGCGTGCGGTCGAATGCAGCCTGATAGAGGCGATAGGCCTGTCCGCCGTTGCCGTTGATGTCGATGGCTACCGACGTGTCGGCAAAGCGCAGGCGCTCGACGTTCACCAGCGTATCGGTACCTTCATTGTTGGCGCTGGAGTGAACCGAGTAGCCGGTGATGGTCGGGCCGTCGGTGATGGCCATGATGGTGTAATCGGCCCGGTTGCCGGAGAACACTGCAGTGTCGATCCCGGCACCGCCGTTGATCGTGTCATTGCCGTCGTAGCCGCGAATGACGTCGTTGCCGGCGGATCCTGTGAAGGTGTCGGCTGCCGCCAGCGTGTAGGCATACGATTCGCCGACGTCGCCGCCTCCGAGAACATTGTCGATGGGAGTCACATTGGCGGAGATGCCGGTTGCGCGAGCGGTCAGTTGCGTGCCCTGATACACGTCATAACCTGTGACGGTGCCGCCTGCGATCGCGCCTGCATTGTATTGAAAGGTTCCGGTATAACTGATGGTATGCGTGCCGTCGCTGATAACGATTTCGGTCGGCGTAGTCCTGGTGACCGCGCCTTTCCATGCGCCCGGAATGTTGGCGGCGGATGGGGCGAGTAAATTGATTGTAGCCATTAAGTCAGGTCTCCCTCGTAAAGATAAGGCACGCATGCAGCAGCGCAATCACGGAAGCGGCAACAGCAGCTGCCACGGCAGCGGCTCGCCTCGCAATCGCGCATCACTGCATGCGTATGAAGGACTCAACAAGTCCTGAGGTAATGGTCGCATCGTGCCGGGCACCAATATTGTGCGGGCTCATGTTTCCGGGCAGACGTATATGACATGGCTCATTGGCACGACGAAACTCTCCTGACGAGGCTGCCTCCCACGGATATCAGCCTGCTCGTCATGCTTTATTGCATCATGCTGTTGTTTATTGGCGTTGACGTTCTCGCATCAAACCTCCGACATGCTTGGCATAAAAGAATGGCGAGACGTAAAATTTCTGAACGGAAAACGCATGTTCGGAGATCGTCATCGGCATGTTTTCCGATGCGTCTGCGGACGCAGGTTTTTTGTCGGAAGGTATCATGCCCAGTGTCACCGGGACCTCGCAGTCAACAATCATCAGCAACACCATCAGCGGCGACTATCGTATCGATGTGCTGCTTGAGGATTCGGCTTATCGGTGGAACAGGGCAGGCGCTCCCGGTACCCCTGTAGAAGTCACCTACAGCTTCATGTCGGCCGCGCCCGTCTATACGGCTTACGGCAACAAGATCGGGTTCCTGTCTTTTACCAGCGAGCAGAAGTCCGCAGTCAGGCAGATCTTCGCGGACATCCAGGCGCAGTTCAATATCAGTTTCAAGGAAGTTGCCGATAGCGCCTATAGCTACGGCTCGATCCGCCTGGGCAACAATTCGCAAGGATCGACTTCGGACGGATATGCCTATTTCCCCGATCCCGTCATCGGCATGGATGCCGGTGATATTTATATCAACCGCGACAATGCGTCGAACCTGGGGAATGTGAAGCCTGGCACTTATGCCTACGCGACCCTGGTGCATGAGATAGGACATGCGCTCGGGCTCAAGCATCCCGGCAATTACAACGCAGGCTCGGCGCCCACTTCGGAACCGGGCAACTTTCTCGGGCAGTCGGAGGACTCCGAGTCGAATACCGTCATGTCCTACAACGGGGTCAGCCAGGGACAGAACCGGACCTTCTACGGCACCTACGACATTCTTTCCTTGCAGTACCTGTATGGAGCGCAGGCCTACAACGCCGGGGACAATACCTATGCCTTCGTCAATGCTTCCGGACAAAGGCTGGAAGTGATCAACGACAGCGGCGGCAACGACACCATCGACGTCTCCGCCGTCACTGCCGGCAGCAAGATCAACCTGAAGGATGGCGCACTCAGCTCGATCGGCAAACTTGCCAACGGTTTTACGCCGGCAATTGGCAATGTGTCGATTGCCTTCGGCGTCACCATTGAGAATGTCATCGGGTCCGCCTATGCCGACCAGATCACCGGCAACGATGCAAGCAACCGCTTCACGCCGGGCATGGGCAATGACACCGTCGATGGCGGCCTCGGCTTCGATATCGTGGCTTATTCCGGCACGCGCGCACAATCCGTCATCAGCCGCATCGGCGACACCATCCTGGTTTCCGACAAGACGGGAGCCGAAGGCCGGGACACGCTGGTCAATATCGAGCGCATTTATTTTCGGGATCAGGCAGTGGCTTTCGATACCGAAGGCATTGCGGGGCAGGCGTACCGCCTCTACAAGGCCGCCTTCAATCGCAAGCCGGACGAGAGCGGCCTGGGTTACTGGATCGATTATCTGGAGCATGGTGCAATGCTGGCCGATGCTGCAGCGGGATTCACCAATTCGCCGGAATTCAAGGCACTGTACGGTGTGACGCCAAGCCATTCGGAATTGATTACCCACCTGTACAACAATGCATTGCACAGGGAGCCGGAACAGGCGGGCTTCGACTGGTGGATGAATGAAATGGCGTCCGGACGCGCAACGGTCATCTCTGCTCTGGTGGGCTTCAGCGAAAGTCCGGAAAACCAGGCAAACCTGATTGGCATTACGTCTCAAGGCATGGAGTATTTGCCAGTGATTCGATAGAAGCCGATGCAGGACACGTTGGCGGAATGATCCGGCGAAACACGAGCAAGGCATCGTGGAGACTGGAGCGCTGAAGGCAGCATTCTGCGGTTGGTGAGGCTGATTGCCATTGCCGGTATCAGACCTGCTGCACGGTACGGCAGACGGCATGGCATTCATGTGATGTAATGGTTGTCGGCGCTGCAGCCGATGCAAATCCTTCCCATGAACCAGACGCTCCCCCAAACCCTGCTGATCGCGGTACGAGAGGACGACGTTCCCCTCGTCCAGTCCTTTCTCGGCGATGCCTACCGCATCGTCTACTGCCATACCCTGGATGCCGCGAAGGCCGCTCTTGATGACGGTGTGGACATCGTGGTGTCGGGCGTGCATTTCGACGGCGGCGCGGTATTCGATCTGCTGCAGCATGTCAGATCGAGGCCGGTGTTCGGCCGGCTGCCTTTCTTCGTCATGCTCGATACCAGCCGGCGCTACAGCTATTCGCGGGCCATCGTGCATGGCATGCGCACGGCGTCCAGGGCGCTCGGCGCCAACGGCTTCACCGATCTCGGCGGGATGATCCAGAAGTTCGGCAGGGACGAGGCAGTGAGGATGCTGAAGAAAGGTATCGACGATGTGTTCAACCGTTCATGACAATGTTGATCACAATCGGCGCTGCGGCAGCGTGGCCGAACCGCGCTGCGTGGCGTCGAGATAGCTTTCCGCCGCATCAGCCCCATAAATCGATGATGCGCTGATTCAACAATCAGGCTAAAGTTTCGCACTCGGGCGATCCCGGCCGATGCAACCTGCCTGCAAGGAACCATGCTTGCAAGGCCCGGGTCCATTTCCTTTTCATGCCTTTTCATTCCACGATAGAAAAATTCGACATGCCAGTCTCCGCACCACCTTTCGATCCTCCCTATGTCAGCATGCATGTCGCCGAAGAGCGCACCGAGTACATCGAAACTCTGGCTGACGGCACAACCCGCCCTGTCGTGGAAGCCGCATTCGGGGTGGCGTGGCATTACGTGCAGGGCGGCTCCGGCACCTCGCAGAACGAGGCGCAGCCGGCGCCGCGCAGCCAGCGGCCGCGCTCCTCTTCCTCCGGATCGGACCGGTTTTACCTGAACGTACCCTATGCCGAGAAGGACGAAGCCAAGGCGCTGGGCGCCCGCTGGGATGCCGCGAAGAAGAAATGGTATGCGCCGCAAGGCGTGGAGCCCGGGCAGTTCGAACGCTGGCTGCCGAAGGCGTAAACATCCGGGAGTCCGGGCAGCCTTGCAATTGCGGACCGAACCAATCGCCACCAGGGCACCACACATCAGTAGTGCCCCTAGGAAGGCCAGCACCATTTTCAGCCGAGCGCGCGAGCCCTCGGCTTTGTTTTGTCTATCGCCTGACGCATATTTATGGGATTGGCTATTTATGCTGCACCGCATATATTTGTCCTTCCATGAAAAGCAAAACGATTGTCGGGAGGCCGGACAATGGCAGATGCGTGGCATGAATTGCAGCGCGCCGTGCGTGCATTGCGGAAACGGGGTGAAATCAGACTGCGGCTGATCGAAGCGTACCGGGCCCTGGTACGGCTGCGCCAGAAGGACTTGCCGAGCGAAGCGCGGCATCATCATCAGTGGCTGGTCGGCTCCATCGATGCACGCACGAGCGAACGCCTGCATGCGGAAATCCGGGACTGCATCGATGCCATGAACGCCGCCCAGCTCAGTGAAGCAGTGCACCGCATCGTGGCGCTGCATGATGCCGTGAAGGTGTATCAGCCCGGTGTTTCCCCGGCACACAGGTCGGATGTTTGCCAAAGAGGCGAAATCTGACGTTGTTGCGGGCGCATCGGGCTTGAATGGAGGCCGCTGGGAGAGTCTTGAATCCGCTTCGGGCCGTGATCAGCCAAGCCGGTCAAGACAACCGCTCTCATACCAATCCCGATGTATAACGTGCCAGATGAGAACGATGGATTTCTTCGGCTAGCAAGGCCGGGGTTGCAGGATCAGGAATCCATGGCGGTGCCATGGATGACGAGCACAACGCGGGCAGGCGGAAAAAGACACGATCTCATGGCATGTCATGCCTTGGGATTGGTATAAGTCCCTTCGTTGGTGAACTGCCTCATGAAGTACCGGCTGCGCGTATCCATGTCGGTGAAGGCAATCCTGCAGTGGTAATCCGCCTCGGCCGCCCGGGTAACCTCGACAATGACGCCCCAGGCATTGATGCGCTTTTCTCCTTCCTGCGTCATCAGGTCGAAAGCGATCATGCAGGGGCTTCCCGTCACGACGAATTGGGACGTGGCAATGCAGACGCCGCCGATCGAGGCATCTACCGTTTGCACCACGATCGGTTCTGACTGCTGGAGCATGAACTGAGCCGGAATCTCCAGGGGAATCCTTGGAGTGTGTCTGCGATCATGATGAACGGCCTGGCTCATATGCGTAGAATCTCTTGCACCGCTGCACGGCAAAATGCCGGTCAGCGACATGCTCTCACAAAAAGTTTCCTTGGAGTATGTATCCCATATTTGGCTCTTGCGCGCAATAGCCGGAATGGCAACATGTTGCATGATGGTGCAGGCTGGCGTTAAAGACCTGCACGTTAATGCCGATGTGCTGAAGTCGATTTATTCATATTGAAAGCGCAGCAACTGTCGTTTTTAGGTCATTAGCATAGCCATTGTTCAAGATCGGCTAGACCGCCGTGAAGATATTGCTTATCCTTCGCCTGAGAAAGATTCATTAGGGAAACATTTTCAAAAGCCGGTCCTCGTTCCACTCTTTCCCTCCGCAGCCCCTCTTTTCTACTCCCTGATATCGACCGGCCAAGTTTTACTAGGTGCCTTATGCAATTCTTTTCCCGCATGAAAATCGGCAAGCGCCTGTTCCTTGGCTTTGCCGCCGTCTTCGCGCTCTGCATCGTCATTACGGGCATTGCCATCATTCAGCTCGACACGGTGGCGAGTGCCACGAAAACGATGATGCAGATTCCTCTGGCCAAGGAACGATACATCAGCGACTGGAGCCGCAATATCAACGTGGCGGTCATTCGCACCACGGCCGTGGCGAAAAGCAGCGACCCTTCGCTGGGACCGTTCTTCAAGGACAATGCGGCTGAAATCACCAGGAGCACGTCAAGCCTGCTGCAGAAGATCGAACCGCTGATTGCCGCACCGGAAGAGAAGGCCTTGTTCCAGCGGATCGGCGAGGTCAGGAAGGATTATCTGGCGGTACGCGACCAGGTGACCACGCTGAAAGCCGACGGAAATATCGACGAGGCCAACAGGCTGCTTGAAACCGGCTATCTGCCCAAGGCGCAAGGCTATATCGGCCTGGTCGGCGAACTGCTTGCGATGCAGCGCAAGAGCCTTGACGACATGGCGGTCGCCGTCGAGGAAACCGAGCACCGCAGCCGCAATTACCTGATCGTTCTCGCCGCCTGCGCGGTGATCCTCGGCGCCATGTGCGCCTGGTCGCTGGCGGCCAGCATCACCAGGCCCCTGCATGAAGCCGTTGCGGCGGCGCGCCGGGTTGCCGACGGCGACCTGACCGCTGACATTGCCGTCAACTCGGCATGCGAACTCGGGCAGCTCCTTGGCGCCTTGAAGGAAATGAACGGGAAGCTGTCGAATATCGTGGGACAGGTGCATGCGCGTACGGGAACCATCGCCGTCGCATCGGCCGAGATCGCCAGCGGCAATCAGGACTTGTCCGCGCGTACGGAGCAGCAGGCGGCCAGCGTCGAGGAAACCGCGGCGTCGGTGGAAGAGCTGAGCGCCACGGTGGCCCAGAACCTGGAAAACGCCAAGCACGCCAATTCGCTGGCCGGAGCGGCATCATCAGCCGCGCTGCGCGGCGGTGAAGTGATGACGGAGGTTGTCGGAACGATGAACGGCATCCAGGCTGCATCGCAAAAGATCGTCGAGATCATTGCCGTCATCGACGGCATTGCCTTCCAGACCAATATCCTCGCACTGAATGCGGCGGTGGAAGCGGCGCGGGCCGGCGAGCAGGGGCGCGGCTTTGCGGTGGTCGCGTCGGAGGTGCGCACGCTGGCCCAGCGCTCGGCGAATGCGGCGCGCGACGTCAAGGCGCTCATCAATGATTCCGTGGACAAGGTCAACGACGGCACGTCGCTGGTGCAGCGCGCGGGCGCGACCATGGACGAAATCGTGCAGAGCGTGCGCCATGTGACCGACATCATGGAAAAGATTACGGTGGCCACCCAGGAACAAAGCGCCGGCATCGGCAACATCAATAGCGCACTCGTCCACATCGACAACGCCACGCAGCAGAATGCGGCGCTGGTCGAAGAGGCATCCGCCGCCGCGGCGACGATGCAGGAACAGTCGGAAACGCTCGCACAGCTGGTGACGCATTTCAAGGTGAATGGCCAAACGTAAATGTTGGTCAAGCAATTGCAACAAGATGCGAAAAGGACTGATAAGGTAGACGCTTCCGGATAGCATGAGTCGTTCCACACGGAAAAGCCGCCCGGCTTTGCGTATGCCGCGAATCTCTGCCTGTCTCTTTCCAGTCTTGATGCTTGCACTGACAGCCTGCGGGCTGCCGCGGGAGGTGCACGCCTATTCGGGCGACAAGCCCTGGAAGGAGCACTGCGCCGATGTGGCTCGGGCAGTGACCGCTGTTGTCCCGGAAGCGAGCCGGCGCAGCGACGGCAATTTCCTTCGTACCGGGACATATCGCACATTCAATCGTGTGTCCGAAGGCAGGGAGCATGTGACGACGCGGCTCCTTTTCGAATACGCGCAGATACGCTACGGCATCATGAAAACGGCCTATCAGACGTCGATCGACGTGTTCAACACCTGCGTCGAGATCGACCGGCTCTGACTGCCGAATCAGGAATCAGAAGCGATAGTTTACGCCGAGGCGCAGCACCGGAAATGCCTTGTAATCGTCGGCCTCTTCCTGCAGCGAGCGGTTTTCCACCGCGATGTCGGAAGCGAGCTGCGAACAGACCAGAACCGGCGCCGTGCATCCGCTGTTGCTGAGCGAGGTCCGGGGTGTTCCCTGGAACAGCACGCCGAGGTCGGCGGTAAAGCCCCAGCCTTTTTCCTGGCGGCGCGAAGTGGCGTTGCCCCAGCCGATGCCGAGGTAGGGCGCAACATTGCGGAAATCGATCTTGCCGTTGAGGTTGCCGACCACCGAGGCGGGATAGCTTCGGCCATTGAGGGTATAAGTGCCGCCCGGGCCAGGTACGCCGTTGGCGTCGATCTTGTTGCCGTTGTACACGATGCCGCCGGTCAGCCGGAATCCGGTACTCATGGGGTAATAGTCCAGCAATGCGTCCACCGTGCGCATCTTGAGCTTCAGGTCGTAATCCACATCCGAGGTATTGCCGCTGTGTGAATAATTCAGTCCGTTGACGCCGAAGCGGGCATCCAGTTGCGGCATGACGGGAACGCTGAGGTGCAGGCCGGCACCTGTCGTACCGATCATCGCATTGAAACCAACCTGAGCCTGTGCCGCACTTGCCATGGACAGAGCAATGCATGCTCCGGTGAACGCATGTTTCAATTTCATTTCTTATCCTTTTTAATTGAGTCGCCTCGCATAAAAGACAGCAATGCCAGTGATACTGCGCAATCAGACTGATGTCAGGATGCTGGTTAAGCATAGCGCCACTTTTCGTCATTGCGGTGTGCTCCGGCTCAAATGTGTCGCAGCTTTTTCACACTTCATGCAACGTGCGGATTGCAGTAATGACAGCATGAAAAACCGCGGCTGTACCTTGGGGAAAAGGGACGGCAAGGTGACAAAAGTGTTTCAAAGTAGGAAGAATGTAGGAAGTTTTTTCCTGCATGCATCATTTATTGCACTTTGACAGCGTGGTTTGCATCAATGCCATGGCAACATGAAAAAATGTTGCATAAATGCTTCGCCATGAAAAATGTGATCGCAAACACTGATTTTTCGCAGAGTTTGTCAGCAAGTCGGGGCTACACTGAAATCGACCCCTAGGAAGGTCAGACATTCTGTACCGGGATGCCAGCGCATCTCGGTATTTTTTTGCCCGCATTATTGCTTGAGTACAGCGTGCGTGTCTTCAAAACAAGGATCGAAATCTAGGCCCGAAGACTCATTCACGCCGGGTTTGCGGCAGAATAATCTCATAAGAGACGTAAGGCTATCGAGTTTCTCTTTCGAATTTCCGCTTTTGAACGTTTCTGCTGTACTGCTTAACCACTCTTGTAATTGCTCACGATGGTACTGGGAATTTTTTAATCCATTTCTCTTTTCATGGCGTGCATAAATCTCGATTACCTGCTTTGACATGCGTCTCGAACCAGTACGGCGCAAGATATTGGGTAAGGAATTCTGAGGTGGTAATCGCTTCGCGGAGTCTGTATCGTTGCCGGGCTGGGCGGCGGCATCGTGCGCCCGGGGGGGTGACGAATTATTTCCGAAAAGTGTTGGTAGTCGCGCTATTAGTTTCATGATCGTTGTCTCTCAGGGAAAACTCAGTAACGTTTGGCCGGCCGTCACGCGTCAAAGGTACTACCTCTGTCTCGCAACCCAAGGCGTCGGCCTTCCTGCCCCTGATCGAACATGCAGGAGCTTCGCAAGCACCATCCCCATGCCGGTGTTCATCGATTTACCTGCGGCCTGGGTGAGCCGAATGCCGTGGCAGTCAAGATAAATCAATCCATGGCGAACAGGGGCGCCTGATGAAGTTTGTTGAACATGGCGGCTGCAACGGCAGACCAATCCCAACCCATGCGCATGAAATGGGACTGCGCTTTTCCACTGTGGCAGATGAACGTAACAGTATTGACCCGAAACCCGAGGGTTCCGGGTCGCATCCCTTTTACATAGGGATCTCGCATGAGTGGCAAGCGCTCAAGTCTGGTTCCATGAGGAATGAAGCTTTTTTGGTTTCCATGTGAAATCCGGTGGGCCGGCCGCATCATGCCCAAGCGGCCCGCCGCACACGGCGTGCATCATGAAAAAGCCGTTCCGTCGCGCATGGCGAGGGAACGGCTTGATGCAGAAGAACCCGGGCCACCGCAATGATGGTGACCCGGTTCAACGCCTGTCAGCGCTTCTGCCCGATGAAACCGCCGATGATCGACACGCCCGAGGTGGCGTTCGACAGCGTCATCGTGCCGGCGATTTCGGCGGGGCCGGCGGTTGCGGTGCCGGCATTGGCGACCGGGCCGAAGTAGCGGCCGCCGATGGTGCCGGTGAGCGAGCCCGAGGTGGCGGGGCCGGACAGGTAGTTGGCAACGTTGGTGCCTGCCGCGCCCATGGCCGCTCTGCTCTGGAACGATGCCGGCACGGCGGCGCCGGCGGCGTCGTTGCGCACGGTGTTCTGGAACACCAGCGTGACCTGGCGTGTGGCGAAGTCCACCGTGATGGTGGCCGCGCCGCGGAACGGGTCGGGGTCCAGCGCCGGGTTGTTGCTATACCAGCCGTAGACGATGCCGGTATAGGTGGCGGTGCCGGTGGTGGGCACGGTTGCCGGATCGGTCACCTGGCCGAATGCGGTCACGCCGCGGCGGTTGGTATTGTGCTCGTCGGTGCCCGCGCCGCCGGTCCACTCGGCCATCGATACCGTATCCTGCGTGATCCAGGCACCGATGTTCGCATAGCGCATGTTCCAGGTATCGAGCGCGCGATAACCCTTGGAGCCGGGGAAGGGAACGCCGATGCCCGTGCCGCCCGCAAGCCATGCCGGTGTCGAGCCCGGAAGCGCATTGCCGGAATGGATGTCGCCGTCATTGTGCAGGCGCGATGAACGGGTATAGTCCGGCTCGGTGCCGCCGGTGCGCCAGTTGCCGGCCAGGCGTTCAACGGGGCGTGTTTCGATGCCGGTCTGGCATTCCGGTGCTGCACCGGCAGGGCAGCGCGCCGGCTCGGCGCGCGGGAAGTAGGAATTGTTCGCGTAGTTCGCCTGCGTGGCGCCCGTGCCGAGGTTCGCAAAATTGTAGAAGCCGAGATCGGTGCCTGGCGGCAGCGTGTTCGTCGAGGTCAGGGCGCCGGTGGCCGTGAGTCCTGCCCGGCCTTGCGCGGTGCGGAAGGTTTCCACGATGACCGGGCGCTCGGCCTTGTTGTCCCAGGAGATGCCGAAGTTGTTGAGCACCATTGCATTGGTCACCAATGTGCTGTTTGGATCCTTGGTGACGCGGATATCTGCCACGCCTGTGGGTGCGGTAACAGTCGTGAAGCCGGTGGCGGTGGCGGGGGTGGCAATGGGATTGGCGAGATCGTTGGTCGAGCGGCCGTAGACCTGCACGCCCGAGCTCAGCAGCGCGACGCCGTTGTCATTGCGGATGATGCTGGTGCCCGCGCACTGGAATCCTGCGCCTTCGGGGCAGTTCATGACCATCGATGCCGTTGCGGATACGGGTGCCGGCGATGCGACGGGGCCGGAAGGTGCGGGTGTGCCGGGCGTCGGGTTCTCCGCGGGTGTTGCCGGAGCCGGTGTTGAAGGTGTTGCGGGCGTTGACGGCGTTGATGGGGACGCCGGCGTGGTCGGCGCCGCCACGTTTCCGTCGTCGCCTCCGCCGCCGCCGCAGGCGGTCAGCACGCTGAGGGCGATCAGGGCCGAGCCCAGCGATTTCATGTTCAAGTCGTTCATCTTCATGCCTGTGTCTCCCTGATGTTGAATGCTTCTACGTCGAATGCTTCTGCTGATGTAACGAAAGGCAATGCCGCAGCCCTGAGGCTGAAGTGCTTCATCGAAATGTCCTCCGTAGCGAAACGCGTTGTGCAATGGATATGCTGCAATGGATACGTGTTAATGGGCTTTGTTGTAGCCGGCGCTCAATGCTTCGCAAAGCGGCGAGCATGCATGCCGCGCACAGCGAGGGTGCGTGGCATTAAAGGCAAGAATACCGATGCGAGCGAGCATGCAAAGCAGAACTCGCGGCTCCGTTGAGAGCTATCAACGGCGTAACGAGGTGTATCTGCCTCGATGTGCCCGGACCGCAACGCATGAATGATGCATGTCAAGAAATGCAATGGCGATGTGCAGTGCCGCGCGCTCTTGCAAAAGCAATCAGTGTTTTTCACGCTGCGCTGAAGCGATTGTGTTAATCAATGCGCAAGGGAAATCGTTCATTCAATAAATTGTTTCCGGTCGGGGAAACTGTTCGTGACGGTCTCATGTCAGAGACGACTTCCGGTCATGCAAGGACATCGGTGAAAGGGTAGGGACAAGGAGCCGGCCTGCTTTGCAAAAGTTGCCACCTTGAATATGGACACCAGATTGCAGCCAACCGGGAAATAGCAGTTTCACAGGCTTTTTTCTGATATCACACGACGAAACTGTGGTTTTCTGTTCCCACGAGAAAAACTGTGGTACGGCAAATTTCGCTGTGGTAAGCTTCGCCAAATGTGATAACCGTCACATTTTTCGAAAGACAACAACAATGTTTTCAGATTGGCAAATTTCGATTAACTGACAGTTATCCGGCAGTGCAGGAGGCGTTCTGTCCGGGTTGCAAAACGGATACCGATTGTTCCCGCCGCCGTTTTTGTTCTTCATGGATCCATTTGCCCAACCGGCATTCACCAGCGCGTCAAATCCTAGATGAAATCTAAACTTCAACTTCCCAACAACGAAATCGCCCAGGCGCTTGCCAGCTTCAAGGGAGCGTTTCGTACCGTCGGCATCTTCAGCGCGATCATCAACCTGATCATGCTGACGCCGTCGATCTACATGCTGCAGGTGTACGACCGCGTGCTCCCCAGCCGCAACGAGATCACCCTGCTGATGCTGACGCTCATCATGCTGGGGGCGTATGTATTCATGAGCGCACTCGAATATGTGCGCAGCTTCGTGCTGGTACGCGTCGGCGCCAAGCTCGACATGCAGCTCAACAAGCGGGTCTACACCGCCGCCTTCGAGCAGAACCTGCGCCGCGGCGGCGGCAATGCCGGGCAGGCATTGCAGGACCTGACCAACCTGCGCCAGTTCCTGACCGGTAATGCGCTGTTCGCCTTCTTCGATGCGCCCTGGTTCCCGATCTACCTGATCGTCATCTTCCTGTTCGAGCCCACCCTCGGCGTGTTCGCCCTGGTCGGCACGGCGGTGCTGGTGGCGCTGGCCTTCATCAACGAGAAGGTGTCGAAGAAGCCGCTGAGCGAAGCCAACGCGCTGGCCATCGCCTCGACCAACCTGGCGACCAACAACCTGCGCAACGCGGAAGTCATCGAATCCATGGGCATGCTGCCCAACCTGATGCAGCGCTGGTTCAAGCTGCACGGCCGCTTCCTGCAGCTGCAGGCCGAAGCGAGCGAGAAGGCCGGCATCGTGACCGCGATTACCAAGTTCTTCCAGACCTCGCTGCAGTCGCTGGTGCTCGGCTACGGCGCGCTGCTCGCGGTGGAAGGCAAGATCACCCCCGGCATGATGATCGCGGCGTCCATCCTGATGGGCAAGGCGCTCGGCCCGGTGCAGCAGGTGATCGGCGTCTGGAAATCCTGGAGCAGCACGCGCAGCGCCTATCAGCGCCTGAACGAACTGCTGGCCAACAACCCGGCCCGCGGCGCCGGCATGGAACTGCCCAAGCCGGAAGGCCGGCTGACGCTGGAAGCCGTGATGGCGGCGCCCCCGGGCGCGCAGGTCGCGGTGATCAAGGGCCTGAGCTTCGGCATCGTCCCGGGCGACGCGCTCGGTGTGATCGGCCCCAGCGGTTCCGGCAAGTCCACGCTGGCGCGTCTTCTGGTCGGCGTATGGCCGGCGGCGTCAGGCAAGGTGCGCCTCGACGGCGCCGACATCTTCCAGTGGAACAAGGATCAGCTCGGCCCGCATATCGGCTACCTGCCGCAGGACGTCGAACTTTTCGGCGGCACCGTCAGCGAGAACATCGCCCGCTTCGGCGAAGTCGATTCCGAGAAAGTCATCGAAGCGGCCAAGCGCGCCGGCGTGCACGACATGATCCTGCATTTCCCGAAGGGCTACGACACCATCCTCGGCGATGGCGGCGCCGGCCTGTCGGGCGGCCAGAAGCAGCGCATCGGCCTGGCCCGCGCCATGTACGACGATCCTTCGCTGATCGTGCTCGACGAGCCCAACTCCAACCTCGACGACGTCGGCGAGCAGGCGCTGGTGAACGCGGTGATGGATCTGCGCCGCCGCGGCAAGACCATCGTCATGATCACCCACCGCACCAGCGTCATCGGCGTGACCAACAAGCTGCTGCTGCTGCGCGACGGCGCGGCCCAAATGTTCGGTCCGACCAATGACGTGCTGGCGGCACTGCAGCAGCAGGCTCAGCAGGCCCAGCTGGCACAGCAGCAGGCGGCGCAGCAGCGTGCGGCCCAGCAGGCCCAGCTGCAGGCACAGGCACAAGGACAAGCACAGGACGCCCAGCGAACCACCGAGCAGGACGCCACGGTAGCAGAACAGGAATAAGCGCATGAAACTCTTGAAAAGCAAAGACGCGACCGAAGTCGTCGCGCAGGATGTGTCGCCGGTCGACATCGATACCGATCCTTCACGCCATTCGCGGCTCGGCTGGCTGATCGTCCTGCTGGGCGTCGGCGGCTTCCTGCTGTGGGCCATCTTCGCTCCGCTCGACAAGGGCGTGCCGGTCAGCGGCACCGTCACCGTGTCGGGCAACCGCAAGGCGATCCAGCACCAGACCGGCGGCACCATCGAGCAGATTCTGGTCAAGGAAGGCGACACCGTCAAGGCCGGCCAGCCGCTGGTCAAGATGAACGACGTGCAGGCCAAGGCGGCCGCCGAGATGACTCGCGTCCAGTACTTCTCGGCGCGCGCTACCGAAGCCCGCCTGATCGCCGAGCGCGACGGCAGGAAGACCATCGAGTTCCCGGGCGAACTGGAAAGCGCCAAGAGCGATCCCCGCGTGGCCAACAACATCATGCTGCAGCAGCAGCTGTTCTCGTCGCGCCAGTCCTCGCTGCAGAGCGAACTCGCCGGCGTGGATGAAAGCATCGCCGGCCTGAAGTCGCAGCTGGGCGGCCTGAACGAAGCGCTCGAGAGCCAGAAGCAGCAGCAGGTCTTCCTGAAGGAGCAGCTGGCCGGCATGCGCGACCTCGCCAAGGACGGCTATGTGGCCCGCAACCGCCTGCTCGACCTGGAGCGTACCTATGCCCAGATCAACGGCGGCATTTCCGAGAACATCGGCAACATCGGCCGCACCCAGCGCCAGATCGCCGAACTGAGCCTGCGCCGCATGCAGCGCCAGCAGGATTACCAGAAGGAAGTGCGTTCGCAGCTGAGCGAAGTGCAGAAGGAAGCCGAAGCGCTCGAAAGCCGCCTGAAGAGCCAGGACTTCGACCTGAACAACGTGATCGTGCGCGCGCCGGTCGACGGCACGGTCGTCGGCATGAACGTGTTCACCCAGGGCGGCGTGGTCGGCAGCGGCTTCCGCATGATGGACCTGGTGCCGGTGGACGATCCGCTGATCGTCGAAGGTCAGGTGCCGGTCAACCTGATCGACAAGGTGCATCCTGAGCTGGACGTGGAACTGATCTTCCCGGCCTTCAACCAGAACACCACGCCGCATATTCCGGGCAAGGTGACCCAGATTTCCGCCGACCGCCTGGTCGACGAGAAGACCGGCATGCCTTACTACAAGATGAAAGCCATGGTCACGCCGGAAGGCAAGAAGATGCTCAAGGACCATCAGGTGCGCGCCGGCATGCCGGTGGAAGTCTTCGTCAAGACGGGCGAACGCACGATGATGAATTACCTGTTCAAGCCGGTCATGGACCGCGCCAAGACATCCCTGAGCGAGGAGTAAGCGTGGCGGTACTGACGAACAAACGCCTGCTGGCGGCGGCAGTGGCCGCCGCATTGCTCGCACAGGCCGGGCAGGCCTCGGCCGTCGGCCTGGTGCAGGCTTATGAAGCGGCATTGCAGAACGATCCGACCTACCGCTCCGCGGTGCATGAGAACGAGGCGGGGCAGCAGAACCGGGTGCTTGGGCGCTCCAACCTGTTGCCGAACGTGTCGGCGAACTATTCGACCTTCAAGAACAAGGGTGACATCACTACACCGAGGAATATACTTGGCGGCGGAGGAACCGAGCCTCTCGATTACGAGAGCACCTCAAGAGGCGTCACGCTGCGCCAGCCGCTGATTAATCTCGACGGCTACGCGCGCTACCGGCAGGGTATCGCCCAGAGCAATTACAGCGATGCCCTGTTCAGCGCGCGCGGCCAGGACCTGGTGATCCGCCTGGTCAGCGCCTATGCGGAAGCGAAGTACACCGAGGACCAGCTCGCGCTGGCGACGATACAGCGCGACACCTTTGCCGAACAGCGCAAGGTCAACGACCGCATGTTCGAAAAGGGCGAGGGCACCAGGACCGACATGCTGGAAACCCAGGCCCGTTACGACCTGGCCGAAGCGCAGCTGATCGAGGCGCGCGACAACATGACCACCGCGCGCAACAATCTTGCCGCCATCGTGGGCATCGATGTCTCTCAGCTGGATCCGCTGGGCGACGACTTCCGCGTCAAGCCGATGTCGCCGTCTTCCTTCGAAGAGTGGAAGGCGCTGGCGCTGGAGCGCAATTCCGAAATCGCGGCGCAGCGCTACGCGGTGGAGATTGCCGAGCAGGAGGTCAAGAAAGCCCGCGCCGGCCACGCGCCGCGCGTGGATTTCATCGCCCAGTACAGCAAGAGCGGCTCGGAAACGGTGAATACCCGCAACCAGGAATCGGATGTCCGCGCGCTCGGCGTGCAGGTCAATATCCCGATCTACTCCGGCGGCTCGGTGAATGCAGCGACCACGCAGGCGGTCGCCAGCCAGCAGAAGGCCAAGGCCGACCTGGACGCGCGGACCAGCCTGGTGCTGGTGGAGCTGCGCAAGCAGTACGATCTGCTGCTGAGCGGCGCCTCGCGCATCAATGCGCTGGTCAAGTCGGTCAATTCGGCCAAGCTGCTGGTGGAAGCCACGCAGCAGAGCGTCAAGGGCGGCGTGCGCATCAACCTCGATGTGCTCAATGCGCAGCAGCAGCTGTACACCGCGCAGCGTGACCTGGCGCAGGCGCGCTACAGCTATCTGATCAGCTACCTGCGTTTGCGGTATGCGGCGGGGACCTTGAATGCGGATGACCTGCATACGGTGGCGGCTTACTTTGCGCCCGGCGGCACCAGTTATGCGATGCCGGTGGGGCCGGGGGTGGGGAAGGTTTCCAGGGTGACTTATGATCTGGAGTATCCGAAGGCCGGGAAGTAGGTTCTGAGGCTTGATGTGAAACGCCCGCAGTGATGCGGGCGTTTTTGTTTGTGCGGGGGCTTGTGCGTGTTCTATGGGTTTCGGTTTGGAGATGGCTTGTACGGTGATTTCTCCGTGGGGGCTTGCTTTGCCGGGACTGGCCCCGGCGGGCCACCTTCTTCTTTGTGTCGACAAAGAAGAAGGCAAGAAAACGACCCCGATGCCGCCGCCCCTGCGGGGTTCCCAAAAGAGCGCGGCACCAAGCGGGAAGCGTGGAAACTCGCCTGCGGCTCAGACAGTCCGCGCTTCTCTATCCGCTTGGCGCCGCGCTCTTTTGGCGTCGGCAAAAGGGGGACTAACAGCCTCTTTGGTTTTTGCCTGGCCAGTCTTGCCAGTCTTACCAGTCTTATTTATGCGAAAGTAAAAAAGAACCCCTCTCCCGCAGGCGGGAGAGGGGAAGGGGTGAGGGGGGGTAGCCAAGACCTCAGGAGGCTTTGCTAACCCTTTCATCCCGACCCCTCGCTCTTAGGCCCCACGATTCGGCTAAGGCAGCGCAAACCTGCGGTCTGCAAAACCTTGCCTGCAACCCCGCAAACAGCAAACCCAACCCAACAAAAAAGCCGGCCCGTCATCAACGGCGCCGGCTTTTTCATCAGCTCATCCCAACAGATCATCCCAACAACAATCAAGCCGCCTGCGACTCCTCCGTCGCCTTCATCTCCTTCTTGCAATGCGGGCAGGAGCGGCCGGGAATGTAATACGGCGACAGCTGCTCGCGCGGCGTCACCACTGCGCGGCAGGCGAAGCACTGCTTGGTGTCGGTCGCTTCCAGCTGGGGATTGAGCGCAGTGCGGTAGTCGAAGACGAAGCAGTCGCCCTTGTAATGCGCGCCGCCGACTTCCTCGAAGTATTTCAGAATGCCGCCCTCGAGCTGGTAGACGCTGTCGTAGCCGACGTTCTGCATGTGGATGGCCGCCTTTTCGCAGCGGATGCCGCCGGTGCAGAAGGTGACCACGGTCTTGCCGTCGAGCTCATCCTTGTGCCTGGCCACCACATCAGGGAATTCGCTGAACTTGTCGATACGGTAATCGATGGTGTTTTCAAACGTGCCGACATCGACCTCGAAGGCATTGCGCGTATCCATCATGACCACCGGCTTGCCGTTGTCGTCATGGCCCTGGTCGAGCCAGCGCTTGAGCGTCTTCGCATCGACCGCCGGCGCGCGGCCTTCTTCCGGCTTGATCAGCGGATGCTTCATGGTGATGATCTCGCGCTTGAGCTTGACCAGCATCTTGGTGAACGGCTGGCGGTCGGAAAAGCTTTCCTTGACTTCGATATCCGCAAAGCGCGGATCGGAGCGCAGGAAGGCGAGAAACTTGTCGATGGATTCACGCAGGCCGGCCAGGAACAGGTTGATGCCTTCCGGGCTGAGCAGGATGGTGCCTTTCAGGTCGAGCTCCTCGCACAGGGCGCGGAACTGCGGACGCTTTTCGACGGTATCGTCGAAGGTAATGAACTTGTAGGCGGCGATATTGACGTAGAGATTGCTGGACTGCATACGGTAATGGAGAAGATAAGTCTTTGATTTGCCGACATTATAAACGCTCGCAGCCGGCAGACGGTACAGCTTTTGCCGCCCGTGGGCCTGTTTGCCTGCTGCCTGCCCCGTGACCTGCCGGGTGTTTGTCAATAGGGAAACCCGCAACAGCCGGAGCCACGGGAAATGGGCTTGCCGTCTGGAAGCAGGGCGCTCGCGGTAAAATACCGGCATGACATCGCCGCAATTCATCCATCTCCGCCTTCATACCGAATACTCGATCGTCGACGGCCTCGTGCGCATCGACGATGTGGTCAAAACGGCATCGAAGGACCAGCAGCCCGCGCTCGCCATCACCGATCTCGCCAATCTCTTCGGCATGGTCAAGTTTTATAAAGCGGCGCGCGGCAAGGGGATCAAGCCGATCGCCGGCTGCGATGTCTGGATCACCAATGACGACGACCGCGACAAGCCTTCACGCTTGTTGCTGCTGGTTAAGAACCACAACGGTTATCTGCAACTGTGCGAACTGCTGTCGAAGGCCTGGCTGACCAACGTGCATCGCGGCCGCGCCGAGATCCGCGCGGAGTGGCTGGAAAACGACGGTGCGAGCGATCTCATCGCCCTGTCCGGCGCGCAGAGCGGCGACATCGGCATGGCCATCGACAACGGCAACGCCGCCGCCGCGCAGCGCAACGCCGAGCGCTGGGCCCGCATTTTCCCGAACCGCTTCTACATCGAAGTGCAGCGCTACGGCCAGCCCAACATGGAAGGCTATGTGCGGCAGGCGGTCGCGCTGGCGGGCAAGCTGAAGCTGCCGGTGGTGGCCACGCATCCGACGCAGTTCCTGAAGGCGGAAGAATTCATCGCGCATGAGGCGCGCACCTGTATCGCCGAGGGCGAGATCCTCGCCAATGCGCGCCGGGTCAAGCGCTTCAATGAACAGCAGTGCTTCAAGTCGCAGGCCGAGATGGCCGAACTGTTCGCCGACATGCCGGCGGCGGTGCAGAACACCATCGAGATTGCCAAGCGCTGCAACCTGCAGCTGGAGCTTGGCAAGCCCAGGCTGCCGCTGTTTCCGACGCCCGATGGCGTGTCGCTCGATGAATTCCTGGTGACGGAGGCAAAGTCCGGCCTGGAAGAGCGGCTGGTGCAGCTGTTCCCCGATCCGGAAAAGCGCGAGAAGAACCGCCAGCGCTACGAGGAGCGGCTGAAGTTCGAGACCGACACCATCATCAAGATGGGCTTCCCCGGCTACTTCCTGATCGTGGCCGACTTTATCCAGTGGGGCAAGAACAACGGCGTGCCGGTGGGACCGGGCCGAGGCTCCGGCGCCGGCTCGCTGGTGGCGTATGCGCTGAAGATCACCGACCTCGATCCGCTCGAATACAACCTGCTGTTCGAACGCTTCCTCAACCCGGAACGCGTCTCGATGCCTGACTTCGACATCGACTTCTGCCAGGAAAACCGCGACCGCGTGATCCAGTACGTGAAGGACCGCTACGGACGGGAAGCGGTGTCGCAGATCGCCACCTTCGGCACGATGGCGGCCAAGGGCGCGGTGCGCGACGTCGGCCGCGTGCTCGACATGGGCTACAACTTCTGCGACGGCATTTCCAAACTGATTCCGTTCAAGCCGGGCAAGCTGGTCACCATCGCGGATGCGATCGAGGAAGAGCCGCTGCTCAAGGAGCGGATGGAAAACGAAGAGGAGGTCAAGCAGCTGCTCGACCTCGCGCAGCAGGTCGAGGGCATCGCCCGCAACATCGGCATGCATGCCGGCGGCGTGCTGATCGCGCCCGGCAAACTCACCGACTTCTGTCCGCTCTACACCCAGGGCGGCGATTCCGGCGTGGTCTCGCAGTACGACAAGGACGACGTCGAAGCCGTCGGCCTGGTCAAGTTCGACTTTTTGGGCCTGACCACGCTGACCATCCTCGACCGCGCGGTGCGCTACATCAAGCAGCTCGATCCGGCGATGCAGGACTTCTCGCTGGAAAAGCTGCCGCTCAACGACAAGCCGTCGTATGAGCTGCTGACCAAGGCCAAGACGGTCGCCGTGTTCCAGCTTGAAAGCCGCGGCATGCAGGGCATGCTGAAGGATGCGCGCCCCGACCGCTTCGAGGACATCATCGCGCTGGTGGCGCTGTACCGGCCGGGCCCGATGGACCTGATCCCCGATTTCTGCCGCCGCAAGCACGGCGAGAAATTCGAGTATCCCGATCCGCGTACCGAAGGCATTCTCTCCGAAACCTACGGCATCATGGTCTATCAGGAGCAGGTGATGCAGATGGCGCAGGTCATCGGCGGCTACTCGCTCGGCGGCGCGGACTTGCTGCGCCGCGCGATGGGCAAGAAGAAGCCCGAGGAAATGGCGCAGCACCGCCTGATCTTCCGCGAAGGCGCGGCCAAGAACGGCCTGTCGCAGGAAAAGGCCGACGAAATCTTCGACTTGATGGAGAAGTTCGCGGGCTACGGCTTCAACAAGTCGCACGCCGCCGCGTATGCGTTGCTGTCATATCACACCGCCTACCTCAAGGCCCACCATCCCGCCGCGTTCATGGCAGCCAACTTGTCGCTGGCAATGGACGATACCGACAAGATCAAGATCCTGGTCGAGGATGCGATCGACATCTGCGGCCTCAAGCTGCTGCCGCCGGACATCAACCTGTCGGACTACCGTTTCACTCCCGTCGGCGAACCGGGCAAGAAGGCCGCCCAGATCCGCTACGGCCTCGGCGCCGTCAAGGGCTCGGGCCAGAATGCGATCGAAGCCATTCTCGCCGCGCGTCAGGACGGGCCGTTCAAGGATCTGTTCGATTTCGTCAAGCGCATCGACAAGCGCCAGATCAACCGCCGCACCATCGAATCGCTGATCCGTGCCGGCGCGATGGATTGCTTCGGCGTCGATCGCGGCGTGCTGATCGCCTCGGTCAACTATGCAATGGAATGCGCGGAGCAGGCGGAAGCCTCGGCCAACCAGGTCAGCCTGTTCGGCGGACCGGACGACGGCATGGAAGCCCCGCTCGAATACGTGAAGGCCGCGCCCTGGAGCGAGAAGCAGCGCCTCACCGAAGAGAAGGTCGCGCTCGGCTTCTACCTGTCGGGCCACCTGTTCAATGCCTATGAGCAGGAAGCGCGCAAGTTCGCCCGTTCCAAGCTGTCCAGCCTGGAGCCAGCCCGCGAGCCGCGCCTCATGGCCGGCATCGTCAGCGCCATGCGTACCCAGATGACTCAGCGAGGCAAGATCCTGATCGTCACCCTCGACGACGGTACGGCGACTGTCGATGTCACCGTCTACAACGAGCTCTACGAGCCCAACAAGCAGCTGTTCAAGGAAGACGAATTCCTGGCAGTGCAGGGCAAGGTCTCGGAAGACCGCTTCGCCGGCGGCATCCGCGTCTCGGCCGACAAGGTCATGGATATCGCCATGGCACGTATCGCCTATGGCCGCCAGTTCGCCTTCTCGCTCGATACCCGGCTCGACGCCGCGCAGATGAAACAGATCCTCGCGCCTTACCGTTCCGAGAACGGCCTGCCGCTGATGCTGCGCTACATGCAGGCCGGCGTGGGCAGCTGCGAGATCCGTCTCGCCGACGACTGGCGCGTGTCGCCTGCTGATGGACTGAAGCAGGTCCTGGCCGACAAGTTCGGCGTGAAGGGCGCGGCGGTCGAATACTGACGCGCCGCCCGGCCGCGCATGGCTCGGACCTTGGCGTCCTGACCACGGCGTGGCCAAGTCAGTCATTTGGTCCCTTAATTTCCCAAGCAGGGCAGCAAAGTCGTTTGACGCGGCGTTTCTTTCCCCCTCTCCCGCAGGCGGGGCGCAGGCAGGGTTTCGCAAACCACGGGTTTGCGCTGCCGAAGCCGATCTGGCGTGCAAGCCAGATCGTGGGGCGCGGAGCGAGGGCCGGGGATGAGGGGAGTTGCCAAGACCTATCTCCGTCACGATTACCCTCATCCCAATCCTCACCATGATCTGGCTTGCAAGCCAAATAGACTACAGCAGCGCAACCCATGGCTTGCGAAAGCCTGCCATCGCACCGCCTGCGGGAGCAAGGCACAAATACAACGAATTTCGTTAAAAGATTTCACTGCACTTGCTCAGCCTTTACGCCGAGGCGCGCCTGCGTCATTTCGTCTCAATGCTGACGCCAATACATCTCGACTCCTTCATTCCTCTCCCTGCATGCCAACACGATCCAACTGTGGCATACATGCGTCAAATGTTGCAATTTTCTTAATTATTGGCAATAGCCGTGTTACCATCCAGACAACTTTTGTGTTGCATTTAAATCAAGTTCTGCAGGCTTTCTATTCAGATAAAAGCCGCAGAAACGCAATACCGTCGGAGAAACACATGTCCCTCAAGCCATTCGATGACCCGGAACAGGATCCGCTCAAGGACTTTGCCCCCTCATCGGCCTCCACTCCATCGTCGCTGGCTTCGCTCGCCGCGAGTGCTGCCGCGCTGGCGGGACCGCTTCCCAAGGAACTGCAGCTTGCGTCCTCCGCCATTCAGGCTCTCGACGCATTGCAAGCCGAAACTCCCGGCGCCGTCCTGCAGCAAGGCCTGCAAGCCGCTGGCAAACTCAATCCCAACATCACCAAGGCCGCCCAAGCCGCTGGCCTCGCACAGCAAGCCGCCCAAGTGCTGAACATCGCCGGCCACCCGCTGCACGGCCAAGCCATCCGCGACTTCGCTACCCCCACCGCACCGTTCTTCCCCACCTTCGCCAGCACCGAACAGGCCGACGACGTCGAGGAAAGCCTCTCCGCTTTAGCGGGCATCCCCCAGTTCACCGACACCCACCGCCTGCTGCGCTTCACCTCCCCGCTGCCGCCCGAGAAAACCCTCATGGTCGACACGCTGCACGCCCATGCCGCCCTGTCCGAACCCTTCCACCTGCGCCTGCAGCTGCTCTCCACCCACGCCGGCATCGAACTCAAGGAACTCATGGGCAAGAACGTCACTGTCGGCATCGAGCAGGACGACGGCAGCGAGCACTACTTCAACGGCTACATCCACCACTTCGCCTTTTCCCATGCCGACGGCGGCTTCGCCTGCTACCACGCCGAAGTCCTGCCC
>NZ_JACYXF010000210.1 GCF_015352985.1 Noviherbaspirillum malthae | reverse complement strand
GATTGATGACAATCACAACCCACCAGTCTTCATCCACGCACATCACATACGTGAACTCCAACTGATAAATCTTTACTACTTCTTCCAGATTGTTAAAGAACAAAACAGCCATGATCGCAATGATCAAACCTAAGTAGATGGAGCGGGAAAAGAGTCTCGAACTCTCGACCTCAACCTTGGCAAGGTTGCGCTCTACCAACTGAGCTATTCCCGCTTTGTCGTACTCTACAACTTACAACTGCGACCAACTTAGGTTTGATATTCCGACCACATAAAGTGGTAGGTCTGATTGGACTCGAACCAACGACCCCTACCATGTCAAGGTAGTGCTCTAACCAGCTGAGCTACAGACCTGCTTTATGCAGTTATTGGCTTATTACTACCAACATACCGATAAGTGTGAACGCTCAACTGGCGAGCCATTGCTCTAGAAAGGAGGTGATCCAGCCGCACCTTCCGATACGGCTACCTTGTTACGACTTCACCCCAGTCACGAATCCTACCGTGGTAAGCGCCCTCCTTGCGGTTAGGCTACCCACTTC
>NZ_JACYXF010000209.1 GCF_015352985.1 Noviherbaspirillum malthae | reverse complement strand
GCAGCCAGCGAAGCCAGCAGGATGTCATCCATCAGGAAGGCCACCGCGCGGCCGGTTTCCACCATCAGGAAAGCCTCGGCATGGTCCTTGGCCGACAGGATGTTCATGCCCAGGTTCTTCTCGGTATTGAGCGCGGTCACCTGGCGCATCGAAGTCGTGCCGGCGGTCGACACCAGGGTCTTGCCCTTGAGGTCGTTCAGGCTGTTGATGTTGGAAGCCTTCTTGGCCAGCAGGCGGTTGCCCGAGACGAAGGTGGTCGGTGCGAAGGCGACCTGCTTCTGGCGCTCGACGTTGTTGGTGGTCGAACCGCACTCGAGGTCGATGGTGCCGTTGGCCATGAGCGGAATGCGGGTGGCCGAGGTGACCGGGTTCATCTTGACGTTGAGCTGGGTCAGGCCGAGATGCTTCTGGATGGCCGTGACGGCCTTCATGCACAAATCGATCGAGTAGCCCTGGTAGGACTGCTTGTCATCGAGGTAGGAGAAGGGAATGGAAGAGTCGCGCACGCCCAGGGTGATGGTGCCGCTGTCCTTGATTTTCTTGAGCGT
>NZ_JACYXF010000208.1 GCF_015352985.1 Noviherbaspirillum malthae | reverse complement strand
GTTTTCGCAATAACGCATTGCTGCCGAGGCTGTTTTTCTCCTTTCGCGCAACACCTACAATGTGCTTCATCGATGAGCACACAAGACAACGCGTGCGACTCACCGAGGCAGGCTGCGAGGGCAAACGACTTGTCCAAGCCGCCGCGATTGAGTCCCTAACCGTCCAACTGGAGAACGAACATGAATGCCAAGAAACTGATTGCTGCCGTTGCCGTCTTTGCCGCTGCCAGCTCCGCCTTTGCCAGCGAGTGGGTTGATTTCAGCGATTTCAAGTCCACCAAGACCCGTGCCGAAGTGGTGGCCGAACTGAAGCAGGCTCAGGCGCAAGGTCAGGGCCAGCTTGCCGGCAACAGCGAATTTGTCGAGTTCAGCAACACTGCAGTGGCCTCCGGCAAGAGCCGCGATGAAGTGCGTCAGGAAGCCGTGGCCGCTGCCCGAGCCAACACTGCCGCCGCAGGCGAGTAAGACCGCAGTCGTGCGGTTGCCGATGAAAGCGGCCGCATGACATGCAATGATGTGACCAAGCCCGCAGCGCAATGCTGCGGGCTTTTTTG
>NZ_JACYXF010000207.1 GCF_015352985.1 Noviherbaspirillum malthae | reverse complement strand
GGCGCAGTGTTTCGGGCAGCAGCACCAGGATGGATTCCATGCCGATGTGGCCGGCGTCGCGCACGCCGGCGGCGGCGCCGAGCATGGTGACGTAGATGACGAGCACCAGTGCGGCGCCCTCGGCCCAAGTGGGAGTGTCGTTCAGGACGTAGCGGCCGAAGACCTGCCACACGACGACGAAGACGATGCCGAACAGGCCGAGCACCGCCCCGATCATCGCCGCGCGGCACAGCGCCGCATTGAATTTGGTAAGAAACATGATCTTGTCTTGTTCAACAGGCGGAGCGGCGTCCGCCTTGATTGCTGCATCTAACATACGGCCTCCAAAAACCAGAACCGGAAACGGTTGCAATGATGGATGCCGGCTGGCTTCCATCATTGTCTTGCCACCTCATGCCTGCGCCCGCGGTCAGCACGGGCGACATGAGGACATGGAATCAATGTGCGCTTTTCTGGATCTTGGCGACGACGTCCTTGAGCGCCGGATCGGTGACGAAGCGCTCGTACACCGGCTTCATCGCCGCCGTAAAGCCCGCCTTGTCCACATCCGTGATGATCTGCGCACCGCCG
>NZ_JACYXF010000206.1 GCF_015352985.1 Noviherbaspirillum malthae | reverse complement strand
TCCTCGAACGCTTACCGACACTGCCGGCTAGCCGTGTCACCGAACTGCTGCCGCATCGCTGGACGCCCGCCTAAACTTCTGCTCGTAGATTCGGTATCCCGTCAATGTGGGATGGCTGGGCGCTTACTACGGACCTGTATTTGATTGAAGATGTTCCATAGATTTCGCCCAAAAGATCAGTAAAAGCGATCCGACTCACTTTTGGACGTTGCAAAGTTTTATCACCGGGAGCCTACACTCAAGTGCCATATGACATGCCAGTAAGAGAGGTGTTACTGTGCTTTCGGCCATTGCGCATAGGCCTGACCAAGACAAATTTAAGTTGGCAGATTTTGGCTTCAATATATTTATGCGTCGATTCGGAGTAACTCTTAACGCTGGACCATAAAAATAGGGTAACCGTTCACCCTTCGGCGAAGCTGTCTTGGATTAAGGAAGGAGCAACGCCATCTCTCCAATGTGCTTGAATGGCCTGTGTGAGGAAGGTAAGCGGATTGCGACCTTGCAGCTTGCAACTGCCGACGACCGTCATGATGCGCTCGACATAGTGTGAGCCACGCACCGACTGCGTCCCGAAGCTG
>NZ_JACYXF010000205.1 GCF_015352985.1 Noviherbaspirillum malthae | reverse complement strand
TCGGCGGCGGCGCGCAAGGAATCGCGCGGCGCGCATGCGCATCGCGACTACGAAAAGCGCGACGACGAGAACTGGATGAAGCACACGCTGTGGTTCTCGGAAGGTTGCCGTCTGGACTACAAGCCGGTCAACACCAAGCCGCTGACCGTTGAGACCTTCAAGCCGAAGGCACGTACTTTCTAAGGCAGAACAGAACATGGCACGTACACTGAAATTCAAGATCTACCGCTACGATCCGGACAAGGATGCCAAGCCGTACATGCAGGACCTGACGGTGACCTTGCAGGACACCGACAAGATGCTGCTGGACGCACTGCAGCGCATCAAGGCCGACGTGGACGACTCGCTGGCGCTGCGCCGCTCCTGCCGCGAAGGCGTGTGCGGCTCGGACGCGATGAACATCAACGGCAAGAACGGACTGGCCTGCACGACCAATCTCAACGAGCTGACCGAGCCGATCGTGCTGCGGCCGCTGCCGGGACTGCCGGTGATCCGCGACCTGATCGTGGACATGACGCAGTTCTTCAAGCAGTACCACTCGATCAAGCCGTACCTGATCAACGAGACGATTCCGCCGGAGAAGGAGCGTCTGCAGACGCCGGCCGAGCGCGAGGAGCTCGA